>NZ_FNQS01000022.1:0-5825 GCF_900107885.1 Lonsdalea quercina | reverse complement strand
CCCCCTCTGTCAGGATAGATGGCACCCCCATCGAAAACATTAATGACAAGATGGAACCATATCGTGAAGCACATTTCACCAGAACGTAAATCGGCCGCACTGGCTAAACTACTGCCGCCCTACAACATGACCGTCACCGCAGTTGCACAGATGGAAGGGATATCAGAAGCTACGCTCTATAACTGGCGTAACAAGGCGAAAGCAGAGGGAATACCGGTGCCGGGTGCAGACAAAACCACAGACCAATGGTCAGCCGATGCCCGGCTGGCTGTGATTATCGAAACCGCCACACTCAGTGAAGCGGAACTGGCGCAATACTGCCGTAAGAAAGGGATTTATCCTGAGCAGATTAGTCAGTGGAAACAAGGCTTTTTGCAGGTCTCTTCGCCTAATGATAAAGCCGCGCTCAGACAAAGCCAGAAAGAAGTCAGTCAACTCAAACGCGAACTGGTTCGTAAGGAAAAAGCCCTGGCGGAGGCGGCAGCGATACTGGTGCTGCGAAAGCAGTTGCGGGACTACTACGGAATAACCGACGAGGACGACTGACATCAGGTGCGGAACGGCAGACGCTGATGGGATATGTGCGCAACGCGATGGCGTCAGGCGCCCGGTTAGCGGTGTCGCTCACGGAAGCCGGGTTAAGTGAACGGACGTGGCGACGCTGGCAAAGTTCGATGGAGGACAAGCGTGCCAGAGCGGTCAGGCCCTCCCCGTCGAACCGGTTAAGCGCGCAAGAAGAGCAACAGATACTGGCAGTGTGCCACCGTCACAAATCGTACCGGCGTTGGCCGATAAGGGGATTTATCTGGCGAGTGAGTCAACCTTTTACCGGGTGCTACGTCGTCATGGAGGAAGGACATCGGCGTGGACGGCAACGTGCGGCACAGAAAATCACGCCGGCCACGACCTGGCAGGCCAGCGGCCCGAATCAGGTGTGGACGTGGGACATCACATGGATGCCGTCAACCGTGAAGGGTCGCTGGTTTTACCTGTATCTGGTGGAAGACCTCTACAGCCGAAAAATCGTGGGATATGAAGTGAATGAAACAGAAAGTGGCGAGCAGGCAGCCGCCCTGATAGAGCGCACGGTACGTCGGGAAGGATGCTGGCAATACCCGCCGGTACTGCATGCGGACAATGGGGCGGCGATGAAGTCGCAGACGTTGCAGATGAAGCTGCATGAGTTGGCAATAACGCCGTCTCACAGCCGGCCAGGGGTCAGTAACGACAACGCGTATGTGGAGTCGTTGTTCAGGACGCTGAAATATGTGCCGCAGTGGCCGTCATCGGGGTTCGACAAGTTAGAGGATACGCGCGAATGGGTAGAGAGTTTTACCCGGTGGTATAACGAAACGCATCGACATAGCGGCATCAGGTACGTAACGCCAGGCCAACGGCACCGGGGCGAAGATGGCAGGGTGCTGAAGAAGCGGGATAAGGTGTACCAGATGGCAAAAGCGCAACGGCCTGAACGTTGGTCAGGCAGGACACGGAACTGGCAGCCGTCAGGTGAGGTTATGCTGAATCCAGGGCGGGAAAAGCAGGCAGCCTAAATCAACCGGGGGTGCCAACTATCTTGACACTTACCGGGCAGTGGCTGAAGGATGCCGGATTTACCACCGGGCAACCGCTGAAGCTGCGTATCATGCCGGGCTGCATTGTGATTACCGTGCAGGATATCCGCGCACTGTGGCAAGACCTGCACGCGCTGAGCATCGCGCCGTTTGATGAGAATGCCGTCACGCACTGACTGAAGCGTTTTCCGGGTGGGCTTAATCTGGCAGGGATGGAGAACGGGCGGTAAATTACCGCCACTGAGCAGCAGATAAAATAAAGCCGGAAGGATCGTTAGGATCACTTCCGGCATGATTTATTCATAAATTTTCGCAGCCATTAAAATATCTGCAAAAACTTTCCAGTTTGTATCTTTCGGTAGTGGCTGATTTGTATTTTCATAATATCCATCCATGTCCTCTATCCACGAAGCCACTGCTTCCAAATAAGATGATAAATCTTTATTTTCCCATTCACCGGGATTTTCTTTAAAATCTCTAGCCAACGCAGATATTAGTTTAACAAGATCATCTTTGCTGCTAACTGGGAAAAATTCATCTAGCATTTCATCCACCTATGATTCGCTTTATTCCATCACCCATCTTAAGGATGATACTTTTTCCATCTGTTTTCGTTGTCATCTTCCACATTTGACCAGCAATTTCCTTCTGTGTAGCCCACTGAACAGGAATTTCTTTCAGACCGGATAATTTGAACGCAGCAAGTCGTCTATGGTCTAACGTCCATAGTTTACCATTTAAATCTTGCCATATTTTTATTGCTAGTAAATCAGTAGGTTTAAGAGTTCCATTTCTTAATGCAGCAGCGTTATCAAGAACGGTATATTCTCCGGTTTGGTTTTTAATTGAACTCTGCATGAAATGAATATCGTCAGGATTCTTAGTGAAAGTCCCACATTTGCTCAGCCCCAGCGGATCAACCCACGTGTTGGGATTCTGGACGTAACCGTAGTTATTTTCTCCCCCCAACACCCCTATCGGGTCCGGCGAGATATACCCGCCGCCAGCCGGGTCGTAGTAGCGAAATCGGTTATAGCACAGGCCGCTTTCGCTGTCACGGAGCTGCCCGGCGAACGCCAGTCCCGGGTCTGCGCTCTCCGTTTCCGCAACGGTGCGCTGGCCCCACAGCGTGGCTTTCGGCGCCTGTCAGCGCAGTTCGCCTTCGCTATCGTACAGCGCCTGCGGCTCACCGTTTTGCGCGCTGCTCACAAAATCCGTTTCCCAACCACCCGCGGTGGTGTGCCGCTGCTGCACCACCAGCGCCCAGCCGTTGTAGACCCAGTGTCGCCGCGACGTCTGTTGTCCCTGACGATAGTGCCGCACTTCCGCTATCTGGTCGCCGTCCCACAGGTAGCGCACTTCTTTACCGCGCTCGGCGCAGCGTTTGCTGACCCGACGGCCGAACGGATCGTAGCGGTAGTACCAGGTCTCTCCGCTTGGGGTGTCCACCGCCCGTAGCTGGTTGCGGCTGTCCCAGCGGTAGTGTCACACCTGCGCCCGGAATCCCGGTTTCACCGCCTGTCGGCGCACCAGACGCCCCGCCCGGTCATAGGTGTAATAAGTATCGTCGCGCTGGACCAGCCTTCCGGCCTCCCACTCGGTCAGCCGTCCTTTCTCCTGCGGCAGGCCGGTGCGGGTGTAGTGGTAGTCGGTCTCGGCGGCCGGCGTCCTGCCCGCGCCACCGGTCAGGCCCGACAGCACCCGCCCGGTCTTGTCCAGCCGATACCCTTCGCTGTCGCGGTTGGTGCGCACGCCCGTCACGTTGCCCGCGCCGTCGTAGCGGTACTCCCTCGTCTGCTGCGCCTGTAGGCGTCCGTCATGCGCCTGACCGCTCATCTCGCGCGTCAGCCACCCCATCGAGTCGTACTCGCGCGTCTACAGGAAGCGCCCGCCCCGGCGTTCGCTCTCGCGCCCGGCGGCATCGTGGTTTATCGTCAGCTCCGCGCCGTCCGGCAGCACCACCTGCTTCAGTTCACCGGTGCGGCTGTAGCGGAAGGTGCTGCTCAGCCCTTCTTCCTTTTCCTCTTCCGACCACAGCAGGGTGCGGGTGACGCTGTGTTCGTCGTAGACTCTGCGCACTTCCGTGCCGTTTTGCCACTCGCGCACCACCCGGTCGCGCAGGTCGTATTCCAGCTGCACGTGGCTGACCGACGACGTCACAATGAATAAAGCAACCAAAACAGTACATTACTACACGGTGGGATACGCCCCGCATAATGGCAGGCCTAACCCACCGTCCGCTATTAACCTCAAGGGCCGCTGGCTGGAAGAATCGGGCTTTATGACCGGGATGCCGATAACCGTGACGGTTGAGCGGGGGAGGCTGGTGATTGAGACGGAGATTAATCTGTAGGCGGCGGATAATAAAAAGCCGGAAGGATCTTTACGATCGTTTCCGGCTTTATTCTCTAGAATTTCTCAAAAATGATATTATCAGGAGGAAAATCATTAGGAAATGAGTCTGCTTTTATCTTTCTCGATAAAACACCGGATAATAACGAAGTTATATTTTCATCGAAATATTCTATATCTGGTGATCTAGATGCAACTATTGCAGTTCCCCATACATCGCTATTATTTAGATCGGAAACGACCCAAAATATATAATCACCATTATCTGTTACACCTATTGGTAAAAGCCCATTCTTTTCTGGGTAAAGATTATACTTAAAATAGTCTGGATCTTCATTATTAAGATAATTAAAGTCATCAATGATTAATTTCTTTTGCTCAAAAAAATTAAGATCATTATTTTGAGTAAATGGATTGAATATTGCAATGAAATTAGCGATTCTCCCCGAACCATAGTTACTGATAAACTCAATATAATCATTAGGAAACGTAGTGCTTTCACCTATATAAGGCCAAGCATTACCGCTCCCAGACTCATTGGGGAAATCAGGTGGAACTAAAATGCTATTTAATTTAGGTATGGCCATGGTTTACATTCCAGGAGGATTAAGAAGAGTGACACTTTCAAAGAAGCCGCCACTGCCTTGAGCATTCATTGTTATACCTGCCGGTATCCTAGAAGGACCTTTATATATGGGTGTGACCGACACATCAACTATTTCTCCTCGTTCTAACGCTTTCCTTATACGTCCTTCGATACTGCTCATATCCGGAGTATTCACTGGCCGATGTTGAATAGTAACCAAGTTACGAACATCATCGCCGGAACCGCCTAACTGCCGCCCTAACAAATGTCCACGAGCGCGATTAGAACCAGCTCCTGTAATAAATCCAGGAGGTTGAATCGAAGGATTAGCATGCGTGCCTGTATTTATGTAACTAGAGTCTAGTCGAGCTCTAACACCTGTTGGGCGTCCTAGGTGATCCAAATCACCGTATCGTATGTTACATTCAGCCAACCCAAAAGGATCGATCCAACAGATCGGATTCTGGACGTAAGCATAATTGCTTTCCCCCCCCAACACCCCTATCGGGTCCGGTGAGATATACCCGCCGCCAGCCGGGTCGTAGTACCGAAATCGGTTATAGCACAGGCCGCTTTCGCTGTCACGGAGCTGCCCGGCGAACGCCAGTCCCGGGTCGGCGCTCTCCGTTTCCGCAACGGTGCGCTGGCCCCACAGCGTGGCTTTCGGGGCCTGCCAGCGCAGTTCGCCTTCGCTATCGTACAGCGCCTGCGGTGCGCCATTTGGCGCGCTGCTCACAAAATCCGTGTCCCAGCCGCCCGCCGCAGTGTGCCGCTGCTGCACCACCAGTTCCCAGCCGTTGTAGACCCAGTGTCTCCGCGATGTCTGTTGCCCCTGATGATAATGGCGCACTTCTGCTATCTGGTCACCGTCCCATAGGTAGCGCACCTCTTCGCCGCGCTCGGCGCAGCGTTTGCTGACCCGACGGCCGAATGGGTCGTAGCGGTAGTACCAGGTCTCTCCGCTCGGCGTGTCCACCGCCCGCAGCTGGTTGCGACTGTCCCAGCGGTAGTGCCACACCTGCGCCCGGAATCCCGGTTTCACCGCCTGTCGGCGCACCAGACGCCCTGCCCGGTCATAGGTGTAATAGGTGTCGTCGCGCTGGACCAGCCTTCCGGCTTCCCACTCGGTCAGCCGTCCTTTCTCCTGCGGCAGGCCGGTGCGGGTGTAGTGGTAGTCGGTCTCGGCGGTCGGCGTCCTGCCCGCGCCACCGGTCAGGGCCGACAGCACCCGCCCGGTCTTGTCCAGCCGATACCCTTCGCTGTCGCGGTTGGTGCGCACGCCCGTCACGTTGCCCGCGCCGTCGTAGCGGTAC
>NZ_FNQS01000024.1:0-2952 GCF_900107885.1 Lonsdalea quercina | reverse complement strand
CCTCTTCAGCGTTAAGCAGGTCCTGCTGCTGGTTGTGTATCAGGGTGAAGAGCTGGGCATGACTAATTACCCTTTCATCAGCGAAAAGGAGTTCGAAGACGTTGAAATCCGGGGATTATGGAAGGAGTTGGTGGAAGGGGGGACTACATAGCAACGAATGCCGCTCCCGGACGCTTTCGCCGCAATATGCCTGACCCGATATCATTTGTGGTTCTGAGCCGTCTGGCGATAGATAAATCATTACATGGTCAAGGTGTTGGCCGAACGTTGGTAAGGGATGCCAAGCTACGGGTGGTTCAGGTGGCGGGTACTATCGGCGTTAGCGGGATATTGGTTTATGCGCTGTCTGATGAAGTGCTGGAATTTTATCTGCAGGCGGGGTTTAAGCCTTCACCGATAGACCCGATGATGTTGATGGTGACGTCGGAAAATTTGGTGGGAGTTTATCAATCCGAACTTGATGTTATTCTCGTCAACATCAAAAAGTGAATGGTGAGCTACGCAGCGATACTGACACAATAGCATGGCTATGGTACGTCATTTTCCCCAGTAGACGAAAAAAGAACGTTGGGGATGAAGGAAAGTTCATGAAAACGCGCTCAAATCGAAAAAACCAGCAAGCAAACTGTAAAGTTTTTTGTTTTATTGCCGTTAGCCACCCTCAGTATTAACCCTGTCAGCTTCTTGGATGAAGCGGTGGAACACCTCTGTTATTTGTCAGGTACAGACAATCACTTCCGGTATAGCCTTAAAAGGAATAGATAGCTATGGTCGGTATTACAAACAACTACATACCACTCAGCACTGCGGAAAGTTCTGCTAACGTTGACTCTCTTTTTAATCAGGCACGGAAATTGAGTGAAGTGGCGACAAAAGCCAACCATAAATTTATGTGTTTCTGCCTGTGCAGCCGCACAATTTCGCCGGTTGACGGTGATCTTAACGGCATGAGTCTCAACAATATTATCGACCGTGCTCGTAGAAAATGCTTCACCCATGACAATCGAACTCTGCTGACGGATACGTACTCCTGTCCTTATGTGCAATGCGCGGACTTAAATGGGAAAATCACGCGAAATTTTAGCGATGGCGGCACCTAAGGTACCAAAGAACGGAAGTTTTCTCGACAAAGACACAACTATCGTCGAACACCATTCTTAATGGTAAATAGTCATAAGAAGGCATCTAATAATGAGGCGGAGATTTAAATGGTTTAAGGTTACAGCGCTCTGGCGTTACTCCGCCTTATTATCAATGGGAAGTAAAAAGACTGTAACCTTATTAAAAAATATACATGGAGTAATTCGCGTGAAATTCAATAACCCTCTAATATTTTCTACCGTAGCTGTTTCTTTATTTGTGTCAGGTGCGGCCATCGCCGGGCCTAAATTCAATGTAACGTTTAAACACCTTGGTTCATCCAGCTCTGGCGACGCTGTTTTTTCTCCAACGACTAGCGCAGAAATTTTTTCTAAGGCTTATGCATCACCAGCGCCAAAAGAAACCGTCAAACCGGGCATGGCCGATACTTATACTATATCTAGCCCGGTTAATGACGTAAGTTCCATGCATCTCCGCTACAAAATTGGAAATAAAGAGTGTCGATTCGATATTGCATATACTGTGAATATCGTATTGGGGAATAAAATTCCCAAATGGACTAAAAACGTAACGCAAGGCAATGCAGCAAGATGCAACATGACAGTTAAAGCGGTTAATAACTCGACTTATGATTCAACCGTTGAACTGACCATGAGATAAATTGGCCCTTTGGCATAATATTCAGGCGTGCCATTTTATTTCAGGCGCGTCTGATATCGATGAGGTATCACAATGAATGTAAATGGCGTATCTGTGTCCGCAACACCTCTCCGTTCAAGCGAAACAAACGCAACGGGAAAAAACTCGGACGTATCTACAAGTAATCAACCTGTTATTTCCGGCGAGACGGAATCAAAGCCACAAAGCACTGTTTCCACGCTCGCTCGTCAGTTGGCCGATGCCGCGGTGAGAGCAGAAGCCCGAGACGCCAGCTCTAGCCGTGAGGGACTGGCACAAAAGGCGAAAACGTTACTTAGTCAAATCACCGGGCCAAGTTATCAAAATAATCGCGCAAAGTACGATGCCGAAGTACCTGATACGGATGATCAAGCATTACTGGAACGCTCGAAGCAGGCAACAGCTTTCGTCAATGGCTCTGGCTCCAATCCGTTTAAGGGATTAACGCGCGACCAACTGGCATTAATTATTTACGATGATAGCGGCACATTTACAACGAATGAACGCCGTGCGGCATCGTATGAATCAGACGAACAAGAGTACGCCTGGCGTCGTTCGGCCGTTATGAAAAGTGAGACTGAATGGAATCAAGGCGGGTACAAACAGACCGAATTTTTTGAAATGGTGCTGGAACACTATGACAATCTGCCGTCAATTGAATCAGTACAATACTCCGACGAGCACAGGGCAAGGCTCCAAAATCTTATTGAAATGGATTTCAACTTTGTGACCGGGGAACCGGGAAATAACGGTAACTCATTTATCGACCTACGTAATAGTTTGTTATCGAGCGGCTCGTACAGCGACTGAAAATATTGACGCCTTCATCGTTCACGCAGGCAACAAAGCAGACAAAAGATCGGTATTTCTTGCCCATGGGCTTGTTCACACTCCATCCCAATGGCGATAAAGGAAATGATTTCCTGTCAGGAATGCCGAGGGGCTGATAAGCGATACGCCGACAGCGTGAGGAGAGTGCGGTGACTGCTTCGCAGTCATGCGTCGAAAAATATATTTCCCGGCAGAAAACGGCGTGCGCGCCTGGCCCTAAAGGGGGGAGCTGCTCGCTGACCTTCCCCCTGAATAAAACATGCGGCCTGATTTGTGGCGTTCCTGTTTGTACCTCCTTTCATCGCACTACAGCGTCGGCGTCAGCACATAACCTGCGCTTAA
>NZ_FNQS01000021.1:0-8017 GCF_900107885.1 Lonsdalea quercina | reverse complement strand
TACGGATTGCTTTGCGCCGCAGCCTCATCTTGGAACGTCAGCGACTGTGTGACGGGAGCCACGGTGTTCTTATCGGTGTTGACCGTTAAGTCGTATGTGTGATTACAATCGTTGGCGTCGTCACACTGCCTGCGGCGGTCTTAGCCCGGAACAATTTGAAAACCAGAACCTCGCTTAGGGCGGTGTCCACATTACGTGGGTAGGATCACAGTTCGAGGGGCTTAAGCAGATGGACAAAGAAGAACTGAAGTCAGTGACATCGATTCTGGATGCACTGATTTTAAAACATCAGGCCCGGCGAGTGCTGGGGTAAGCCTGATTTAGCGCGGCCTTAGCGTGGTGCAACAAGATAAGACTGCTGACCACAACAACTAGTTAGGATTAGTTATTATGGCTGAGCAGGATTGTATTTCAGAAGTGAAGATTTCCAAAGCGCAGCGGCGGCTAAAGGTGGGTTATACCAGTATTCGCCATGAGCAACGCGCCACTAAAATGACTAAATATCACAGCCGCCCCCCAGCCTGCACCTTAAAAACGACTGGCTAAAAGAGGCTGGGTTCACCACCGATACGCCAGTGATAGTGGTGGTTGGGTGGGAACAGCTGGTTATCAGACCAGTGACCGCTGAGTGACCGATAAAAATACCCCGGCTCGGTGACCGGGATTTATTTGAGATTATTATCATGAGTAAAAAAAACACAGATATAAGCAAGTTTTTGAGTTATGTATTACGCCATAAACCAGAAGCCATCGGTTTATCTCTGGATAATGAAGGATGGGCTATCATAAGCGATCTTATTCTTTGTTCAGTTAAAGAAGGCTATACACTTGATGATAACCTTCTTCATGATATTGTTGATAGCAGTGATAAAAAACGCTTTACGATTTCAGACGATGGGTTACGCATCCGGGCAGCTCAGGGGCACTCAACACAGCAGGTTAATATCGCTTATACAGAGAAAAAGCCGCCAGATATTTTATATCATGGAACAGCAAGCCGCTTTATATCTGCAATCAGGGAGCATGGTCTGATCCCTCTGTCACGCCAGTATGTACATCTTTCACCTGATGAAGATACTGCAATTCAAGTAGGACAACGTCATGGAAAACCGGTAGTACTAAAAATAAAAGCCCTGAACATGTACGAACAGGGCTTTAAATTCTTTCAGGCTGATAACGGGGTCTGGCTAACTGACACCGTTCCTTACCGGTTTATTCAGGAATAATTACTCTTCGTCTTCTGCTCGTTCAGCTTTATGACGGGCAGACTCAAGACGCGCCATTTTTAGCCATTCCTCGAAGTTATCTGTATAACCTTTGTCCTCCCAGCCTGCGGAAGCAAAAGCATGGACATAATATACTTTCGGATCGCCTGACGTATCTTCGCCGTCGAAACAGACAATATCATCCGTATAACGCCAGTTCGCAAAAGGTATCAAACTCCGTTCCGGATAAAGCTTTCTAATCTTGTCGCACCAAAAATCAACATAATTTTGAGCACAACAAAATAACCACCACGACTCGATATCTTCTAATTCAGCTCCTGAGACATAATCAATAAAACTTTCAGGTAAAGAAAAACCTGGAGATAAATAATTTTTATACATGCCTGCTCTGTTAGTCATTTATTTACCCTTACCAGTTATTCTTGGCGAATCGGATGATCCATTGGGATTATTTTTACTAAAACTACTGCTCTGGTTGTTAATTCTTCCAGTGATAGCTTCACCCCATGTTTTAGCAGAACCAAAACGTCCCGAGTCCACCATATCTTTTGGTAATGGATCGTCAAAACTCCTGACGTTAGCTTCAACTTTTATGCCTGCTTCTCTGGCAGCACTGATCCTTGTATTATCCATACTGGTCATTTTTCCATCAGGCATCTTGATAACATCAACTGGTTCACCTTTCCAGCCATCTTTTTTCATGCTGGAAACAAGATCATCGTAAGTGTATTTCACGCGTGTATCTCGATCTGTCTTATTGTAAGAAACGGTATTCTGTGAAAAGCGAATTTCGTTAGCATCAAATGAGGAAGTATTTCCTGTCGGTTTAACTGTGGTCTGCTCATTGATTCCTTTTTTCCCAATCCCTGCCGCTATTCCCGCAGCACTGGTTCCAGCCGCCTGGGCCAGTGAGTTGATCGCAAGCTGCTTCGCTTCCTCCGAATCCCCTGACATCAGTGCATTATGGATCGCCGTATTTCTGTCTGCCTCAAGCTGGATAGATGTTACCTGAAGAATAGATAATTCGTCCTGTTCTTCCGGCCTCAGACCACCTGTAGTACGTGCTTTCTCCAGCAACTCACTGGTTCGTTTGGCATAATCAGCCTGCAGCAGGCCAACTTCATTCGCTTTATCGACACAATCCTTAGCACCAGAGCAGTTCACAACGCTTTCATGCTGTTCTGCATTGATTTTCTTGTACTTATCAATAACGTCATTTTTACAAGCAGCATCCCCCTGGCACTGAGTCATTTCTTTGGCCCGGTCCTGGTTTTGCTGAACACTCAGCGCATTATTCTCAACCTCAACCCTGGCCGCATTACCCGCGCTCACTATCCCGCTCGTGTCGCCGGTGGCCAGTCCTCCGCCTGCCGCACCCAGTGCTGAAACCAGATTGAGGATAACCATTTTCTCATCCGGCGCCAATTCCTCCGCTTCTTTTCCATACAGTGCCTGCGCAAACGTTTTTGCACTCGCCGCTGCGATGAAGCCCCCCGCAGCACCCGCTGTCGCATTGCCTCCCTGCGCCTTCGCCAGGACCGCTGACGCCAGCGTATGCAGCGCTATACGCGCACCCTCATTATCATCTCCGCTCGCATCCTTTATCAGCTTTGCCAGCACCGGGGCGGCGCCCGCTGCCGCTCCGCTCTGTACATTGCCCCCCAGAACGCCGGCCAGAAGACCGCTCACCGATGTCCCTGCCGTCCAGAACGGACTGCCTACTCCGTACTCGCTTTCCGCCGCCTTGAACGTCTCCGACGCCAGCACGCGCTGTTCAATCTCCGCTTCGCTCAGTCCCTCAAGCTCGCCCGATGCCGCCATTTCATCACGCGCCTGCTGTTTCGCCGCATTCTGCTGGCTCTCTGCATACGCCGTCATCGCCTGCGTACCCAGCGACGTCGCCTGCTGCTGAATCTCCAGCTTGTCCCGGATGGCATTTCTGTCGAAATTATTCTCCAGCACGCTGTGCGCATGCTCCGTGTCACGACTCAACGTCGCCACATCCTGCTGCTGGTTGGCGTTGTCGCGGACCAGCACGTCACCCTCAGCGACCGCGCTGTGCGTCGTGCTGGTGACCCTTTGTGTGAAGTTCGCCATCGACATCGACGGCTTACCCCCCGACGAACCTTGATATCCCCCCGTCTGCGACTCGCCCGTGGTCGCGACCACGCCACCCGAGTCCGTACTCTTTCCCACGCCGCCGGATACGCTCAAGGCATACTGGCTACCGCTGGACTCCGCCCAGTTCTCGATATCGCTCCAGCCCAACGTGTCCGTACTGAGCCGATTTTTCGCCGCCTCCGCATCCGAGGCGATGACCGCTCCCTCCAGCTGGGTATGCCCGCCGACAAAAATATCAAAGCCGCCTTTACCGGCGAACAACCCGCTTTGGTCTACCACCGCCCGATATTCGTTGTTCATCCTGCCGCTGCTGACGTCCATGCTGCCCTGAGCCGAGGACGCGGAAGAGGCCCCGGCGCAGATGGGAGGGACACAGATACTCAGGTTGAGTCCGGTAGAGTTCGAGCGACTATGGTACTCCGCACTGTCCTGCTGGCTGCTGATAGTCAGGTCCCGGCCAACATCGGCGACGACCCGCTCCCCATACAGCTCCGCGCCTTGTAAAGTGGTATCGCGGTCACTGTTCATCGTCAACGTGTCGGTGGCCCGGACTTCGCTGTTATGGTTAACCAACGAATGCCCCTCCATTTGGCTCCGCGAACGGCTGGCGCCTATCTCCACACTGAAGCCATTTTGCTGACCAATCAGCGAGAAACCCACGCCGAGAGAGAACTGATTGCCGCTGCTCCGGCTCTGCTCTTTCTCCGTATCTTGCGCCGAGTTCAGCGTGATATCACGTCCTGCATCCAGCGCCACATTCTTACCGGCGATGCTCACGCCCCGACCCGCGATATCCTTATCCGCATCGAGACGCACCGTCTCGCCCGCCACCAGATGAGTTCCTTGCTCCTCTTGGCTACGGTAGTCTTGCTGCTCTTTCGAGCTGCCAGCAGAAACGCCAACGGTCACTTTCACCAACGAACCGTTGTAAGCCTCCTGAGCCACGCCGGTGGCGGTAGTCAGCGCAGCCTGAGCGGCATAGATAGCTGTCAGACGCGAGTCACGGCCCTCTTCTTTCGAACGGGCCGCATTCTCCAGGGCCTTCGCGGCGGAAACTGCCCAGCCAGAGGCCGAGGCCGTGACGCCATACTGCGAAGAAGAGGACTTACTCGAGTTATGCAGGCTGTCTTCACTGACATCCAGATGGATATTGTCACCGCTCAGGAGCAGCGATTTACCAGCCCGGATATCCGCACCATCCACTGATACATCCTGCTTGGCCTGGAGGGCGATATTGCCCTGTTGGCTTGTTATCTGACTGTGCAGCGTGCTCTGCTGATTGCTGTCGAGCTGCGACGAATGTTTTGAGCTGCGGTAGCCTACCTTGCCGCTGTAGCCATCACCGCCAAGGCTGCCCACCATACTTTCTTTACCGTCCTGTCTATCGGATATCGTGTTAGTGCCGGTGGTGATGTTGATACCGCCGCTTTCAGCAGACAAGAGGAGATTGTTGATCGACGCCAGGGTGCTACCCTCAAGATTGATATGTCCGTCTTTGCTGGTAATAAAGATGTCATTCCCAGCCATCTGGCTACCGCTCTGGGCAATGGTCTGCCGCTCGCCTTCGCTGCTGGATTTTTCCATACCAAACGGTAGTACGCCACTGCCATGGTTCGGCCCGCCGTTCATCGTACGGGTGCCTGAACCCACCGTTGGCGCTGCGGAAGTCACACTCCAAGCGCTGCTAGCGGTGCGGGTGCTCAGGTTCTCTTGGTCCGTTGAGGTCGTGATATCGACACTGTTTTTAGCATCAATAATGATAGATTCTTCAGCCCCGAGGCGGCTACCGCTAATCAGGACATTACCCTGACCTTTTTCGCCGGTGGCATTAAGCTGAATATTACCCGCCGCCGTCAGGTTGCTGCCGCTCGAAAACGCCGCGTAGTACTGTGACTCACTTTTTGAAGATGAGCGCCCGTAACTGATGGGCAACGAGGCTCCACCGCCAATGTCGGCCGCCGCCGCCAATTCACTTGACAACTGCTTCGCTTTAGTTACGCCACTGTCGTTTTCCTTGTTGATGGCCTTAATGTTACGCACCGCCTCGACAAGCGGATCGGAGAGAGAGATACCTACGCCTTTGCTATTACTGGACTGTTTCGCCGTCTCCTGCACCACGTCCTTGCCGGGGATAATATCAATATCACTGGCGGTAATGTCGATATGACCAGTTTTACGTTCCGTATCACCTTCTTTACGTGCTGCCGTCACGTCCGACGCGCTCACCGTAGCCTTATTACCGGCGTTGATTATCACGTTGCCGCCACTCGTTCCAATTAGGCTACGCGCCTCGCTTTGCGTTACCTCATTCCCTTCACGTGATGCCTTAGATGATTGAGAACCGATGGTGATGCCGAGATTATTGCTTAAAACCCCGCTCTTTTTTGACTCCTTTATACTGAGAGATGAAGACGTTTCCGTCGCCGCCTCAATGGTGACATCGTTGACCGCTTTCAGACGAACATCCTCCTGAGCAACAACGGAAGAGCCTTTTACCACCAAATCATTTCCCGCATTCACGCTGATACTGTTACCACTCAGCAGCGAGCCGCGTTCCGTCGTCACACGGTCATGCTGTACCGTGAAACCGGTGCTTTTGTTCAAAAAGCCTTTATTCTGAGAACGCTCTTCACTATGTTCAGTCTCTTGTTCGGTGGCGCTATTCATCGTCACATCGTTTTTGGCCTGTAGCGCAATCTCGCCGAGTTCGCTGTGCAGCGTACTGCCGGTAACGGCAAGATCGCCTTCACGCGCAATCGCGGTCACGCCGCCCTGGCCGCTAAAGGTGCTGCCCACCACGGCATCGCTGGCCCTATCAATCATGCGCTGGCTTTTCGTCCGCCCATCCTGTTTGTCTTCGCTGTCAAAAGCATTCGTTAGCTGATGCGCTTCTTTAATCGTGACGTTTTTCGCGCTGACGCCGACCCGACCTTCCGTACTGTCGACCTGAGCGCCCTCTGCGAGCAAATCATTGCCTGCGATCAAGGTGACACCCTTGGCCCCGCTCATCGAGCTGAGCAGCAGACGATCTTCCTCCCGACTATTGCTCACCGACGACGTGCTGCTGTTGGCCTCAAGGTGCGTGGTGTGGGTGGATTTGTCCGCCAGCAAATTGATATCGCCGCCCGCTTGCACGCCTAGCAGCCCTCCCGCGCTGGCCTGACTGCCGCGCAGCGTAATATCTTGGCCAGCGTTGAGCGCCAGATTGCCCCCGGCCTTCAGTTCGCTTCCCAGTGACTGCTGCCACTCCCCGCTAAGGGTCGCCATGCGCTCGCCGGCTTCTTCCATGCCGTCGCTGGTTCGATTGCCCATCGCACCGGAAATGACCTGCAATCCATCAGACTTGAAGCTGCTTTTCGCCGCGCTGATGTCCAGATTATCGCGGGCGCTCAGGCTAAGGTTATTCGTCGCGTCAAGCTTGGCGCCCTGTAGATGGATGTCGTTGCCGCTGAGGCTAATGTCGCTGGCGCTCAGGGTGGCCTGACGCAAGGCGTCCTGAAGATTCGTACTCATAGTCAGGCTTTCCGCCTGAACGTTAATGCTGTCACCCTTGATATCGCCGCTCAGATGCGAAAATTGCCCCGCATCGATGCTCAGCGCCTGGTCGGCGAACAGATTGCCCGCATTCGCGATGCTCTCCGCAGAGAGATCCAGTTCGCCACCGGCAATCAGCGCGCCATCACCGGTCAGGCGCAGTGTGGACTGAGCGAGGTAAACCTTAGGCACGAGAACGGTTTGCGGACCTGAAGCCGTCTCGACCGTCTCGTCAACCATCCAGACGATATCCTGCTGAAGTGAGGCGATCTGCTCCGGCGTCAGCGCCACGCCCGTGACCAGATGAAAGTCCTGCGCCACTTTGATGCCGTTGTTCATCAAATTCTGGTACTGCGCCATGGCATCTTCACCCTGAACGGACTGACGTCCGGTCAGACTCAGCACCTGATCCCGCACCAATCGCTGTTCGTAGAATCCGTCACCCAGACGCTTATGCACCGTCGACGGGTCATACCCTACCTGCGACAGCAGATAATCGCTGCTGACA
This sequence comes from Lonsdalea quercina, assembly GCF_900107885.1. Taxonomy (NCBI): domain Bacteria; kingdom Pseudomonadati; phylum Pseudomonadota; class Gammaproteobacteria; order Enterobacterales; family Pectobacteriaceae; genus Lonsdalea; species Lonsdalea quercina. The sequence continues at coordinate 628 of NZ_FNQS01000021.1, read as the reverse complement.
AACTTCGTGCGGCTGGTAAACCGTTCATCGGTGACCACCAGATAAGGGCTGCCCGTCGCCGGATTCTGGCGGAACAAGCCATTGTCCGGAATCGAGGTCGCGACGCTGCCGACATATTGCTTAGCCGTCAGCGCCACTTCGGCTGGCAGCAGCGGTCGGCCTAATGCCGATGGGCTTCCGGCCGTGGCTTTGGCGCCCGGGGCTAGCGCCACGTTAGCCTGCTGACCGTCGACACCCTCAACGCTAAACGCCAGCGGATTACGCTCCCACTCCGCCCTCTCCGCCTCGGCCGCTTTCAGCGCCGCTTCCACGCTGCTGATCTGCGCCTGATTCACCGTGGTATTAGTGATATTCGCCGCGGCGATCGCCACCTTCCCTTGACCGGAAATGATGCCATCAATGGTGGTCAGCGCCGTGGTGGCATCGTAGTTGGTGGTGGGATACCAGTGGCGCGTGTCTCTGTCATAGTGGTCGGCAATCACTTCGGTGCGGTGTTCGTTGACCGAGTATCCCCGGTTATCCACGTTGCCGCTCCCTTCAATCCCCAGGTTGCCGTTGGCCGTGATCACGCTGGCATCATTGAGCAACTGCCCGTTAATACGCAGCGTCATGTCGCCGCCCGCCAGAA
>NZ_FNQS01000007.1:0-242041 GCF_900107885.1 Lonsdalea quercina | reverse complement strand
ATTTTGGGGCCGTCGACGCCCGGTGCGGGCGTAAATTCATAGCGGCTTTGCTCGGGTTTCCACACCATATTCGCGACGCGCACACCTTCGTACGGCGTGCCTTCGCCGGTATGTACGCCGTAGACCTGCATATTGCCGTGAATGTCGTGACGCCAGAAAAAGCGCACGCGGGTCGTAGCGGTTTCTCCTGCCCAGCCTTTCTGCCGTAGTGTGTCTTCCAGCCAGTGCTCATCACGTCCCGGCACCTTGTCGCTCCCTTCGCCAACGGCTGGGCTGTACAACGCGGAAAACAGCACACCGAGTAAAGGCACCGTAGTTGATGCTGCCAGTGTGCCTTCAGTCAATGTCACTTGCCCCCAAACCTGTGTCATCGTGGTGACGGCGGCTCGGGTTGCCACCGTATTTCCGGCAGACATCGTAGCGACGGGGACTGCTGCGGCAACTGGTTCGATGGCTGATTTAGCCAATGGCGTCGGCGTTACTGCTATTTCCTTTGAGGACATCAGGTAATAAAGCGTTTTATACCAGGGCTCCGAGCCAGTGAGTTGAACGGGGGTTGATGCCGCGGCCGGTTCAGTGAACTGAGAGGGCTTTTTCTTCTTCGCAGCTTGTGCGTGCTGCACCACCGGTTTGTTTGCGTGAGGGGGACGATACCCACAGCAATCGTCGACGACAGGCTGAGCAAATAACGCCATCTGCCCAAAGTTATCAACCGTCTCTTTCTCCGTTCCCGCGTCTGTGCAGCCTTCACCGCGCAGGCAGGATTTCGCAAAAACCGGCGGGGTGGTCAACATAGGCGATAAAGCGAGGAGCGGATCACGCCGCTGGGCGGATTGTTGAGCACAGCCCGCTACCGGAGATTGATAAGGGATATTCCCGATAATGACGTTACTGCTTCCGCTCACGATATTGCCGCCGCAGTTGATCTCGTCGCCGATACGGGCGGCTTGCTTACCGTTAATGATGACGGTAGAAGAGCCAGCGGCTATTTGACGCGGATGAAGACCGTGGGGCACGTTGGGGCAGGGGCAACCGTGGAGCTGAACGCCGTCACCTTGTCGTGCGGCGGGCTGACCATTGATGATAACGTCCTGACTACCTGCGACGACGGGGGTCGCTGGAAAACACGCGTGACCACTGCCGATATCGTTTAGACGGGCGGCTCCCGGCATAGTAATAATCCTTTTACTATAAAATTAACGATATCAATGGAATAGGGTGTCGTGTCGGAAAGGCTTGAGCCGTCCTGATATAACCGGCGGCATTGCACCATAGACCGATGATCAATTATTACACGGCTACCTATGTCCTGCCAGTGTCATGATTAAACACCGCTGCGGGATATTGCCTGCTTTGCCAAACCGCCGCTTATGCCAAGAGCAGCCGCTCTATCTCTCGTGAGACGAGCAGACTGTATCACCAGTGCCGGCTATTAATTGTGGCGCGACCTTTATGACTCATGAAACCATCGTGCGCTACATCGTTGCTTCAGGAGTGATTGAACATGCCGCTCCGCATCCATCAAATGATGGCCAGGGGCATATGAATTTTTGACAAATAAACTCGCTACGGCGGGTTTTTTATTGGGCTTATGAAAATCTCTGCTGCCATTTTGCTGGCAATTTATATTTAAGCAACAAAAAAGCCACTCGCGAGAGTGGCTTAAATATGTGATTCTAAAGCTAAAAATTGGTGGCCCCTGTTGGGTTTGAACCAACGACCAAGCGATTATGAGTCGCCTGCTCTAACCACTGAGCTAAGGGGCCAGCGGGTGCTGATTATACGTTACCCTTTATAGGTAGGTCTATAGACATACAGTTAGGTGGCGGTTTTCTAAACAGGGCTAGCCTGTTGTTATTACTGCTGGAATTTGTCTTAAACATCAGAGATAACATGACGAGGGTGAGATGATTACGGATATTCTGGCTTCACATCTGCAGGTGGTTTTTTGTGGTATCAACCCGGGGCTTTCTACGGCTCATCACGGCTATCCTTTCGCGAATGCCAACAATCGTTTCTGGCGGGTGATTCACAAGGCAGGATTTACCGAACGTCAATTAGCGCCGGAAGAGGAGGGACTCCTGCCGAATTATGGCTGTGGAATCACTATGCTAGTAGAGCGACCGACCGTAGAAGCCTCGGAGTTGGCTCGTCACGAGCTAAAGCAGGGTGGGGAGCTATTACGTGAAAAGATCATGCGATATCAGCCGCGAGCGCTCGCTGTGTTAGGGAAGCAGGCTTATTCTCAGGCATTTGGTCGAAGTCAAGTGGGCTGGGGCCGGCAAGACACTTCTCTGGGAGAGACTCAGGTGTGGGTTTTGCCGAATCCAAGCGGCTTGAATCGCGCGACGCTGGACTCGCTAACGGCATCTTACCGAGAGCTATATCAAGCGTTGCATGCCTAGTGGTGGAGAGGAAATAAAGAAACCCGGTCGTGCCGAAGGGAGGATGATATGCAAGCAACCGGGGGATGCTGAATTAGTGGTTAAGCTCTTTCTGAGCCTGCTTCAGGTCATGGCGCGCCTCTTCCAGTTTGGCGCTTTTCTTACTCACTTTTTCCGCTTTCCCAGACTGTTTAGCCTCCTGAACTTCCCGTTCTAGCACCTGAACCTTACGCTGTTTTTCATCGACGTTTTGCTGACGCTTTTGAAGCAGCGCGCTATCCGTGCAGTTCGCTTTGGCTTCTTTCAGCGCTTTCTCCAGTCCGGCAATACGGTTTTGATTACCATGCGCTTTGGCCTGAGAGATTTCCTGCTCGATGTTGTGCTCTTTTGCCTGACAACCGCTCAGTGCGTGGTTGGCGGCGAAGGAAGAAAAGGAGAGCAATGCCGCAAGAGCGATGCCTGCGTTGAGGTAGTGGGTTTTCATTTTTTTTGCCTGTATGTCTGTTGGAAGGGTAAGGGAAGGGTAAGTATAGGACCGGCAAGCCGATCCTATACTTAAACAGACAGAATTAGTCGTCCAGGAAGCTGCGAAGCACTTCAGAACGGCTGGGGTGACGCAGTTTACGTAGTGCTTTGGCTTCAATCTGACGGATACGTTCGCGCGTAACGTCAAACTGTTTGCCGACCTCTTCCAGCGTGTGGTCGGTGTTCATGTCGATACCGAAGCGCATACGCAGCACTTTCGCTTCGCGCGCCGTCAGGCCCGCCAGAACGTCGTGCGTTGCGGAGCGCAGGCTTTCAGACGTGGCTGAGTCCAGCGGCAGCTCCAGCGTGGTATCTTCGATGAAGTCGCCCAGATGCGAATCTTCGTCATCACCGATCGGTGTTTCCATCGAGATCGGCTCTTTAGCGATTTTCAACACCTTACGGATCTTGTCTTCCGGCATCAGCATACGTTCCGCCAACTCTTCCGGAGTCGGTTCACGACCCATCTCCTGCAGCATCTGACGCGATATACGATTGAGTTTGTTGATGGTTTCAATCATATGCACCGGGATACGGATGGTACGCGCCTGGTCTGCAATGGAACGGGTGATGGCCTGACGAATCCACCATGTGGCGTAAGTTGAGAACTTGTAACCACGACGGTATTCGAATTTGTCTACGGCTTTCATCAGACCGATGTTCCCTTCCTGAATTAGATCCAGGAACTGCAGGCCACGATTGGTGTATTTCTTGGCGATAGAGATCACCAGACGCAGGTTCGCCTCAACCATCTCTTTCTTGGCACGGCGTGCCTTCGCTTCACCTATCGACATACGACGGTTGATGTCTTTGACTTGTTCGATCGTCAGTCCGGTTTCTTCTTCGATTTGCTGCAGTTTCAACATGCTGCGATGAACGTCGTCCTGCACTTCGCGCAGCTTTTCAGACCACGGTTTATTCAAGGCCAGAGCGGCTTCAAACCACTTATCGTTGGTTTCGTTGCCGCCAAACAGCGTCACAAAGTTTTTCTTCGGCATTTTGCACTGCTCGATGCAGTACTTCATGATCAGACGTTCCTGCGTACGCACGCGATCCATCATGGTGCGCATGCTGTTGACCAAGAAATCAAACTGTTTAGGCACCAGACGGAACTGTTTGAAAACCTCGGACAGATTCAGAATTTCCAGTGCGGCCTTGGCATGACTGCGACCGTTAGCCTTAATGGTCTGACGGGTCACTTCATACTGATCGCGCAGCTCGGCAAATTTCTGGCGAGCCAGTTCTGGATCGATGCTGTTGTCGTCATCGCTGTCGTCATCGTCATCATCGTCATCGTTATCATCGAGTTCTTTGCTAGGAAGCTCGGAACCCACGTGAGTCGCGGTGGGTGCGATGTCTTCTTCCGCATTGGGATCGACAAAACCGGTAATCAAATCGGACAAGCGGCTTTCGCCTGCTTCAACGCGGTCGTACTGATCCAGCAGATAGGTAATGGCTTCCGGATACTCGGCCACAGAGCACTGAACTTGGTTAATTCCATCTTCAATGCGTTTGGCAATATCAATCTCACCTTCACGCGTCAAAAGTTCAACGGTACCCATTTCGCGCATGTACATGCGCACAGGGTCGGTCGTGCGGCCAATTTCGGATTCAACGCTGGATAACACCTGCGCAGCTGCCTCTGCCGCATCTTCGTCTGCGTCATTGGTATTTTCTGCCAGCAGAAGGTCATCTGCATCCGGTGCTTCTTCCATCACCTGGATGCCCATGTCATTAATCATCTGGATGATGTCTTCGATCTGGTCGGAGTCGATGATATCTTCCGGCAGATGGTCATTGACCTCAGCATAGGTCAGGTAGCCTTGCTCTTTACCACGGGTGACAAGAAGCTTGAGCTGTGACTGCGGGTTTTGCTCCATAAGACGGTATCCACACTTCAGAGTATTTGGGTTGGTGTCGGTCAGCGTAATCGCTGACAATAACAGTAGGGGTTTTTGCTATCGCCGCAGCCCCCGTCACGGCACTCTGTAGGGTTCAACCCTACTATTCATCGGCAATTAAGCCTCGGTAATCAGTTTTTTCTTGTAAGGGCCAGCTGCAATGACCAGAGTTCCTTTCGTTCTTCCGCACTAAGCCCGTGTGTTCTGTCTCGGGCTATCAGCGTGTCCAGACGAAGCTGCAGCAGTTGATCGTAAAGTTCAGCCAGGCTGATCCTGAATTTTTCCTCGATCTCCTCATCTACGATCATATGGTTCCAGGCGGCCATGGTTTCAAGCTGTTTGCGATATTGACTGTCGCGATATTTTTCCAACAACAGTCCCATGCTCATGCCTGGACTTTCATTGCAGGTCTGAACCAGATCGAGGAATAAGCCCAATCCCGCCATTTTACTTTCGTCGCTACCTTCCAGCGCCAGCGCCGGTACCTCGGCCGCCAGCCGGGGATTTTGTACTAAAAGTCCTATCAGTATACGCATAGTTGTGACTTTTAGCCGTGGAGGCTGATAAGACGATGAATGCTCCGTCGTCTTGGGCATCAAACGATCAAGCTGGGAATCATCCAGCAATCCCAGTTTTTTGCCCAACTGCTGGCGTAAGTACAACCGCAGCGTTTCGCCCGGCACCTGACCAATTAGCGGCAGTGCCAACGTACTCAGCTTGGCGCGGCCATCCGGCGTGCTCATGTCGACCTGCTGCAACAGCGTGTCGAACAGGAATGAAGATAGCGGCATTGCCTGTTCGATACGCTGCTCAAAAGCGGCTTTCCCTTCCTGCCTCACCAGCGTGTCCGGGTCTTCGCCATCAGGTAAAAACATGAACAGCAGCTGGCGTCCATCGTCCAGATAAGGCAAGGCGGTTTCCAGCGCGCGCCATGCCGCATCCCGTCCGGCTCTATCACCGTCGTAACAGCAGACAACACGGTCGGTGGCGCGGAAGAGCAACTGAATGTGATCAGCAGTCGTTGACGTTCCCAGCGAAGCTACGGCATAGTCAATGCCGAACTGAGCCAGAGCGACGACGTCCATATACCCTTCAACCACCAATAGCTGTCTTAGCTCGGGGTGTTTTTGCTGGGCTTCATACAGGCCGTAAAGCTGGCGACCCTTATGAAAGATTTCCGTTTCCGGCGAGTTAAGATATTTGGGAACACCGTCCCCCAATACTCGACCGCCAAAGGCGATCACGCGCCCTCGTTTGTCCCGAATAGGAAACATAACGCGCTCGCGAAAACGATCGTAAGTGCGCCCTTGATCGTTAGTCACCAACATGCCCGCATCGTTCAGCGTTCTTTTATCTTCGCTGCTGCGGCCAAAACGTTTTAACGCGTTATCCCAACCGGGCGGCGCACATCCAATCGCAAAATGCCTGATGATGTCGTCACTGAGACCACGTTTCGCCAGATAGGTTTTGGCTGGGGTGCCGGCTGGCTGATGTAGAGTATGTTGGTAATACGTGCTTAATTGATCCATCAGCTCGTACAGGCTTTGTCGCTGATGACGTTCAATCTGAGTGGGCCCCGAACCCGCCTCGTAAGGCACTTCAAGGCCGTGCATGGTCGCCAGTTCCTCAATGGTCTCAACAAATTCCAGCCTGTCGAAATTCATCAAAAAATCGATGGCGTTACCATGGGCGCCGCAACCAAAACAATGGTAGAACTGTTTGTCGCCGTTAACGGTGAACGAAGGGGTTTTCTCGTGATGAAATGGACAACACGCGTGATAATTCTTGCCCTGTTTCTTCAGCTTCACGCGTGCGTCGATCAAGTCGACGATGTCGGTGCGAGCCAACAGGTCACCAATAAATACGCGTGGGATTCGTCCAGCCATAAGCCCCTGATTCATAGCTTATAAACGACAACAAGCCGCGCATTCCTTTCGGAAATGCACGGCCTTCGTATGCAACTGCTAAGTCTGCGGATTAATCACGCGATCGGAGGCGGCACCTCCTAAAATTAATACAGACGAGTGCGGCGTGCGTTTTCTCGAGCCAGTTTCTTCGCGTGGCGTTTTACTGCAGATGCTTTAGCGCGTTTACGTTCAGTTGTCGGTTTTTCATAGAACTCACGACGACGAACTTCGGCCAAAACACCTGCTTTCTCGCAGGAACGCTTGAAGCGACGCAGAGCTACGTCGAACGGCTCGTTTTCACGTACTTTAATTACCGGCATGTGCCTCTCACCTCAATAAATTCGGTTTGTCGCTGACCTGGTGCCAGCCTTTTCAAAATGGTGCGGAATTCTACTGCAACTACGAGGCCGTTGTAAAGCACTGCGGCAATAACAAACCTCGCGGTCTTATGTCCACGCTCAAATGGGAGCGCTTATGGTAGACTATTCGCCGCTTGAAGCAAGCCGCTTGTTAACCGTAACCGAGAGTGAAAAACAGCAATGCGCGTATTGGGTATTGAAACGTCCTGTGATGAGACGGGAGTCGCGATTTATGACACGAAAGCCGGACTGCTGGCAAACCAGCTATATAGTCAGGTAAAGCTGCACGCGGATTATGGCGGTGTCGTTCCTGAGCTGGCGTCCCGCGATCATGTCCGTAAAACCGTACCCTTGATTCAGGCGGCACTGCAGGAAGCCGGGCTGCAGCGTAAAGATATCGACGGAATCGCCTACACTGCTGGTCCTGGTCTGGTCGGCGCGCTGCTGGTCGGCGCGACGGTCGGGCGCTCCTTGGCGTTCGCGTGTAATGTGCCGGCCATCCCGGTACATCACATGGAAGGGCACCTGCTCGCTCCCATGCTGGAAGATAATCCACCCGCATTTCCTTTTGTCGCCTTATTGGTTTCGGGTGGCCACACTCAGTTAATCAGCGTAACGGGGATCGGCGAATATCGTTTGCTGGGTGAGTCAATCGACGATGCGGCTGGAGAAGCGTTTGATAAAACGGCCAAGCTGCTGGGGCTCGATTATCCCGGAGGTCCGCTGTTGTCAAAAATGGCTCAGTCCGGACAGGCGGAGCGCTTCACTTTTCCACGTCCGATGACCGACCGGCCTGGACTGGATTTCAGTTTTTCTGGGCTGAAAACTTTTGCTGCAAATACTATCCGCAAACAGGGTAAAGACGAGCAGACTAAGGCGGACATCGCGCGCGCATTTGAAGATGCGGTGGTGGATACGCTCGCGATCAAATGCCGACGAGCGCTCGATGACACCGGATTCAGACGGCTCGTCATCGCCGGCGGGGTCAGCGCTAACCGTACGTTGCGGGAAAGACTGGCTGAGGTCATGGTTAAACGCGGTGGCGAAGTGTTTTATGCCCGTCCTGAGTTCTGTACGGATAATGGTGCGATGATCGCCTACGCGGGCGCTATCCGTTTGCAGCAAGGTGGCGTGACGTCATTAGGCGTAACGGTGCGGCCGCGTTGGCCGCTGGCTGAATTGCCGTCTTTGTAAGACGGCTTATAGCTCTTGTTCGAACAAGTTAAGAATAGCCTCGTGGAGCTGCTCCACGCTGAACCCTTTGGCCGGTGTGGTGAATATGGTGTCATCTCCGGCGATCGTCCCCAGTATCCCTTCTGATTTTCCCAATGAATCCAATAACCTGGCGATGAGCTGAGCGGCACCCGGGCTTGTATGGATGACGACGACGGATTCATTGAGGTCCACATCCCGTACCAGATTTTTTAACGGACTTGATGTGGTCGGTACGCCAAGTTCAGCGGGGAGGCAGTACACCATTTCCATCTTGGCATTACGCGTACGAACTGCGCCGAATTTGGTGAGCATTCTCGATACTTTGGACTGGTTAATATTTTCAAATCCCTCGTCCTGCAGGGCTTGCACGATCTCGCTCTGAGAACTGAATTTTTCTTCTTTTAATAGCGCATTGAACGCTTTCACCAAATCTTCTTGCTTTGTTGAATGACGCATTTGGCTGCAGTCCATCATTGTTAGTCATAACGATATTATGCTGTGGAATGAATTTTTATGCAATCTGGGCGCCTAGTCAATCGATGTGGCGGGCTTTGTTGAGGAAATAGTTGCTAGTCGAAAATAAAACTGGAGAATGTGCGCCTGCTCACACAAAGGTAACTGGAATGTTATGCAATTGCTTAGGGTTGTTGTTTGTTTGCCGTGATTAATCTGTATCTACCTGGGTAATGAGTGGAAGCAGCGCCTGTTACTTTAGTTACCTTAGTTACATTTTTATAACCTGTGTGCGTTTTAATTTATTATGAGCCACGCTGCGCCCTTGATGCGCTGATTGGTTGCCTGATTCTACTTTTTATTATGAGCACGGACGTTTGTAACGAAACAAATCCACGGCATATTTAACTAATGATAATAAAATAAGGAGTTTAAGATGAAAGTTGCTGTTCTTGGAGCCGCCGGCGGTATCGGTCAGTCTCTGGCACTTCTTCTCAAAACCCAGCTTCCTTCAGGCTCAGAGTTATCGCTTTATGATATTGCGTCCGTAACGCCAGGTGTTGCTGTAGATTTGAGCCACATACCCACAGCGGTAAACATCAAAGGTTTCTGCGGTGAGGATGCGACTCCCGCATTGGATGGGGCTGACGTCGTTCTGGTCTGCGCCGGTGTTGCTCGCAAGCCGGGCATGGATCGTTCCGACCTGTTTAACGTCAATGCCGGCATTGTCCGCAATCTGGTTGAACAAGTCGCTCGAGTTTGCCCAAACGCCTGTCTTGGGATTATCACGAATCCGGTAAACACCATCGTGGCTATTGCCGCAGAAGTGTTAAAAAAGGCAGGGGTATATAATCGAAACAAACTCTTCGGTGTGACAACGCTGGATATCATTCGGTCCAATGTTTTTGTCGCGGAGCTTAAAGGCAAGAACCCCCAGGACATCGAAGTGCCCGTGATTGGGGGTCACTCCGGCGTGACCATTTTGCCGCTGTTATCGCAGATCCCTGGAGTCAGCTTTACCGAACAGGAAGCGGCTGAGCTGACAGAGCGCATTCAGCACGCTGGCACGGAGGTGGTTGAAGCTAAAGCCGGAGCCGGCTCTGCGACCTTGTCTATGGGCCAAGCCGCCGCGCGTTTCGGCGTCTCTTTGGTTCGAGCGTTGCAAGGCGAAAGCGATATTGTTGAATGTGCTTATGTTGAAAGCGATGGCGATTATGCCCGCTTCTTCGCCCAGCCTTTGTTACTGGGCAAAGAAGGCGTTGCCCAGTATATGCCTATTGGCTCTCTTAGCGACTTCGAGCAGCGTTCCCTAGATGAGATGCTGGAGACGTTGAAAGAAGATATTGCGATGGGCGTCGCCTTCGTCGAACAATAACCGTTACTGTACGTCTAAGACTTGAACATAAACCGGAGAATCTTTTCTCCGGTTTTTTTATTCATTGCGGTCGAATCAGTTTTTTGCGATCGAGCAGTTCGTTTGTCTCCGGATCATAGTAACGGCTGGGCCAGATTTCGGCAGGATGTATCCCTAACGCATCCGCAATCAGCCACTCTCCTTTCGGCCATGGGCGAGATATAGCATTAGCAAGCGTGGACGAACTTAATCCAGCAGACCGTGATACCGCGGCAAGGGTAGTCCCTTTTTTCTTTAACGCCGCAATGATATCAGCAGGGTGCCAGTCATGTTTCCTTGAATTCATAATCCTTCCCTTAGTGCTATAAGACGACAGTGTATTAGTGGTATAACTAACGAATTGGGTTAAATGGTTTCATTAACTAAAAAACCATTATTTGGAAATAATATATCATCAGTTTTCTAATTATTTCCAAAATAATTTCCCAATAAATCTTTTTTTGTAATGAGTAGCACTATCGGGATGAAATGGACATGAAAAAAGAGTGGTTTGCGACCAGCGAGTTGGTTGGCATCGGCGGACTCCCTAAATCACGGCAAGGATTGAATAAACGTGCCCGAGAAGATGGTTGGGAAAAACGTCGCAGAAAAGGTGTGCAAGGGCGAGGTGTTGAATATTCCATCCACAGCTTGCCCGAATCTGTACAGCAGTCCTTATTGCTGATGCAGGAAACACCCGGAGAATATTCAGCGAAGCCATCGGATATGCTACCGGTGTGGATGCAGATATATCAACAACTTTCAGTCTCTGAGCGCGAAAAGTTGATTAGCTACATTATGCGAGAAGGCGTCTATGCGACTCTTAAACAGTTAGGGTTGTGCTCACCTTCTACCTCACCCATTACAAACGAGACCTCTGAATGATCTTTCTGCCATTCCTGTTACAGGAATGGCAGCGCTTCCTGCGCTTATCCCCTCATTGCTCGCGCCTGATTCCTCGCATTAGATTACGTTAACGCATTACGTCTCTTCTTATGTTTAATGATTAGAGCTTTCCTTTATGTTGATCTATTATGTGGAAACTTTATGTAATCCTATTGTCTATTCTCGTTCTATTGGGAATTGCTAAGCATGGAATGTCAGGCCAACTTGGAGGGAAATATGGATAAAAAGTGGTTTGCGACTAAAGAATTATTGGGTGTGGCCGGATTACCGACGTCCCGACAGGGGCTGAATAAGAAGGCCAAAGAAAACGGCTGGGAGAAACGGCGTCGTAAAGGCGTGCAGGGGAAAGGCGTGGAATACGCTATCTGGAGCTTACCCGACAGCGTTAAGCATTCACTGATGATGGAGGAGTCACCTGTCCCAGAGTATGCCACGCCGGCAGAGACTGAGTTATTGTCGACGTGGATTCAGGTTTATCACCAATTAACAGGAAGCGAACGCACACAACTGATAAATCACATTCTGCATGAAGGTGCTCTGGCGATGTTGTCTCGACTGGGCGGCTCGCCGCAAGCGAGCGACACCCAAGGGGACGTTCAGAACTCTCGCTGAACGGCCATGTGCGCCAACCCTTCTAAGGCTAGGCGATAAGGGGTTTCTGGCAGACATTGCAGTGCGCTGATGGCTTTGTCTGCTTCTTCTTCCGCTCGCTGGCGTGTATAGCCGAGCGAACCGCACTCCTGCATCGCCGTCAGCACCGGGGCCAGTAAATGACGACCATTGCCTTGTTCAATCGCCTCGCGGATCATAGCGCTTTGCTGTGGGTTACCATGACGCATGGCATGCAGCAGCGGTAGGGTAGGCTTGCCTTCATTCAGGTCGTCGCCGGTGTTTTTGCCCAGAGTTTCGCCGTCAGCGCTGTAATCAAGCAAGTCGTCAATCAGCTGAAATGCGGTTCCCAAATAACGTCCGTAGTCTTTCAACGCTTTCTCTTGCTCTGCGGTCGCGCCAGCCAAAATAGCGGAAGACCGAGAGGCGGCTTCGAATAAGCGTGCCGTTTTGCTGTAGATCACGCGCATATAGCTGTCTTCGGTGATGTTAGGATCGTTACAGTTCATCAGCTGCAGTACCTCGCCTTCCGCGATGACGTTAACCGCATCGGACATCACCGTAAGAACCTGCAACGAACCAAGCCCTGTCATCATCTGAAAAGCGCGTGTATAGATAAAGTCGCCGACTAAGACGCTGGCAGCGTTGCCAAAGGCGGCATTTGCGGTTGCTTTTCCCCGACGCATGTCGGATTCATCGACCACGTCGTCATGCAGGAGGGTAGCGGTGTGGATGAATTCGATTAATGCCGCAACGGTAACGTGCTTGTCGCCCTGGTAGGCTAAAGCTCTGGCAGCCAGAACAGCAATCATCGGCCGAATGCGTTTCCCACCGCCGCTGACAATGTAATGGCCCAACTGATTGATAAGCGCGACATCGGAGGACAGATGTTCCAGGATAATCTTATTAACGGCGGACATATCCTTGGAGCTCAACGCTGTAATTTGTTCTAGATTCATTGTATCTGCCAGCTGATTTCTTCAACGCTATCGCCGTACTGATGTTCTTGATCGGCGTTAAATAAGAAAAGGTTGTGTTGATTGTACTTGAAAAATGACGCAGATAAACGGCAGTTAATGGCTTGTATCCTTTTTCTTCATGTTGCTCGATTCTGCACTTGTCATGCTTCGGATTTTTGCGTAGAATTCGCGCCCTATTGTGAATATTTATAGCGCACTTCCAAAGTCAATAGGGTGCGCGGAAAGCGGAGTTTTATATGTACGCAGTTTTCCAAAGTGGTGGTAAACAACACCGAGTAAGCGAAGGTCAAACCGTTCGCTTGGAAAAGCTGGATATCGCAACTGGTGAAGCCGTTGAGTTTGACCAGGTTCTGATGATCGCTAATGGTGAAGACATCAAAATCGGCGTTCCTTATGTCGATGGCGGTAAAATCAAGGCTGAAGTTGTTGCTCACGGTCGTGGCGAGAAAGTTAAAATCGTTAAGTTCCGTCGCCGTAAACACTACCGTAAACAAGCTGGTCACCGTCAGTGGTTCACTGAGGTGAAAATCACCGGCATCAGCGCTTAAGTTTTAGGAGAGCGAATAATGGCACATAAAAAAGCTGGCGGTTCCACTCGTAACGGCCGTGACTCAGAAAGTAAACGCCTGGGCGTAAAACGTTTCGGCGGTGAATCCGTTCTGGCAGGCAGCATCATCGTCCGTCAGCGTGGTACCAAGTTCCATGCTGGTACTAACGTTGGTTGTGGTAAAGACCACACGCTGTTTGCACTGTCCAACGGTAAAGTTCAGTTCGAAATCAAAGGTCCTAAAAACCGTAAATTTATCAGCATCGTTGCTGAATAATTACAGTTTCTAAGCCTTTTAAAAGCCCTGCACATGTTGCAGGGCTTTTTTCGTTTGGCGATACTGTAAATATCATCCGCTGCGGATAACACTATGAAACAGAATGCTGGCTTGGGGCTCTGCCTGGCTTTAACCACGGCTGTTTGCTGGGGCGCTTTGCCCATCGCCATGAAGCAAGTTTTAAGTGTTATGGATCCATATACCGTTGTTTGGTATCGATTTCTGATGGCTTCGTTCGGGCTTTTTATCCTTCTCTACTTAAGAGGAACGATGCCCCGACTTCGTTTGCTACGGCGTCGGCGTTGGTGGGTATTGCTGCTTATCGCAACGTGCGGGCTGCTGGGCAACTTTGTCCTATTCAGCTCGTCATTAAAGTATCTTAGCCCCACGGCTTCTCAAGTTATCGGCCAACTCTCCCCAGTTGGGATGATGTTTGCCAGCGTTCTCATTCTGAAAGAAAAAATGCGTGTGACTCAGGTGATTGGCGCGATTACGCTATTGAGCGGTTTGTTGATGTTTTTCAACACCAGCCTAATTGAGATTTTTACCCGTCTGAGTGATTACACGTTGGGCGTCCTATTAGGTGTGGGGGCCGCGGCGGTTTGGGTCACTTATGGCGTCGCTCAAAAAGTCCTTCTACGACGACTGTCATCCCAACAGCTCCTGTTTCTGCTCTACGTACTGTGCGTGATTTTTATCACGCCGATAGCAAAACCTGACGTCGTGTTTCAACTGAGTCGTTGGCAACTGGCGTGCCTGGTCTTTTGCGGCGTAAACACAGTTGTAGGATATGGTGCGCTGGCAGAGGCAATGGCACGTTGGCAGGCGGCTCAGGTCAGCGCCATTATTACTCTAACCCCTCTGTTTACATTGATGTTTTCCGATTTATTGGCATTAGGGTGGCCTTTAGTCTTTACACCTCTCTCGCTAAATTTTATCGGTTACATCGGTGCGTTCGTGGTCGTGGCTGGGGCGATGTTTTCAGCGATTGGGCATCGTTTTTTTCCGATAAAACAGCAGTTAAGCGAAGTCCCGGGCATCAATTCAGACGGTAAATGATTCGGCTTGTCGGTCAATCCTCACGGGCCGTGATGACTGTTTATTTTTAATACAGGTGAAATCTTCGCGCTAAGCAGGTACAATCAGCGCCCATTTTACCGTGATGGTTCTGACTGCGTCGTTTTCAGTGACGGATGGCTTCAAAAGCTGCCCTTAATAAAATCAAAGAGTTACGCCAAAGAGAACCAATAACAGTCAAAAAAAGTCAATTATTCTCTATTGGTTTTTTTGCGGAGAGAGTTCATGAAGTTTGTAGATGAAGCCAACATTCTGGTGGTGGCTGGCGATGGTGGTAATGGTTGTGTTAGCTTCCGTCGTGAAAAATATATCCCTAACGGCGGCCCGGATGGTGGGGACGGTGGCGATGGTGGCGACGTTTATCTCGTTGCCGATGAAAACCTGAACACCCTGATCGACTATCGCTTCGAAAAATCGTTTCGCGCAGAACGTGGTCAGAATGGTCAAAGCCGCGACTGTACCGGCAAACGGGGTAAGGATATCACCATCAAAGTTCCTGTCGGGACCCGTATTAAAGATACTGGCACAGGGGAAATTTTGGGGGATATGACCCGTCATCAGCAACGCCTGATGGTAGCGAAAGGGGGATGGCACGGTCTGGGCAACACCCGCTTTAAATCCTCAGTTAACCGGGCGCCTCGTCAAAAAACGAACGGCACGCCGGGTGAAGAACGCGAACTGCTGATGGAGCTGCTGCTGTTGGCCGATGTAGGGATGTTGGGTTTGCCGAACGCGGGTAAATCAACGTTTATTCGTGCTGTGTCTGCGGCTAAACCTAAAGTGGCAGACTATCCGTTTACAACATTGGTTCCGAGCCTGGGTGTTGTGCGTATGGATAGCGAACAAAGCTTCGTCGTCGCTGATATCCCAGGCCTGATTGAAGGGGCCTCCGAAGGCGCAGGTCTGGGTATCCGGTTCCTGAAACATTTGGAACGTTGCCGCGTGCTGCTTCACCTGATTGATCTGGCGCCGATAGACGAGTCCGATCCGATCGAAAACGCGAAAGTCATCATCAACGAACTTCATCAGTACAGTGAAACTCTGGCTGAGAAGCCGCGCTGGCTGGTCTTTAACAAAAGCGATTTGCTGGACAAAGACGAAGCTGAAAAACGCGCACGTGATATCGCGGCCGCGTTGGCGTGGGAAGGTCATTATTATCTGATTTCCGCCGCGAGTCGTGATGGCGTCAATGCGCTCTGTTGGGATGTGATGAGTTTCCTCAAAACTCAGCCGAAAATGCAGGCGGAAGACGAGAAATCGACACCAGAGAAAGTGGAGTTCATGTGGGATGACTATCATCGTGAACAGCTGGAAACGGTGAAAGACGAAGCAGAAGAAGAGTGGGACGATGACTGGGACGAAGAAGACGATGATGGCGTGGAGATTATCTACCAGCATTAAGCCTGACGTTGTTCACGAATAATAAAAGTTTGCTTGTTGTATCAATTACCCTTATCTGCTTATGCAGATAAGGGTGTTTTTTATCTAGGCTTCCACGCGCTTTAATTGTTCTGATAAATATCTTTGTAGAGTCTGCTCTCAAAGCGAACCAGAGGAACACGACGCGTTTTCTCGTCATCTGCGGAGTACCCAGAGAGATACTGTACGAAGGCCATTCTCTGACCGCTGGACGTCGTGATAAAGCCAGCCAGATTGTACACGCCCTGCAATGCTCCCGTTTTTGCTGAAACCTTGCCGTCTACGCCTGCTTCATGTAATCCGCCTCGATAGCGAAGCGTGCCGTCATATCCCGCCAACGGCAGCATCTTGATGTAGTTCAACTCATTATCGTGCTGAGCGATATATTGCAGCACCTGCATCATGGTAGCGGGCGCAAGGAGGTTGTGGCGCGACAAGCCGGAACCATCCACGATGACGCTGTTGCCAAGATCGACGCCTGCTTTCTGCCGTAAGATCTGACGCACCGCATCCGAGCCTGCACGCCAGGTGCCGGGCACATTGAATCGTTCATGCCCGATGGTGCGAAAAACGGTGTCCGCAATCATGTTGTCTGATTTTTTCAGCATGATGGTCAGGAGTTCATGCAGTGAGGCGGACTGCGTCTGTGCCAAAACTGTTCCCGTTATTCCCGGCCGGGTTTGCCTGCGCAGGCTGCCGCCAATACGGACATCCGCTTCCAGCAATTCATCTTTTACGATTGCGCCGGCATAACTGCCGCCATCCTGAATGGCAAATGCCAGGGGGAGGGGGTCTGAACGCTGCGTTAAGCAGCCGGTAAGGGTAAAGCGATTGAGTTCTCCCGGAACAACATCAAGTTCACAATATTGCGCGTCGGGTGAGCCTTTCGCGAGCGTTCTGACTTCGCTAAACATCTGAACGGGGTAATAAGAGGCTACGCGAATGAAAGCATTCTCACCGGCGTTGGGAGCGCTGTAGAGCGATACCGAGAAGCAGTTTCTATCGACGATGGCAGCGGCAGGGGGCGCGCTAAAACACTGTGTCATATCGTTCCACGGCCAGCCGGGTGCTTTGTCATGACTGGCGAATACGGAGGTATCGATTAGCACATCGCCGGTAATTTCGTGGATACCATTTTTTTTCAATCCCTGTACCATGGAACGAATCTGCTGGCGTTTCAACGTTGGATCGCCGCTGAAACGCACAATCAGATTTCCACGCAAAACGCCGTTACTGACGGAGCCTGCGCTTTCCATTGTGGTCGTAAACCGAAAGTCAGGACCGAGCTGGAGCAATGCCGCCAATGCAGTAATGACTTTTTGCGTGCTGGCCGGGAGCGCCATTTGTTGGCTGTGATAATCAAGCGCGGGAGATGGCGCCCCGACTTTCTGCACCACTAACGCCAGATTGGCGCCGTGAGGCAGGTATTGTATATAGTCCTCTACCGGGGCGGCAGCCGAGGCAGTATGCAGAATACAGGTGCAGAGAAGGCCGGTAACAATAGATAAAAAACGCATAATCTCGGTTTAGCACAGGGTAACGTGTGGCAATACTACGGCCCTAAGTAGGCTAAAGTAAACGATGATCCCCATGGAACTCTGGGGTAAAATACGTATCAAAATGCAAAACCGAGCCTGCCCTGGAAAAATTATTTCCGGGCTGGGCCGCTTTTGTTTGAATTGCCAGGGGTACGCTGCAGAAAAAAGACACCCCGTCGCACGTTAATTCTATCGCGTCAGGAAGACGGTGATTTAAGTCCTATGGATTTTTAGAGGTATAGACAATATGAAACAGTTTCCGATGACGTTACGTGGTGCTGAAAAGTTACGCGAAGAACTTGAGTATTTGAAAATGGTTCGCCGACCAGAAATCATTTCGGCGATTGCTGACGCGCGCGAACATGGTGACCTGAAGGAGAATGCGGAATACCACGCAGCCCGTGAGCAGCAGGGGTTCTGCGAAGGCCGCATTCAGGAAATTGAAGCGAAGCTTTCAAACGCTCAGGTGATCGACGTCACTAAAATGGCCGCTAACGGTCGTGTTATTTTCGGCTCCACTGTTACAGTGATGAATGTCGATACAGAAGAAGAACAGACCTATCGCATCGTTGGCGATGATGAGGCTGACTTCAAACAAAACCTTATCTCGGTTAACTCGCCCATCGCGCGCGGCTTAATCGGCAAAGAAGAAGACGATATCGTCGCCATCAACACCCCAGGGGGGCTGGTGGAATATGAGATTTTGAAGGTCGAGTACCTTTGATTGCTCGTGATATCGACAGTATTTGTAAAGAAAAGAAAAAGGCCGCATGCGGCCTTTTCTCTTACCAGAGGTCATGGCACTTTGCAGTCAATGCAAAGTAACCTGAGGTAAAAAATGTTATCGTGGCAATACAATTTTCCGTTCTTTAGCGGCACGATAGAGCACCAAGGTGTGGCCAATGACCTGGACTTTGACGGCTTTGGCTTCGCGCAGGATCGCATCGACGATTAACCCTTTGGTTTCACGATCCTCAGCAGCGATTTTTACTTTGATCAGTTCGTGATGTTCTAAAGCCTGCTCGATCTCAGCCAGTACACCCTCGGTAAGGCCGTTGTTGCCTAACAGGACAACCGGTTTCAACGGATGTGCCAGGCCTTTCAGGTGCTGTTTTTGTTTGTTACTCAGATTCATGGTCTTTTTTGCTTAGGTTGGGATTGAAAACGGGTCATTCTACCGCCATCTCATCATTATCACCATTGTAGAGTGGTTGGTTGGCACCCAATGAGACGTTCGGTACGACAAAAGCGCCTTAATTAAGAATAGTTGGAAAATAGATGGCTAACAAAAAGCGTTCTGCGAGTTCCAGTCGTTGGTTGCAGGAACACTTTAGCGATAAATATGTGCAGCAAGCGCAGAAAAAAGGGCTTCGCTCACGCGCTTGGTTTAAACTTGATGCTATACAACAGAGCGACAAACTGTTTAAACCCGGTATGACCGTGGTGGACCTGGGGGCCGCTCCAGGCGGTTGGTCGCAGTATGTCGTCAGCCAAATCGGCGGCAAAGGTCGGATTATTGCCTGCGATCTTTTACCGATGGATCCTATCGTGGGCGTCGACTTTCTTCAGGGCGACTTTCGCGATGAAATGGTACTGAAAGCGTTGCTCGAAAGGGTTGGCGATCAGAAAGTTCAGGTGGTGATGTCCGACATGGCCCCTAACATGAGCGGTACTCCGGCAGTCGATATTCCGCGTTCCATGTATCTGGTGGAACTTGCGTTGGAGATGTGTCGAGATATCTTGGCTCCGGGCGGCAGTTTCGTCGTTAAAGTATTTCAGGGAGAAGGCTTTGACGAGTATTTGCGTGAAGTACGATCCCTGTTTACGACGGTGAAGACGCGTAAGCCTGAATCCTCCCGGGCCAGGTCCCGCGAGGTGTACATTGTAGCGACAGGGCGTAAACTGTAGTACCCTTACGCTATTTTTTAACACAGTTGTAATATGAGGTTAATCCCTTGAGTGACATGGCGAAAAACCTGATTCTCTGGTTAGTCATCGCAGTCGTGCTGATGTCTGTATTCCAGAGCTTTGGGCCCAGCGAGTCGAATGGCCGTAGGGTGGATTATTCAACCTTTTTAACTGAAGTGAATCAGGATCAGGTCCGTGAAGCACGAATCAATGGGCGTGAGATCACTGTGGTCAAAAAAGACAGCAACCGATACACGACCTATATTCCTGTCAACGATCCCAAGTTGCTGGATAACCTTCTGACTAAAAACGTAAAAGTAGTCGGCGAACCGCCAGAAGAACCGAGCCTGTTGGCTTCGATCTTTATCTCATGGTTCCCGATGCTTCTTTTGATCGGCGTCTGGATTTTCTTCATGCGTCAAATGCAGGGCGGTGGTGGCAAAGGCGCCATGTCGTTCGGCAAAAGCAAAGCACGCATGCTCACCGAAGACCAGATCAAAACGACGTTTGCGGACGTAGCCGGATGTGATGAGGCCAAAGAAGAAGTGGCCGAGCTGGTCGAATATCTGCGTGAGCCTAGCCGTTTCCAAAAGTTGGGCGGTAAAATTCCGAAAGGCGTGCTGATGGTCGGCCCTCCTGGTACCGGTAAAACCTTGCTTGCGAAAGCTATCGCGGGTGAAGCTAAAGTCCCATTCTTCACCATTTCCGGTTCTGATTTTGTCGAAATGTTCGTGGGCGTGGGCGCATCTCGTGTTCGTGACATGTTCGAACAAGCGAAAAAAGCAGCGCCATGCATCATCTTTATCGATGAAATCGATGCTGTCGGTCGCCAGCGTGGCGCTGGTTTGGGTGGCGGTCACGATGAACGTGAGCAGACGCTGAACCAGATGCTAGTGGAAATGGATGGTTTTGAGGGGAATGAAGGTATCATCGTCATTGCTGCAACGAACCGCCCTGACGTGCTGGACCCCGCATTACTGCGTCCAGGTCGTTTTGACCGTCAGGTTGTTGTAGGACTGCCGGATGTCCGTGGTCGTGAGCAGATTCTGAAAGTTCACATGCGTCGCGTACCACTATCACCGGATATTGATGCCTCTGTCATTGCTCGCGGCACGCCGGGGTTCTCCGGCGCCGACTTGGCTAACCTGGTCAATGAAGCAGCATTGTTCGCCGCACGTGGCAGCAAGCGTGTCGTCTCCATGGTCGAGTTTGAGAAAGCCAAAGATAAGATCATGATGGGTGCAGAACGCCGGTCTATGGTGATGACGGAATCTCAAAAAGAGTCGACTGCTTATCACGAAGCGGGTCACGCCATCATCGGACGCCTGGTGCCTGAGCATGATCCCGTTCATAAAGTGACCATTATTCCGCGTGGACGCGCACTGGGCGTGACTTTCTTCCTCCCGGAGGGTGATGCGATTAGCGCCAGTCGTCAGAAGCTGGAAAGTCAGATCTCAACGCTGTACGGCGGTCGTCTGGCTGAAGAAATCATTTATGGTTCTGAGCATGTTTCTACGGGGGCTTCCAATGACATCAAGGTTGCGACCTCTATCGCTCGTAACATGGTGACGCAGTGGGGCTTCTCAGAAAAGCTGGGACCCTTGCTGTATGCGGAAGAAGAAGGGGAAGTTTTCCTCGGTCGCTCCGTGGCGAAAGCGAAACACATGTCGGACGAAACGGCTCGCATCATCGATCAGGAAGTTAAGGCCTTGATCGAACGTAACTATCAACGTGCTCGCGAATTGTTGATGGCGAATATGGATATCCTGCATTCCATGAAGGATGCATTGATGAAATATGAAACCATCGATGCGCCGCAGATCGATGATCTAATGGGGCGCAAGGATGTTCGTCCGCCGGCTGGCTGGGAAGAACCTTCGTCCAACAATAACAACTCTGATGATAGCGGAACGCCTAATGCGCCGACCCCGGTTGATGAACCGGAGAAGCCTGGCACGGGCAATGCTATGTCAGGTCCATTGAGCGACAAGTAAGCGCGGTGTGACAGCGTGTTGTTGAAACTGACACCAGTAGTTTATAAACCCCGGCTTGCCGGGGTTTTTTGCTGATTACGTCCAGGCATAGCGCCATGGGCGGGCTGTGGTTTTGAGGAAGAAGGAATGAAATTGAACGCTCGGGGATCGGTCATTGATCTCTCCTGCCCGCAGGTGATGGGCATCTTGAATGTGACGCCGGATTCGTTTTCCGATGGCGGCCAACACAATACTCTCGATAAAGCGCTGTTTCATGCACAGGATATGGTCATGGCTGGCGCAACGTTCATCGATGTCGGCGGCGAGTCAACACGGCCTGGTGCGGATGAAGTCAGCGTCTCGGAAGAGCTGGACCGCGTAATCCCCGTCGTAGAAGCATTGTCGCAACGCTTTGAGGTATGGATATCCGTCGACACCTCAAAACCGGAAGTGATCGCTGAGGCGGCGGCCGCTGGAGCGCATCTGATCAACGATGTGCGCTCTTTGCAGGAAACGGGCGCGTTGAGTGCCGCCGCCGAGACTCAACTTCCCGTATGCCTAATGCATATGCAAGGATTGCCGCAAACGATGCAACAGGCTCCGCACTACGATGACCTGATGAAGGATGTTGTCACCTTTTTCGAGCATCATCTCAGTCGCTGCACCACTGCAGGAATTCCTCGCGAGCAAATATTGCTCGACCCCGGATTTGGATTCGGCAAAAACCTGCAGCACAACTATAGCTTGCTGGCTCATATGGAAAGCCTGCATCAATTTGGTTTGCCCCTGCTGGTGGGGATGTCCAGAAAATCAATGATTGGCCAACTGCTTAACGTTCCGCCTAAAGAACGTGTTTATGGCAGTGTCGCCTGCGCAGTAATTGCTGCGCTAAAGGGAGCCAGGATCATTCGAGTTCATGACGTAAAAGCAACCGTGGATGCTATGCGTGTTGTTGAAGCTACACTTTCAGCTAAGGAATAAAAGATGACGAGCAGCCGTAAATATTTTGGTACTGACGGTATTCGTGGCAAAGTCGGTGACTCTCCCATTACCCCCGATTTCGTATTAAAGCTGGGCTGGGCGGCCGGGAAGGTTTTGGCTCGACATGGCTCCAGAAAGATCATCATTGGTAAAGACACCCGAATTTCGGGTTATATGCTTGAATCTGCGCTGGAAGCCGGTTTGGCTGCCGCGGGGTTATCGGCGTCCTTCACGGGGCCGATGCCAACGCCCGCCGTAGCCTATTTGACTCGCACCTTCAGGGCGGAAGCTGGCATCGTGATCTCGGCTTCCCATAACCCGTTCTACGATAACGGCATCAAGTTCTTTTCCATCGACGGCACCAAATTGCCTGACGAAGTTGAGGAAGCGATCGAAGCCGAAATGGAAAAGGCAATCACCTGCGTTGAGTCTTCCGAACTCGGTAAAGCGAGCCGAATTGTGGATGCGGCAGGTCGTTACATCGAATTCTGCAAAGGCTCCTTCCCGAGCGAGCTTAACCTTAACGGCCTCAAAATCGTGGTGGACTGTGCCAACGGCGCGACTTATCACATTGCGCCCAGCGTGCTGAGAGAGTTGGGCGCGACGGTGATCACCATTGGTTGTAACCCCAACGGAATGAACATCAATGAAGAGTGTGGTGCAACGGATGTAAGGCAGCTTCAGAGTCGGGTGCTAGCTGAAAAAGCCGATGTGGGCTTGGCCTTTGACGGAGATGGCGATCGTCTGATTATGGTCGACCACCAGGGTAACAAGGTCGATGGCGATCAAATTCTGTACATCATCGCACGCGAAGGCTTACGCCAAGGCCAGCTCCGTGGTGGTGCTGTCGGTACGTTGATGAGCAATATGGGTCTGGAGCTTGCTCTCAAACAGCTTGGCATTCCGTTCGCTAGAGCCAAGGTCGGGGACCGTTATGTGTTAGAACTGATGCAGTCCAAAGGCTGGCGTATTGGCGCTGAAAATTCAGGCCACGTTATCCTGCTGGATAAAACGACCACGGGGGACGGTATTATCGCAGGGTTGCAAGTTTTGACCGCAATGGCCCGCAACCACATGACGTTGCACGATTTGTGTAGCGGCATGAAATTGTTTCCACAGGTGCTGGTCAACGTCCGCTTCGCCGGCCTAGATGATCCGCTGGA
The DNA here is from genome assembly GCF_900107885.1 of Lonsdalea quercina. NCBI lineage: Bacteria > Pseudomonadati > Pseudomonadota > Gammaproteobacteria > Enterobacterales > Pectobacteriaceae > Lonsdalea > Lonsdalea quercina. Next base: position 218,526 of record NZ_FNQS01000007.1, on the reverse strand, counting down.
AAGCGACGCGGTTAAACAGGCTGCGCTGGATGCGGAGTCACAGCTCGGCGGTCGCGGTCGTGTCCTGTTACGTAAATCGGGCACCGAACCGCTGATCCGAGTCATGGTTGAAGGTGAAGATGAGACTACGGTGACGGCTTTAGCCAATTCGATTGCCGATGCCGTGAAAGCGGTGGGATAACATCTCCTCTAAAATGGAAACGTCATCGGCAAAATTCTAGTGTCCGCTGATGGCGTTAAATTTCTGAAGAATCAGCTAGATAATTAAAGACTTCTCGAACAAGTCAATTCCGTCGCTGTTTTTTTCCCCAATCAATCATTGCGAGCCAAATTAGCCTTGCTTAGACAGAATGCTTTGGTTAGTATTCAAACCCGCTTTATAAGGGATAGCTTTTGTATTCCGACTGCGGATGGCGAGCGGTTAAGCCGCAAGAATTCAGCATCCTCATGAAAAGTTGGGGATAAAGTAATAGGTACATCTATGTACGAAGCGCTTTTAGTTATTTTCCTGCTGGTATCCATTGGTCTGGTTGTGTTGATCATGCTGCAGCAAGGTAAAGGTGCCGATATGGGTGCCTCGTTCGGAGCGGGTGCGTCAGCTACCCTGTTTGGCTCAAACGGCTCAAGCAATTTCATGACCCGTACGACGGCTGTTTTGGCAACGTTGTTCTTTGTCATCAGTCTGATTCTGGGCAATATGAGTTCTAACCACAGCCAAAAAGGCAGTGAATGGGAAAGTTTAAGTCAGCCTGAGCCGGCGCAAACTCAGCAGAACACGGCACCAGCTACGCCGTCGAGCGATATTCCTAAGTAATACAGCGTTATCGGCAACAAAAATTGTTGCCAGTTATAGAAGTAAGAAGTGATGCCGAGGTGGTGGAATTGGTAGACACGCTACCTTGAGGTGGTAGTGCCCAAATTGGGCTTACGGGTTCAAGTCCCGTCCTCGGTACCAATCCTATAGATAACTTGCTTTTTTGCGGTTATCAGCGTAATATTTGCCACGTTTTCGGACGCGGGGTGGAGCAGTCTGGTAGCTCGTCGGGCTCATAACCCGAAGGTCGTCGGTTCAAATCCGGCCCCCGCAACCAATTAACTTTCCTTTAGGTTTTCTTTCAAAGCTGCTCAGTAAGTTTCAATTGATTCCACAGTCGGTTTTGAAAGAATTCTTAATGGTAAGTTATACCGCGGTTATCCGTGGTAATAGGGTCCAGTTGCATAAAGCCCCGTATATCGGGGTTTTTTGTTATCTGACAACAGAATTACTGGGCTATTAAGCCCTTTTTTTATGTCTTGGGGGTGGGCTTGTCCACATTAGAGCAAAAGTTAACAGAGATGATTTCAGCACCCGTTGCAGCATTAGGCTTTGAGCTGGTGGGCATTGAGTTCGTCCGGGGTCGCCAATCGACGCTGCGTATCTATATTGATAGTGACGATGGGATCACTGTTGATGATTGTGCTGATGTCAGCCATCAGGTCAGTGCGGTGTTGGATGTTGAAGATCCGATCACCGTGGCTTATAACCTGGAAGTATCTTCGCCAGGTCTGGATCGTCCTTTATTCACGGCCGAACACTACGTGCGTTTCCTCGGTGAAGAAGTGAGTCTGGTATTGCGTATGGCTGTCCAGAACCGCCGTAAATGGCAAGGAATAATCAAAGCCGTTGAAGGTGAGATGATCACGGTAACGGTGGAAGGCAAAGATGAAGTGTTCGCGCTGAGCAACATCCAGAAAGCGAATCTGGTACCCCACTTTTAAAGTTTGGATGAGGCAACTAGGATGAACAAAGAGATTCTGGCTGTTGTTGAAGCAGTTTCCAATGAGAAAGCTGTTCCGCGTGAAAAGATTTTCGAAGCATTGGAAATCGCACTGGCAACGGCAACCAAGAAAAAATACGAGCAGGAAATTGACGTCCGTGTCTGCATCGACCGCAAAACCGGCGATTTTGACACCTACCGCCGTTGGGTAGCCGTCAATGAAGTGACGCAGCCCACCCGTGAAATTACGCTGGAAGCAGCGCAATTCGAAGACCCAAGCATTGAGCTGGGCGGCTATGTCGAAGACCAGATCGAATCTGTGACTTTCGACCGCATCACCACCCAAACCGCCAAGCAGGTTATCGTACAGAAAGTGCGTGAAGCTGAACGTGCCATGGTGGTCGATCAGTTCCGCGAGCAAGAAGGTGAAATCGTTACCGGCGTTGTTAAGAAAGTCACCCGCGATAACATCTCTCTGGATCTCGGCAGCAACGCCGAAGCGGTGATTGGCCGTGAAGATATGCTCCCGCGTGAAAACTTCCGCCCTGGCGACCGTATTCGCGGCGTACTGTATGCGGTTCGCCCTGAAGCGCGTGGTGCTCAGCTATTCGTCAGTCGTTCTCGTTCTGAAATGCTGATTGAACTGTTCCGCATTGAAGTACCGGAAATCGGCGAAGAAGTCATCGAAATCAAAGCTGCGGCCCGCGATCCAGGTTCACGCGCTAAAATAGCCGTTAAGACTAACGACAAACGCATCGACCCCGTCGGCGCTTGTGTGGGTATGCGCGGCGCGCGCGTTCAAGCCGTTTCCAGTGAACTGGGTGGTGAGCGTATCGATATCGTCCTGTGGGATGACAATCCTGCTCAGTTCGTCATCAACGCCATGGCGCCCGCAGATGTTGCCTCTATCGTGGTAGATGAAGACAATCACACCATGGACATTGCCGTAGAGTCAGGAAACCTGGCTCAGGCTATCGGCCGTAACGGTCAGAACGTTCGCCTGGCATCACAGCTCAGCGGCTGGGAACTGAACGTGATGACGATTGAAGACCTGCAGGCCAAACATCAGGCCGAAGCGCATGCGGCGATTGATGTCTTTACTAAGCATCTAAGCATCGACGAAGAATTCGCCATTGTTCTAGTGGAAGAAGGCTTCTCCACCTTAGAAGAGCTGGCCTATGTGCCGATCAAAGAACTGCTTGAGATTGACGGGCTGGATGAAGAAACGATTGAAGCGCTGCGTGACCGTGCGAAGGCAGCGTTGACAACATTGGCGCTGGCTCGCGAGGAAAGCCTTGGTGACGGTCAGCCAGCCGATGATTTGCTAAACCTGCCTGGTTTGTCCCGTGAGCTGGCGTTTGCTCTGGCTGCACGCGGCGTATGTACGCTGGAAGATCTTGCTGAGCAGGGTGTCGATGACCTGACAGATATTGAAGAGCTTGATGAGAAGCAAGCCGGTGAGCTGATTATGGCCGCGCGTAATATCTGTTGGTTTGGCGACAACAACGAATAACGAACTGTAGCAGGAAAGGAACAGCATGACAGATGTAACCGTAAAATCGCTGGCCGCAGAGATTCAGACTCCGGTTGACCGCCTGATACAGCAGTTTGCTGATGCCGGTATAACCAAGTCCGCATCAGACTCTGTGACCCAGCACGAGAAAGAAAGCTTGCTGGCGCACCTGAACCGTGAACGCGGCAGTGCGCCGGGAAAACTGACGCTGCAGCGCAAAACGCGCAGCACATTGAATGTTCCAAGCACCGGTGGTAAGAGTAAAGCGGTACAGATCGAAGTCCGCAAGAAACGTACTTATGTAAAACGCGATTCTGTGGAAGGTCAGCAGACCTCCGAAGAAGAGTTGGCGCGGCGTGAAGCGGAAGAACAGGCACAACGTGCTGCAGAAGAGCAGACTAAACGCGAGGCGGAAGAAAAAGCCCAGCGCGAAGCGGCTGAAAAAGCGAAGCGTGCCGCTGAAGATCAAGCCAGACGTGAGGCCGCCGACAAGGCTAAGCGCGACGGAGCGGAAAAAGAAAAAGTGACCAATCAACAAAACAACACCATGACCAAACCAGCTCAGGCTGAGAAAGCGCGTCGCGAAGCCGAAGCAGCTGAACTCAAGCGAAAAGCGGAAGAAGCGGCACGCCAGAAGGTTGAAGAAGAAGCCCGTCGCGTGGCAGAAGAAGCTCGCCGCATGGCTGAGGAAAACGCCGGTCGTTGGGAAAATCAGAAAGACGAAACCGAAACTTCTGACTATCACGTAACCACATCGCATCACGCACGTGAAGCCGAAGATGAAAACGATCGCAAGGTCGAAGGCGAACGTCGTGCTCGCACTCGCGGCGGCAAAGCGACCAAGCAGAAGAAAGGCAACCGCCTGTCTGAATCTAAAGCCGATCGCGAAGAGGCTCGCGCTGTCACTCGCGGCGGTAAAGGCAAACGTAAACCAAGCACTCTGCAGCAGAGCTTCAACAAGCCTGCCCAGGCGGTTAACCGCGATGTAGTGATTGGCGAAACCGTGACGGTGGCTGAACTCGCGAACAAGATGGCCGTTAAAGGCTCTCAGGTCATCAAAACGATGATGCGTCTGGGCGCAATGGCGACTATCAACCAGGTTATCGATCAGGAAACGGCTCAGCTCGTGGCGGAAGAAATGGGTCACAAAGTGATCTTGCGTCGTGAAAATGAGCTGGAAGAAGCGCTGATGAGCGATCGTGATACCGGTGCTGCTGCTGAACCGCGCGCGCCTGTCGTCACTATCATGGGTCACGTTGACCATGGTAAAACCTCTCTGCTCGACTATATCCGTTCTACCAAAGTCGCTTCCGGCGAAGCGGGTGGCATTACCCAGCACATCGGTGCCTACCACGTAGAAACCGACAATGGCATGATCACGTTCCTGGATACCCCGGGACACGCCGCGTTTACCGCAATGCGCGCACGTGGTGCTCAGGCGACAGATATCGTCGTTCTGGTGGTTGCCGCAGATGATGGCGTGATGCCGCAGACTATCGAAGCTATTCAGCATGCTAAAGCCGCCAAAGTGCCGGTTGTCGTTGCTGTAAACAAAATCGATAAGCTGGAAGCCGACCCGGATCGCGTTAAAACCGAACTGTCTCAGCACGGCATCATGCCGGAAGATTGGGGCGGTGAAAGCCAGTTCGTACACGTGTCCGCCAAATCGGGTACGGGTATTGATGAACTACTGGATGCTATCTTGCTGCAGTCGGAAGTCCTGGAGCTGAAGGCCATCCGTAACGGCATGGCAAGCGGAGCGGTAATCGAATCCTTCCTGGATAAAGGCCGTGGTCCGGTTGCGACTGTCCTGGTCCGTGAAGGTACCTTGAACAAAGGTGATATCGTCCTGTGTGGCTTCGAGTACGGCCGTGTGCGTGCGATGCGTGACGAGTTGGGGCGTGAAGTCGCCTCTGCTGGCCCCTCTATTCCCGTCGAAATCCTGGGCCTGTCCGGCGTGCCGGCAGCAGGTGACGAAGCCACTGTCGTTCGCGACGAGAAGAAAGCACGTGAAGTTGCGCTGTATCGTCAGGGTAAATTCCGCGAAGTTAAACTGGCTCGCCAGCAGAAATCTAAACTGGAAAACATGTTTGCTAACATGAGCGAAGGCGAAGTTTCTGAACTGAACATCGTGTTGAAGTCCGACGTACAGGGTTCTTGCGAAGCGATTTCCGACTCTCTGATGAAGCTGTCCACCGATGAAGTAAAAGTCAAAATTGTCGGCTCTGGCGTGGGTGGGATTACTGAAACGGACGCTACGCTGGCCGCGGCATCCAACGCTATCCTGTTGGGCTTCAACGTGCGTGCAGACGCTTCCGCTCGCCGAGTCGTCGAAGCAGAAAGTCTGGATCTGCGCTATTACTCAGTCATCTATGACCTGATTGATGAAGTGAAGCAGGCGATGAGCGGTATGCTGGCGCCTGAGTACAAGCAGGAAATCATTGGTCTGGCTGAAGTTCGCGACGTGTTCAAATCACCGAAATTTGGCGCAATCGCAGGCTGTATGGTGACCGAGGGCGTGGTTAAACGTCATAACCCGATCCGTGTACTGCGTGATAACGTCGTTATCTACGAAGGCGAGCTGGAATCCCTGCGTCGCTTCAAAGATGACGTCAACGAAGTTCGTAACGGCATGGAATGTGGTATCGGCGTTAAGAACTACAACGATGTTCGTTCTGGCGACATGATTGAAGTATTTGAAATTATAGAGATTAAGCGCTCTATTGCGTAATGCTTTCATCGCCGCACCATTCTACTTTTCCAATGAGGGGGCCTTGTGCCCCCTCATTTTTCCGTGAGGTTTATCATGGCAAAAGAATATAGCCGCACACAGCGTGTGGCGCAGGAAATGCAAAAAGAGATCGCCATTATTCTTCAGCGCGAAGTGAAAGATCCTCGCGTGGGTATGGCGACCGTCTCCGGGGTTGAAATGTCCCGCGACCTGGCTTACGCCAAAGTTTTCGTGACCTTTCTGAACGATAACGAGCCAGAGCAGGTGAAAACCGGCATCAAAGCGTTGCAAGACGCTTCCGGATTTATTCGCGTACTGCTGGGTAAAGCGATGCGCCTGCGCGTGGTGCCTGAGCTGACCTTCTCCTACGACAACTCGTTGGTTGAAGGTATGCGGATGTCGAATCTGGTGACCAATGTCGTTAGAAAAGATGCCGAGCGTCGCTCTTCTTCCTCTTCGGATGAAGATCGGGAGGACTGATGGGGCGTCCTCGTCGTCGCGGCCGGGACGTTCATGGCGTTCTGCTGCTGGATAAACAGCAGGGAACATCGTCTAACGATGTGCTGCAAAAAGTTAAACGTCTCTTCAATGCCAACAAGGCCGGACATACTGGCGCACTGGATCCGCTCGCGACGGGTATGCTGCCGATTTGTCTGGGTGAAGCGACCAAGTTTTCCCAATATTTGCTGGACTCGGACAAACGTTATCGCGTCATTGCTCGGTTGGGCCAGCGGACTGATACGTCGGATGCCGATGGTAACGTCGTCGAAGAGCGTCCCGTTACGTTCACCCCCGAAGCGTTGGCGCAGGCGTTGGATGCATTTCGCGGTACGACCCCACAGGTCCCGTCCATGTTTTCTGCACTGAAATATCAGGGGCGCCCGCTATACGAATATGCCCGTCAGGGTCAGACCGTTCCACGCGAAGCGCGTGAAATTACGGTCTATGAGCTGCAGCAGATTCGTTGGGAAGGGGACGAGCTGGAACTGGAGATCCATTGTTCGAAAGGCACCTATATCCGTACTATCATTGACGATCTGGGTGAAAAACTCGGTTGTGGCGCTCATGTAATTTATCTGCGCCGTCTGCAGGTGGCAACTTATCCGATAGAACGTATGGTCACGTTGGCACAGCTGCAAGTATTGGCCGAGCGTGCCGCTGAAGAAGAGCAGCCAGTCGGCGCGCTGCTTGATCCCTTACTTCTGCCGATGGACAGCGCTGTTCAGGAATTTCCTGAGGTTAATCTGCCGGAAGTCGTTGCCGGATACCTGAAATTGGGACAGGCGGTACGTGCCGCCAACGCCCCGGATTCGGGGATGGTACGCATCACAGAAGGCGACGCGCGGAAGTTTATTGGTATGGGCGTTATCGACGATGAAGGCCGCGTTGCACCTCGCCGTCTGGTGGTCGAATACCCCGAGTCTGAGGTCGTTTGACCGCCTTGCTATCCCCTTATACTGCGGGTAGAATAGCGCGGCTCAAGTACCGGGTCGCTGAATTAGAGATCGGCACCCTTTTTATCTTATATAATATTATTGGAGTTCTACTATGTCTCTAAGCGTTGAAGCTAAAGCAAAAATCGTTGCAGATTTCGGTCGTGATGCTAACGACAGCGGTTCTACCGAAGTTCAGGTTGCACTGTTGACTGCGCAGATCAACCACCTGCAGGGCCACTTTGCTGAGCACAAAAAAGATCACCACAGCCGTCGTGGTCTGCTGCGCATGGTCTCTCAGCGTCGTAAGCTGCTGGACTACCTGAAGCGTAAAGAAGTAGCGCGCTACACCAGCCTGATTGAGCGTCTGGGTCTGCGTCGCTAATCCGACGAGTTTCAGTAGAAAGGGGCCTATTATGGCCCCTTTCTTCTAGGATGCGTTGCTGAAACAGAGTAATGTATTGTTGAAGTGAAAAATGGTCCGTTATTACAGCTATTCGCGCGGCTAATGAGAGACTTTATTCTGCTGGAGAGCAGATTGAAGATTGTCATTAGTCGCGAGGATGTAGTGACTGGATCGGGTGTAAACTGGTCTGTGGCGTCCGAGATAAGTGGCGCGGCAACCCTTCGTGATACAAGGATATAATTTTGCTAAATCCGATCATTCGTAAATTCCAATATGGTCAGCATACCGTCACTATCGAAACCGGTATGATGGCTCGTCAGGCTACTGCTGCCGTTATGGTTAGCATGGACGACACCGCAGTATTCGTTACCGTTGTTGGTGCTAAACAGCCTAAACCGGGTCAGGGATTCTTCCCGCTGACCGTCAACTATCAGGAGCGTACATACGCTGCTGGCCGTTTCCCGGGTGGTTTCTTCCGTCGTGAAGGCCGTCCGAGCGAAGGCGAAACGTTGATTTCTCGCCTGATCGACCGTCCTATTCGTCCTCTGTTCCCGGAAGGTTTCCTGAATGAAGTTCAGGTTATCGCTACCGTTGTTTCTGTGAACCCGCAGGTAAACCCGGACATCGTCGCTATGATCGGTGCGTCTGCTGCGCTGAGCCTATCCGGCATTCCGTTCAACGGCCCAATCGGCTGCGCTCGCGTCGGTTACATCAACGACCAGTACGTGCTGAACCCGACCACTGATGAGCTGAAAGAAAGCCGTCTGGATCTGGTTGTCGCCGGTACCGAAGGTGCTGTGCTGATGGTGGAATCAGAAGCTGACCTGCTGAGCGAAGATCAGATGCTCGGCGCGGTTGTGTTCGGTCACGAACAGCAGCAGGTTGTGATCGAGAATATCAATTCTCTGGTCGCTGAAGCTGGCAAGCCGAAATGGGAATGGCATGCGCCAGAAGTGAATGAAACGCTGTACAGCCGTGTTAAAGCGCTGTCCGAATCCCGTCTCGGTGACGCTTACCGCATCACCGAGAAGCAGGAGCGTTACGCTCAAGTCGATGTCATCAAAGCGGATGTCGTTGCCACGCTGCTGGCCGAAGATGAAACGCTGGATGAAGGTGAAATCAGCGACATCCTGGGTAGTATTGAGAAGAATGTTGTTCGTAGCCGTGTTCTGAGCGGCGAGCCGCGTATCGATGGTCGTGAAAAAGACATGATCCGTGGTCTGGACGTTCGCACTGGCGTTCTGCCGCGTACGCACGGTTCCGCACTGTTCACCCGCGGTGAAACTCAGGCGCTGGTGACAGCCACTCTGGGTACCGAACGTGACGCGCAGACGATTGACGAACTGACCGGCGAGCGCACTGACCGCTTCCTGCTACACTATAACTTCCCTCCTTACTCTGTGGGTGAAACAGGTATGGTCGGATCGCCGAAGCGTCGTGAAATTGGTCACGGTCGTCTGGCGAAACGCGGCGTGTTGGCCGTTATGCCGAAGGCGAGCGAATTCCCGTACACCGTACGTGTGGTTTCTGAAATCACAGAATCCAATGGTTCTTCATCCATGGCTTCCGTATGTGGTGCTTCTCTGGCGCTCATGGATGCAGGCGTGCCGATCAAAGCGGCTGTTGCCGGTATCGCGATGGGCCTGGTGAAAGAAGGCGAGAACTTCGTCGTACTGTCTGACATTCTGGGTGATGAAGACCACCTGGGCGACATGGACTTCAAAGTCGCGGGTAGCCGTGATGGCGTCACCGCGCTGCAGATGGACATCAAGATCGAAGGCATTACCCGCGAAATCATGCAGGTGGCGCTGAACCAGGCTAAAGGTGCGCGTTTGCACATCCTGGGCGTGATGGAAGAAGCGATCAGTACGCCGCGTGGCGATATCTCTGAATTCGCACCGCGTATCCATACCATCAAAATCAGCACTGATAAGATCAAAGATGTGATTGGTAAAGGCGGCTCAGTCATCCGTGCTCTGACCGAAGAAACCGGCACGACGATCGAAATCGAAGATGATGGTACGGTGAAGATTGCTTCTACCGACGGTGAAAAAGCTAAACACGCGATTCGCCGTATCGAAGAGATCACGGCTGAAATCGAAGTCGGCCGCATCTATCAGGGTAAGGTAACCCGCATCGTTGACTTCGGCGCGTTTGTAGCCATCGGCGGCGGTAAAGAAGGTCTGGTTCACATCTCTCAGATCGCCGACAAGCGTGTTGAGAAAGTAACTGATTATCTGGAGATGGGTCAGGAAGTTCCCGTTAAGGTATTGGAAGTCGACCGTCAGGGTCGTGTCCGCCTGAGCATGAAGGAAGCGACTCCTCAGTCTCAGGAACCTGCGGTAGCCCCCGACGTAGAATAACGGATAATCATTTAGCAGCTCCTTACCGAGTTAGGGAGCTGCGTGTATGATGGGGATCGGATATCCTTATAGATACCGTCGCGGGACAGGATGTTCATCCTTTGTTTGTCTTCTTCGGGAGTGGGTAATGAAGCCTTTCTTGCGCTGGTGTTATGTCGCGGCAGCACTCATGCTTGCAGGATGCAGTAGCATGGATTGGCGCAAAAATACCGTTTTGGCGGTCCCGTTGCAGCCCACGCTGCAGCAGGAAGTCATTCTGGCTCGTATGGAGCAAATCCTGGCCAGTCGAGCGCTTACTCCTGATGAACGAGCACAGCTGTTATATGAGCGCGGAGTGCTGTATGATAGCTTAGGGTTACGGGCATTGGCGCGGAATGATTTTTCACAAGCGCTTTCTATCCGTCCCGACATCCCAGAGGTCTTCAATTATCTGGGGATTTACTTAACGCAGGCAGGCAATTTTGATGCTGCCTATGAAGCGTTTGATTCTGTACTAGAGCTTGATCCAACTTATAATTATGTGCGTCTCAATAGGGGGATCGCCTTGTACTACGGCGGTCGGTACCAATTGGCGCAGGATGATCTGCTAGCGTTTTATCGAGACGATCCCAATGATCCTTTCCGTTCCCTGTGGCTGTATCTGGTCGAGAGAGAAATCGATCCTGATAAGGCCATAAGCGCATTAAGAACGCGCTACGAGGGAGCAAAGAAAGGTGTGTGGGGATGGACTATTGTCGAATTCTACCTGGGCGATATCAGTGAAAAGACACTGATGCAGCGCTTGCAGGAAGAAGCAAAGGATAACACTTCGCTCGCTGAGCATCTCAGTGAAACTGACTTCTATTTAGGTAAGCACTACCTAAGTCTGGGGGACAAGGACACCGCTTCGGCGCTGTTCAAGCTGACGGTGGCTAACAATGTTCATAACTTTGTTGAGCACCGCTATGCATTGTTGGAATTGGCGCAGTTAGGCCAAGAGCAAGACGACCTATCAGGATCGGACCAGCAATAGCTGACGAACAATACTCAGCCTGGAATCAAAATGATTTCTATCGCCTTTACTGGTGAGGGCTTTTTTGTTCGCTTTTTAATCCAATTTGAGCCGGTTCACACTTTTCAATGAAAATGACTGAAAATTTTCTCGACGAGTTATGTAGACTGGCCGCCATCTACGAGGCACGTGTACATGACTAAGCTTGAAACCTCTTTTGCCGATTTGGGGCTGTCTGCTCCGATTATTAATGCCCTGACCGATCTGGGCTACGAAAAGCCTTCGCCGATCCAGGCGGAATGTATTCCTCACCTGCTGAATGGCCGTGATGTGCTGGGTATGGCACAGACAGGCAGCGGTAAAACCGCCGCATTTGCGGTGCCGTTACTGAATAACCTGAAACCTGAATTGAAAGCACCGCAGATTCTGGTGCTGGCGCCGACCCGTGAGCTGGCGGTTCAGGTATCTGAAGCTTGTAATGATTTCGCTAAACACATGCATGGCGTCAACGTGGTTGCCCTGTACGGCGGCCAGCGTTATGACGTACAGCTGCGCGCTTTGCGTCAGGGACCCCAGATCGTGGTCGGTACACCGGGCCGTCTGCTTGACCACCTGAAACGTGGCACGCTGGACCTGTCCAATCTGAGCGGTTTGGTTCTGGATGAAGCCGATGAAATGCTGCGTATGGGCTTCATCGAAGACGTAGAAAACATCATGGCGCAGATCCCGGCTGAACATCAGACCGCGCTGTTCTCCGCGACGATGCCGGAAGCGATTCGTCGTATTACTCGTCGTTTCATGAAAGATCCACAGGAAGTCCGTATTCAGTCAAGTCTGACGACGCGTCCGGATATCAGCCAGAGCTACTGGATGGTGCACGGCGTTCGTAAAAACGAAGCGCTGATCCGTTTCCTTGAAGCGGAAGATTTCGATGCGGCGATTATTTTCGTACGTACTAAAAACGCGACGCTGGAAGTAGCTGAAGCGCTGGAGCGCAGTGGTTACAACAGCGCAGCGCTTAACGGCGACATGAACCAGGCTCTGCGTGAACAAACGCTGGAGCGTCTGAAGAACGGTCGTTTGGATATCCTGATTGCAACTGACGTTGCTGCACGTGGTCTGGATGTTGACCGCATCAGCCTGGTCGTCAACTACGATATCCCGATGGATGCGGAATCTTATGTTCACCGTATCGGCCGTACCGGTCGTGCGGGACGCGCCGGTCGTGCGATCCTGTTCGTTGATAACCGCGAACGTCGCCTGCTGCGTAACGTCGAACGCACTATGAAGCTGACTATTCCTGAAGTGGAACTACCGAACGCGGAACTGCTGGGCGAACGCCGTCTGGCCAAGTTTGCCGCCAAGGTTCAGGTCCAGTTGGAAAGCAGCGATCTGGATATGTACCGCGCGCTGCTGGCTAAACTACAGCCGCAGGAAGAGCTGGATATGGAAACGTTGGCTGCCGCACTGCTGAAGATGGCGCAGGGCGAACGTCCGCTGATTTTGCCGCCGGATCCGGTATTTGATCGCCGTCCGCGTCGTGAAATGCGCGATCGTGACGACCGCTTCGACCGTCGCCGTGAAGGGGGACGTGATGGTGAACGTCCGCAGCGCCGTGAACGTCGTGATGTTGGCGATATGGAACTGTATCGCATTGAAGTTGGCCGTGATGATGGCGTTGAAGTTCGTCACATCGTGGGCGCGATTGCGAATGAAGGCGACATCAGCAGCCGTTACATCGGTAACATCAAACTGTTCGGTACTCATTCCACGATTGAGCTTCCGAAAGGGATGCCTGGCGATCTGCTGTCACACTTCACTCGTACGCGTATTCTCAACAAACCGTTGAACATGCAGCTTCTGGGCGATGCTCAGCCGCACGAGCGTCGTGAAGGTGGGCGTGGTGGCCGTTCATTCGGCGATCGTCCTACCGGTGGTCGTCCCGCTAATGGCGGTCGTGGTCGCTCCTTCAGCGGCGAACGTCGTGAAGGCGGTGGTGAACGTCGCGGTAACCGTGCACCTCGTCAGCCGTCCAATTCCTAATCACTTTGGACTAACGTGGTAACACGCATCAAGCCAGCCTTCGGGCTGGCTTTTTTTGTCAGTCGATTCTTGCTTCTCTAATCACTTCCTGCTGTAACTTCCCCACAATCTCGAATGAACGCAGTCTGGCCTCATGGTCGAAAATTGAGGCGTTGATCATTAGCTCATCCGCCTGAGTTTGCCGCAACAGCATCTGTAATCCATGACGTACCTGCGAGCGATCACCCACGATGGAAAGTCGTAGTGTCTGTTCAACCGAGAGTTGTTCGGCTGGTGTCCAGATGTCATTCATCTCTTGTACCGGCGCGGGCAGCGGCCCCGGCATGCCACGGCGTAAATTGATGAATTGTTGCTGCTGCGACGTGAACAAGAAACGCGCGTGGGAGATGCTCTCTGCGGCGATGACATTAACGCAAACCATCGCATAGGGCTGAGACTGCTGCGCCGAAGGTTGAAATTTATCGCGATAGAGTTGCAGTGCCTGAATGAGCATATCCGGCGCAAAATGGGCGGCGAAAGCATACGGAAGTCCCAGCGCAGCGGCGAGCTGCGCGCTGTACAGACTGGAGCCAAGAAGCCAGATCGGTACGTTAAGACCCTGACCCGGAATGGCCCGCACCGCCTGATCCGGCTGTGCAGGCGCCAGATAACGCTGTAACTCCTGAACATCCGCGGGGAAATCATCCTCTTCGCCGTTTAAATGCCGGCGCAGCGCTATCATGGTGCGACGGTCGCTGCCCGGCGCGCGTCCCAGCCCCAGGTCGATACGTCCCGGATAGAGTGATTCCAGCGTTCCGAACTGCTCGGCGATGACCAGCGGCGCGTGGTTGGGCAGCATAACGCCGCCGGAGCCTAGTCGGATATGTTCGGTACCTGCCGCGAGATAGCCGAGCAGAACGGAGGTGGCTGCGCTGGCGATACCGGTCATATTGTGATGCTCGGCGAGCCAGTAGCGATGATACCCCCATTGCTCAGCATGTCTGACCAAATCCAGAGAGCGGTGAAAGGCGTCGCGCGGGGTTGCCCCAGCAGGAATGGGGGCCAGATCCAGTACGGAAAAAGTGACGGGCTGTTGTGACATAGGCTTGGCTCACCGGATTGAGGGTCAACCCGTTAGCAGGCTAACCGCAGAATAGTATTATTGGATAATCATAGTACGCAATATTCAGCGGCAGTAGCGGATGAGGTGTGCGGATGCCCAAAGTGTAGGGCATCCGGAAAGATCAATCTACCAGCTCCAGGCCGGGCAGGCGGCGCCAGTAGCCGTTGCACTCCTTCTCTTGATGAAGCGACAGCGGCTGTGTGCCGTGTTCGTTGGCGCGGAACTGCTCCAGTACATCCAGCGTTTCTAGCCCCAGCGGCGAGAGCCGGATGATATCCACGAGGCCCTCCATCGAGGTCAGCTCGTTGCCGAGGTTGTAGCAATATCCGCTCTGGGTCTGAATACCATTGAGCACGAATACTTGCTGATTTTCTTGCGACATCACCTTACGCCCCTGTGGATAATGAATGCAGCAGGTTTCACACTCATCCTTGGGCCGATTTTCGGAGCGCGCGGTAAAACAGCGGGCGGAGTAGGCCAGCGGCAGATGACCATAGCTCAGCACCTCGACGTCGAATTTATCGCGGAAGCCGAGTTCGTCGCACTGATTGAGTAAATGTTGTAGCCAGTCGCGCGATAGCTCTACCGGCATACACCAGCGAACCATCCCTTGTTTGTGCAACAGTCGCAACGTATAAGCGTTGTAGCAGTTCAATGCATGCCCGGCGACGAACGGCAGACGATGCTCCTCCGCCATGTTGACGGCGCCGAGATCGTTGGCCTCAAGCAGAAAGTCGCCGTTTTCGACATAACGCTTGAGTTCATTCAACTCTGAGGGTGCTTGCAGCAACGCCAGTGTGGAAATGACCACCTGTTTGCCGCTGGCGGAAACCTGACGGGCGACCTCCAGCCAGTCATTGACCTTCATGCCTCGGCGTTTGCTGCAAACGGTCTCCCCGAGATAGACGATATCCGCGCTGCTGGACATGGCCGCCTGATAAAAGGCCTCAATATCTGCTTTGGGCCAATAGTAAAGGATGGCTCCCAATGCATACTTCATAGTGTTCTCCTGACTACTGCC
This sequence comes from Lonsdalea quercina, assembly GCF_900107885.1. Taxonomy (NCBI): domain Bacteria; kingdom Pseudomonadati; phylum Pseudomonadota; class Gammaproteobacteria; order Enterobacterales; family Pectobacteriaceae; genus Lonsdalea; species Lonsdalea quercina. The sequence goes on along the minus strand of NZ_FNQS01000007.1, from coordinate 203,166 downwards.
ATTCACGGTGATAAGCGCCCAGCGTGGTTTGAGTCCCTTCGGCTACGGCGCCCAGGGCGTCCATCCATTCAGGGTTGGGGGCATAGCATTCTGGCGATGCCTTGCAGCGGTCGATTGCTTCACGCCACACCCGCGTGACTTGGCTGACATAGGCTGGACTGCGCTGGCGGCCTTCGATTTTCACTGAGGCGATATTCGCAGCCATCAGCTCCGGCAGCAGTGAGAGCGTATTCAGGCTGGTCGGTTCTTCCAGCGCGTGGTAGCGTTTGCCGTCCACCAGATAACGCCCTTTGCACAGCGTGGGATAACCGGCATTTTCGTGATCCTGATAACGGTCGATCAGCACGTTGTTCAGACGAGATTCCATTCCTTTGTCGGTCTGCTGCCAACGGACGAAACGCGCCGGAGAGCAGGCGCCTACGGTGTTGGGCGACTCGCCGGTCAGATAAGAGGAGAGGTAGCAGCGTCCTTCCGCCATGATGCACAGGCTGCCGAAGGCGAAGACTTCCAGCGGCACCGGGCTGGTGCGAGCAAGCTGTTTGACTTGATGAATTGACAGCACGCGCGGCAGGACGACGCGCGCCACGTCGAAGTGTTTTTGATAAAAACGGATAGCCTGTTCGTTCGTTGCCGAAGCCTGCACAGAAACGTGGCGTTCGATATGCGGATAGCGTTCCGCGGCGTATTCCAACGTCGCCAGGTCAGCCAGGATCAGGACGTCGGCGCCGGCGTCTGCGGCGCTATCCACGGCGCGTTGCCAGCGTTGGAAACCGTCTGGATGGGCGAAGGTATTGATGGCGATATGCAGTTTGCGCTTATGCTGATGCACGTAACTACGAGCTTCCTGCAGTTTTTTATCGTTAAAGTTTAGTCCGGCGAAATGTCGTGCGTTGGTATCATCTTTTAGCCCGATGTACACCGCGTCTGCACCATTATCAATAGCGGCTTTTAGCGCCGGCAAGTTACCGGCAGGGCAAAGCAGTTCCATACCTATTCCTTCACTCATCAAGGCCTTCGTTATATTTAAACGGAGGCGATCAATGATGTTGTCTGATTGATGAAGCAGGTTATCAGTCAATTAAAAATTCTGACTAAAAGGCATCTTAGTTAACCCGCTGTGGCAACACTTTGATTTAAACCAGTATATAGTGTGATGAAATTAATATAGCAGACGCGCGTATTTCGTGATTTGAGCGATAACCGGCTACATTGTTGATGTAAGCCGCTGTCGCGAGTTTGCAATGTGGCAAAATGATGCAAGAGTATCGTGTCGTCTGTATCGCTTTAGCTTTAGAGGAGTACGCCAGTGCTGGAACAACTACGGGCGCAAATTGTGCGTCAGGGGCCGGGATTTTTGGGCAAACCGTTAGCGTTAACGCCCTTTTCCGTGCAGCGCCGGATATTGGAGCAACTGCTCAAGTGGCAGTTCCGTCAGGCGCTGGAAGATGGCGATCTGGAATTTTTGGAAGATCGCTGGTTGCAGATTGAAGTCCGGGACATGGGACTGCGTTGGTTTATGACGCAGCGCGAGGGGCGCCTGCTGGTGAGTCGCAACGAAATCGCGGAAGTGACTTTCAGCGCCGATGCCAACGATCTGATTCTGATCGCGGCGCGTAAAGAAGATCCCGATACGCTGTTTTTTCAACGTCGTCTGCGTATCGAAGGGGATACGGAGCTGGGCCTCTACGTGAAGAATCTGATGGATGCCGTTGAGCTGGAAAGCATGCCGACTCCACTGCGTGTTGCGCTGCTGCAGTTGGCGGACTTTGTCGAGTCGGGACTGCGGGAGGGCGCGGATCAGGCTCCGGCACATGCGCCGGCGTCATGCTAATCCGTGTTGAAATTCCCGTCGATGCGCCGGGGATCGATCGCCTGCTACGACGGTCATTTCCGACCCCGGCAGAAGCTGAACGGGTGCAAGCGCTGCGTGAAAGCGCTCAGCTGACGCTGGGCATGGTGGCGACGGATGACGAAGGCGGCGTGGTGGCTTATGCCGCGTTTAGTCCGGTCAGTATTGAAGGGGAAGATCTTCAGTGGGTCGGACTGGCGCCGCTGGCGGTCGATGAGCGCCTGAGAAAGGAAGGGTTAGGCGAGCAACTGGTGTATGGCGGTCTGGATTCGCTCAATGAATTCGGTTACACCGCGGTGGTTGTTTTCGGCGACCCGGCTTACTTCTCCCGTTTTGGCTTTGTCGCGGCGTCGGAACATCAGCTCAGCTGCTGCCGGAAAGATCCCACATCCACCTTTCAGATCTACCCGTTGGCGGACAATCATTTCCAGGGTGTTAGTGGGAAAGTGGAGTTCGCCCATCCGTTCAATTGCGTTTAAATTCGGCTAAAAAGCGGGCGACAGACTCAGGCTGGTCGTGAACCAGCCGCTCTTTCTGCGTTTTACTCAGCTGTTTAATGCGATATTCCCACCGCAGCGCGACAGATCGGTCGCTCGCCTTACACCAATACACTAATGAGAGTTCGCCCTTGCCGCGTAGCGAACGGGCGCCTTTGCCCGCCTGATGCTGAGCCAAACGCCGCGCGGTATCGGTGGTGATGCCGGTATACAGCATGCCGCCGGCGGTACGCAGCATATAGACAAACCAGTCTGGTGATGGGGAATCCTGCATCGTCGTGGCTTTCTCGTTCAAAGATAAACTCATCGTCTATTTTACGGTGTTCTGCGTCTAAAGGTGAATGCTTGTCGCTATGTGGGTCACGGATCATGATGAATTGCCAATAAAGTTCATGATGGCAGAAACGTCATCGTTTATTTATTGCCGCGACATCGGCGTTTTTACATTAATTTCATGACAGATAAAATGAAATTTCATGATCATTTTAGGAATGTTCAATAAAACATAGACAGAGTCATCAATATTTTGAAGATATAAAGTAAATCAGGCGGGGGGTGAATATTTTCTGTCTGTACCAGTGAAAACATAAATGTTATTGAGGGTTTCCAATGAATACTTTTCTTCACCGCGTTATCCTGACTTTGTCATTTTCTTGAACAGCGCGATCAAGATATAAGCTTTTGTCACTGGGGATAAGAAGAGGCGCTGCGCCAAAGTTTTATGCGGCGTCATCCGAAGCGGTATAAAGCGTTCTCTGGTCTGGAATGGATGAAGAGGCCGCATGGGCCTCTCTATCTTATTAGTCAATCAAGAGCAGGGGAGGCACTCATCAGCAATGCAGCACATTGCCGAGTCATCCTTGGGTTTATTAATCACTAGCCCACTTTTGGCCGCTATAACGGGACCAGCGACGGTGGAAAGCAGCAATAAACCACAAATAGAGAGAGCGATTTTTTTCACGAATAACATCCTTATTGAAATATCCCGGAAAATGGAGCGACTATTAAATACTGTTAATCTGAAGGGGTGTCAAGATTTATGACCGGCGATTCCAGGGTTCATAAACCCCCGGTCTCTTGGTATTTATGTCATCGCGCGTGTGGATAGAAATGTGGTCTAAATAGGTCATGTTCCCGGTGGAGGTAAATCATCCGGAAAAAGGTGTGGATAACCCCCCTAATAAGACCTTTGACACGCGTTTTTTGTTGCGCAAACAGAGATAGCGAGTCTTCGTTTTGTGGCTTATTGTTATTTCTGGGAAGCGTCAGCACAAATTATTCACGTTACTGTGGTCCAATAGCGGCAGTAGCAAAGCTTCCTTTTTTATCGGTGATGCGATGTTTGATCTCTTTCTGTAGGTAAACATTACAGGGGGGACGAGAGGCTTGAAGATCACCGTCGACTTTCAATTGGAGTGGCGACATGACTGAAATAACCGCTGCCGCGCAGCGCGCACTAGGGCTAATGGATCTGACGACCCTGAACGACGACGACACGGACGAAAAGGTCAGCGATCTCTGTCGGCAGGCTAACAGCCCTGCCGGTCACACGGCGGCAATCTGTATTTACCCCCGTTTTATTCCGCTGGCGCGCAAGGCGCTGCGTGAACAGGGCACGCCGGAGATCCGTATCGCGACGGTGACCAATTTTCCCCACGGCAACGATGATGTGGCGATAGCGCTGGCGGAAACCCGCGCCGCGATTGCCTACGGCGCCGATGAAGTCGATGTGGTATTTCCTTACCGCGCGATGCTGGCTGGTGAAACGCGGCGCGGTTTCGATGTGGTGCAAGCCTGTAAGCAGGCGTGCGTAGAACGTCAGGTACTGCTCAAGGTCATTATCGAAACCGGTGAGCTTAAAGAGGACGCGTTCATTCGGCAGGCCAGCGAAATCGCAATTAACGCGGGGGCCGACTTCATCAAAACGTCGACCGGCAAAGTGCCTGTCAACGCCACCTTGCACAGCGCGGAGATCATGCTGAACGTGATCAAAGACATGCACGTCGGCGATCGGGTGGGATTCAAAGCGGCTGGCGGCGTGCGCACCGCCGAAGAGGCGGCACGCTATTTGCAGCTGGCAGATAGCATTATGGGCGCGGGATGGGCGGACGCGCGGCACTTCCGCTTCGGGGCTTCCGGACTGTTAAGCAGCTTGCTGAACACGTTGGGGCGCGGCACTGAAACCGCACGTGGCGATTATTAACTATCGCCGCCGGCGGTACCTCTGTCAGTACAGAAGAGAGTGCGACAGAGCAGGTTGGAGGCGTTACCTTGTTGCTAATCCCTGAAATTATTCGTAAGAAACGTGACGGACACCCGCTCAGCGAGGACGAGATCCGCCATTTCGTTAACGGTATTCGCGACAATACCGTGTCGGAGGGGCAGATTGCGGCGCTGGCGATGACGATCTATTTCCATGATATGACCATGGATGAACGTGTGGCGCTGACGCTGGCGATGCGCGATTCCGGCACTGTGTTGGACTGGCGATCCCTCCATCTGAACGGACCGCTGGTGGACAAACATTCCACCGGCGGCGTGGGAGACGTCACCTCGCTGATGCTGGGGCCGATGGTGGCCGCCTGCGGCGGCTATGTGCCGATGATTTCGGGCAGGGGACTAGGGCATACCGGCGGTACGCTCGACAAGCTGGAGTCCATTCCTGGTCTGGATATCTACCCCGACGATGATCGCTTTCGCGAGATGATTCAGCAGGTGGGGGTCGCAATCATCGGGCAAACCCATTCGTTGGCGCCTGCGGACCGGCGCTTCTACGCCACGCGCGACACGACCGCCACCGTTGATACGATCCCGCTCATCACCGCCTCTATCCTGGCGAAAAAACTGGCGGAAGGACTGGATGCGCTGGTGATGGATGTCAAGGTCGGCTCAGGAGCTTTCATGCCGACCTACTCGGCATCAGAACAGCTGGCGCAGGCTATCGTCGGCGTCGCCAATCACGCCGGGTGCCGAACCAGCGCGCTGTTGACCGATATGAATCAGGTGCTGGCATCCAGCGCCGGAAATGCGCTTGAAGTGAGGGAAGCCGTGCGCTTCCTCACCGGCGCGCAGCGAAATCCTCGACTGTTCGACGTCACGATGGCGCTGTGCGAAGAGATGCTGGTGACGGGGAATCTGGCCGCTTCGCCGCAAGATGCCCGGCGTCAGCTCATGGCCGTGCTGGAAAGCGGCCGGGCGGCGGAGGTCTTCGGCCGCATGGTCTCCGCACAAGGGGGACCGAGCGATTTCGTTGAGCGCTATGAGCGCTACCTGCAACCTGCCACGCTGAGTAAACCCGTTTTCGCCGAACGCGAGGGCGTGATCGCCTCTATGGACACCCGCGCCATAGGTATGGCAGTGGTCTCCCTGGGTGGTGGTCGCCTGCGGCCAGATGATACTATTGACCACAGCGTGGGATTGAGCGACATGATTAGCCTGGGCGAACCGGTGGATTCTCAGCGTCCACTGGCCATAATTCATGCCAATACCGAAGTGCAATGGCAGCAGGCCGCACAGCGAATTCAGGCGGCGGTGACGGTAAGCGACCGAGCATCGGAGGCGCATCCGATGGTTTATCGCCGGGTGAACATCTCAGATGTCGACGCCGCTGAATAGTGGGTGGCGCATGGCCCCAGAAAAGAACGCAGGAGAGAGTGAAATGAAACGTGCATTTATCATGGTGCTGGATTCGTTTGGCATCGGCAGCGCCGCCGACGCCGAGCGGTTCGGAGACGTCGGCTCGGATACGCTGGGCCACATCGCGCAGGCCTGTGCGGAAGGCCGCGCCGAGCAAGGACGTCAGGGACCGCTGTCTTTACCGAATCTGAGCCGCTTGGGGTTGGGCAAGGCGGCGGAAGCATCAACCGGTCGTTTCCCGGCCGGCCTGGATGCGCAAGCGGACATCATTGGGGCTTATGCCCACGCCAGCGAAATCTCCTCGGGAAAAGATACGCCGTCGGGTCATTGGGAAATCGCGGGCGTCCCGGTCCTGTTTGACTGGGGCTATTTTCACGACACGCAGAACAGTTTTCCTCAGCCGCTGCTGGACCTGCTGGTTGAGCGCGCCAACCTGCCCGGTTATCTCGGCAACTGCCACTCCTCCGGAACGGTGATTCTGGATGAGCTGGGTGAAGAGCACATGAAGACCGGCAAGCCGATTTTCTACACCTCGGCGGATTCGGTATTCCAAATCGCCTGCCATGAAGAAACTTACGGGTTGGACAACCTGTACGCGTTATGCGAAATCGCGCGTGAAGCGTTGACCGAGGGCGGCTACAACATTGGTCGCGTGATTGCGCGCCCGTTCGTGGGGGATAAAGCGGGCAACTTCCAGCGGACGGGGAACCGTCACGACCTGGCTGTCGAGCCGCCGGCGCCCACCGTGCTGAAAAAGCTGGTGGAGGAGAAAAACGGCCACGTCGTCTCGGTCGGCAAGATCGCCGATATTTACGCCCACGTCGGCATCACCAAAAAGGTCAAAGCCACCGGTCTGGACGCGCTGTTTGATGCAACGCTGAAAGAAATGGATGCCGCTGGCGACGAGACGATCGTGTTTACCAACTTTGTCGACTTCGACTCCTCCTACGGCCATCGCCGCGACGTGTCAGGCTATGCCGCGGCGCTGGAGCTGTTCGACCGCCGGTTGCCTGAGCTGATGGATAAGGTCGGCGAAGGCGATATTCTGATCCTGACGGCGGACCACGGTTGCGATCCGACCTGGCCAGGCACGGATCACACGCGTGAACACGTACCGGTACTGATTTATGGTCCGCAGGTTCAGCCGGGATCGCGCGGTCATCGCACGACCTTCGCGGATATCGGGCAGACGGTGGCAAGCTATTTCGGCGTGTCGCCGATGGACTATGGAACCTCAATGCTGTGAGCCAGTAGGCTGACGGAATAACCACTATTTATGCTGATGAAAAAGGAACAATAAGGATGGCTACGCCTCACATTAATGCTGAAATGGGTGATTTTGCGGACGTGGTATTGATGCCGGGCGATCCGTTGCGCGCAAAATACATCGCCGACACCTTTTTGGAAGACGTGGTGGAAGTGAATAACGTGCGCGGCATGTTGGGCTTCACCGGCACCTATAAAGGCCGCCGTATCTCGGTAATGGGACACGGCATGGGTATCCCGTCTTGCTCCATCTACGCGAAAGAACTGATCACCGAGTTCGGCGTGGAAAAAATTATCCGCATCGGCTCCTGCGGCGCGGTCAGCGAAAACGTGAAGGTTCGCGATGTGGTGATCGGCATGGGCGCCTGCACCGACTCCAAAGTGAACCGCATGCGTTTCAAGGATCACGACTTCGCGGCGATTGCCGACTACGATCTGCTGCGTCACGCGGTAGACGCGGCCAACACCCGCGGCGTTAAAGTACGCGTGGGCAACCTGTTCTCCGCGGACCTGTTCTACACGCCGGACCCGCAGATGTTCGACGTGATGGAAAAATACGGCGTACTGGGCGTGGAAATGGAAGCGGCGGGCATCTACGGTGTTGCCGCTGAATTCGGCGCCAAGGCGCTGGCGATCTGCACCGTGTCCGACCATATTCGGACTCAGGAAGTCACCACGGCGGAAGAGCGTCAGACCACGTTCAATGAGATGATCGAAATCGCGCTCGAATCCGTTCTGCTGGGCGACAAAGACTAATTTTGTCGTCTTGAAATGGGACCGGCTTTCGCCGACCCCCATTCCCTTCAGGCGCTCCGTTTCGGCGGGGCGCCTGTGTTTTAGCCAGCACTCCCCGCCTTATCCTTCCTCCCACTCTGTTTTTCTGACCTGATTAACGCGCTATCGAGTGGCGGCTCGCCAGCGTGATGCCTGCGAAAATGGTGGCGATCCCCATCAGATGATAAAGATGGATTTGTTCGCCCAGAAACAGGACCGACAGGGCCACGCCGAACACGGGAATCAGATGGATGGTCAGCCCGGCTCGCGCCGCGCCGACGAGTGTTACGCCGCGACCAAACAGCAAGTAGGCGACAAAAGACGGAAAGATCCCCAGATAGAGCACGGCTGACAGCGTAATGCGATCCCAAACCGCGCTCGCGCCGCTGTGGCTCTCCCACAGCCAGAGGGGAAATATAACGATTAGCGAAATAATCACCTGTACGCCCAGCAGCCCCAGACGGCTGACTTCGGGCGGGATTTTTTTCAGCCACAGCGTATAAAACGAGAAGCTGGCCATCGCGCCCAGCAGCATCAGGTCGCCGGACGAAAAGGACAAAGACAGCAGACCGGCCAGTTCGCCGTGGAAAATAATGGTCAGCACGCCGCAGAATGAAATCAGCAGACCTGCCGCCTGCGAGAGCCTGAGCGGCTGACCGTAAAACAGACCGGCAAACAGCATGATTAACACCGGAATACAGGAGTTGAGCAGCAGCGCATTCGTGCCGGAAGTGTGATGCAGTCCGACATAGGTCAGCAGACTGAAGAAAACGATCCCGCTGAGGGATATGGCGACGATACGGAGAGGAAACGCCCGGTAACGCTCGGCATCGCGGCGGATATATTTCCATGCAAAGGGCAGGATGCAGATCAGCGCGATCAGCCAGCGCACCAGAGTCAGCGTCACCGGTGGGATCTCGTTGCGCACCGCGCGTCCGATGATGAAGTTGCCAGCCCACAGCAGCGGCGGGAGGGTCAGAATAAAAAAGACGATCAGCCGCGATGGCTGAGCGCCCACAGAAGGGGACTGAGACATAGCTTCGTTTCCTGGAGAAAAGCTGCCGGGCATGCGCTAACGGCAAGCGTGCATAAGTGCTGGGCTGGACCGCAAAATGCACGATCTGTCCCTGGCGAAGCCGGATGATTTAACTGCCGATTATGAAAGCCCGCACGCAAAAAATCTATCATCGCGTGCGTTTGCATGCTGGTTCGAGGTGGTTATCGCGTAGAGGCTGACTCTGCCGCTGACAGCCGGACAGCGGAATCGCTATCCGGCTTCGCCAGATTACGGCTGGGACGCAGGTTGGAGATGGATCTGAGTTTCGAACAGCGGATTCAGCACCGACTGATGCGTGACGGAGAGCACGATGGTGCCCGGCAAATGTCGCCGCAGCCGTTTCATCACCTCTATCGCGGTCTCTTCATCCAACTGGCTGGTCGCCTCATCCAGACACAGCAGCGTCGGTTTCATCAGGATCGCCCGGATGAGCGAAAGCCGCTGTTGCTCGCCGCCGGACAGCCGTTGCGCCCAAGGCTCATCGGCATCCAGCTCTGTGCTCAGATGCCCCAGATGCATATCGATCAGCGCTTCCTGCAACACCGCATCGCTGAACTCTTTTGTTTGCGGATAGGTCAAAGCCTGCCGCAGCGTACCCTGCGGCAGATAGGGCTTCTGCGGCAGAAACAGCACGCGCCCAGCCGGCAGATACCAGCGTCCGGTCGTATAAGGCCATAGTCCCGCGAGCGCCCGCAGCAGCGTGGTTTTGCCGATCCCGCTGGCGCCTTGCAGGCTACACCACTCGCCCGGTTTCACCCGTGCGGAGCAGGGGGCGAGCAGCGCCCGACCCTGCGGCCGCAGCACGGTCAGTTGGTGAATTTGCAGTGCTTCGCCCTGCGGCGTGCGCGTGGTCGCTGGCGGCAGCGCCTCCAACCGCTGTTGCAGCTGCCAGAGACGTTCGATCGTGGCAGACCACCGCGCCAACTGGCGATAACTGTCAACGAACCAGCCGAAAGCGTCCAGCACGTAGCCGAAGGCGGTTTTGGCCTGCATGATCGCGCCTAACGAGACCTTGTGGGCGAGATACAGCGGAAGCACCGCGAAAACCGGCACGATCAGGCTGAAACGAAAATAGCTGACCGTGAAGCTTTCCAATCGAAACTCTTGCCCCATCAGACGGTAGCCGGTGGCGAGCACGGCGCGGAAGCGGTCGCGCAGCCGCCTGTTTTCGATTTCATCGCCCTGATAAAAAGCGATTTGTTCGCTGTGGCTGTTGACCCGGATCAGGCTGGCGCGATAGTCGGCCTCGACTTTCTGCATCTGATGGTTGGTGCGATGCAGGGGAAAGCCCAGTGCGTGGGTAAGAATGCTGCCGACCAGGGCGTAGATCAAAGCAATCCACACCAGATAACCGTGGATCGTGACGGTATGCCCGCCGATCGTGAACGTCTGTACCCCGGAGATGCCCCACAGGATGGCGATAAAGGACAGCAGGCCGACCACGTTTTTCAGCAGCGACAGCAGCAGTTCCAGACTTTGCTCGCACAGCAGGCGGATATCTTCGGCAATACGCTGGTCCGGGTTATCCGGCGTGCCGGCGGGATCCTGTTGCAGCCGATAATGCGCATGATCCCGTAGCCACTGTGTTTCATAGTGCTGGGTCATCATGTCGCGCCAGCGCAAGATCAGCGCTTTTTTCAGCCAGTTGCCGCTGATAATCACCAGGACGAACAGCGCGGTATACCCAAGATAGCGCCAAATCAGATCGGCGACCGAGGCGTGCTGGAAGAAGTCCGCCAGCGCATCGTAAAAGTCCTTGCTCCAGTTGTTGTAAAGCACGCTGATGCCGACGACGGACAGCGTCAGCGCCACCACGACCAGCAACAGCAGCCACAGCACTATCGCCTGCGCCGATAACCACAACGGCGCGACCAGTTGATAAAAACGTTTAAGCGTCTGCATGGCGTAACACGTTAAAAGAGTGAGTCATCAACGTCATTAGAAGTCCCACTTCGCCGTCAGCATAAAGTTACGCGGATCGCCGTAGTAGTTATTCCCGTTGATGATGCGGTTATTCAGGGTCCGGTAATACTCTTTATTCGTCAGGTTGTTGCCCACCAGATTAAAGCTGAGGTGTTTGTTGTACTGATAGCTGACGTTGGCGTTGTACAGCGTGTAGCCGCCCTGATGGATATCGTAGTTGGAGCTGGTGTCGGTTTGCGCGGTCATCCCAACGCCGACACTCCATTGGTTTAGCCTGCCCGGTAGCGTGTAGCTGCTGTACAGTTTGAACATGTGCTGGGGCGTATAGCGGTTGTAGGTCTGTCCTTTTTCGCCCTCTTCGCCTTCCAGATATTTGGTGTTGGTCAGCGTGTAGCCTGCGAAAAGCTGCCAACCTTCCGCCAGCTTGCCTGAGGCTTCCAGTTCTACCCCTTGGCTGCGTACTTTGCCTTGTGAACGATAGCAGTATTCGCTGGTGAGGCAGTTGGTGTCCTCCACGGCCCGATTGGCTTGAATAATGCGATAGAGCGCGACGGAGGTATTCAGATCACCATCGAAGAACTCACCCTTAATTCCCGTTTCGTAGTTTTTCCCTGTCACCGCAGGCAGCATGTTGCCAGAGCGATCAATATCTTCCTGGGGTTTAAAGATATCGCTATAACTGGCATACCAGGTGTAATGATCGCTGAAGTCCCACAGCAGCCCGCCGAAGGGGATCAGTTTGTCGCGCACTTTGTAACCGCTGCTGTGATTGGTGACGTCAGTAGTACGATTCGTGGAGTACATGTCATAGCTGTAGGCGCTATAGCGGCTGCCCAGAATGAGCTTCCAGCGATCCGCCAGCTCCAGTCGGGTCGTGGCGAACAGCGCGCGTTGGTAGAGGTTATAACGGTAGCGATTGGTGTAGTCCGGCCATTCCGGCTCGGCCAGTTCGCTGGCGTTCCAGTGGTAAATATCTACCGCGTCGTTTTTGATGATTCGGCCGTAGAGGTTGTCAAAGTTCTCTTTCTGATACTCGCCGCCGACCACCAGTTCGTGGGAACGGCCCAGCAATTCGAAAGGCCCTTTCAGGCTGAGGTTATAGCTCCACTGGTCGGATTGATTATCGCGCTGAAGCGCGTTATTGAGTTTCGGCGTTACGCTGCCGTAAACCCCGATGGTTTTACTTTTTGCTTCGGCGTGTGTGTAATTCAGCGTGCTTTTCAGCGCCCAGTCATTTTCGAATTGATGCTCAAATTCGATGAAGGGATTGATTTTATCAAACTCGATGCGGTTCCAGCTCGCGCCGAGGAACGTCGAGTGTGGAAGGCCGAGACTGCTGCCATCGCTGCTCATTGGGATGCCGTACAGATCGGGAACCGTATGGGTTTTCTGCCAATTAACCCCGGTCGTCAGCGTGGTATCCGGGGTGATATCCCAGGCTAGCGTCCCATACAGCACGCTGCGGTCGCTATCGACATAATCTACCGAGCTTTGCTTGTCCTGATAAACGCCGACGAAGCGCCCGCGCACGGAAGCATCATCGTTCAGGGGGCCGGAGACGTCGACCTCGTTGCGGTAATTGTCCCAGGAACCCGCGCCAGCGCTGACGTAGCCCTGAAAGTTGTAAGTGGGTTTTTTACGCACCAGATTAACGGTGCCGCCCGGTTCTCCATTGCCTTGCGTCAGGCCGGAGGCACCGCGCAGGACCTCGACGTGATCGTAGATTGCCAAATCGGGCGACTCGGAAGACGCCTCGGAGTAGCCCATGCCGGACACGCTATTCTGAGAAGAGGAGTTCGCGCCATCCTCTTTGATGTTGTCCATCGTGAAGCCGCGTGACTGAAATTGCACCTGATAGGAACTATTGTTCACCACGTTAACGCCAGTGGTCTGACTCATCGCTTCATCCAGCGAGGTCATGTGCTGCTGGTTCATCCGAGTGCGGCTAACGACGCTGACCGACTGGGGGGTTTCTCTTGGCGAAAGGGCCAGTTCCGTCGCCGTGCTCATGCTGCGAGTGGTATAGGAACCGGTGCCTTCCGTCATTCCCTGATGGTTCACCTGCGCCACCACCACTAATTCGTCCTCTGTCGGCGCCTTTTGCAGCAGGAAGCTGCCGTCCGCCTGTTTCACCGCCTGCAAACCGTGGCTTTGCAGCAACGTTGCCAGAGCGCTCTCCACGTCATAATCGCCGTTTAGCGCTTTGCCGTTCAGACCCTGGGTCAGCGCCGCATCGGCCGCGAGGTCGATGCCGGACTGGCGCGCTAACTGATTAAGCTGTTCGCTTAGCGAACCCGCGGCAATGGCATAGTGCTGCACGGCGGCGTTTTCCGCCGCGCTGGCAGGCGCAGTAGGTAGAATGATAACCGGTGAGCCCAGAACAAAAAGACGGGCGGCCAGAGCCAACGGCCGGAGAGCGCGAGGTGGTGCGGTGAATAACATAGGAATAGCCTTTAATACCCAGAGTCAAAAGAAATAAAGCCTGTTTTTATACTGAATCGAACGAGCGGTGAAAAAGGGAACCAAAACGGAAGCCATCGCTACACTTTTTTTTCGATCGTCACCCACCAGGAAAAACGTCGATGAATGCGGATCGGCAGCGCCCGGGACATCATATCCAGCGCCTTGTCGGTGTTGTCCAGCGGGAAGGTTCCCACCAGCCGGAGCGCGGCGATATCCGGATCGCAGGAGAGATAACCGCGTCTGTAGCGGGACAGACGGGCGATCACCTCGCCAAGCGGGGTATTGTCCGCGCTTAATTTACCCCGACGCCAGTCGGCGTCGGCGCTGTCCAAGCGATCGAGCGTACCCAAACCGTCGGCGGTGAAACGCCATTGCTGACCGGCGTTGACGCGGCGCGTGACGCTGTCCTGTCGGGGCGTGACGGCGACGATGCCGTCGTAGACGTTGAGCCGCGTGCTTTCGTCCTGTTGGCTGACGCTGAAGCGCGTGCCCAGCGCCTGCATCCTGCCTTGCTCGCTGACCACCACAAAAGGCCGCAGGGGGTCAGGCGCGGTGGCGATGAATATCTGTCCGGCGCGCAGAAACAACTGCCGCTCCGTTGTCGTATAGCGAATATCCATGGCGCTGGCGGTATCCAGCCAGATACGCGAACCATCGGTCAGCGTCATGGGTTTAATCTCACCGGTCACGGTGCGATTGTCGGCGGTCATCGCCAGCAGCGACTCGCGCAGCGGGGTATAGCGATAACCCATCCAGGACAGCAGCCCGCCGGACGTTAGCAACGCCGTCAGCTTCAGCGCCCGGCGGCGGCTGACGCGCGGCGAGCGCAGGAGAGCCTCCGCGCTCGGCTGATGCAGTTCGCCCCGCAGCGGCTGAAAGCGCTGGCTAATCGTCTGCACGTAGATCCAGGCTTCCCGATGTTCGACGCTTTCATCCAGCCACCTCTGCCAGCGTTGGCGCAGCTCACTGTGCTCCCCGTCGTCCTCCAACAATTGCGCATACCAGTCCGCCGCCTCTTGCAGAGACTCGAAACCGGGCTTGGGTGGCGGGGAAGGGGAGAAAGGCATGGGAGATCGACCTGACTGACTCAGCTGCGCCGGGTCGGCGGCGTGGCGTCGGTATCTGTTTCGAGAAGAATGCAGTGCAGCATGGCCTGCGCCATATACTTTTTCACCATACGCTCAGACACGTGCAGGACGGAGGCGATCTGCGCGTAGGTCTTCCCCTGAATTTGCGACATCACGAATGCCGAACGTGTTTTTTCAGGGAGATGACGCAGCATGCTGTCCACTTGAAACAGCGTTTCCAGCACGATGGAGTGCTGTTCGGCCGACAGGGAGGCATCCGTCGCATGGTGCTGCAACGACTCCAGCCAAGCCTGCTCCAGCGCTTTGCGTCGCCAGAGATCGACGCACATCCCCTGCGCCATGACGCTTAAATAAGCGCGGGTACCGTGGTGACTGTCGAACTCGCGGGGTTTCATCAGTAACTGCAGAAAGACTTCCTGCGCCAGATCGGCTGCGTCGCACAGGTTTCCCAGGCGTTTGCGCAGCAGGCTCTGCAGCCAACCGTGATGCTGCTGGTAGAGCTGACAAAAATCGGGCGAGGTCGGTACGTTAACCGCAGACATAATGAATATCGAGTTCCTTCAGTCCCTGAATGTAAAAAAGAGGTCGGCATTCTAATTGAGAATAATTTGCATTTCAATTTTTATGCCAAGTTGGGAAGAATTCGCTACTTGCCTGCCAGAGCGTGTCTGACAGGGATTATCCCAGCGGCAGGGCCATAATGATGGCGTCTTCACGACCTTCCTTCGTGGGATAGTAATTCCGCCTGATGGAGACCTCATTAAAACCCAAAAACTGATACAACGCGATAGCCTGTTGATTTGACGCGCGGACTTCGAGCCACAGCGTCAGAGTGCCGCGTTGCTCCAGCTCGGCGATCAGGTGTTCCATGAGCGCCCGGCCGTAGCCGCGACGTTGATGTTCGGGATGGACCGCAATATTGAACAGCGTGGCTTCATCCAGCACGATCTGCGTGATCGCAAAGGCGACCATCTGCTCGTCATGGCTCAGTTTCAGGTTGAAGTAGCGTTCGCCTTGGTTGCTGAGAAAGGTCTTCTCCGTCCACGGAAAGGCGTGGCTCAGGCGCTCAATCTGAAAGGCGGTCGTCAGATCGGCGGAGGTCAGGGTAGAGATCGTGTTCATATTGACAAATTTGCCGCCACAGCGCGCGCTTGGCGTCCGGGTTATGGTCAAGCTCGGACAACGCCGGGCTGGTAAGCTGCACGCCTTGCGACGGCTGCATGGGGGGGGCGCCCAGCCACCAGGCCGGGCAATCGCGGGTGTCCGGCAACATTTCTACCTGCTGCGGCAGCAGGCTGTAGATCTGTTCGGGGGTTAATTGCAGACTTCTGAGTACATCCTGCAATAGCGGATCATCGGTCGCAGGGAGCGGATCGGCGACGATCAGCAGACGAACCGTCGATGGCAGACTGATGGCGATTTCGCCTTGCAGCGCGGCGGGGCGGCGCAATGTCCACTGCGTAATGCCCAATTGCTGTAGCAGCCTGTCCCGATGTGATGTCATGCCTTACCTTGTCCGGAGCGCGAGTATGCGCCGCTATGCTAGCAAACCCATCGAACATGCGGCAACAAACCTCTATAATCGTCGCTCAGTTAATTGAGGAGTTTGAAGCCTGATGTCCGCATTTACCCCCGCCAGTGAAGTGATACTGCGTCACAGCGATGATTTTTCCACCCGCCGGGTGCTGTTTGCCGGTGATTTGCAAGATACCTTGCCCGCCCAGTTTGAGGCGGAAGACGTCCGCGTGCACACGATGCAGTACCACCACTGGCAGCAGCTAAACCGGACGATGGGCGAGGCGGCGCATTTCGCCCTGCTGGCCGACGCTGACACGGTGGCGGGCTGCGACACCCTGATTTACTACTGGCCGAAAAGCAAGCAGGAAGCCCAGTTCCAACTGTCCAACCTGCTATCGCTGCTGCCTGTCGGCTGCGATATCTTCGTGGTGGGCGAGAACCGTTGCGGCGTACGCAGCGCGGAAACGCTGCTGGCGGACGTCACTGCGCTGGCCAAAATCGACAGCGCGCGTCGCTGTGGTTTGTATCACGGTCGTCTGGAACAGACGCCGACCTTCGAGTTGGAACGCTGGTGGCATGAATATGATGTGGACGGCGTACCGGTACGTACGCTGCCGGGCGTGTTCAGCCGCGATGGGCTGGATAACGGTAGCCAGCTGCTGCTTGGCACGTTGGAACCGCATTCGAAAGGTAAAGTGCTGGATATCGCCTGCGGCGCGGGCGTTCTGGCTGTGGCATTTGCTCAGCGCGCGCCGAAAATCCGTCTGACGCTGAGCGATGTGAACGCCGCTGCGCTGGAAGCCAGCCGGGCGACGCTGGCGCGTAACGAGCTGGAAGGCGCCGTCATCGCCAGCAACGTCTACTCGGATGTCGCCGGTCGTTTCGACATGATCATTTCCAACCCGCCCTTCCATGACGGGATGCAAACCAGTCTGCACGCGGCGGAAGCGCTGATCCGCGGCGCGGCGGCGCATCTGAACATCGGCGGCAAGCTGCGTATTGTCGCTAACGCCTTCCTGCCTTATCCGGCGCTGCTGGATGAGACGTTCGGCAGCCACGAAGTGCTGGCGCAGAATGGCCGTTTCCGAGTGTATCAGGCGATTATGGGACGCGGCGCTAAAACCAAGTCGCGCGCCTAAATGTGCATGATCCCCTGCGGCGGCAGGCCGCAGGGGATCGCGTAGAGGGGCTAGTCGTTATCGATGGTGTTCATGCCTTCGACGCCATAGCGCTCGCCCGCAGCGGCCTGTCGCGGAAACAGGCTGTCGATGGCTGACAGCTCCGCAGCAGTCAATATCACATCCAACGCGCCGATGTTCTCTTCCAGATAACGGCGTCGTTTGGTGCCGGGGATCGGCACGATGTGTTCCCCTTGCGCCAACACCCAGGCCAGCGCCAGCTGTGCGGACGTCACCCCTTTCTCCTTCGCCAACGCCTCCACATGTTCGACCAGACGCAGATTTCTGGTGAAATTATCGCCGTGAAAACGCGGGTTTTTGAGACGGAAGTCGTCGTCAGACAGCGTGTCGAGATCCCGGATCGCGCCGGTCAGAAAACCGCGGCCCAACGGACTGTAGGGAACGAAACCGACCCCCAGCCTGCGGCAGGTCGGCAGGATTTGTGTTTCCACATCCCGTGTCCATAGCGAATATTCGCTTTGCAGCGCGGTGATGGGATGAACGCGGTGCGCACGCTCCAGCGTGGCGGCGGAAGCCTCGCTTAATCCGAGAAAACGAATCTTGCCCTCTTTCACGAGGTCGGCCATCGCACCGACGGTGTCTTCAATCGGCACCGTCGGGTCGACCCGGTGCTGATAGTAAAGATCAATGGTCTCTACCCCAAGTCGTTTCAGGCTGCCTTCCACCGACTGCCGCACATACTCCGGTCTGCCGCAGATACCACGCTCATCCAGATTGGCGGTATCGCGGACGATCCCGAATTTGGTCGCCAGAAAGACACGATCGCGTTTGCCCTTGATCGCTGTTCCCACCAGTTGCTCATTGGTATACGGACCGTACATGTCGGCGGTATCCAGCAGAGTGATACCCCGTTCGAGCGCGCGGTGTAGGGTGGCAAGGGATTCGTTGGCGTCCTGATGGGTGGAATAGAAATCGCTCATACCCATACAGCCCAGTCCCAGAGCGGAAACCTGCGGCCCCCGGGGCCCTAATGTTCTCTGTTGCATGCTGATGTCCTCGATAGGTGATGGGAATGCCAGTGTGGTTGTTTGCTCGATAAAGATAAATCACACGTTTTATGCAACACTGTTTGTAAATCACAAACAATCCTGCGGACGGGTTCATGGATCACATACAGGCGATGCGCGTGTTCGTCCGCATCGTGGAAACGGAAAACTTCAGTCGAACGGCCGAAGGGCTAGGGCTTCCGCGAGCTACGGTTAGCCAGACGCTGAAACGGCTGGAGCTGCGGCTGGGCGTCAGGTTGGCGGAACGGACGACGCGTCAGGTTCGCATCACGGATGAAGGGCGGCTTTACTATCAGCGCTGCACGCAGCTGTTATCCGCTTTCGATGAAAGCGACGCCATGTTCACCCGGCAGCAACAGCAACCCAGCGGACAGGTGCGTATCGACATGCCGCACTCGATGGCCCGTGAACTCGTTATTCCCGCGCTGCCAGCGTTTTATCGCCAGTATCCGCGCATCCGGTTGGTGCTAAGCGCCAACGACGCGGCGATTAACGTCCAGCGCGAGGGCGTAGACTGCGTGGTGCGGGCATGGCAGTTGGAGGATGATTCGCTCTCCGCCCGGCAATTGCCGTCGTTGCCGCAGCTCTCCTGCGCCTCTGCTGGGTATTGCGCTGAGCACGGGTTACCATCTTCTCTGGCCGAGCTGGCGGGTCATCGGATGGTCGGCTATTTTTCTTTGCGCAACCTGCACCGCTATCCCCTTGAGTTCGTTCAGGATGGACAGTTGCTCACGCAGAGCCTGCCCACATGGGTGGACGTCAGCGGCGTAGATGCGTATATCGCCGCCGCGCAGGCCGGGCTGGGTATGATTCAGGGGCCGCGCAGGAGTCTCAGACCGTTGATTGAACGGGGAGAACTGGTGGAGATCCTGCCAGATATGCCGCCTCCGCCCATGCCGCTTTACATCATGTTTCCCGCCGGACGTTTCCTGGCTCCGCGTATTCAGGTTGTCGTGGACTGGTTACACGCGTGTATTGCGCCTGCCCCGGTCGATTAAATGCCGATTTTTACAGCGAACCCTCACGAGGAGGGGAAATAATCATTGACCTCGGCCGTAAAATCTCTAGAATTCGCCTCCGTGGTGACATTGCGTGACGTTATGTCCCTGGTTTGCGAAGGTGGCGGAATTGGTAGACGCGCTAGCTTCAGGTGTTAGTGTCTTAACGGGCGTGAGGGTTCAAGTCCCTCTCTTCGCACCACGCTGGTGATGCAGATCGCGCAGTACTGAATACGTAGAAAATCTCATGTGCGAAGGTGGCGGAATTGGTAGACGCGCTAGCTTCAGGTGTTAGTGTCTTAACGGACGTGAGGGTTCAAGTCCCTCTCTTCGCACCACGCTGGTGATGCAGATCGCGCAGTACTGAATACGTAGAAAATCTCATGTGCGAAGGTGGCGGAATTGGTAGACGCGCTAGCTTCAGGTGTTAGTGTCTTAACGGACGTGAGGGTTCAAGTCCCTCTCTTCGCACCACGTATTACTCCCGGCTTTATCCTCCCGATTACCCCCCCTAACTTTTTCCTTATTTTTATCTATGCCATAGCCTTATCGCTAGATGCCGCGCAGCGTCACGGATAGCGCCGTCAGTCCGCCTGCCAGCGCAATACAGGACGGCAGCAGCAGATAGTGGCGCAGCCGCTGATGAAACAGCATTCCCAGCGTCACCAGCATGGCCAGCGTCACGATGTATCTCAGAGAGTGCAGGTCGATACCCGGCAGCAACAGCAGGGGCATCAACGTCACGGGAACCAGAGTCCCCCAGGCGCTGGAAAGCGGTTTGCCGAAGTACCAGGTGATTCCCCATAGCCCACAGGCGGCAATCATCGCGGTCAACATAGTCTCTTACCATGACGATAATGATAATTACTATCATATAGAAAACCTTGCTGAATACAACTTCTGCCGGACAGCGTCATAACTCACTTATGACGGCGACCTGACTATTCGCATCAAAGGAGATGGGCGGAGATCGGACAAAGAGCAATAGAATTATGGGATAATCGCGAACCTTAAGGGTTGGATGTGAAAACAGTTAAATGAAATAATCATCACTTGATTTAACTATTTTTTGCGCTTTCTGATCGATAGCTTTCCGCCTGGTGTAACGCGTTTTTCGCTAAACGCGCACGGTGAATGAAAAGGAAGCCAACGGTTCAGGCGCTTATGTACGAAACTATCGCATGTCTCCTTTTCCTTTATTCCGTGACTGCATCGCGCCCTGCGATGAGCTGAGAATCTGCTACTGGGGCAGCACGTTCCGTCATCGTCGGCTACGATTTCTGACGTATCGACGTGCAAAAGAGGGCGAGCCTGAATCTCTGACTCGCCTTGATATCGCCTGACCGGTTTCACCTACCGAGTTCGCTACTTTTCCTGTTCGTGGCCGTGCAGCAATTGCACCATATTGTGCAGGGTGGCTGACGTATCGTGCTTGCGCCAAATTACCGCAATCTGCGTGTTGAGATGGGGCGTGTCGATTTCGTGATACGTCACATTTCCGGTCTGAATGCAGGACAGGGACTCCGGAATGAACGTAATGCCGAAGCCGGAAGCGACCATGCTGATCGTCGCCGTGATATGCGGCGCCAGTGGGTTGATTTTGGGTTGGTAACCCGCG
The DNA here is from genome assembly GCF_900107885.1 of Lonsdalea quercina. Lineage (NCBI taxonomy): Bacteria > Pseudomonadati > Pseudomonadota > Gammaproteobacteria > Enterobacterales > Pectobacteriaceae > Lonsdalea > Lonsdalea quercina. The sequence goes on along the minus strand of NZ_FNQS01000007.1, from coordinate 182,273 downwards.
AGATAGCAGGCGCGAATGATCATGTCGTGCAAACTGGGGCAGAGTTCTCGCGGGAAAATAATTAGCGGTTCAGACTCCATCTGGCTGAGATGCACTTCCTGCTGATCGCTGAGGGGATGACTATCTGGCAACACCAGCCGCATATCCTCTTCTACCAGGATTTCACCGTCGAACTCGTCGCCAATATCACAGGGCAGGCGCACAAAGGCGATATCCGTGCTGCGATTGCGCAGGCTCTCCAAAATCTCATTGATATGCTCTTCCTGCGGCTGCATCTGCACGCTCGGAAAGCGCTGGCGGAAAAGCCGCAACATTTTCAGCACCAGCGGGTGGAAGGTCACCGCGCAAGAAAACCCCACATTAATGGCGCCACTCTCTCCGCGAGCGATACAACGCACCCTCTCCATGGCGGCGTCGGTCAGTTCGAGTATCTGCTTGGCATCCTGGTAAAAGGCTTCTCCCGCTTCGGTCATCTCCACGCCGCGCGTCATTCGCTTCAGCAACGGGGTGCCAATTTCACGTTCGAGCTTTTGTATTTGTTGGCTAAGCGGAGGTTGCGATATCCCTAGTGATTCAGCTGCGCGGGTAAAGTGCCGCGTGGATGCAACGGCGACGAAATAGCGCAGATAACGTAACTCCATATATTTTAGATCTCCAAATAGTCACGTTTTTATATTGGAACTTTGAATCTCACGGGAGCAATATTCAAGGGAAACATTAATTAAATTTATGTCGTACCTCGTCGGAAGAGAAGGGATATGAAAGATTCCAACTGCGTTGACCCCTGTATGGCAGAGCTTGCCAACTTCGTCCATCAGCATCAAAAACACCACCCAGAGTGTCAGATCTATCAAACCTCATTGATGAGCGGGTTGATAAATGGCGTGTACGAAGGCAGTACAACCATGGCGGATCTGCTTGAACATGGTGATTTCGGATTAGGCACGTTTAACGATCTTGATGGAGAGCTGGTTGCAATGGAAAGCCGTATTTTCCAATTGCGCTCCGATGGCAGCGCTCGCGCCGCCAAGCCCGATCAGAAAACGCCTTTTGCCGTAATGACCTTCTTCCGTCCGACTGAAAAGATGCAGTTTGACCATGCGCTCAGTCGTGAGGACCTTCATCAGCGTATTGATGATTTTGTTGCAACAGACAATCTTTTTTGTGCTTTACGAATCGATGGCTCCTTCAGCTACGTCGAGACTCGTACGGTACCTCGCCAGGAACGACCTTATAAACCGATGCTGGAAGCTATTGCCCAGCAACCGACTTTCCGTTTCGACAACTGCAAGGGCAACGTAATCGGTTTTCGTAGCCCTAATTATGTTCAAGGGATCAATGTCGCCGGCTATCACGAGCATTTTATCACTGATAGCCGACAAGGCGGCGGACATATCCTTGATTACCGCCTGGAGAACGGCATGCTGCAATTTGGCACCATCGCCAAATTAGTCATCGACCTGCCTCTGGATCAGGATTTTCTGCGAGCCAACTTGTCCCATGAAGATCTCGATAGCCTCATCCACTCTGTGGAAAGCTAAAGTTCATCAAGGTACTGAAAAGAAAGCACAAAAATGCATAGGAAAAATGTTATGGAAAATAAGGATGGTCAACAGCACTGGGCTTGCGGTGCGGATCTGATCGTAAAACATCTGGAGCAGGAAGGGGTCAAATACGTCTTCGGTATTCCTGGCGCTAAAGTCGACCGCGTTTTTGATTCACTTGTGGACTCATCGATCCAGACCATCCCCGTACGTCACGAAGCCAATGGGGCTTTCATGGCATCGGCAATCGGCCGTCTGACGGGGAAAGCGGGCGTTACGATGGTGACTTCCGGTCCTGGCTGCTCCAACCTGGTGACGGGTCTGGCGACGGCGACCTCGGAAGGCGACCCGATTGTTGCGCTGGGGGGGGCCGTGAAACGCGCCGACAGACTAAAACTGACTCACCAGAGCCTGGATACTGTCAGCCTGTTCAAGCCGGTCACCAAGTTCAGCGCGGAAATTCCTGTTTCCTCCGCTATTTCTGAAGTGCTGGCTAATGCGTTCCGCGCCGCCGAGTTCGGTCGTCCGGGCGCTTCGTTTATTAGTCTGCCGGAAGACATTGTCAACGATCCGGTGACAAGCCCTGTGCTGGCCGCGACAAACCTGCCTACGCTGAATAGCGCGCCTCTGGCGGACGTCAAACGCGTTGCGCAAATGATCGAAAAGGCAAAAAACCCGATTTTGCTGCTAGGTCTGATGGCCAGCCAGCCGAAAAATGCCGATGCGCTGCGCCGCCTGCTACACCGCAGCCAACTGCCGGTCACCAGCACCTATCAGGCTGCCGGCGTTATCGATCAGCAGCACTTTGACCATTTTGCCGGCCGTGTCGGTCTGTTCAATAACCAGGCAGGCGACAAACTGTTGCAGCAAGCCGACCTGATCATCACCGTCGGTTATAGCCCGGTCGAATATGCGCCGGCGCTGTGGAACACCGGCAATGCGACGCTGGTGCATATCGATGTGCTGCCATCCGAACTGGAATGCGACTACCGTCCGGACCTGGAGCTGGTGGGGGACATCTGCATCACCATCGATATGCTGAACGAGCAGCTGAATTCGCCGATTAGCTTGTCTTCCGACGCCGTCGCTATTTTGGAAGAGCGTCGCGAACTGCGTCATCAACTGGCGACCCATGCCATCAACATGAACGGCTTCGCTATCCATCCGTTGCGTCTGGTTCGTGCGATGCAGGATCTGGTGAACAAAGATGTCACGCTGTGTGTCGATATGGGCAGCTTCCATATCTGGCTTGCGCGTTACCTGTACAGCTTCCGCGCACGCCAAGTGCTAATGACCAACGGTCAGCAGACCATGGGTGTGGCGCTGCCCTGGGCGATTGCGGCCGCGTTGGTGAATCCGAACCAGAAAGTGCTGTCGGTATCTGGCGACGGTGGCTTCATGCAGTCCAGTATGGAACTGGAAACGGCGGTTCGTCTGAACTGTAATGTCCTGCATATCATCTGGGTGGATAATGCCTACAACATGGTTGAAATCCAGGAACAGAAGAAATACAACCGCGGATCTTGCGTCAAGTTCGGACCGATTGATTTCAAAGTGTATGCGGAAGCCTTCGGCGCGAAAGGCTTCGCGGTTGAGTCGTCTGAAGAGCTGATTCCAAAACTGCATCAGGCGATGGACGTCGACGGACCTGCGGTGATCGCAATTCCGGTGGACTACTCCGACAACCACTATCTGATGGAAAACGTCAACATCGCGCATCTGATCTAAGTCAGTCGCGTTCGTTGCGGGCGGCACATCACGGTCATGACGGACCGGCGGTGCGCCGCCTTTTTATTTGCCTGTCGCCACTCACTTCTTCCCCCTTATTCACGATCGCGTTCGGGCGTTCTCATTCTGGATGGCAATAAAGCGTGATAGGGATCGCATCGCGATTGATAGCGAATAGAAACTCCGTCGCCTGACCACTCTGCACCGCCTCATTCTTGCCTGAAATAATCTAATTTTACCTACTTTTTCGCATTAGATTACCTAATGCGTTTTGTTTCTGTGGTGTGTTGAGAAATAGGGAGTATGCGGGGGTTTTTATCATTTTTAAGTATTAAGCCGAATATCTTCGCTTATATCTGCTGATTAATGCCTTTTTAATAGCGAAAAAAGTGGATGTGGTGGAAGGGTAATCACACTTTTATTAGGCGTTATTATATAGATTTACTTATGGCAGGGCGTGTGGTTAAGAACCCACATCGGTGGTAAGTTCAAAGGCAGAGATCACGTTTGCGTTGGACGCATCCGCTGTAACCAGCACGGTTAACGTAGAGGGAAAAGATGGCAAAGCAAACCCCGCTGTATGAACAACATTTGGCCGACGGCGCCAAAATGGTGGATTTTCATGGCTGGATGATGCCGCTGCACTACGGCTCACAGCTGGAGGAACATCACGCGGTGCGCAAGAGCGCCGGAATGTTCGATGTTTCGCACATGACTATCGTCGATTTGCATGGCGCTCGCGTACGCGAGTTTTTACGCCATCTGCTGGCGAACGACGTGGCCCGGCTGAAGCAGCCCGGTAAAGCGCTCTACACCGCCATGCTGACTCCCTCCGCCGGCGTGATAGACGATTTAATCGTCTACTTTCTCAAGGAAGACTTTTTCCGGATGGTGGTCAACTCGGCCACTCGCGAAAAAGATCTGGCCTGGATAGAAGAGCAGGCGAAACCTTTCATGGTGCAAATTCAGGAGCGTGACGATCTGGCGCTGATCGCGATCCAGGGGCCGCTGGCGCAGGAAAAGGTACAGCGATTGCTGACGTCGCAGCAGCGCAAAGATACGGCCGGCATGAAGCCGTTTTTCGGCGTACAGAGCGGCGACTGGTTTATCGCCACCACCGGGTATACCGGCGAGGCCGGCTATGAAATCGCGCTGCCGAAAGCACACGCGGTCGGCCTGTGGCAACAGCTGCTGGCGGAGGGCGTTCAGCCTGCGGGGCTGGGGGCGCGCGATACTCTGCGTCTCGAATCCGGCATGAATTTGTATGGACAGGATATGGATGAAGGCGTTTCTCCCCTGGCGGCGAATATGGGGTGGACGATCGTCTGGGAGCCGGAAGATCGTCAGTTTATCGGGCGTGAAGCTTTGGAGCGTCAACGAGCCCACGGCACCGAGCAACTGGTCGGGCTGGTCATGACGGAAAAAGGCGTATTGCGCAACGGCTTGCCGGTGCATTTCACCGATGCCAGCGGCGCGGTGCGCGAAGGCGTGATCACCAGCGGCTCGTTCTCGCCCACTTTGGGCGTCAGCATCGCGTTGGCTCGCGTCCCGCAAGGCATCGGCGAACAGGCGGTGGTGCGTATCCGCCAGCGCGAAGTCCCCGTCCGGGTGACGAAGCCTAATTTTGTCCGTGCAGGAAAAGCCCTGATAGAGATTTAACCGTTTTGTCTAAAAGGAGAAAGTGGCAATGAGCAATGTACCGGCGGAATTGAAATATACCTCGTCCCATGAATGGGTCGCGGCGGACGAAGGCGGCACCTATCGTGTTGGGATCACCGAGCACGCGCAGGCGCTGCTGGGCGACATGGTATTTATCGACTTGCCCGATGTGGGCAGCCAGTTCAACGCCGGGGGCGAATGCGCCGTGGCGGAGTCGGTCAAGGCCGCATCGGATGTCTACACTCCATTGAGCGGCGAAGTGGTTGAGGTCAACGGCGAGCTGGAAGGCGCACCGGAACAGGTCAACAGCGATCCCTACGGCAGCGGATGGTTATTTCGTATTAAGTCCGGCGATGGCGCAGAGTGGGACAATCTATTGGATGCCGCCGCTTATCAGACGCTGCTGGATGAAGAAGACGACGGGCACTAATCGTCGTTGGCGCCCGGACGGGTGATCTTTCGGGGCGCCGCAGGCGGCGCTCGCTTGATGTGGTTTGATGCAGGAATGTCGTAATGACCCAGACTCTCAGTCAACTTGAATACCCTAGCGCTTTCGTGGAACGCCATATCGGTCCCACCGCCGCGCAGCAGCAGGATATGCTGGCGTCGGTCGGCGCAGAATCGCTGGATCGACTGATTCAGCAGATCATCCCGCCGGATATCCAGTTGCCCAGTCCCCCCGCCGTCGGGGATGCCGTCACGGAACATCAGGCGCTGGCGGAGCTGAAGGCGATCGCCAGCCGTAATCAGATCTACAAAAGTTATATCGGCATGGGTTACTACGGCGTACAGATGCCGCCGGTGATCCTGCGGAACGTGCTGGAAAATCCGGGATGGTACACCGCTTACACGCCTTATCAACCCGAAGTGTCTCAGGGACGGCTCGAAGCCTTGCTCAATTTCCAGCAGGTAACCCAGGATCTGACTGGACTGCCGGTGGCGTCCGCTTCGCTGCTGGACGAGGCGACTGCGGCGGCGGAAGCGATGGCGATGGCCAAACGCGTCAGCAAGCTGAAGCAAGCCCACCGTTTCTTCGTCGCGAACGACGTGCACCCCCAAACGCTGGATGTCATGCGGACGCGCGCCGCGACCTTCGGCTTTGACATCGTGACCGGAGATCCGCAGGACGCGCTTGAGGATGACGGCATCTTCGGCGTTCTGGTGCAGCAGCTGGGTACGACCGGCGAACTGCACGACTATCGGACGCTGCTGAGCGAGCTGCGCCAACGCAAAGTGATCACCTGCGTTGCGGCGGATTTGCTGGCGCTGGTACTGCTCGAAGCGCCTGGCGCTCAGGGGGCCGACATCGTCTTTGGCTCCGCGCAGCGCTTCGGCGTGCCAATGGGATACGGCGGCCCGCATGCGGCATTTTTCGCCAGTCGCGAAGAGTACAAACGCGCGACGCCGGGCCGCATTATCGGCGTCTCTCGCGATGCCGCGGGCAACACAGCGCTGCGTATGGCGATGCAGACTCGCGAACAGCACATTCGCCGTGAAAAGGCCAACTCCAACATTTGCACATCCCAGGTATTGTTAGCGAATTTGGCGGGCATGTATGCGGTGTACCACGGCCCGGAAGGGCTTAAACGCATCGCCCGACGCATTCACCGCCTTACCGATATTTTGGCCGCCGGGCTGCGGCAGCGCGGCGCCACCTTATGGCATACCCGCTGGTTCGATACGCTGACCGTCTCGGTCGCGGATAAGGCAACGACGCTGAGCCGGGCGTTAAGTTTTGGCGTAAATCTGCGCGGCGATCTGGACGGCGCGGTCGGGATCTCGCTGGATGAAACCACGACGCGCGATGATATACAGGCGCTGTTCGCGATCCTGCTGGGGGACGAGCACGGTCTGGATATCGATGCGCTGGATCGCGAGGTCAGCGCGCGATCGGACTCGTTGCCTGCCGCGCTGCTGCGGAAGGACGACATCCTGACGCACCCGGTGTTTAACCGCTATCACAGTGAAACCGAGATGATGCGCTATCTGCATCGTCTGGAGAGACAGGATTTGGCGCTCAATCAGGCCATGATCCCGCTAGGCTCCTGCACCATGAAACTCAACGCGGCGGCGGAAATGCTGCCGATCACCTGGCCCGAATTTGCCGAGTTGCACCCGTTTTGCCCGCCCGTGCAAGCGCAGGGTTACCGCCAGATGATCGCTATGCTGAGCGAGTGGCTGGTGCTGCTGACCGGCTATGACGCCGTCTGCATGCAGCCGAATTCCGGTGCGCAGGGCGAATATGCCGGTCTGCTGACCATCCGTCGGTATCATGAAAGCCGCAATCAGCCGCAGCGCCAAATCTGCCTGATCCCCAGCTCCGCGCACGGCACCAACCCGGCTTCCGCGCACATGGCGGGCATGGAGGTGGTCGTTGTCGCCTGCGACAAGCAGGGCAACATCGACCTGCACGATCTGCGGGAGAAAGCGGCTCAGGCCGGAGAGCGGCTGGCCTGCATCATGGTGACCTATCCGTCGACGCATGGCGTCTACGAAGAGACCATCCGTGAAGTATGTCAGGTTGTGCACCAGTACGGCGGCCAGGTCTATCTTGACGGGGCCAATATGAACGCGCAGGTGGGCATCACCTCGCCCGGTTTTATCGGTGCAGACGTGTCTCACCTCAACCTGCACAAAACCTTCTGTATCCCTCACGGCGGCGGCGGTCCGGGGATGGGGCCGATAGGGGTGAAGGCGCATCTGGCGCCGTTTGTGCCGGGGCATCAGGTCGTAAAAATCGCTGACGTGCTGACCGCGCAGGGCGCCGTATCCGCCGCGCCGTTCGGCAGCGCCTCGATCCTGCCTATCAGCTGGATGTACATCCGCATGATGGGCGCTGAAGGGCTGAAACAGGCCAGCCAGATCGCCATTCTTAACGCCAACTACGTGGCGGCGCGGCTACAGTCGGCGTTCCCGGTGCTCTACAGCGGCCTCGGTGGCCGGGTTGCGCACGAATGCATTCTGGACATCCGACCCTTGAAGGAAATCAGCGGGATCGGCGAACTGGATATCGCCAAACGGCTGATCGACTATGGTTTTCATGCGCCAACGATGTCGTTCCCGGTCGCGGGGACGTTGATGATTGAACCTACGGAGTCGGAAAGTCAGATAGAGCTGGATCGCTTTATCGACGCGATGCTGGCGATACGTGAAGAGATCGACCGCGTAGCGCGCGGGGAGTGGCCGCTGGACGATAACCCGCTGGTCAACGCGCCGCATATCCAAACCGAGTTGGTTACCGAATGGTCCCACCCTTACGGGCGTGATCTGGCGGTGTTCCCGGCGGGCGCCGCGAACAAGTTCTGGCCGACTGTGAAACGACTGGACGACGTGTACGGCGACCGCAACCTGTTTTGCTCATGCGTCCCTATCAGCGACGACGTCTGACGGCGTCTCGCTTTCGCGGCTCAGGGGCTGAATTGGAGGGAAGGACGGGGACTTGCCGTAAGGTCAGTCCCCGTCCTGTTTTGAGCGGCCCGCGCGACTAAAAGGTATGCAACAGCGCGTGGCGGAACGACAGGATGTGCGCTTCCATCGCAGCTTCCGCTGCTGCTACATCCTGCCTCTTGAGCGCCTCTATCACGGCGCGATGCTCTTCAACCACTTCCTGCATGTGCCTTTCTTTGGACAAGGTGCTGGCCCAAAAACGCTGCGCTCTGGCGTGCAGGACGCTGAGCATGTCCGTCAAGGTGCTGTTGCCGGCAATCTGCGCCAGCATCTGATGGAATGCGTAGTCCAGCGTCATCATTTGTATTCGGTCACGGGCCTGACAGGCGGCGTCGATCTGCTGATTCAGTTCGCTTAGTTCGGTAATCTGCACCGCCGTAGCGCGCTGGCAGGCAAGCCGGATGCACAGGTTTTCGTTCGCAAGCCGGACCTCGATCAGTTCCAGCGCATCGTTGATCGAAAGGGGAGACACCACCACGCCCTTGCGTGGGATCACCTGTAGCAATCCCTCATTCGCCAGGCGATGAATGGCCTGGTTGACGGGGGTCCTGCCCATATCTAGCTCATTCATGACCTGTGCCGTGTTCACATACTCGCCGGGTTTATAGCTCAGAGTGACCAGCAACTGTTTGAATCGCCGATAGGCCAGTTCGTTCTGCGAGAGTCCGGCCTCTTCCGCTGTCGGCAAGACCCGACGTTGTTCATCGACGTGCTTCACGTATCGCTCCTGCAATGAAAAGTCTTTCACCATAGTACACAGAACATGGCACGAAAATCGCTTATTCCCTGATTGAAAACCGTGTGAAATTTCACAGTTATTTTTAGTGTGGGGTGAGCAACGTCATGAAACTGATCTTCAATGTGCTGGAAAAATCAGCAGAAAAGCGAATTGAGGTCGACATTGATCGTCTGGTGATCGCCGGGTGGACCGGACGCGATCGTGACGCTGTGATGCACCATATCCGGGAACTGGCCGCGCTGGGCGTGCCTCAACCCAGTGCAATTCCGCTGTTCTATCGCGTAGCGGCGAACCAGCTGACGCAGTCCTCTCTCGTTGAAGTCGTCGGCAACGCCAGTTCCGGCGAAGCCGAGCCGCTGATCTTTTCCTACTGTGGGAAACTCTATGTTTCGCTGGCGTCGGATCATACCGATCGTCAGTTGGAAGCGCAGAGCGTAGCACTGTCAAAACAACTGTGCGCTAAGCCGGTGGCGCGGGATGCCTGGCCGCTGCGAGAAGTGATCGCCCATTGGGACTCGCTAATTTTGCGCTCATGGATCGTCGAAAATGGGGAGTATCGGCTCTATCAGGAAGGCGCGTTATCCAGCCTGCAACCGCCGATGGCGCTGTTGGAACGCTATCTGGCGTCTGACGTTCCGACGCGGGTGGATGGACTCGCCATGAGCTGCGGCACGATGACGGCGATTGGCGGCATTCGCCCAGCGGCGGCATTTCGTATGGCGTTGGTCGATGAGCATCTGGGACGCATCATTAGCCACAGCTACTCCAGCGTTGTGCTGCCGGTGGTGGCGTGATGGGCGCGCTGACATTACAGCGGCCGCCGAGGACGACCCGCGCGTATTGTCGCGCATTCGCCGCGGAAGAACATGATGGAGTCTTGCTGGCGCGGCGGCGTGTCCAGTGGCAGCAGCGAGTGACCGCCGAAATCCAAGGTCACGACGCGTTACTGATAGCCACCGTTCTTTTTATCGCGCCGCCTATCGATCAGATGGAGGCCGATGGCGAGACCGATTTTCGCGTTGACGGCATTGCGTTGCGGAATCCTTCCGTCATCAACTTTCTGGACGGCTGCGCGGGTTCCCTGCCGTGCCACCAACCAGGAGATGCGTCGGTCGGCCTGATGCCGGTGCTCTTGCCGATGAAGGACAGCGCGCTATTAGGATGGACGTTGTCGATTGAACGATGCCTTAACGGCGGCCTGACCGCCTCACTTGAATGAGCAGGAGAGAAATCATGAAGGTTTCCCCGAACGGGATGTTGCTTGTCGCCACCGACGTCGCCGAGCAGGATGAGGCGGATTTTAACCAGTGGTACGACTGCGAACACGTGGAGGAGCGGGTGCGGATTCCCGGCTTCCTCACGGGTACGCGCTATCAGGCTTTGCAGGGCGGACGCAAATATTTGGGACTGTACAAAACGGCGTCGTTGGACTGCTTCACCTCGCCGTCTTATCAGGCGGCTTATTCCCACCAGACGGCGTGGTCGCAAACCAATTTGCGGCGCATGCGCGATCCGCTGCGGCGGGTGTCCTCTATCACGGCGGTCACCGGCTGCGGTACGGGCAGTCACTTGAGTTTGCTGTCCCTCGTCCCCGGTGAGAAGCGTACGCTGATCGATCGCATCACTCATCTTGGCAAGTCGCTGACCAAGGCGGCGGGATTCGTCAGCAGCAGCCTGTTGTTGCCGGATGCGGCATTAAGTACGACGCTGCCGAATGCGTCTCCCGCATCCGCGCCGCTTGTCCCGTTACTGGTGCTGGAAAGCAGCTCCGCGTCCGCCGGAGAACAGATGGCGGCGCTGGCGGCACAGGCATTGACGGTGTCTCCTCACGATTTCTTGCATTACGCCTTCAGTTGGCAACTCACCGCACAGGAGCTGAAATGATGAATACCGTGACGACCGAAACGGCGGATCAGGCAACGCCGATTGCCGCCGATACGCCGAATACCGGCAAGCTGGCGGCGGCCAGCTCTATAGGCACCGCGCTGGAGTGGTATGACTTTACCGTCTACAACATCATGGCGGCGCTCGTTTTCAACCATATTTTCTTCCCGTCGTTCGACCCGTTGGTAGGGACGATTCTGGCTTTTTCCACCTATGCCGTCGGGTATATTTCGCGGCCAATCGGCGGGGTCATCTTCGGTCATCTGGGCGATGTGCTGGGGCGGCGTTTCGTGCTCGTTGCCACGCTGGTGATCATGGGAGTGACGACGGCGTTAATGGGCCTGCTGCCCGACTATGCGCACTGGGGGATCTGGAGCCCGCTGCTGTTGGTCACGTTGCGTTTCATTCAAGGGATCGCGCTCGGCGGTGAATGGGCCGGCGCGGTGCTGCTGTCGATGGAGCACGGCAGGCCGCATCAGCGCGGGCGCAACGCCTCGTTTGCTCAGGTGGGGCCTTCTTGCGGCACGCTCATCGGCACGGGGCTTATCACGCTGGTGACGCTCGCCATGTCGCCGGACAGCTTTCAGGCGTGGGGATGGCGTATTCCTTTCCTGCTGAGTCTGGTGCTGGTCGTATTCGGCCTGTGGCTGCGCAGCAGCGTCGGTGAAACGCCCGCTTTTCTCAAGCTGGAGAAAAGTCGACACATCACGCAGGCGCCGGTCCGCGTGGTCTTCAGTCAGCATCTGCGTTCGCTGTTGATCGCCGGTGGCTCGCGCATCGGTTCCGACGTGTTGTATGCGCTGGTGGTGGTGTTTACCCTGACCTATGTGACGACGGTGCTGAATCTGCCGCGGCCGCTGGCGTTAACCGCCACCATGCTGGGCGCGGTCGGCAATGCCATCGCCGTCCCGCTGTTCGGTATGCTGTCCGATCGCTTTGGACGACGACCTGTCAGTATGGGCGGCGCGTTGGCGGCGATCCTTTGGGCATTTGTCTTTTTCGCTTTGCTGGATAGCACGCAGCCGTTGCTGATATGTCTGGCGGTGGTGGTCGGCCTGCTGATCCATGCGTCGATGTATGGGCCGCAGGCGGCGTTTATCACCGAGCAATTTCCTACGCAGGTGCGCTATGCGGGATCGTCGATGGCTTATACGCTGGCGGGGATTGTCGGTGGCGGTTTCGCGCCATTGATTATCACGTACCTGTTTGCGTCTTACGGTACGTCGGTGTCGGTTTCGCTGTATGTGACGCTGGCGCTGTTTTTTACGCTATGGGCCGTGTGGTCGGCGAGAGAAACGGCCCATAAGCCGCTGAAAGACTAAGAAGCGCAACGGTCTGTTGCGCGTTTGATGTCACAAACAACAGACCGGAGAGCAAATGGGCTACTTCAGCCAGCCTTTGCTCTTTGCGACTTCCAGGTGATGACTGAGATAGCCCCACAGTTCTGGATACACTTCGCTGATGAAAGCATTGCGCGACAGCACCTGTTCCAGACGAATGCCGTGCTCCACCCAACTCTGACCGCCGTTGTGGAGGTTCATCAGCACCGGCATCAGGCGGTCAATCAACAGCGCGAAGCGGGCGTCCGGCGTTTTGCTTGCCTCATATTCCAGCCATAGCTGGTGGAAGAGGCTGCGCTGCGGCTCCGGCAGCAGGCCGAACAGCCGTATGGCCGCCGCGACTTCGCGATCGTGTGCATCGGCGCGTCCCTGAAGATCGTAAACCAGCACGTCGCCTGCATCGACCTCGACGATATCGTGGATCAGCGCCATCTGAATGACACGCTGAATATCGACGTCTTCTCCCGCGTATGGCGCAAGGCTCATCGCCGCCAGCGCGAAGTGCCAGCTGTGCTCGGCAGAATCTTCCTGACAGTCAGTGCCAATCACTTTGGAACGGCGTTTCACGCTTTTAAGCTTATCGACTTCCATCAAGAATGCGACGACGTCAGTCAACGGACCAAAGTCCAGTACGGCGAGGGACATCTGAATAATCTCCAGAAGGGAAAGTGCCCAATTGTAGGGCAACACAGGCGACATTGAAATGCGGAATTGGAGGCAGGTGGTTCATACCGTAAGGGCTATAATTATTTCAGCGTACGCGTGTACACTGAAAAAGTTCTCCGTTACTCTGGTTGCGAGGACATCATCCGCTTAGGCTTTTGCATGATAAAAGTCCCCGCTGAGCGGCGAACAGGATATTCAAGAGGTAAATCATGAAGCAGCAGGTATTGGATTCGGGTTATTCGTTGGCGGAGGAAATCGCCAATAGCATCAGCCACGGCGTCGGTTTGGTGTTGGGGATCATCGGGCTGGTTTTACTGCTGACGCAGGCGGAAAAGAACGGCGCAGATGCCACGGCCATCGCCAGTTACAGCCTGTATGGCGGCACGGTGATTCTGCTGTTTCTGGCTTCTACGCTATACCACGCCATTCCCAATCAGGACGCCAAGCGCTGGCTGAAAAAATTCGACCACTGTGCGATTTACCTGCTGATAGCCGGCACTTATACGCCGTTCCTGATGGTGGGGCTGAAGACGCCATTGGCGTATGGACTGATGATTGCCATCTGGAGTCTGGCGCTATTGGGCGTCATCTTCAAAATGGTGTTTGCGCATCGTTTTGAGATCCTCTCCCTGGTGACGTATTTGGTCATGGGCTGGCTATCGCTGATTGTGATTTATGAGCTGGCGGTGACGCTCTCCCTCGGCGGCGTGGTGCTGCTGGCGGTTGGCGGGGCGGTGTATACGCTGGGCGTGATTTTCTATTCCAGCAAGCGGATCCCTTTTAACCATGCCATCTGGCATGGCTTCGTGCTGGGGGGCAGCTTGTGTCATTTTCTGGCGATTTATCTTTATGTCTAACCCCGCAGGGGCGATGCCGCCCGCTTCGGGCGGCAGCTGAGAATGTCTGGTCATCCTTGCTGATATCGGACATCAACGCTTGAAAATAAAGGTTTGAGCGTGCCTTTCGGCGTGAGTCGAGGTCGCGCTCGACGGACATCGCCTTGAATCCGTCACACCCACAACGCAGAAAATATCGATGTCGTGCCGGCTCTGCCTTAGTGCATGGCGGCCAGTCGCAGGCGCGCGGCGATATTCCCTAACTAAGGCTATGCCTTCACCCGATCTCAGCGGCGCGCCGTTTCCCGGCGGCCGCACGTGTGATCGGTTACTCTTCCAGTGAGTAGGGCAGCGGCTGAATTGACAGTGCGCTGGCGCTATCGTCGCGTACGCGCAGCTCGCTGTTGGCTTCCAAATCCTTGTTCAACACCGCCTGCACCCACAGCTGGCCGTCGTGCAAACGCGCGGACGCCAGCACGGTCCCGGTACGACGCCAGTTGTCTCCCAGCTTAAGCTCGAGATCGTCTCCTGGCGCCGGTTCAGTGTTCGACGTGCCGGCCAGCCAATACAGCGCACGCTTATTGGCGCCGCGATACTTGGCGCGCGCCACCATTTCCTGCCCTGCATAGCACCCCTTCAGGAAACTAATACCTTGTAAAGCCTGAAGATTAGTTGCCTGTGGAATGAACTGCGCGCTATTCGCCGTGTCAATCACGGGGTAGCCCGCTTCGATATCGAGCGCCAGCCACTGTTCACCGTCATGACGCGGCGTTTTCGCATCCAGCGCGTTCATTAAGATGGCCGCGCGTTCGGCTGACAGCACCAACAGGAAACGCTCGTCCGGATGCGTGAAATGCAGGAGCGTTGCGCCCGACTCCTGTACCACGGCGTTGTCGGCATCCGGTAATGCCTGAAACAGCGGGGCGAGTTGTTCCCGGATGCCTTGCCCGGCGGCGCCCAGCAGTACGCTATCGTCGTCCGCCGCAATCGTGGTTTTGGAGAAGACCGCGTACTTTTTCAGCTCGGTCAACTGTGCGTCGCGCACGCTGCGGCGTTCGATGTAGGCCAGTCCCTCGCCGTGGTGAAACAGGCGCAGCGCGCTCCACATTTTACCTTTGGCGTCGCAATGGGCGCACAGCACATGCTGGTTAGCCTGCAGCGCCGTCACGTCGGTGGTCACCTGCCCCTGAACATAGCTCACGGTGTCGGGTCCAATCAGGGTGACCAGCCCCCAGTCGTCCAGCGTCATTAGCGTGGCGGGAAGGGCGGATGACGGGAATAACGGGTGTGATGGAATTGTATTAGCCATGGTTACAGTCCTGCTATGAGGGGGATTCAGCAATCGCCTAATGGTAAAAGAGCGGCAAGGGTTTGCAAGCGCTTATTGGGCGGAGATGTCGAATGCGCGAAGCGCTACGCAGAGTGAGCGATGCCGATGCGATTCCTGCGCTAAAATATGTCAAAGTATTACTATTGGTTTAATATCATCGAACAAAATAGGGTTACACTGAAGTCCATGACTGAACAAAGTGAGCGATCATATGGATATCAATGATAAATCACGCATCCACTGGGCTTGTCGGCGCGGCATGCGTGAACTGGATATTTCCATCATGCCGTTTTTCGAGCATGACTACGATGCGTTGAACGATAGCGACAAAAGCGCTTTTGTCCGCCTGCTGCAATGCGACGATCCCGATCTGTTCAACTGGCTGATGAACCACGGCGAGCCATCAGATCAGGCGCTTAAACGCATGGTTTCCCTTATTCAGACGCGAAATAAACACCGTGGCCCAGTGGCAATGTGATCTCAAAGTTTCCTGGCGCATGCAGCTGCTCTCTCTGCTGGCGCACGGCATTATGGTGTTCTTGATTCTGCTGGCCCCGTGGCCGAGCGGATATGCGCCGCTATGGCTGGGGCTGGTGTCGCTGGTGATGTTCGGATTCATTCGCAGTCAGCGCAATATCAAATCCCGACACGGCGCAATATCGCTGTATGGCGAACAGCATCTGCGCTGGCAGCAGCGTGAGTGGCGTATCGTCAAACGTCCGTGGATGCTTAAAAACGGTATTCTGCTGTCGCTGCGCGCGGCGGACGGCGCGGCGCTGGAACAGCGTCTGTGGATCTCATCGGACAGTATGGGGCGGGATGAGTGGCGGCACCTGCGCCAGCTTTTGCTGCAAAAGGACAACTGCGCAGGATAATTACGCATACTGTGACTTTTGTTCCGTAGCGTAATGACCGCCGCCGTACGGAAATTTGCCGCATTGATTCACAGACCACCCAAAAACTCGGCCTTTGAGCGACTCTCCTCCGGCGATCTTGCCGCCCTTCAATCGTTGAGCACTTCTGGCACTTGGTTCGAACAGTCTCGCTCGTCGCTGATGGGCGAAGAAATCGGAGCCATTAGGTCTGGGGGCGAGAAAAATGCCCGCAGCGATTTACGCCATTTGCCGCAGCGGGTATCTTACGCGTCGTTCAACAAGAGAGAAGCTGATGACCACGCCTGCACAAAAACGCGCCGCGCAGAAAAACATGCTGCATCCACGCAACCGCCATCGCGGCCGCTACGATTTCACCGCCCTGAAACTTACGCATCCTGCGTTGACCCCGTTCGTTCATGTGAACGACTATGGCGACGAGTCGATCGATTTTGCCAATCCGGACGCGGTCAAAATGCTGAATCAGGCGCTGTTGCATGAGTTCTATCAGATTGAACACTGGTATTTACCCGAGGGGTTCCTTTGCCCGCCGATCCCCGGACGGGCGGACTATGTTCATCACCTCGCGGATTTGCTGGCCGAGGATAATCAGTCTCAGGTGCCGCGCGACGCCTCCATACTGGATATCGGATGCGGCGCCAACTGCATTTACCCGCTGATCGGCCACCGGGAATACGACTGGCGCTTCACCGGCAGTGAAATCAATGCGCAGGCCATGCAGGCGGCCAACGCGACCATTGCCGCCAACCCCGGCCTAAGCCGGGCTATCCGTCTGCGCCGTCAGAAAGACCATCAGGCCATCCTCAACGGCATCATCCACAAAAATGAGATTTTTGACGCGTCGCTGTGCAATCCGCCTTTCCATGCTTCGGCCAACGAGGCGAAGCAAGGGTCACGCCGGAAGCTGCATAACCTCGGTCTGGACAAACGATCGCCGCTCAATTTCGGCGGGCAGGAAGAGGAACTGTGGTGTGAAGGCGGTGAGAAAGCGTTTATCACGCAAATGATCCGCGAAAGCGCGGTCTTTTCACGTCAATGCCTATGGTTTACGTCGCTGGTTTCGCGCAAAGAGAATCTGCCCGATTTGTATCGGGTGTTGGATGAGGTCGGTGCCGAGAGCGTTAAAACCGTGGATATGGCGCAGGGACAGAAGCAGAGCCGCTTCGTCGCCTGGAGTTTCTTCACGCCAGCCGCTCGCGCCAAGTGGTGGGCGCAGAAGCGTCGTTAACTATCTCAAAAGCGCGGGGCGACGGTTTATCGAGACAACCATCGCCCGACGGCGCACGTTACGCCTGCTCGGATTGGCGTAATGCTTTGAGTTCCTGCAGGATCTGCTCACACCATTGCTGGATGCGGTCTTCACTCATGTCGTACTGATTCACCTCGTCCAGCGCCAGCCCGACGAAGTGCTTGCCGTCGGGCGTCAGAGGCTTGGTGCTGATGAAATCATACTCGTCGGTCGGCCAGTAGCCGATGAAGCGCACGCCCAGCGGTTGTAGCTGCTCATGCAGCATACCCAGCGCATCCAGAAACCACTCGCTGTATCCCAACTGATCGCCCATGCCATAAAGTGCGACGATCTTTCCCTGTAGTTTCAGCGTCGGCAGGTGCTGCCAAATGGCTTCCCAATCCTCCTGAATTTCGCCGAAGTCCCAGGTCGGAATGCCGAGTATCAGCGCTTCATAGTCTTCCATACGTTGGGGATCGACGTCTTTGACGTTGTTCAGTTCGATCATATCCGCACCCAGGATGTCGCGGATTTTCTCTGCCGCCATTTCGGTGTAGCAGGTGCTGGAGCCGTAAAAAAGTCCTATCTTCATAAGCCGTCAGTGTGTTGGGAAAGTGAATGTAAGGCGATGCCGCAGCGCCGCACCGCACAGTCAGGGCGTTAGTCTGGCGAAGTATACTACGCCCGTAAAGCACAAATGACCGTGGGGAAAGCATCGGGGCGAAGACAGGCGCCTTCGCCCGTGATGTTTAATCGAGGGACTGGTGACGTGTTTCTTTGACGAGCAGCAGCGCAATCAGCGTCAACGTGGCCATGGCGGCCAGATAGAGGCCGACGTAGAACAGCCCGTAGTTGCTGGTCAGCCAGGCGGCGATATAAGGCGCGACCGAGGCGCCCAGAATCGAGGACACGTTATAGGAGAAGGAAGCGCCGGTGTAGCGGACTTCCGTCGGGAAGAGTTCCGGCAGCAGCGCACCCATTGGCCCGAACGTAAAGCCCATCATGCTCAGACCCAGTACCAAAAACGCCATCACTAACCCCTGTTCGCCGGAACCCAGCAGGAAGGGGAATACGAAAGCGAACACCAGCATGCTGCAGGTCACGACGATCATGGTGCGACGTCGGCCGTAGATGTCGGCCAGATAGCCGGCGACCGGGATCATCAGACCGAAGCCAATCACCGCTATCATCAGCATCCACAGGAAATTGTTGCGCGGAATACCTAATCCGGCCGGAATCGGCGAGGTACCGTAGGTCATGGAGTAAACGGTCATGATATAAAACAGCGTGTAGGTCGCCAACATGATGAACGTGCCGAGGATCGTCGCTTTCAGATGTTTGCTCAGCAGCGTCCCCATCGGGATCCGCACTTTCTTACCCGCCTGTTCGGCTTTGGCGAAGACCGGCGATTCGTGCAGGGAAACGCGGACATACAGCCCGATCAGCACCAGAATCGCAGAGAAAATAAACGGTACGCGCCAGCCCCACTGCATGAACTGTTCTTCGGTCAGCAGCCAGGACAGCAGCAGGAAAGTGCCGTTGGCGAAGAAGAAGCCAATCGGCGCGCCCAGCTGGGGGAAAGAGCCGTACAGGGCGCGCTTGTGCGCCGGCGCATTTTCCGTCGCAAGCAGCGCCGCGCCGCCCCATTCTCCGCCGAGACCAAGACCCTGACCAAAGCGAGCCAGCGCCAGCAGCATTGGCGCCAGGATACCAATCGTTTGGTAGCTCGGCAGCAGGCCGATGGCGACGGTGGAAATCCCCATCGTCAGCAGCGAAGCCACCAGCGTAGCTTTTCGTCCGACCCGGTCCCCAAAGTGCCCGAATAGGGCGGAACCGATGGGGCGAGCGATAAAAGCAATCGCGAACGTCGCCAGTGACTGGAGTGTTGCGGCAGCGTTATCACCCTGTGGGAAAAAGATGTGCGGGAAAATCAGCACCGCGGCGGTAGCATAGATATAGAAATCAAAGAATTCGATGGCAGTGCCGACCAGAGAAGCAACCACAACCTTATTACGGGAGTTGACGGGGGCGTCTGGTCTCTGATTGTCATCAACGGCGGATGCGACGGAGGATTGCATAGTTTTTTCAGTTTTTTAACAACAAGAATGGGTATTCTATGCATAGAAAATGCTTATTTTCAAACCACCAAGCCGCGTCTGGCGCGGGCTGCGCTGGGAACTGTCCCGCTTTTCCCCCGATTCATAAGATATAATCCCTTGCGCCGCATTTTTTGCCGCAGGATATGACAAAAATAAAAGCAATTACCGAATTGTACCCCGTTCACGCGCTGTCAGGCATAATAGTCCCCGCATGAAACAGAGGAGGCCGCCATGCAGACACCGGATCACCCCCTGATCGAACAGTTTCTGGATGCATTGTGGCTGGAACGAAATCTGGCGGAAAACACGCTGGCTTCCTACCGACAGGATCTGCGCTCTTTGGCGGACTGGCTGGCGCACCATGATAAAAGCCTGTTGCAGGCGGAAGCCGTGGACCTGCAGGCTTTTCTGGCTGAACGACTGGAGGGCGGTTACAAGGCGACCAGCTCTGCGCGTCTGTTAAGCGCCACCCGGCGACTTTTTCAGTATCTTTACCGCGAAAAGCAACGCTCGGACGATCCCAGCGCGGCGCTCTCGTCTCCCAAACTGCCGCAGCGATTGCCGAAGGATTTAACGGAGGCGCAGGTCGACGCGTTGCTCAATGCCCCCTGTGTCGACAAACCTCTTGAACTGCGCGACAAAGCGATGCTGGAAGTTCTGTACGCCACCGGCCTGCGGGTCTCGGAGCTGGTGGGACTGACCATCAGCGATGTCAGCCTGCGTCAGGGCGTGGTGCGCGTGATCGGCAAAGGCAACAAAGAGCGTCTGGTGCCGCTGGGAGAAGAGGCGGTGCACTGGATGGAACAGTATCTGGAATACGGTCGCCCCTGGCTTATCAACGATAAGCCGATCGACGTGATGTTTCCCAGCAGCCGAGGGCAGCAGATGACCCGCCAGACCTTCTGGCATCGCATCAAACATTATGCGGTCATCGCCGCTATTGACAGCGCCAAACTTTCTCCGCATGTTTTGCGTCATGCTTTTGCCACGCATTTACTGAACCATGGCGCGGATTTACGCGTAGTACAAATGCTGTTGGGGCACAGCGACCTGTCCACCACGCAGATCTACACGCACGTCGCCACGGCACGCCTGAAGCAGCTGCACCAGCAGCATCATCCCCGGGCGTGATTGACAGATGAATCATGGGGTGGGGCGGCGTCAGCCATGTCGGCTGCATACGAGGCCTCATCCAATAACAGGATCAATTTATGAAAAAGAGTGCATTACTGCTTTCTCTGCTTGTCGTCGCCATGAGCGCCAGCGCGGACGACGCCGCCATCCAACAGTCACTGACCCGTCTGGGTATGCAAAATGCGGAAATTCAGGCGGCGCCTATCCCAGGAATGAAGACCCTCCTGACCGATAATGGCGTGCTATACATCACCGATGACGGCAAACACCTGTTGCAAGGCCCGTTGTATGACGTGAGCGGTAAAAATCCGGTCAACGTCACCAATTCTATTCTGATGGGTAAGCTGGAAGCGCTGAAGGATCAGATGATTGTGTACAAGGCGGCGCAGGAAAAGCATGTGATCACGGTGTTTACCGATATCACCTGCGGTTACTGCCGCAAACTGCACGAGCAGATGAACGACTACAATGCGCTGGGCATCACCGTCCGCTATCTGGCTTTCCCGCGTCAGGGCGCAGGCTCTCAGACGGAAAAGGATATGCAATCCATCTGGTGCGTAGCCGACCGCAAAAAAGCGTTTGATGCGGCGATGAAAGGCGACGATATCTCGCCCGCGACCTGCAAAACCGATATCTCCGCGCACTATCAGCTCGGCATCTTGTTCGGCGTTCAGGGAACGCCAGCCATCGTGCTGGACGACGGCTCTGTAATCCCGGGTTATCAGGATCCGAAAGAGATGGCCGCCATGCTGCAGGCGCATAAAGCCTCCCAGAAGTCGGGTGGTTAAGCGCCCCGTGACTTTCGTAACTCAGCTCTGCCGCCGTCCGGCGGTAGAGAGTCATCATCTTCCCGACACATTGCCGCCGCTGCTGCGTCGGCTTTACGCCCAGCGCGGCGTTCAGGCTGCGCAGGAGCTGGAACGCAGCCTGCGCGGCCTGCTGGACTATCGACAGCTTTCGGGGATCGACAAGGCGGTAGATTGTCTGCAAGCGGCGCTGGCGGAGCAGCGCCGTATCGTGATCGTCGGCGACTTCGACGCGGACGGCGCGACCAGTACAGCCCTGGCCGTGCTGGCGCTGCGTCGGATGGGCGGTCAGCATATCGACTTCCTAGTGCCTAACCGTTTTGAAGACGGCTACGGCCTCAGCCCCGAGGTGGTCGCCCAGGCGGCGGCCAAAGGCGCGCAGCTGATCGTCACCGTCGACAATGGGATCTCTTCCCATGCAGGCGTAGACGATGCGCATCAGCGCGGGATTGATGTGCTGGTGACGGATCATCATCTGCCGGGCGAAACCCTGCCCGCGGCGGAGGCTATCATCAACCCTAATCTGGCGGATTGCGCCTTCACGTCCAAGGCCCTCGCGGGCGTGGGGGTGGCGTTCTATCTGATGATGGCGCTGCGGGCGCGGCTGCGCGACGGCGGCTGGTTTGAACAGCACGGCTTGTCTGAGCCTAATCTGGCAGAGCTGCTGGATCTGGTCGCGCTGGGTACGGTGGCGGACGTGGTGCCGCTGGATGCCAACAATCGGATCCTGGTGGCCCAGGGCCTGAACCGCATCCGCGCGGGTAAATGCAGACCGGGCATTCGCGCGTTGCTGGAAGTTTCTAACCGAGAGGCGACTCAGCTCGTCGCCAGCGATTTGGGCTTTGCCCTCGGGCCGCGCCTGAACGCCGCCGGACGGCTGGATGATATGTCCGTCGGCGTGGCGCTGTTGCTGTGTGAGGACATCGTAGAGGCGCGGATGCTGGCGAGCGATCTCGATGCGCTTAATCAGACTCGGCGCGAGATCGAGCAGGGGATGCAGGTCGAGGCGCTGCAACTGTGCGAACAATTGGAACGCAGCAGCGAGACGCTGCCCTGCGGGCTGGCGATGTACCATCCGGAGTGGCATCAGGGCGTCGTCGGCATTCTGGCGTCTCGCATCAAAGAGCGTTTCCATCGCCCGGTCATTGCGTTCGCCCCTGCGGGCGACGGCATACTGAAAGGCTCAGGCCGCTCGGTTGCGGGCCTGCACCTGCGCGACGCGCTGGAGCGGTTGGACACCACCTGTCCCGGCCTGATGATGAAGTTCGGCGGGCATGCGATGGCCGCCGGGCTGTCGCTGGAAGAAGCGCGTTTTGAGGAGTTTCGCCAGCGCTTCGGCGAACTGGTCGGCGAGTGGCTGGATGCCTCTCAGCTACAGGGCGTCATCTGGTCCGACGGCGAACTGGCCGCCCCCGAGTTGACGCTGAGTACCGCGCAGCTGCTGCGGGAAGCCGGTCCCTGGGGGCAGACATTCCCCGAGCCGACATTTGACGGCCGCTTCCGCCTGTTGCAACAGCGTCTGGTGGGAGAACGTCATCTCAAAGTGATGGTGGAACCGCTGGCGGGCGGACCTTTGCTGGACGGCATCGCGTTCAACGTGGATACCACGCAGTGGCCGGACAGCAGTGTCCGGCAGGTGGAACTGGCCTATAAGCTGGATGTGAATGAGTATCGCGGCAAGCGTTCGGTGCAGCTGCTAATCGAACATTTGTGGCCGCTGTAATGCAAGCTTTCTGCCGAGCCGGGCGGGCGTCGCGGTATCTTTTCGACACGCCCGCCCGCTGCTAAAAACTGAACGGATTGCTATAAACCCCGACGTGGATCCGTTACAATTCGCCGTTTGAATACACGTCGTCCCTTTGACCAACAAAAGATCTTAAACATCATGTTTGAAATTAATCCGGTAAAAAACCGAATTCAGGACCTGTCTGAGCGGACAGCAGTTCTGAGGGGGTATCTTTGACTACGATGCCAAGAAAGAACGCCTTGAAGAAGTAAACGCCGAACTGGAACAGCCGGACGTTTGGAACGAGCCAGAACGCGCTCAGGCGCTGGGTAAAGAACGCTCCTCTCTGGAAGCGATCGTCGACACCATCGACCAAATGACGCAGGGGCTGGAAGATGTCTCCGGTCTGCTGGAATTGGCGGTGGAAGAAGACGACGAAGACACCTTCAACGAAACCTGCGCCGAACTCGACGGTCTGGAAAATAAACTCAGCCAGTTGGAATTTCGCCGCATGTTCTCCGGCGAGTACGACAGCGCCGACTGCTATCTCGACATCCAGGCGGGTTCAGGCGGTACGGAAGCGCAGGACTGGGCCAGCATGCTGGTGCGTATGTACTTGCGCTGGGCGGAAGCTAAAGGCTTCAAAACCGAAATCATTGAAGAATCAGATGGTGAAGTGGCCGGGATCAAATCCGCGACCCTCAAAATCATCGGCGATTATGCCTTCGGCTGGCTGCGGACGGAAACCGGCGTGCATCGCCTGGTGCGTAAAAGCCCGTTCGACTCCGGCGGCCGCCGTCACACGTCCTTCAGCTCGGCATTCGTCTATCCCGAAGTGGACGACGATATTGATATCGAAATCAACCCGGCCGACTTGCGTATCGACGTCTATCGCGCCTCCGGCGCCGGTGGTCAGCACGTTAACCGGACCGAGTCCGCGGTGCGTATCACCCATATACCGACCAACATCGTTACCCAGTGTCAGAACGACCGTTCGCAGCATAAAAACAAAGATCAGGCGATGAAACAGCTGAAAGCCAAGCTGTACGAGTTTGAGATGCAAAAGAAAAATGCTGAAAAACAGGCGCTGGAAGACAACAAGTCCGACATTGGCTGGGGAAGCCAGATTCGCTCTTATGTGCTGGATGATTCGCGCATTAAAGACCTGCGTACCGGGGTGGAAACACGCAACACCCAGGCGGTGCTCGACGGCGATCTGGACAAATTTATTGAAGCAAGTTTAAAAGCGGGGCTATAAGGAATC
The DNA here is from genome assembly GCF_900107885.1 of Lonsdalea quercina. NCBI lineage: Bacteria > Pseudomonadati > Pseudomonadota > Gammaproteobacteria > Enterobacterales > Pectobacteriaceae > Lonsdalea > Lonsdalea quercina. The sequence continues at coordinate 157,950 of NZ_FNQS01000007.1, read as the reverse complement.
CACATGTCTGAACCACAATCTCAGGGTGCCGAACAGGCGCAGGATCTTAATAACGAACTCAAGGCGCGTCGCGAAAAGCTGTCCGCTCTGCGTGAAAACGGCGTGGCCTTCCCGAACGATTTTCGTCGTGATACGACCTCCGATTTGCTGCACGCCAGCTACGATGAAAAAGACAACGAAGAGCTGGAGCCGCTGGGTCTGGAAGTGACCGTCGCCGGGCGTATGATGACCCGCCGCATCATGGGGAAAGCCTCTTTTGTGACGCTGCAGGACGTGGGCGGACGCATTCAGCTGTACGTCTCCCGTGATGACCTGCCGGAAGGCGTTTACAACACACAGTTCAAAAAGTGGGACCTGGGCGATATCCTGGGCGCGCGCGGAAAACTGTTCAAAACCAAGACCGGCGAGCTGTCCATTCACTGTACCGAACTGCGTTTGTTGACCAAAGCGCTGCGCCCGCTGCCGGACAAATTCCACGGTCTGGCCGATCAGGAAACGCGTTACCGCCAGCGTTATCTGGACCTGATCGCCAACGATGAATCCCGCAACACATTCCGCATTCGCTCTCAGGTGATGGCGTCTATCCGTCGTTTCATGGTCGAAAAAGGCTTCATGGAAGTGGAAACGCCGATGATGCAGGTGATCCCGGGCGGTGCCTCAGCGCGTCCGTTTATCACGCATCACAACGCGCTGGACATCGATATGTACCTGCGTATCGCGCCTGAGCTGTACCTGAAACGCCTGGTGGTCGGCGGGTTCGAACGCGTATTCGAAATCAACCGTAACTTCCGTAACGAAGGGATTTCACCGCGTCATAATCCTGAATTCACCATGATGGAACTTTATATGGCCTACGCCGACTATAAAGACCTGATTGTGTTGACGGAAACGCTGTTCCGCACCCTGACTCAGGACGTGCTGGGCACCACCACGGTGGAATACGGCGACCAGACCTTCGATTTCGGCAAGCCGTTTGAAAAGCTGACGATGCGTGAAGCGATCTGCAAATACCGCCCTGAAACTGACGTGGCGGACCTGGACGATCTGGAAAAAGCTACGGCGATCGCACAGTCCCTGGGCATCAAGATCGAGAAAAGCTGGGGGCTGGGCCGCATCGTGACCGAGATCTTCGAAGAAACGGCGGAAAGCAACCTGATCCAGCCGACCTTCATCACCGAATATCCAGCGGAAGTGTCGCCGCTGGCGCGACGTAACGACGAAAATCCGGAGATCACCGATCGCTTTGAATTCTTCATCGGCGGCCGTGAGATCGGCAACGGCTTCTCCGAGCTGAACGATGCGGAAGATCAGGCGGAGCGTTTCGCTCAGCAGGTGAGTGCGAAGGATGCCGGCGACGACGAAGCGATGTTCTATGACGAAGACTATGTCACCGCGCTGGAGCACGGCATGCCGCCGACGGCGGGTCTGGGCATCGGTATCGACCGTATGGTAATGCTGTTCACCAACAGCCACACCATCCGCGACGTGATTCTGTTCCCGGCCATGCGCCCGCAGAAATAATGACGATGACGGCCTCATGGTGTGAGGCCGTCAGTTCAGCACGGTATGAGGAATGCTGTGCTGTTATAAACGACTTCACCTCACGCTCTGCGTGGGGTTTTTTCTTTTTGTGGGTTCTGAATAATTTTTGTCGCGCACGGGCTAACGATTGGGCTTGCCTCTAATCTAGGAAGAGAAACGCTGCTGGCTTGATGATCGTTGCTGGACCTCTGGCGCAAGCCTTCGCACCTTAATTTCTTTTTTTAGCGCATTTAATTGCTTAAAACACAGTCAGTTTGACGGGTTTTTATCTTGCCCGGCAAACAGATAGCGCTATAATGCGGGCACTTCTCCGTGCGGGCGTAGTTCAATGGCAGAACGAGAGCTTCCCAAGCTCTATACGAGGGTTCGATTCCCTTCGCCCGCTCCATGACCTTCTTAATGTACTGAATCCTAAGGGATATGGCTTCAAGCCTCCTTACAGAGTTACTTACTGTAACCCTATTCGGTCGCGATGCGAGGGCTGGTGGGTTGACCACAAGAAAACACACCGCATCCATTATTTCCTGTAAGGTCTCAATCTGCGCAGAAAGCGCCCTCGCAGGCATGCCTGTGCAGCACGTCGCCAGCAGCGGCCGGCCCTGACACACATCGATCAGTGCTGGAGTCTGGATTTCGTGTCGGATAATCTGTTTAACGGGCGGCGTTTCCAAGTGCTGACTGCCGTGGATAATTTGGGTCGGGAGTGTCTTGCGATGATGTACGGGCTGATAACTAAAATTAAACCTTTTTCTTATCACGTTATCATATATTTTTTCGTGTAAGTGTTTTTCATATTTTCATGTAATAAAAAGGTAAAATGATCATAAAAATAAGTTTGAAAATTAAATTGTTTTTAAAAATTAACGTGGTTGCGTTTTTCTTTGCGAAATAAATCATCACGTTATTCATTAGTGTTAGTGAAAATAATCGCCACCAATTTATTTTAATTTTTATTTGATGGTCACTCCTACCATAATAAACGACAGTTTTTTATATTCCAGATTGATAACTTTAATAGCTTCAATCATGAGTTACCAGAAGATAAAAACAAGTACTGTTTCCTTTATCAGAACACTAGACTTGCGGCCATCATAAACCGCTAGGAAAAATGGACTAGTGTATATTAAATTTTCTCTGGTGAATGTGTCATATTATTCATACTCCAAGGTGAAATTGACCGTAGTATCCACGCTTCCTGCCGTCACCGTGTTAGTGGTCTGGTATAACCGGGCTTTAAAATCATAGTCGGTCGCAGAGGTGGACGTTACCGTCCCCAAAGAAACTGCGGTATCCGGTGTAATGGCGATATTATCATAGAGCAGTTGAATACCTACGCCCGTCGCTGTGCCGCTGTCATTGGCAAAAATATTATTGTTGTTACTGTCGACCGTGCCTGAAAACGTTATATTAGGGACTAATGATGACGAGCAGGTCAAGTTTATAGTAAAATCTGTTGTGTTTGATGTACTGCCAGCCGCCTTCAAGTTTTGCGTATACATAGTTCCTAAATCTACTGAAGTGTCGTAAGTATTCACCTCACAGGAAGCGCTTGTCACTTCTGTTGTGCCACTAAGGTAAATAAGCCAGGTACTCTCGCTACTTGAATTGGTGGAGTCATAATTAAAGCGTAACCGCGCTGTGACGCCACTTAAGTCAAGTGAACCCGACTCTACGGAATTCCCAATGACAACCAATTCAAGATACGTATATTGTTCATAGCTGGTTGTCTGTGAGCCGAGCCAATAATAAGATGGCTGTGCAGTTGATACGCTATAATATTGCTCAATTCCCGACTGAGCTGGTGTTTGAAACACTCCACGCAAACGAAACCCCAAGCCTGTTATACCGGTTTCGTATACGTTGTTACCATACGATGATAATGTTGGAGATGTGGCATATTCAGATGCAAAGGCTGATGTGCTGGACTTACCATCTTTCATCGATGTTGATATTGCATCTGATGTGTATACTATCGTTCCAATCTCAGTGTTGGCCGGTATGACTAACGACGACGGCAATGTAATAGTTGATGACGTAGGATCATAAACACCCTCTGCAGAGACTAAGCCGATTATTCCTTGTGCTACAAAAGCAATAAAGAAAAGAGCCGTTTTGGACATTATCTTTCCGATAATGAAATTATCCCAAGTTACTTTATTAATCACTTTAACCACTCCTATATTACAGGGTTTTTATTTCTGGTTCGGGTATTATTGATATTAAAGATGAGTTAGAACTATAAATAACCGTGCCGTTTTTTTATGTGAGGAGGTATAGAGATTATCCCGATGAAGTAAATACAGCCATTTGAGGGGCTTGATAACCATCGTCTGCACACCAAAAATAAAAAATTAAGTTTCCGCGGTTATTTTTAATACCTAATTCATCAATCTTTCTCATACTGCTAACTCCTGCATTCGAGTGTGACCATTTTGATCCCATTCCTCGTCTCCGCTTGGTCCACCCTGAACGGAGCCTGACACTCCCGGCCACCGGCCAGCGTGGCTTTTATCACGCCGTTCGCCTTCATTCCCGTCAACCATATCTGCCCCTGTTCGTTGGACATACCCGCCGCTTCGCCAGCCGATACCGATGCGCCTAACGGCAAAGGTTTTCCGTCATGCGTCAGTGTCAGAAATACCCGGTAGCCTACGCGGGTACGGTAATCCGCCAAAACCATCGCCTCTTTCTGCGGTACCTTGTGCACTATAGGATCTGTCACGTCAACGTTATCCGGCAGCGTGAATGTATCTAGACTGACATTGTTATCACGATAAGCTGTCAGCGACGGCACCACCGCATAGCCTCGCCAGTCCGTTACTAGACCTGTCCTGTTCCTGATTTTTACGCCTTCAGCCGCTGGTGCCCTCACTAAGGCATACCCGGCCCCTTCGGATAGCTGCTGCGACAGTGTGATGCCGTACGGATGCGCTACCACTGAACCTCGCAGATTCCAGCTCACCGTCTCCCGCAGGCCATAGTAGTTCGAGTAACCCAACCCCGCAGTGGCCCGACCGCCTCGATAGCTGCCGCTAATTGCAGTACTGTCTGTGGCGCTGCCGGCGCTGCTTCGAGATTGCGCCTGGGATACCGACCAAGACAAGTTGTTACCCGGCAGTGCCGTCCCCGATAATGTGGACGTCAGGCTGCTTGTCCCTTGGTCTGATCGCGACCAACTGTTGGTCATTCGTACGCTGCTGCCGGAAGACGATAGCCATTTGCCGAGTGGAAGGCTTAGGCTGACGGAGGTAATGTTGTCCGTTTTTTCGGTCCGCCAAATTCTGCTTTGGCTCTGGTTCAAACTGACCGATATCCCATCAAAGGTTTTGCTCCAGCTCCCAGTTATGGAACGCGTTTTTGAATTTCCACGGTTCCAATACTCTGACTGATAGGCTGAAAATGAGACCGACCCTAACCAGCCGATGTTCTGACTTAGGGTGAGCTGCGCCTTGCTTTTCAGGCTATAGCGCGAGGCCAGGCTACTGCTGTGGTAGTAGTTGCTCGCTTCATCAAAGCTGAAGAAGCCGTCGGTGGCATAGCGATAACCCGCCAGTGTCATTGAGGTTCCGGTAATATCGAAGTGTTTACTGTACTTCGCTTGCAGGGACTGGCCGCTGCGAATGGTGCCATCGCTAAAGGTTGACTCGGCATGCGTGACATCTAGCGACACGGCCCCCAATCTTCCCAGACTTTGCCCCATACCCAGCATACCCGAGTGGTAATGCTCCGCGACAATGATCCCCCCATAGACTGATGTGCTATTCAGCAGGCCGTACAGAATTTCAGCCTGGGCGAAACGTTGACTGACGGCATTGCTGCTATCGTTGTAATAACGAGTACCATATTCTCCGGCAGTAACGGAATATTTCACAACGCCCTTACGGACTGAAATCGGTGGTGAAGCGAAAGACTGAGTGAATGTTCGTATTTCCCCATCCTCTTCCTTTATGGTCACAACCAATTCGCCGGACGTTGATGTGGCATACAGATCATTAATAACGAACGCCCCGGGCGACACAAAGGTCTGGTAGAGCAGGTTGCCGTTCTGACGTATCTCAACCGTGGCGTTGGTGATCGCTACGCCGCGGATTTCTGGTGCATAACCCCGAAGGCTATCCGGCTGCATTTCACTCTGAGTGGACAAGCTGGCACCCCGGAAGCTAAAGCTGTCAAAAACCAGGCCTGGGCTGGATGTTTCGCCGGTCACCAGACGCGCACGCAGCGAACGGATATCCCGTTCGACCCAGGTCTGCATGCTATTCCAGCTCGCCCGCCCCTGGCGGGTTCGAGTGTAGTAGCTGTAGTTACGCACCCGCCACTCGCCCAGATTAGCGCCGCTGCGTAGGCTGAGGTACTGCGTGCTGGTTTGCTGACCATTACGGTGATTTTTCACTTCGGATCCGGTAGCGCTGTAGGAGGCAAACAGCATTGGAACGCCGCTGTCCCATTGTTCGGGGGGAACATCGCCACGAGCGCGGTTATCCAGAGCAGCCTGGGGAATACTTAAGTTCAGTATCCTCCGGTCAAAATCAAAGTCGCTGTTTGCGCCGCGAATATAGTCCCCAAGTTTCACTATCGGAGCATCGGCAACCATGGCGACAATAGCGGGAAATACTTGAATTTTTACGCCCAGCTCACGTAACAGAGACGGCGTCAGTTGCGGACATAGGCGGCGACCATCACACACCACAAAACGCAGGTGATGTTCACCGACGCGAGTTTTGTTCACCCGGACCTGGACGTCGTACTCACCGGGTATCTGAATATCCGTGCGAGAGAGCAGAGAGAGGTCGGTCTGCGCTTTCTGGTTTTCTTCCAGATGCAGTGCATTGACGTTGAAATACATCTCAGCTTGAGCCGACAGGGAAGCAGTCGCATACCCGCAGAGCACCAGTATCTTCACCCGAGAACAAAAACGATATTTAGGTATCACTCCCTGAATCCCCACTAAAAATTCACCTCTTTTGCCGTCGTCATTCCGCCAAAATCATTGATGGTGCTATACGTCACGTGCCTGACAGCATGTTCATTCACTGGTACGATTTTTGACGCGCGAGGCATAATGGTACCCGGCCTATCGATTTTTTTACCGTTTACCGACATGCCTGTCAGGGTGACAACATAAGGCGTCGGGTTATTGAACGAGATACCGCCAGACACGGGCGTGACTTTCAGCTTCTGCCAAGCCAGCCCGGCTTCTTTTGCCGACAGTCCTTTTGGTCGGTAGATCAGCTTGATGATGTTCTGCGTGGCGATGGTTAGGCGTTTCGGGTCGGTTTTTTTCTCAACAGCTGGTATCGCCCTGACATTTAGCAGATACACGCTTTCCCGATCCTCCGGTAGGGCCGGTAAGGAGGTGTAGACGACACGGATAGCGCTTTCCCCATTCAGTGCTTGTTTGAATAAGGGGGGCGTGGCGATAAAGGGGATGTTTTTGGTCTTTCTCTGCATATCAGAGACCCATACCTGAACGAGATACGGCGTGCTTTGCCCTGCGTTACTCAGGGAAAGACTCGCCTCCTTTTTGGCAGCATCGTAGATTAGACGGGTTCCTCCCAAGGTAAGCCCGTCTGCGTGGCAGACTAGCGATGCAGATAACAGACATGCACCACCGATGCATCCGATAGAACATTTCATAAGATAACCTTTGCGAAAAAAGCCGAACCAAGGGAGGGCTGGCCTTTGGCCAGCCCGGTAATATCAGGAATCGCTGTAGTTGATGGTGAAGGTGACGTCCGTGTCGACACTACCGCTATAAGCTGTGGAGCCGGTGTAGTCGACAAGATAGGCGTTGAAATTACCCGTGGCGGACGTGACTTCGGTAGATGTCAGGACATTAAAGCCAGTGTTGGATGCTGGTGTGCCGGAGGTGTAATAGGTGCCAGTGTTGTCAGCATCCTCAATACGAATACCTAGTCCGCTAATGTCGCTGGCAAACAGTTCGGTATAACCGCTGGTGGACACAGATGTGCCTTCAAAGGTAATAGTCGGTGCCGTCGCGACGGCACAATCGGCCAGTTCAATGGAAAACGGTGTACCGACAGTGCTCGCACCAGCAGTACCAAAGGTGCTGCTGCTGACTGTTCCGAAATTGACTGTCCCGGTGGTGGAGGAAGCATCCGCCACGCTGTTCACTGAACAGGCTGAAGATGAAATGGTTGCTGTGAAGTTGATGACTCCGTCAGTTGCCCGCGCCAGTCCGGTAACCCCAAGAGATGCGACGAGGACGGACAGGGTCAGTAGATTTTTTTTCAAGATAATTACTCCATACATAAGTTTTAGTTAGACAAAAAAGAAAAACGGTTAATTAGAAACCTACGGAAGCATTATATGATCGTTTTTAACGATCAATCATGGTAATTATATATGTTTATACCTATCAATAAGAGGTTTATTGATCGGCGGTTTATAAATAAAACCAAAATGCAAGCGTAAAACGCTCTCAATCCTGACCTTTGTTTGAAATGAGTAGCGAACTTGTTTATTTGTGTCGATAGCTGCGGGGAAAATCACGGGAATGAATCCGTTTGCATTCGTATGGCTTCAGCCTGAAGAGTTCTATGGTTAGAGCGGAGAATACGTTAGACATCGTAATGCTACGGCTCTGCAGGAGGTAATCGAACATTGTCAGCTTTTACTGCTATGGGGCAGGGCTAGCTCGCCAACCATAGGCGAGATAATCCACATTCTTCTTTGGCATCCCCTTGAATAGGTCCACGGTGTAGGGTTCAGCCACATCGGCGGCTGTTTCACGCAAGATCGGTCAGGCAAGGAACGCCGCCTCCGGGCATATTGATCCGCTCGGAGGCGGCCATGTTTGACGATAAGTCCGATTATTACACCCATCGTTTCAAGCGGGCCTTGAATTAAATGATATCGATCACGAGCGGACTTTCCCCCGTCGGCAGTCGCCAGACCTATGGCGTCGCTCCTGTTGCTCCAATAATGACGCCTACAGCCGATTTTCGCTCTGATATCTGTGGTTCAGTGGTTGCGCCTGTCGATGAGGATAACCCCTTTGGCGTCGTGAATGCGGTCATCCCCACAGGAGGCTGTGGCGCGGCGCGGCACTGTGGTTCGCATTATGCTCTGTCTACTGGCGCCCGCAATCGTTACAACAACTGGCTGCCGCATTGTGGCGAAGAATGACGCGATTACCCGCAGTTTTTTCACTACCTTAACTTTGTCCATGAAGGGGCAGAACACGAATTGATAACGGATATCTGTCTGCCGTTAAAAAGACCGTGATAACCCGAGATTGCGCGTTACGGGGTTGTTTTGCTTTTCAGGGATACTCAGATCATTGCCTTCCTGCTCATAAGATGTGCTTTCGATGAAGATTAAGATCATGCCTGAATGGCGACACCAGGTTAACGATGCTCAACGCGCCTTTCTCGTAGAAGTGGTTAATACGCCTTAGCGCAACACGGAGGAAAGTGTTGAGCGTATGCTGCATAAATGCGTCAAAAATCCGCGTTAGCGGATCTCTTAATGAGAGAGATAGACAGTCCTCATCTTTTTTTACTCGTGGTTTTGTTTCTTAATTTGGATACCTTTTGCGGACAATTTCATAACCTTTTGATGCTTACTCTGTCATTAACGTTACCAATAACGGTGGCAAAGGACATCAATGGGGGAAAGTTGATTGTCAAACCGGTGTTACATTTGTGGGTTTATTTCTTAAAATGTTTCCCTAATAAAATAAAAATAAAATAATGAAAGATGGTTATCTATAGTTATGTATTTCATAAATACGTGTTTCGGATAAAGACTATTTTTAATTGAGTGAGCCTTGTTCCAGCTAATTTAACTTTCCTGTTAAAATAGAAAGTTTTGAAATGGGGTTGTTTTTATTAATTTCATGCTATCTAATGGCGCAGACCGAATTTCATATTCTTAAAAACAGAATAAAAAACCCCGCATATGCCCCATTGCTTTGCGGGTTGTTTTTTACTTATTGTTTTTTATCGGTTTTGTTGGTTTTTGTTTTGTTCTGTGGATTTTTAATTGTTGTGGTAAGGATGTCGTTATGATGAGAATTGCGCGGGGTGGAGGCATCCTTTTATTCAGTCATCTCAGCTTGTCTTTTTAACATTTTTTATTGGCGGTGAGTTTATATATAAACAGAAGGCAGCTTTATGATAGGCGCTATATGACATGTATCACAGCCTCGTCCTCGGATCCTGTTTTTGCTTTATCCAATAGTTCTGTGTTGTCCTCAGTGACCGTTTTCCTAAGTCTCATTATTGAGGCGATTTTTGTTATTTATAGTATTTTCACCTATCACCATTAATTAATATAAGAATAATCTTTGACATGAGAATAGTTAACGTCGAAATGATGAGGGATGAGTGAATTAATGACAGTTTTTAGTTTGTGATCTAATTAATGATGTAAGAAAGGAGTCCTATGTCAAATGTTGATATGCAGCCCGGTCTGACACGGGAAACACAGTCCATTCATCCCCTCAACCACGCTCAGCAAGGTATCTGGTTTGCTCAGCATCTCAATCCTGAAGCGGAAGCTAAAGTCTTTAACGTGGCCGAATATCTTGAGATACCGGTGGCGCTAAACCCACAGCGATTTGAAATGGCGGTAAGAACCACCGTTCAAGAAATAGAGTCCCTGCGAGTGCGTTTACACGTTTCGTCCTTTGACATTACGCAGTCGACGGATGTGGCGTCGTCCTGGCCTTTCCCTGTGCTCGACTTTCGTCAGGAAAGCGATCCGCTGGAGAAGGCGAAGCAGTGGATGGAGGATGCTTGCAACAGGTCGTTTGACCTGGAACAGGGGCCGCTTTTTTCGTTCGCGCTGATTCAGCTAGCGGAGGAACATTTTCTTTTTTACCAGTGTCACCACCATATCGTCATGGATGGTTACAGCGTCTCGATATTTATTCAGCGGGTCGCGGAGCGCTACGCCGTGTTCTTAACAGGGGAGGTGGCTACGGACCACGACCTTCTCGGGCTTGCACAAGCCAAGAGGGGTGAGCAGGACTACGACGCCTCATCCCGCTTATGCCGTGATCGCGAATACTGGCTGGAACAGCTCGCGAATCGACCGGATCCGGTGAGTATCTCCGGCAGACAGGCCAGCTGCGCCGATATACTGCATCGGCAGCGTTATCTTCCCGAGCAAACACATCAGCTGCTGCGGCAGGTAGCGGAGCAGCATAACGCTTCGTTGCCGGCATTGTTAATCACGCTGGTCGCGTTCTACTTACACCGGATCACGGGACAGGAAGATCTGCTGCTGGGGATGCCGATGACGGCCCGTGTCGGCAAGGCATTGCGGCGTTACCCCGGCATGATGAGCAATGTGCTGCCGTTGCGGTTGCGCGTGAATCCGACAACCACGCTGTCCGCAGGACTCGAACAGACAAAACGTACTGTGCTGGAAGTATCGCGGCATCAACGCTATCGGTATGAGACGTTGAAAGCCGATCTGGGAATGGCTGCCGGGCGTGAAACGCTGTTTTCCACACTGATTAATATTCTTCCTTGCCATAACGATTCGCTGACTTTCGAGGGCGCGAAAGCCAAAGTTCACAATCTCTTGCTGGGACCGGTCGACGATCTCTCCATTACGCTGTTCGACCGGGGGGTAAACGAAGGCATTGAGCTATGTTTGAATGCCAATGCCGCGCTCTACCACGAACGAGAGTTAGCATGGCATCTGCGACGCATTAGCCACTTTCTCAGTTCGGCGGCGACTGAGCTGAGTCGGCCTGTCGCAGAACTGCCGCTGCTGTTGCCTGAAGAACGAGCTTTAATGCGCCAGTGGCATTCCGCATCCGCGCCAGCGTCGTCCTCCCCATTCTGTCTTCACGAGCTGTTCGAGCAGCAGGCCAAGGAGCGCCCCGATGCGGTAGCGGTGAGTTTTGATGGCGATTCGCTGAGCTACGACGAGCTGAACCGTCGCGCTAACCCGCTGGCCCGGCAGTTGATAGCGCAGGGCGTGCAGCCCGACAGTCGGGTGGCGATTGCATTGCCGCGCGGCAGCGAACTTATCGTCGCCATTCTGGCGGTACTCAAGGCCGGTGCGGGCTATGTGCCGCTGGACCCGAGTTACCCGCAGGCCCGTTTGCAGTACATGCTGAAAGACAGCGCGCCCGACGTATTGATTACCCACAGCAGCAGCCTGCCGTCGCTGGGCGAGCTGCCGCAGAGGCTGTCGCTGATGGTACTGGACGGCGATGCCCCGACCTGGACGCATCATTCAGATGAAAATATTCCCGCCGCCTCGCTTGGCCTGACACCACATCATCTGGCCTACATCATTTACACTTCCGGCTCGACCGGCCAGCCCAAGGGCGTGATGGTGGAGCACCGCAACGTCACCCGCCTTCTGACCTCGACGCAGGCACTCTTCGACTTCGACCATCGGGACATCTGGACGCTATTCCACTCTTACGCCTTCGACTTCTCGGTATGGGAAATCTGGGGCGCCCTGCTGCACGGCGGACGTCTGGTGGTGGTGCCGCAGGCGGTGACGCGCTCGCCGCAGGCGCTGTATCAGCTGGTGTGCCGCGAAGGCGTGACGGTGCTGAACCAGACGCCGGGGGTCTTCCGCCAACTGACGGCGGCGCAGGCGGACAGCCCTGAGCGTCACGCGCTGCGCTACGTGATTTTCGGGGGAGAGGCGCTGGACGTGGCGGCGTTGACGCCGTGGTACCAGCAGAACCCGGACGTAGATACGCAACTGGTGAATATGTACGGCATCACCGAAACGACGGTGCATGTGACGCACTGTCCGTTAACGGCGGGGATGCCAACGGGAGATAGCCCGATAGGCCGGCCGCTGCCGGACCTGCGGCTGTACATCCTGGACGGTCATGGCGAGCCGGTGCCGTTAGGCGTGCCGGGCGAGCTGTACGTCGGCGGCGCCGGGGTAACGCGCGGCTACCTGAATCAGCCTGCGCTGACGGAAGCGCGATTCCCGCTCGACCCATTTTATGGCGAGGCGGGTGCGCGGATGTACCGCACCGGCGATTTGGGCCGTTGGCGTGAAGACGGCACGGTGGAGTATCTCGGCCGTAACGATTCTCAGGTCAAGATCCGCGGGTTCCGCATCGAACTCGGGGAGATCGGATCTGCCCTGCAGGCCTGTGACGGCGTCAAAGAAGCCGTAGTGACGGCTATAGGCACGGAGCAGGATAAACGGCTGGTCGCCTACTTCGTGGTGGACGATCGCGGACAGGCTCCGACGACGGAAGCGCTGAAGGCACAGCTCGGTAAACGTTTACCGGCCTTTATGGTGCCGGCGGCGTACGTAGCATTGGACTCCATACCGCTGACGTCGAACGGTAAAGTGGATAGCAGAGCGCTGCCAGCCCCGGATCTTGAGGCTTTCGAGCATCAGGTGTATGAGGCGCCGGAAGGCGACACGGAAACGACGCTGGCTGCGATCTGGCGCTCGGTCTTGGGCGTGGAGCAAGTCGGGCGCCACGACAGCTTCTTTGCGCTGGGGGGGCATTCGCTGCTGGCGGTGCAGCTGATTTCCCGCGTGCGCAGCGAACTTCAACGGGAGCTGTCGGTCGCGACCTTGTTCGACTGTCCGGTGCTGCATGAACTGGCGGCCACGTTGGACATCGCGCCGACCAACGGGCATCTGCCCGACATCATGCCGTTGGCGGAGGGCGTTCATCCTCCGCTGTCTTTGGCTCAGCAACGACTGTGGTTCCTGTCGCGCATGGATGACAGCGCGCGGGCGGCATACCTCATCGCATTTACGATCCAGATAGAGGGCGAGCTTAACGTCACGGCGCTTACGCAGGCGCTCGATCGTATCGTGGCTCGTCACGCCGCGCTGCGCACCCGTATTGCCGAGTGTGATGGCACGCCGGTGCAGGTTATCGCCTCTGACGATGGTGGGTTTCCGCTTCGACAGATAACGGCGGACGATCCGACGGCCTCGTCCGATACCGCATTTGAACCAGTCACGGACGCGTTGGCGTACGGCGAGCTAACCGTCGTCGGCGCGCAGGAGCACCGACTGCGTTTGTCGTTGCATCACCTGGTCGCCGACGGTTGGTCGGTCGGCATTTTTCTTCAGGAACTGCAAAGCCTGTACACCGCGTTCAGTCAGGGCAGCGGCGATCCGTTACCTCCGCTGGCTATCCAATTCGGTGACTACGCGGCCTGGCAGCAGCAACACATGCAGGGAGAGGAGCTGCGCGCCCAGCAGGCGTATTGGGAAAAACAGCTGAGCGGGATCCCGGATTGCCTGACGCTGCCCAGCGACCGGCCGCGTCAGCCGATGCAGGACTATCGCGGCGCCAGCCTGAATATTGAGCTGGAGCCGTCGTTGACGCAGGATCTGAAGTCGCTGAGTCAGCGTCATGGCGCGACGCTGTTCATGATACTGCTGGCGGGCTGGTCGGCGCTGATGAGCCGTTTGTCCGGTCAGGAGGATGTCGTGATCGGCAGCCCGGTCGCTGGCCGCGGTCGTCAGGAGCTGGAGCCGCTGATCGGCATGTTCGTCAATACGCTGGCGCTGCGCGTCAATTTGTCGGAACAGCCGGATACCGTCGCGCTGCTCGCGCAGGTGAAGGCGATGACGCTGGCGGCGCAGGAACATCCGGATCTTCCCTTCGAGCAGGTGGTGGAGATGCTGGCGCCTGCCCGCAGTCTGTCTCACAGCCCGGTATTTCAGGTGATGCTGGCGTTGCAGAATACGCCGGAGGTGACATTTACGTTGCCGGGTCTGAACACCTCCCTGATGGCTGATCCCGTGGAGACGGCCCAATTCGATCTTAGCCTGGATCTCCGTGAGGCCGATGGTCGGATCACCGGACGGCTCTACTACGCCACCGCACTGTTTGACGCCGCGACGGCCCGGCGCTATCTGGACTATTGGCATGCGCTGTTGCGCGGGATGACGGCGGATCCGCATCAACCGGTGCAGACGCTGCCGCTGTTACCCGACGACGAACGCCGTCAGCTGTTGTTTGGCTTCAACGCCACGCGTGCTGACTATCCGGCCGAAAATGCCCTGCATACGCTGTTCGAAGTGCAGGCGGAGCGACAGCCGAACGCGGCGGCGGTGGAGTGCGACGGAGAACGCCTGAGCTACGGCGAACTGAACCGGCGCGCTAACCAACTGGCCCACTGGCTGATGACGCAGGGCGTCCGGCCGGACGGCCGAGTGGCGATAGTGCTGGAACGCGGCTGCGATCTGATCGTCGCGATGCTGGCGACGCTGAAGGCCGGCGGGGCCTATGTGCCGATCGATCCGTCGACGCCTACTGAACGTCTGGCCTATCTGCTGGAAGATAGCGGGCCGCAGGCCATCATCACCGAACGCGCGCTGCGTAGCCGAATGGGTGAACTGTCGCCCCATCCTCATACGTTCGTCATTGATGGCGCCGCCCGTCCGTGGACGCGCTGCCCGCAGGACAATATTCCGCTTGCGGCGGTAGGGCTGACGTCGTTTCATCTGGCGTACCTCATTTACACCTCGGGGTCGACAGGTCGTCCGAAAGGCGTCATGGTCGAGCATCGCAATATCATCAATTTGGTGCATTGGCACTGCGAGTCCTTCGCCCTGCGCTCACGGGACTGCGTTTCCAGCGTGGCGGGTCTGGGCTTCGACGCGGCCGCCTGGGAGATCTGGTCTGCGCTGTCGATCGGCGCGCGGTTGCTGCTGCCGTCGCCGGCAATCTCACGCGATCCGGATCAACTGCTGGCGTGGTGGAGCGCGCAGCCGCTTGACGTGAGTTTCCTGCCGACGCCCGTCGCTGAACTGGCGTTTGTCCGCGAGGTGGCTCCTGCCACGCTGCGCACGCTGCTGGTCGGCGGTGATCGTCTGACTCGTCAGCCGTTTGCCGGGGCGCGTTTCACCCTGATAAACAACTACGGACCGACCGAAAATACGGTGGTGGCGTCCTCCGGAGACATCTGCGCCGATGAAGCGCTGCTGCACATCGGTCGTCCCATCGCCAATACCCAAACCTATATTCTGGATGCGCGGATGCAGCCGGTTCCGGTGGGGGTGTGCGGAGAACTGTATATCGGCGGCGCGCAGGTGGCGCGAGGGTATCTCAACCGCCCGGATCTCACTACCGAGCGTTTTATTCCCGACCCGTTCTCCTCCGAGCCGCATGCGCGACTGTACCGCACCGGCGATTTGGGGCGCTGGCGCGCCAACGGCACGATCGAGTTTCTGGGACGCAGCGACTTCCAGGTGAAGATCCGCGGCTTTCGCATTGAGCTGGGCGAAATCGAAGATGCCCTGTTGCACTGCGAGGGGATCCAGCAGGCCGTGGTGGTCGCGCAGGGGGGCGCCGCTCAAGAAAAACGTCTGATCGCCTACTATCTGGCGGAGCAGGGCACGAATGCACCCTCTATCGACGTACTGCGTGAACAGCTGCTGGCGCGCTTGCCTGAATACATGGTGCCGATGGCCTGGGTGCCGCTGGAAAGCCTGCCTCTGACGGCCAATGGCAAGGTTGACCGGCGTGCGCTGCCTGAGCCGGATGACTCCGCATTTGCACGGCAACACTATGAAGCGCCGCAGGGCAAGGTGGAGCTGGCGTTAGCCGCCATCTGGCAAGCGTTGCTGCGCGTGGAGACGGTGGGGCGCCGGGATAACTTCTTCCTGTTGGGCGGGCACTCGCTGCTGGCGGTGCAGTTGATCTCGCGTATTCGCAGCGAAATGCAGCGGGAGCTGGACCTGAAAACGCTGTTCATGCATCCCACGCTATGCGAGATGGCGCAGGCGCTGGGCGAGAAGGCGGTACCGCCGTTACCGGCGATTTCTCGCCTGGCGGCGGCTGAGCCTCCGCTGTCGCTGGCGCAGCAACGCCTCTGGTTATTGGTGCAAATGGATCCGGCGGCAAGCGCGGCCTATATGATTACCGGCGGGATTAGACTACAGGGCGATCTGAACCTCGCCGCGTTGCAACAGGCGTTGGATCGTATCGTGCTGCGTCATGCGGCACTGCGCACGCACATCGTTCACCGAGACGGCGTCGACGTGCAGGCGATTGCTCCTGCGGAGAGCGGTTTCCCCCTGCACCGGCTGGATATGAGCGGCAGCCAGGATCGCCCGGAACCGTTCACGCCGTCAGTGTCCATCACGACCGGCCCGCTGGCGCAGGGGCAACTGCTCCGTATTTCCCCGCAGGAACACTGGCTGAGGTTGGCGCTGCACCACATTATCGCCGACGGCTGGTCGGTCGGCATTCTGATGCGCGAGCTAGGTACCCTCTATAGCGCATTAAGTCAGGGACAACCCGACCCGCTGCCGCCGCTGCCTATCCAATACGGCGACTATGCCGCTTGGCAGCGACAACATTTGCAGGGCGAGCGAATGCAGGAGCAGCAACGTTACTGGGTCGAACAGCTGCGCGGCGCGCCTGACAATCTGATGTTGCCGACGGACCGACCCCGTCCGCCGTTGCAGAGCTTTGCCGGGGCGTATAAAACCCTGACGCTGGACGCCGACCTGACGCAGGCGTTGAAGACGTTAGGTCAGCAACACGGCTGTACGCTGTATATGACGCTGTTAGCCGGTTGGTCTGCGTTGATGAGCCGCCTTTCCGGGCAGGATGACATCGTGATCGGGTCGCCTATCGCCGGGCGCGATCGACAGGAAATCGAACCGCTGATCGGGATGTTCGTCAACACGCTCGCGCTGCGGGTTGCCGTGACGCCAGAGATGGACACGGCGGCGCTGCTGGCGCAGGTCAGGCGTACCACGCTGGCGGCGCAGAGCCACGCTGACATTCCGTTCGAACAGGTGGTTGAAGCCGTCGCGCCGGTGCGCACGCTGTCCCACAGTCCAATCTTCCAGGTGATGATGGCGCTGCACAATCTGCCTGACATGGCGATTGAGTTACCTGAGCTTCAAGTGTCGCCGTTGCCTAACGAGACGGCGACCTGTCAGTTCGATTTGAATCTGGAATTACGTGAGGCGAACGGGCTGCTGGAAGGCACGCTGTATTATGCGACCGCGCTGTTTGATGAGGATACCGCCCAGCGTTATCTGGACTACTGGCAGCGTCTGTTGCGGGGGATGGTCGCCTCCGCCGCGCAGCCGGTAGCCACGCTGCCGCTGGTCTCCGCCGATGAGCGGCAGCGGGTGCTCACGGCGTTCAACGCCACGGAGTCCGCCTATCCGGCAGACCGTTGTCTGCATGAATTGTTCGAGATGCAGGCGCATCGGCAGGCGACGGCAACGGCGTTGGTCAGCGGCGAACGGCGGCTGAGCTACGGCGAGCTGAACGAGCGGGCCAACCAACTGGCGCACTGGCTGATGGCTGAGGGCGTGCGTCCGGACGATCGCGTGGCGATCTGCGTGGCGCGGGGGCCTGATATGGTCGTGGCGCTGCTGGGAATTCTGAAAGCCGGCGGCGCTTATGTGCCGCTTGATCCTCTCTATCCTACCGAGCGGCTGGCTCACATGATCGCCGACTGCACGCCGCTGGCGGTACTGTGTGACGACGTCGGCCGCTCTTCGCTGGCGTCTTGTTCCGCGTTGCCGCCCATCCTCGACCTGAGCGCGGATGAGCCGCTGTGGGCCAAGTCAGAGCGCAGCGATCCGGATCCGCAACGTATCGGGCTGACCCCGCGTCATCTGGCTTACATCATCTATACCTCCGGCTCGACCGGACGCCCCAAAGGCGTGGCGATGCCGCACGCGCCGCTGGTCAATTTAATCCATTGGCAGAACCAGCGCCCAGCGGGTGCCACGCTACAGTTTGCTTCTTTTGGCTTCGATGTGGCGAGCCAGGAGATCCTCAGCGCGTTGATCGGCGGAGGGCGGTTGATCATCGTCCCGGACGACGTGCGGCTCGATATGCCCAGGCTGGCGGATCTGCTGGAGCAGCACATCGAGCGGGCCTTTATTCCGCCGTCAGTCCTGCCTGCGCTGGCGCAGATGTATCGCGCTTCGGGGCGCGTGCCGCCGTCGATGGAGATTATCGCCAGCGGCGAGGCGTTGCGCCTCGGGCCTGATGTGCGGGCGTTGTTCCAGCACTCGGAGCATGTCCGGCTTCACAACCAGTACGGCCCGGCGGAAACGCACGTGGCGAGTGAATTCGTCTGTCCGGCGACATTTTCGAACGGGGTGCCCCAGCCGCCTATCGGGCGTCCTATCGCCAACAGCCGACTCTACATCCTGGATGAAAAAGGCGAACCCGTGCCAGTCGGCGTGGCGGGGGAGATCTATATCGGCGGCGTCGGCGTGGCGAGAGGTTACCTGAATCAGCCGGCGCTCACCGCCGAGCGGTTTATCCGAGATCCTTTCTCCTCTGAGGCGGACGCGCGGATGTACAAAACCGGCGACCGGGGACGTTGGCGCAAAAACGGCATCCTCGATTATCTGGGACGCAACGACGATCAGGTCAAGATCCGAGGATTCCGCATCGAGCCAGGCGAGGTGGAAGCCTGTCTGAGCGGATGTCCGTACGTTGAGGCGGCGGTGGTCGTTCCGCGTGAGTGCGGAGGAGAAAAACGGCTGGTCGCTTACTACCGGGGGAGCGCGAAAATCGAGGCGATGCGCGCTCATCTCGTGGCGCAGCTGCCTGCCTATATGGTGCCCGCGGCCTGGGTGGCATTGACCGAGTTCCCACTGTCGCCCAACGGCAAGGTGAACCGCCACGCGTTGCCGGAACCCGGTGACGATGCGTTCGCGCATGCGGCGTTTGAAGCGCCGCAGGATGAAACCGAACAGGCGGTAGCGGCAATCTGGCTGTCATTGTTGGGCGTCGAGCGCATCGGCCGGCACGACAACTTTTTCGAACTGGGCGGG
The DNA here is from genome assembly GCF_900107885.1 of Lonsdalea quercina. Taxonomy (NCBI): domain Bacteria; kingdom Pseudomonadati; phylum Pseudomonadota; class Gammaproteobacteria; order Enterobacterales; family Pectobacteriaceae; genus Lonsdalea; species Lonsdalea quercina. The sequence continues at coordinate 138,654 of NZ_FNQS01000007.1, read as the reverse complement.
CACTCGCTGCTGGCGGTGCAGCTGGTGTCCCGACTCCGGCTTGAGCTGGACGTCGACGTGCCGTTGGCGGAAATTTTTGCCCATCCGAGTCTGAGCGCGCTCAGCGAGCGGATCCTGGACCTGAGCATCGAAGAGTTTGATATCGCAGAGCTGCTGGATATGGCGGCATCTATGGAAGGAGAAGAATAATGCAGAACACGGAAGAAACCTCATCCTCTGTCCAGCCCCTCACGCGGGAGCAAAAGGCCAAACTGCTGGCGCTGGCAAAAGCTAAAGGGCTTAAGCCGAAAGCCGCGGGCAGTCGACAACCGATCCCTCGCGCGCCGCGCGTCGAAGGCGGGATGCCGCTGGCGCCCGTCCAGCGCGGGCTGTGGTTTCTGTCGCAAATGGAGTCGCAAGCGCCGGAGCGTTATCTCCTGAGCATGGCCTATCGGCTCAGGGGCCAGGTGAATACGGTGGCGCTGCAGGCGGCGTTGGACCGCATCGTCGCCCGTCATGAAATTCTACGGACGCGGGTGGTTAACGTGGCGGGGACGCCGCGTCAGCTCATCGCTTCCGCCGACAGCGGCTTCGCGCTGGAAATCCGGACGTTATCGGATGCCTCGGAACCGCTGCCGGATTTCACGCTGCGGCCCGATCCGGAAGCTGGCCTGCTGCTGGGCGGACAGCTGGTATGTCTGGGCGAAGGGGAGTGCCTGCTGCGCATTGCGCTGCATCACTTGATTGCCGACGGATGGTCGCTCGGGATTTTTCTGCATGAGTTGAACGCCCTTTATACGGCGTTTAGCCAGGGACAGGCCGATCCTTTGCCGCCGCTGCCAATTCAATATGCCGACTATGCGGCGTGGCAGCATGCGCAACTGAGCGGCGAGGCGCTGGAAACGCAGCGCGACTACTGGCGGACGCAACTCCGGGGCGCGCCGACGTGTCTGGCGCTGCCGACCGATCGCCCGCGTCCGCGGGTACAGGATTACGACGGCGCCTGCGCGTCAGTGACGCTGGACGCGACGTTGCTGAGCGAGATGAAAGCGCTGGCGCGGCGCCACGGTTGTACGCTGTTCATGACGCTGTTGGCGGGGTGGGCGGCGTTGATGAGCCGTCTGTCGGCTCAGGACGACATCGTCGTCGGCGTACCGACGGCCGGCCGTCACCGCCGCGAGGTCGAGTCGCTGATCGGCATGTTCGTCAATACGCAGGCGCTGAGAATCGATCTCTCGGAACCATTGGACACGCCCGCGCTGCTGAAGCAGGTGCGAGACACGGCGCTGGCGGCCCAGCGTTACGCCGACATCCCTTTGGAGCAGGTGGTGGAAGCGGTCGCGCCGACCCGCAGCCTGTCTCACAGCCCGCTGTTTCAGGTGATGCTGTCGCTGCAAAATACGCCGCAGCAGCCGTTTACCCTGCCTGGCGTCGTGGCCTCGCCGTTGGAGGGCGAAGCCACGATGGCGCAGGTCGATTTGAATCTGACGTTGACGGAAACCGACGGGGGATGCGAAGGGACGCTGTGCTATGCGAAGGCCCTGTTCGATGCGGATACGGTGCGGCGTTATCTGAGCTACTGGCTACGGATACTACGCGGCATGGCGCAGCAGCCTGACTGCGCGGTGCAGTCGCTGCCGCTACTGTCTGCCGATGAGCGGCGACAGGTTCTGGACGAGGTTAATGCGACGCAGGTGGACTACCCCCGCGACGCCTGCGTCCACGAATGGGTCGAATATCAGGCCGCCGCGCAGCCTGAGGCGCTGGCGGTGGTCTCCGACGAACGGACGCTGAGCTACGGCGAACTTAACCGCATGGCTAACCAACTGGCGCACTGGCTCGTGGCGCACGGGGCCGGCCCGGAGACCCGGGTGGCCGTGGCGCTGCCGCGCGGTCCTGAGCTGATTGCCTCGTTGCTGGCGGTGCTTAAGGCGGGCGCGGCCTATGTGCCCTTGGACCCGGCCCAGCCGTCGGCGCGACTTAACGCGTTACTGCATGACTGCGCGCCTATCGCGGTGATCGCCTCGCAAACAACACGTGCCGCGCTGGGCGAACTGCCTGACTCGGCCACGTTGCTGGAGTGCGATGATGCAACCGGTCCGTGGACGCGGTGCGCCGAGGCCAATCTGGCCCCTGTGTCGCGCGGGCTGACGGCGAAGCATCCGGCTTATCTCATTTATACCTCCGGCTCGACCGGCCGTCCCAAAGGCGTGACGGTGCCGCACCGGGCCGTCGTGAATTTCCTGCACAGTCAGCGGCATCAGCATCAGGCGGCGTCGCATACCCGAGTGCTGGCGGTCACCACCGTCTCCTTTGATATTCACGTTCTGGAAATTTACCTGCCGTTGATCGCGGGCGGTCAGCTGCATCTGGCGAGCGACGACCTGCGCCGGGACGGTAAAAGGTTGGGGCATTATCTGAACGCGCAGGCGATCTCGCTGTTTCAGGCCACGCCGGCGACGTGGAAACTGTTGCTGGCCGCCGGTTGGGAAGGCGCGCCCGGCTTGACGGGATTAATAGGCGGTGAGGCTTTTTCGCCGACGTTAGCGGCGGCATTGATCCCGCGCGTTGACGCGCTGTGGAATATGTATGGTCCCACGGAGACCACGGTTTGGTCGACGACGTGGCGCATCGGATCTGAAGAGGTGTCGATCCCCATCGGTCATCCCGTCGCCAATACGCGGGTCTACCTGCTGGACGCGGAAGGACAGCCGGTGCCGACCGGCGTGCCGGGCGAGATTTACATCGGTGGCGATGGCGTCAGTCTGGGGTATTTCAACCGTCCTGACCTGACGGCGGAGCGCTTCCTGCCCGACCCCTTCTGCCGCGATACCGATGCCCGTATGTATCAAACCGGCGATCTGGGGCGCAGACGGCCCGACGGCGTGCTGGAATATCTGGGGCGTAACGACTTCCAGGTCAAGATCCGCGGTTTCCGTATCGAACTGGGCGAGATCGAGACGGCGCTGTTGGCCTGCGCGGGCGTGCGCGAGGCGGTGGTGACGGCGCTGAGCGGTGAACATGAGGAAGCCCGGCTGGTCGCTTATTACGTAGCGGAGGCTGACGCGACGATCACCCGCGAGGGGTTGCGGACGGCGCTGAGCGAGCGTCTTCCTGACTACATGGTGCCTGCTGCCTGGGTCGCGCTGGAGAACGTGCCGTTAACGCCGAACGGCAAGGTAGACCGCAAGGCATTGCCTGCGCCGGATGAATCGGCCTATGCACAGCAGCCCTACGAAGCGCCGCAAGGGGAAACGGAAATGGCGCTGGCGGCGATCTGGCAGTCGCTGCTCGGCGTGCAGAAGGTGAGTCGTCACGACAACTTCTTCGCGCTGGGCGGGCACTCTCTGCTGGCGATGCAGCTCGTTTCCCAGGTGCAGGAAACGCTGCATCGGGCGCTACCGCTGGCGACGTTATTCGCCTATCCGTCGATCAGCGGGTTGGCCGCGTCGCTGGACGCCGCGTCGCAGGAGACGCTGACCGAAATCCTTCCGCTGAAAGCAGGAGAAGACGCTCCGTTGTCTTTGGCGCAACGGCGAATCTGGGTGTTAAGCCAGATGGACGCGGCGGCGGGAGACGCCTACGTGCTGGCGGGCGGTCTGAAGCTTGAAGGGCCGCTGAATACGGCGGCGCTGCGCCAGGCGCTGGATCGCGTTTATGCGCGGCATGACGTGTTGCGTACGCATATCGAGGTTCGCGACGGCACGCCGGTTCAGGTGATTGAGGCGGAGAACCGCGGCTTTCCGCTCAGCGTGGTCGGGCGAGACGACCCGCGCGATCCACTGAGCTTCCCGCCGACGTTCGATCTCACGGCCGGGCCGCTGGCGCTGGCGCAGCTGGTCACGGTATCTGAACAAACGCACTGGCTGCGGCTGGCGCTGCACCATATTATCGCCGACGGTTGGTCTATCGGCGTGCTGATGAAGGAGATCGGAACGCTGTATGCCGCGTTCAATCAGCACAGAGACGATCCTCTGCCCGCGCTGCCGATCCAGTACGGCGATTACGCCGCCTGGCAGCAGCACTATCTGTGCGGCGAGCGGATGCAGGCGCAGCAGCACTACTGGGCGGAACAGCTGCGCGGCGCGCCCGAATGTCTGACGCTGCCGACCGATCGTCCCAGACCGCAGACGCAGGATTATCGTGGCGGCCGCGTGGCGGTGTCGCTGGACGCCGCGCTCACACAGTCGCTGAAGGCGCTGAGCCAGCGCGGGAATGCCACGCTGTATATGACGCTGATGGCGGGCTGGGCGGCATTGATGAGTCGGTTGTCCGGGCAGGAGGATGTGGTGATCGGTTCTCCTAACGCTGGCCGTCATCGCCGCGAGGTCGAGCCATTGATTGGCATGTTCGTCAACACGCAGGCGCTGCGCGTTGACCTGTCGGCCCAACCGGATGCCGTGACGCTGCTGGAACAGGTGAAAGCGACCGCACAGGCGGCGCAGACGCACGCCGATATTCCGTTCGAGCAGGTCGTGGAGACGCTGGCGCCGTCCCGAAGCCTGTCTCACAGCCCGATCTTTCAGGTCATGATGACGCTGCAGAATACGCCGGAAGGGGCGCTGACGCTGCCCGGCATGACGGTGACGGAGCTGCAAGACGAGGCGACGGTGTCGCCGTTCGATCTCAGTCTGGTCCTGAGCGAACAGGGCGATGAGCTCAGCGGAGGGCTGTATTACGCCCGCGCGCTGTTCAATGAAAGCACGGTGCGCCGTTATTTGGGCTATTGGCAGCGGCTGCTCGCCGGCATGGTCTCTTCGCCGGCAACGCCGGTGACGGCGTTGCCGCTATTGTCGGAAGAGGAGCGCCGTCAGGTACTGTGCGACTTCAATGCCACGCACGCCGACTATCCAACCGGGTACAGTCTACATTCGCTGTTCGAGACGCAGGCGGCCCGTCAACCGGATGCGCAGGCGGTGCTGTGCGGCGGCCGGAGCCTGCGCTATGGCGAATTGAATGCGCAGGCTAATCAGCTGGCGCACTGGCTGAAGGCGCAGGGCGTGAGACCGGGCGATCGGGTGGCTATCGCGCTGGATCGCGGTGGCGATCTGATTGTCGCGCTGCTGGCGGCGTTGAAGTCAGGGGCCGCCTACGTGCCGCTGGACCCGGCGCTGCCGACGAAACGACTGGCCTATATTCTGGAAGACAGCGCGCCGCAGGCGGTGGTAACCAGCCGCGACGTGCGCGAGCGTTTGGGGGCGCCGCCGTCAGCGGTGACGCTGGTCTTGATGGAGGGGGAGATCCGGCCTTGGGCGCAGTTGTCGCGGGACAATCTTCCGACAGAAGCGCTTGGGCTGACGCCTCATCACCCGGCCTATCTCATCTATACCTCCGGTTCGACCGGCCAGCCGAAGGGCGTCATGGTCGAACATCGACATGTCGTGAATCTGGTTCATTGGCACCAGGAGGCGTTCGATCTGCGGGCGGAAGACATCTCGTCCTGCGTGGCGGGATTGGGATTCGACGCCGCGGCCTGGGAGATCTGGCCGCCGCTGTCGGTCGGGGCCATGTTGGTGATGCCGACGCCGGAGATATCACGGGATCCGCAGCAGCTGCTGGCATGGTGGGCGGCGCAGCCGCTGGACGTCAGCTTTTTGCCGACGCCCGTCGCTGAGCTGGCATTCGCCCGTGACATGTCGCCGTCAACGCTGCGGGCGCTGCTGGTCGGCGGCGACAGGCTTAAACGCCGTCCGCCCGCCGGGGCGCGCTATACCCTGTTCAACAACTACGGCCCGACGGAAAACACCGTCGTAGCGACCTCTGGCGTCATTAGCGCCGATGAGACGGCGCTCCACATCGGTCGTCCTATCGCCAATACCCGCGTTTATATTTTGGACGCTCAGGGTGAACCGGTGCCGCCGGGCGTGTGCGGCGAATTGTTCATTGGCGGTGTGCAGGTGGCTCGCGGGTACGTGAATCGTCCGGATTTGACCGCCGAACGCTTCCTGCCGGATCCGTTTGTGCATGATGCCGAAGCGCGGATGTATCAAACCGGCGATTTGGGGCGTTGGCGGGACGACGGGACGATCGACTATCTTGGACGCAATGACTTCCAGCTGAAGATCCGCGGTTTCCGCATCGAACTGGGCGAGATCGAGTCCGCGCTGCTGGACTGCGAGGGGATCCGCGAGGCGGTGGTTGAAGCCTGGAGCCTGACGGATCTGACGCAGGAAAAACGGCTGGTCGCCTACTACACCAGCGACGATCCTCAAGAGATCAGCGCTGACGGTCTGCGTGAACGACTGAGCGCCCGGCTACCAGCCTATATGCTGCCCGTCGCCTGGATGGCGCTGGCGGAAATGCCGCTCACCGCGAACGGCAAGGTCGATCGCAAAGCCTTGCCGCTCCCGGATCAGGTTGCTTTCTCGCATCAACCCTATGCCGCGCCGCAGGGCGACATGGAAACGACGCTGGCGGCACTTTGGCAGTCGCTTCTGGGCGTGGAAAACGTCAGCCGTTACGACGACTTCTTCGCGCTCGGTGGTCACTCGCTGCTGGCTGTGCAGCTGATTTCGCGACTACGTGACGAGCTGGGGCGCGAGCTGTCTCTGGCGACGCTGTTTGCGCGTTCTGCGCTGCACGATGTCGCCGCCGTGCTGGAAGCGGCGACGCAGAGCGATCTGGCGCCGATAATGCCGCGTGAGACTCAAGAAGCGCCGCTGTCTTTGGCTCAACGACGCATCTGGTTCCTGACGCAGCGGGATGCCAACGCCAGCGCGGCCTACGTCATCGCCGGCGGGATCAAACTGGAGGGGATACTCGATGTGTCGGCGCTACAGCACGCGCTCGATCGCATCGTGGCTCGCCATGCCGCCTTGCGCACTCACATTGAGTGCCGGGACGGCGAGCCGGTGCAGGTGGTGGAGTCGGAGGACCGGGGGTTCCCGCTGCAGGTAGCGACAGCGAGCGAGCGGCAGGACGAGCGCGCGTCTTTTACCCCTGAATTCGATCTGACGGCCGGTCCTTTGGCGCAGGGACAGCTGGTTCAGGTTTCGGCGCAGGAGCATTGGCTGCGTCTGGCGTTGCACCACATCATCGCCGACGGCTGGTCGCTGGGCGTGATGATGAATGAACTGCGCACGCTGTATTCGGCATTCATACAAGACCAACCCGACTCGTTGCCGGAGATGACGATCCAGTTCGGCGACTACGCCGAGTGGCAACGGGAGCATACGCAGGGCGAAGTCCTGCAGGCTCAGCAAGCGTATTGGGTGGCGCAGTTGCAGGGGATCCCGGCGTGTCTGACGTTGCCGAGCGACCGCCCCCGACCTGCGGTGCAGGATTACCGCGGCGCGAGCCTGGCGGTGGAACTGGATCGCGAGTTGACTCAGTCGCTGAAAGCCTTGAGTCAGCGCTGCGGCGGTACGCTGTTTATGACGCTGTTGGCGGGCTGGTCGGCGCTGCTGAGCCGACTGTCGGGACAAGACGACGTGGTTATTGGCACCCCCGTCGCCGGTCGTCACCGGCGCGAGCTGGAACCGCTGATCGGCATGTTTGTGAATACTCAGGCGCTGCGCGTTGATATGTCCGCCGATCCCGACGCCGTCGCGCTGATCGCGCAGATTCGGGAAACCCAACTGGCCGCTCAGGCGCATGCGGATATTCCCTTCGAACAGGTCGTGGAAGCATTGGCTCCGGCCCGCAGTTTGTCGCACGGACCGGTCTTTCAGGCTATGTTGGCGTGGCAAAATCTTCCCGCAGAATCCGCCGAGTTGCCTGGACTGACCCTCTCGCCGCTGCATCACGAAACCCAGACCGCGCAGTGCGATCTCATTCTGGAGCTGCGCGAGGAAGACAATCGGCTGGTGGGGCATCTGAATTATGCGGTCGCTCTGTTCGACGAGGTCACCGTACGGCGCTATTTGCGCTATTGGGTACGGCTGCTGCAAGGCATGGCGTCTGAACCGAATCGACCGGTGCAGGCGGTGCCGTTGCTCTCTGCTTCCGAGCGGCAGCGGGTGTTGTGTGATTTCAACGAGACCCGGACGGAATACCCGACGCAGAAGAGCCTGCCTGCGCTGTTTGAGGAGAGGGCGCGGCGGCATCCCGATGCGCAGGCATTCATGTGCGGTGAACAGCGGCTGAGCTATGGCGAGCTGGATGCGAGAGCCAATCAACTGGCCGGACGGCTGGTGGCAATGGGCGTACGGCCCGGCAGCCGGGTGGCGATCGCGCTGGCGCGCGGCGGCGAGCTGATCGTGGCGATATTGGCGACGCTCAAGGCAGGCGGCGCCTATGTTCCGGTGGATGGCGGGTATCCGCAGGCGCATCTGCAGTTTATTCTGGCGGATAGTGCCTCCGAGGTGCTGATCACGGATTCAACCACGGGCAAGACCTTCGACGGGGTGCCGCTTGAGTGTGCGATTCTGAATCTGGATTGTCCGTTATCGAACGAGACTGACAGGAATGAATACGTCCTCGCCGCGCCGGTGCGGTGCGACGCTTCCCAGCTCGCTTATATCATGTACACCTCCGGTTCGACCGGTAAGCCGAAAGGCGTGATGGTTGAACACGGCAATATTGTGAAGCTGGTCATCAACAACGGCTACGCCGAGTTTCGGCAGAGCGACCGCGTGGCCTGCCTTGCCAATCCGGCGTTCGACGCCAGTACGATGGAGATTTGGGGACCCTTGCTCAACGGCGGCTGTATCGTGCTGTTCAGTCAGGAGACGGTGCTTGATCCTGTGCGCTTCGCGGACGAACTTCAGCGGCAGCGGGTCGATACCGTCTTTATGACCATCGCACTGTTCAATCAATATGCCGACACGCTACAACCGGTGCTTCCCAACCTGCGTTACCTGATGGTCGGCGGCGAATCGCTCGATCTGACGTTTATACGGCGGGTGCTGCGCGTCGGGCCGCCGCAGAACTTCCTGCATATGTATGGGCCGACGGAAACGACGACCTATGCCACCGCGTTCCGCATGAACGACGCGGACCCCGGAACGGGAAGTATGCCGATTGGCCGGCCGATCGCCAACACCACGCTCTACATCCTTGATCGCTATCGCCAACCCGTGCCTGTCGGCGTGAGCGGCGAGCTGTATATCGGCGGGGCCGGTGTCGCGCGCGGCTACCTGAATCTGGACGAGCAGACGACCGAGCGTTTCCTGCCCGATCCTTTCTCGAACGAACCGGGTGCGCGGATGTACAAGACCGGCGATCTGGGGCGCTGGCTGCCGGATGGCAATATCGAGTTTATGGGACGCAATGACTTTCAGGTGAAGATTCGCGGTTTTCGCATCGAACCTGAGGAGATTGCGGCGGCGTTGCAGACGCTGGACGCGGTGTCGCAGGCCGTGGTGATAGTCCGGACGACGGTCACTCAGGAAAAACAGCTGGTGGCCTATTTCACCGCATCCGAGCCGGATGTCGACATCGCATCGCTACAGGCGGGGATCGGCGCGCGTCTACCCGCCTACATGGTGCCCTCCGCCTATGTGCAGCTGGAGAAGATGCCTCTGACGCCTAATGGCAAAGTGAACCGCGCGGCGCTGCCTGAGCCGGACGACAACGCGCGAGTGCGATGCGATTATGAGGCCCCCCAAGGGCGCATCGAACGCACGCTGGCGGAGATCTGGCAGCGTTTGCTGGGCGTGGAGCAGGTCAGCCGTCATGACGACTTTTTTGCGTTGGGCGGCCATTCGCTGCTGGCTCTGAGGCTGGTGAATGAGGCGCGGCAGCAAGGCGTGCAACTGACGCTGTCTTCGCTGTTTTCTAAGCCGCAATTGCAGGCGCTGGCGGCGGAGATCCAGACCCAAAGCCCGCAGGTTGGACGTGGATCGGATCAGGCTATTGTATTTCGCGCTACGGGAGCACAGCGTCCGCTGTTTATCGTACCGGAAGCCAGCGGCGAACTGTTTTATGGGCCATTGCTGACCCGTTGCATCAACGACGATATTCCGGTCTACGGGCTGCCAGGACCGGATTGCCACCAGCCGCCTTTCGCGACGCTGGAGGCCGCCGCAGCGCGTTATGTCCGGATCATCCGTGCGGCTCAGCCAGAAGGACCGTATCGGCTGATTGGTTGGTCGTTTGGCGGGACGATGGTTTATGAAATCGCGGCGCAGCTGCTGGGACAAGATCAACAGGTCGAATTCATGGGCATGCTGGACACGCGGCTGCCGGACTCGCCGGAGGGGTTCACCGTCCCGCTGGATGAGATGTTGGCGATGACCGACGAGGAGGAGATGCTGGCGTTTTTGGTCCGCGGCGATTTAGAGGCTATGGCCAACGGGGCGGTGGCGCTACAACCGGACGCGATTGCGCGGGCGCGGCGAGGACGGCTGGAAGATCACTATGACATCGGGCGCGAAACGGGCATTTTCCCAGAGGCGTGGTCGCCATCATATTACCGTGGCTGGCTGCGCCACCGGTTGGCCTTGCTGCGAGTGCAGTATCGGGCGCCGACGTTGCCGCTGAGGCTGGATCTGTTTATTGCTCAGGATGAGCCGAACGCGGGTGGGCGCTATCTTGGCTGGGAACGCGTGCTGCCGACGTCGTCCATTCGTCGTATTCCGGTGCCCGGCGACCATCGGCGCTTAGTCTCGGAACCTTATGTGCAGGAGGTCGGTAAGGCGATTAGTGAGGCGTTGCAGACGGGGCGCTCAGGAAGGGAAAGCAGCGATGACCCTGTGGTGGCGCTGCAGGCCGGGAGCGGGGCAGGCCCGACTCTGCTCTGCATTCCCGGCGCGGGCGATAACGTGTTCGCGTTCAAAGCGTTAGTGCAGAGCTTACCCGACGACTGGACGGTTTTGGGGCTGCAACCGCGTGGGTTGTGGGGCAGTGAAGTGCCTCATTCCAGCGTGGAGGCGGCCGCGGCGTGTTATCAGCAGGCGCTGAGCCGCTACTCTCTGACGAAAACCGTGCACCTGCTGGGGCACTCGTTTGGCGGTTGGGTCGCACTGGAGCTGGCGTCCAGGCTGGAAAAAGCAGGGATCGTGCCAGCATCGCTGCTGCTGGTCGATTCCGATGCGCCCGAGCCAGAACCCCGGGAGTATACGGATATTCAGGCGTTGATGTCGTTGGCGGAGCTTTTCGAAATGAGAGGTTGTTCTCTGGCACTCACGGAAGAGATCCTTGCCAGTCTGACCTTGCCTCGTCGGTTGGAGGTCATGCTGGAGCGTCTGATCGATCAGGGTGTATTGCCGAAACAGACCAAGGTGTCGGCGCTGGCGGGGATATATCGAGTTTTCTCTACGAATATCCGTACCGCTTACCGGCCGACGGCTTTGCCTTCGACGGCGCCGGTTCTGGTGATGGCGAAAGAAGCGTCCCCTGAGCTGCTATCCGATTGGCAGGCGGTGGTGCCGACGTTGCGCGGTGTCTATGGCGAAGGCAACCATATCGAACTGCTGACGTCACCCTGCGTTCAGGCCTTAAGCGAGGTATTACGCCGATAGTCCTTATACGGTGACCTGCCCGCCTGAAGGGATTCTCCCTTGGGCGGGCCTTCCCTGTTCACGCCCCTCTTTTGTGCCTTTTTCAGGGCGTCAGCCCGCATTTCGTTGCCCCGATATCCGACTTTGTCAACCAGACGAACCCACGGTTTCCCCTCGTAATTGTCTTTTCAGCGAACCTTTATCCCTAGCCACTATGCTGTATTGTGTCCCATCCACGCCGGAAGCATGCAGAGGGCGGAGACGCGTTAAGTTTCCTTTCGTGTGCAATTACAGAGAATGCTTATTTATTGCCTTTGCAATTCATTGTTAGAGTCGATTCTTGCCAACAGAAGAGTGAATGTGAAGGAGATAAAAATTGACTGTTTTTGGCGGTCTTCCTGCAGGAGTCACTACACCTTGGGTATTAGGGCATGTAGAATGCGACCACTCTTTGACTTGCCTGACGGCGCGAAAAAGAGTCCCAGGAAGAAAACAGTCTAGCGGCAAGTGATGTCTTTTAGGAGAAAGCCTAAGGGCGGTAGCGTGCCTAAAATTCAGGGATCGTCGGCTTCATAGCCTTGCAATCGCTAAGGCTAGTCATTTCTTTTTGGGATTTCTTACTATGAAAATATTGGTTACAGGCGGTGCAGGCTTTATCGGTTCTGCCGTCGTTCGCCACATCATCAGCAACACCTCGGATGCCGTGGTTAATGTGGATAAGCTGACCTACGCTGGGAATCTGGAATCGTTAACAGAGGTTGAAGACCACGAGCGTTATGCCTTTGTTCAAGCGGATATCTGCGATCGCGCCGCGCTGGACGATATTTTCCAGAGCCACCGCCCTGATGCGGTCATGCACCTGGCGGCGGAATCGCATGTAGACCGCTCCATCGACGGTCCGGCGGCGTTTATCGAGACGAATATTGTCGGGACGTACACGCTGCTTGAGGCTACTCGCGCTTACTGGCTGTCGCTCAACGAGGCGGAAAAATCACGTTTCCGTTTCCACCATATCTCTACCGATGAAGTCTATGGCGATCTGGAAGGCGTGGATGATCTGTTTACCGAAACGACATCCTATGCGCCCAGCAGCCCCTATTCCGCCTCGAAAGCGTCCAGCGATCATCTGGTGCGCGCCTGGCAGCGGACCTACGGTCTACCCACGATCGTCACCAACTGTTCCAACAATTATGGCCCCTACCATTTCCCAGAGAAACTGATCCCTCTGATCATTCTTAACGCGTTGGAGGGTAAACCGCTGCCGGTCTATGGCAACGGCATGCAGATCCGCGACTGGCTGTTCGTCGAAGATCACGCCCGAGCGCTCTATACCGTGGTGACCACCGGCGAAGTGGGTGAGACTTACAACATCGGCGGCCATAACGAGAAAGCCAATATCGACGTCGTGAAGACCATCTGCGCCTTGTTGGAAGAGCGGGTGCCGAAAAAGCCCGATGGGGTCAACCAGTACCAGGACCTGATCACCTATGTGAAAGATCGTCCTGGCCATGACGTTCGCTACGCCATCGACGCCAGTAAAATCGCCCGCGAGCTGGGCTGGAAACCGCAGGAAACGTTCGATTCCGGGATTCGTAAAACCGTGGAGTGGTATTTGACTCACCGGGAATGGTGGAGCCGCGTTCAGGATGGCTCCTATGCGCGTGAGCGCCTGGGTATGGGAGAGACATCATGAAAGGCATTATTCTGGCCGGCGGGTCCGGCACGCGTCTGTACCCCCTGACGCGCGGCGTGTCGAAGCAACTGCTACCGGTCTATAACAAGCCGATGATCTACTATCCGCTCTCCACGCTGATGCTGGCTGGCATTCGGGACATCCTGATTATCACGACGCCGGAAGATAATGAGGCCTTCCGTCGTTTGTTGGGCGATGGCTCTAATTTCGGCATCAATATCGACTATGCGGAACAGCCTAGTCCGGATGGCCTGGCGCAGGCGTTTATCATCGGCGAATCCTTTATCGGAAACGATCGCTGCGCTTTGGTGCTGGGCGACAATATCTTTTACGGTCAGTCTTTCAGCCGCATGTTGGCGAATGCCGCCGCCAAAGAGCACGGCGCGACCGTGTTCGGCTATCAGGTGAAAGACCCCGAACGCTTCGGCGTGGTGGAGTTTGACAAGAATATGAAAGCCGTCTCCATCGAAGAAAAACCGACCAAGCCCAAATCCAACTATGCCATTACCGGACTCTACTTCTACGACAACCGCGTGGTGGAGTTCGCCAAGCAGGTGAAGCCGTCTCATCGCGGCGAGCTGGAAATTACCTCTATCAACCAGATGTATCTTGAGGATGATTCGCTAAATGTCGAGCTGTTCGGGCGCGGCTTCGCCTGGCTGGATACGGGGACGCATGAGAGTTTGCACGACGCTTCTTCCTTTGTGCAGACCATCGAAAATGTGCAGGGCCTACAGGTCGCCTGTCTGGAAGAGATCGCCTGGCGCAACGGTTGGCTTTCCAATCAACAGCTGGCGACGTTGGCGGATCCGATGATGAAAAATCAGTACGGTCGCTACCTCATGAACCTACTTAACTGACCGGACATTCAGGAGCGAGAATGAAAATTTTGATTACCGGCAGTCGGGGACAGGTAGGTCATAGCCTGGTCGCTCAGCTGGAGGGGAAGGCTGAGCTGCTAGCCGTCGACCGTGATGAATTGGATATCACTGACCATTACGCCGTGATGCGGAAAGTGGAACAGTTTCAACCGGACTATATTATCAACGCCGCAGCACATACGGCGGTGGATAAGGCCGAAGATGAAATCGCGCCGTCCTATACCATCAACCGCGACGGTCCGGCCTATCTGGCCGAGGCCGCGAAAGGGGTCGGTGCCGTCATGCTGCATATCTCCACCGATTATGTTTTCGACGGTGAAAGCGACCTGATCTACAGTGAGGAGATGCCCGTAGGACCGCAAGGGATCTATGGTAAAAGCAAGCTCGCCGGTGAGTATGCGGTTGCAGAATCGGCCGACCGCTATTTGATCCTGCGTACCGCCTGGGTGTTCGGCGAATACGGCAATAATTTCGTCAAGACAATGCTGCGTTTGGGCGAAACACGCGATGCGCTCAGCATCGTCGGCGATCAAGTGGGTGGTCCCACCTACGCCGGCGATATTGCCGCGGCGTTGATCCGGATGGTGGAATTTATCGAAGCCGGCAACACGCCGGAGTGGGGCGTATATCATTTCTCCGGTATGCCGTATGTCAGCTGGTATGAGTTTGCGCAGGCTATTTTCGAGCTGGCGGGCAAGACGGCATTACTGGCGTCTCTGCCGACATTGACCTCTATTTCGACCTCCGACTATCCCACCCGCGCCAAAAGACCGGCCAACTCTCGACTTAATTGCCAGAAGATCCAACGACAGTTTGGTATCGCTCCCAGCGACTGGCAATCCGCCCTCAACAATATTCAAGCGTATAAGTGATCTTATGAAAATAATCGATACGGCTATACCTGATGTGAAAATTATTGAGCCCGCGGTATTTGGTGACGAGCGCGGATTCTTCATGGAGACGTGGCAGCAGAAAAAATTCGAAGAGCTGGTCGCCAAGCGGCCTTGCTCGTTTGTGCAGGACAACCATTCTAAATCGCGTCAGGGCATCCTGCGCGGATTGCATTACCAGACGGAAAACACTCAGGGTAAGCTGGTTCGCGTGGTATTAGGGGAAGTCTTTGATGTTGCGGTTGATATTCGTAAAGGTTCGCCAACGTTCGGCCAATGGGTCGGCACTTTCCTTTCCGCTGAAAACAAACGCCAGCTCTGGGTCCCTGAAGGGTTCGCACACGGGTTTTATGTGACCAGCGATGAAGCGGAGTTCGTCTATAAATGCACCGATTACTACAATCCTGCCGCTGAACATTCCATCTTGTGGAACGACAGCGCTATCGGCATCCAATGGCCAATCCAGAATGGCAACGTCGTGCTGTCGGCAAAAGATAAACAGGCAAAGACGCTCCAGGAAAACGTTCTGTTGTAATTTTTATATGTAGGTTGTTTCTATATCGCTGGTTCAATGTGAAATATTTGCCTGGATATAGCACCAACAAGCCTTAATCTCTCTTCAGATCGCACTGTTTGTGTCCTGTGTTGAGAGATTAAGCTATAAACGTGTATTCATTGATAAAACAGGGTTCAATAATGTCTTTCGACGTTGTCGGTCTTGGGGAGTAGTGACTATGCTTGTTCGTGCAATCTTTCTACCTTGAGCAGGAAGTTAACTCAAAGCTCAGAGCAAAGGGGTAGGATTTTCGCAGAGACAGGTTGGTCAAATGGAAAGCTTGTTTAATTATTTTCTGTATAAAATTATATAAATTATTCAAAGATATATAAAAGGTTACAACGCAAAATGCTACTTCCAGTGATTATGGCCGGTGGAACCGGAAGCCGTTTATGGCCACTTTCTCGTGAACTTTATCCCAAACAATTCATTTGCCTGCATGGGAAAAACTCCATGCTGCAGGAGACGGTAAATCGTCTCGATGGTATTCCTACGCGCGATCCAATGGTTATCTGCAACGAAGAACACCGATTCTTGGTTGCAGAACAGCTGCGACAAGTCAACAAGCTCTCCAGCAACATTATCCTGGAACCCGTAGGACGTAATACGGCGCCAGCGATTGCATTGGCGGCGTTGAATGCCGTCTCTTCGGGCGACGATCCTATCCTGCTGGTTCTGGCCGCAGACCACATTATGGAAAACGAGGCTGCGTTTCACACGGCCGTCGAAAATGCGATTCCGCATGCTAAAGACGGAAGCCTGGTCACCTTCGGCATCATTCCTACCGGTCCAGAGACGGGCTATGGCTATATTCACCGTGGCGAACAGCTGTCGGGCGCGGAAAACGCGCCCTTCCGTGTGCAGCGTTTCGTGGAGAAACCCGACCTTGAAACTGCGGAAGCTTATTTGCGTTGCGGTGAATATTACTGGAACAGCGGTATGTTCATGTTCCGAGCCAAGCGCTATTTACAGGAATTGGAGAAATTCCGCCCTGATATTCTGGAAGTCTGCCAGTCAGCGATTTCGTGCATCGATAAACAGAGCGATTTCATCAAAATCAACAAAGAGTGCTTCATGAACTGTGCGGATGAGTCCGTGGATTATGCAGTCATGGAGAAGACCGATGACGCCGTGGTTATTCCCTTAGACGCGGGTTGGAGCGATGTCGGTTCTTGGTCTGCCCTGTGGGAAGTTAATGAAAAAGACGAGCAGGGCAATTCTCTTCAAGGAGATACCTTCCTGCATAACACTCAAGATTGCTACATCAATACCGACGACCAGCTGGTGGCGGCCATTGGCGTAGACAACCTGGTCATCGTCAACACCAAAGATGCCGTATTGGTTGCCAATAAAAATGAAGTGCAGGACGTCAAACGCGTCGTTGAATTCCTGAAGGCGAACAGCCGCAGCGAATATCGCCGCCACCGCGAAACTTATTGGCCTTGGGGACGTTGCGATCTGGTTGTGCAAAGTGACAGGTTCAATGTTAACCGTATCACCGTGAAGCCCGGCGAATCCTTCCCGCTACAGATGCATTATCATCGTACGGAACACTGGGTCATCCTTTCAGGGACGGCGAAGGTCACTATTCAGGATAAGACACTGCTATTAACGGAAAATCAGTCGACCTTTATTCCTATTGGGTCACAACATACGCTTGAAAACCCAGGTAAAATTCCGCTGGAACTCCTTGAGATCCAATCCGGTTCGTACCTGGGTGACGACGACTTTATTGATGTAGCCAATAACCAGTAACTGAAACATTTAGAAGGGATTTATGTCAGCATTAACATGTTTCAAAGCCTACGATATTCGCGGTGAATTAGGCCCTGAGCTGAATGAAGATATCGCGTATCGTATCGGCAGAGCCTATGGTGAGTTTTTAAAACCGAAAACCATTGCCGTGGGCGGCGATGTCCGTCTAACCAGTGAAACGCTGAAGCAGGCGCTGGCGCGAGGCTTGCGGGATGCGGGTACGGACGTACTGGATATTGGTATGAGCGGTACTGAAGAGATCTACTTTGCTACTTTTTATTTAGGTATTGATGGCGGTATTGAAGTCACTGCTAGCCACAATCCAATGAACTATAACGGTATGAAGCTGGTGCGTGAAAATGCGAAGCCGATTAGCGGCGATACCGGCCTGCGTGACGTTCAACGATTGGCGGAAGAGAATAACTTTGGTCCGGTCGATGAATCTAAACGAGGTAGCTACAAGCAGATCTCGATGTTGAAAGAGTATGTCGATCACCTGATGGGGTATGTGAACCTGTCCAACTTCAAGCGCCCGATGAAACTGGTGATCAACTCAGGCAATGGGGCTGCGGGACATGTGGTTGATGAGATTGAAAAGCGCTTCCAGCAGGCAGGCGCGCCGGTAGAATTTATCAAGGTTCATCATGAGGCTGACGGCACATTTCCCAATGGTATCCCTAACCCGTTGCTGCCTGAGTGCCGTAAAGATACGGCTGATGCCGTACGTGAGTATGGCGCAGACATGGGCATCGCCTTTGATGGCGACTTCGACCGTTGCTTCCTGTTTGATGAGCATGCCGAGTTTATCGAAGGGTATTACATCGTTGGCCTCTTGGCTGAGGCTTTCTTGCAGAAGCAGCCGGGTGCCAAGATCATTCATGACCCGCGTTTGACCTGGAACACCATTGATGTGGTGACCAAAGCCGGGGGGGTTCCGGTGATGTCTAAGACCGGGCATGCCTTCATTAAAGAACGTATGCGTAAAGAAGATGCTATTTACGGCGGAGAAATGAGCGCCCATCACTATTTCCGTGATTTCGCTTACTGCGATAGCGGCATGATCCCGTGGCTGCTGGTGGCTGAGCTGGTGGCGGTTAAAGGTAAAACGCTGAGCCAACTGGTTGGAGATCGCTTACTTGCCTATCCGGCTTCAGGGGAAATTAATCGTAAGCTGGAAAATGCAACACGCAAGATTGAGAAAATTCGTGCCATCTATGAACCCGATGCTAAAAATATCGATCTCACTGATGGTATTAGCATTGAATACCCTGAGTGGCGTTTTAACCTGCGAACTTCAAATACAGAACCTGTTGTGCGTTTAAACGTTGAATCTAAGCAGGACTCTTCTGTGATGCACCGAAAGACACATGAAATTCTCGATATTCTGGGTGGTGAATAATTCATGTTACTCGGTCTTCTAAAGGCGATATCTCGTTATCGCGGCTTTATTCTTGATAGTATCAAACGTGACTTTCAGTCCCGTTATCAAAGTAGTTTTCTTGGGGCGCTATGGCTGATTTTTCAACCAATAGCGATGATCGCTGTTTATACATTAATATTTTCTGAGCTGATGCGTGCGCGGATGTCTGATATGTCAGGACCCTACGCTTATAGCATTTATCTCTGCTCAGGTGTGTTAACGTGGGGACTGTTTTCAGAGACATTGAATGGATTAGTGAATGTTTTTATTGCTAATGCCAATATATTGAAAAAGCTGAGCTTCCCGAGAATATGTCTTCCTATCATTGTCGCTAGCTCCGCATTTATCAACTTCTTGATCATATTTTCGCTCTTTTTATTATTTTTGGTTTTCTCTGGAAACTTTCCTGGGTGGATTTTCTTTAGCATTATCCCTCTACTAATTATACAAATGTTGTTCTCCGTAGGTTTGGGTGTTTTTCTGGGCGTTATGAATGTTTTCGTTCGGGATATTGGTCAGTTCGTCAGTATATTGCTGCAGTTTTGGTTTTGGTTTACGCCAATAGTCTATGTTAGCTCAACCATCCCTGAATGGGCTCGCGATGCATTGAAATATAATCCGATGGCCAATCTGATTGAAGGCTACCAGAGTGTGATGCTCTACCACCGTGCGCCTGATTGGAATTCGCTTTGGCCGGTAACTTTGATTGCTATTGTTTTATTCGTACTTGGGTGGAAGATGTTCAAAAAACACTCGGCTGATATTGTGGATGAATTGTAATGACATGTATCTCAGTTAACCAACTTGGTAAGTGTTATAAATATTATTCTTCCAAGTGGCTTCGTTTACTGGAAAAGCTTCTTCCTGACTCATCAGTAAAACACACGAAAAAATGGGTATTAAAAGACATCAACTTTACTATCAATAAAGGCGAGTCAGTCGGTATTGTTGGGGTTAATGGCGCAGGGAAAAGTACTCTATTAAAGTTATTAACGGGTACCACTAAGCCCACGGAAGGTGAAATAAAAGTCCACGGGCGCATCGCCGCGCTTCTTGAGTTAGGTATGGGGTTTCACCCTGATTTCACGGGGCGCCAAAATGTTTACATGGCGGGCTTAATGATGGGATTAAGCCGTGAAGAAATAACGAAATTGATGCCTGATATCGAAAGGTTTGCGGATATCGGTGACTATATCGAACAGCCTGTGCGTATTTACTCCAGCGGTATGCAAATGCGGTTAGCATTTGCTGTTGCGACAGCGTCGCGTCCGGACATCTTGATTGTCGATGAGGCGCTTTCCGTAGGAGATACGCGCTTTCAGGCTAAATGTTATGCGAGAATTGCCGAATTTAAAAAACAAGGTACCACTTTACTTTTGGTTTCCCATAGTGCGGGCGACATAGTAAAACATTGTGACAGAGCAATATTTCTCAAAAACGGTTCTGTGGAGATGGACGGGACGGCTCGCGATGTGACGAATCGGTATCTCGATGAACTTTTTGGTAAATCTGAAAAATCGTTGTTAGCAGAAACACAAGATAAACAAACCTCAGCAGGTAGCGATTTGCTATTAAGCAATAGTGAGGATGTGTTTTGTACGCATCCGGGGTATCGTCCGGAAGAATATCGTTGGGGGCAAGGGGGAGCAAAAATAATTGACTATGATATTTTGGTCGATGGAACCCATTACCCCAGTAGTATTGAAAGTAATAAGTTCACTGAGTTTTACTTTAAAGTAATATTTGAAAACGACTTCGAAAATGTCGTTCCTGGAATACTAATTAAAACACTAGATGGCATATTCTTGTACGGTACAAACTCATTTCTGGCATCTGAAGGCCGAAGTAATATGAGTGTACGTCAAGGAGATATGCATATTTTCAAATTTAGCTTCCCCCTCAATTTAAACCAAGGAGACTATTTGCTCTCTTTCGGTATTTCTTCGGGAAGCGCCCAATCAGAAATGATTCCTCTGGATCGCCGATACGACTCGATCATTCTTCATGTACATAAAGGCATGGAATTTTGGGGTGTTGTCGATTTGAAATCTAAATTTGAAAGTTGTAATTAAAGGTATTATGAGTATGACTTTGCAAGATCTTGTATCGGCATTGCCAGAGGTTTATCAACCGATTTATGGTCATGCTGAATGGAACCAGGAAGCGTCGCGCGATTGCAATGAACGTTTGATGATTATTAATAAGCAGTATGATGCATTAGCGAAGACACTTGATCGCCCTTTGCGTGTACTAGATCTTGGCTGCGCTCAGGGATTTTTTAGTCTTAATTTAGCAAGTCGTGGTGCGACTGTAACTGGCATTGACTTTTTACAGGAAAATATTGATGTATGCCAAGCATTAGCGCAAGAAAATTCAAATTTAAATGTGAATTTTACTATCGGAAGAATTGAAGACACGATCCAGAGTCTAAATCCAGATGAGTACGATTTTGTTATCGGACTGAGTGTATTCCACCATATCGTTTATCAACATGGTATTCCACAAGTTAAAGAATGGCTGTTTAAGCTGGCCGATAATGTTAAATTAATGGTTCTTGAGCTCGCAGTAAAGGAAGAGCCTTTATACTGGGGAGAAGCTCAACCGGATGATCCCAGGGAACTCATAGAACAGTGCCACTTCTATCATCAGGTCGCTAGTTTTCCTACTCATTTGTCTGATATATCGCGTCCAATGTATTTTGTTAGCAATAGTTATGTTGCATTGGGCGATTTTTGCCAACCTTTTTTGCAATGGTACGACAACCCCTATTCGGCCGACCGCAACATTCATAAAGGCAGTCGTCGTTATTATTTTTCAGATGAATATGTATGTAAAATATTTCAGCATAGATCTGTTAATGGCCAACTCACAGAGATCGAGGGTAAACGTAACGCCGCAGAGTTGAAAGCTGAAGCTGAATTCCTAAGCTGTTCCTCACTGCCCAACATGAGAACACCGAAATTATTTCTCAGTGATGAAAATGAGACTGAAAGTTGGTTAGTTATGGAGCGTTTACCAGGCAATTTATTGATGGAACGCTTAAAAAACAAAGAAAGTATCGATTTTGAATCTTTCTTTATCCAAATATTAAAACAGCTGGTTGCATTAGAAAATATTGGTTTGTATCATGATGATGTAAGAAGTTGGAATATCATGATCTCAGATGACCAACAGGTAAATCTAATTGATTATGGTTCCATATCGAATGCAAAAAAAGATTGTGCATGGCCAGGTGACATATTTCAGTCGTTTTTTATCTTAGTGAATGAAATATTTCTTCCCGAACAAGCTCGCACTGCTTTTATTCGCCCTGTAATGATTAGTCCGTTTAAGCTTCCAAGACTGTATGCCAACTGGCTTTATGCATTTTGGAAAGTGCCTCAAGCTGAGTGGAGTTTCGATCTGCTAAATAAATTGTTTCATGATAAAGAGAATCTATCAGACTTTGATGAATTGGCTTCTGGCTCTGAGCGCTGGATTACTGCTCAAGAACAAATGATGGTATTCGAGCAAGAAAAACTGAAGGAGGTTGAGTCTAAGCTTAATAACCTAATCAATGCAGTAACGCACCTGGATCATAGGTTCAGTAGTGCACTTGAACACAGTAATCAGCAGTTGGACGTTTATCGTGATGAGTTAAAGAATAAACTTGTTTTGTTAAAACAAAGTGTGCCAGAACAAATTACGAGTTTAAATGAGCAATTAATATCCTCGTTGGAGCAGGCAA
The DNA here is from genome assembly GCF_900107885.1 of Lonsdalea quercina. Classification (NCBI taxonomy): domain Bacteria; kingdom Pseudomonadati; phylum Pseudomonadota; class Gammaproteobacteria; order Enterobacterales; family Pectobacteriaceae; genus Lonsdalea; species Lonsdalea quercina. The sequence goes on along the minus strand of NZ_FNQS01000007.1, from coordinate 116,372 downwards.
AAGAAGAGTTAGAGCAACGATTACATCTGACTGAGAAAACGGTTGATAATCTCACCTCGGAAAATGCCGAATTACAGCAAATAGAGACCCGTATTAATAATTTAACCTCAAAAAATTTAGAGTTACAGCAGTGTGAATTACGTCGAATCGAGGAAGAGGTCCAAAGGTTGACATCAGAAAACATTGAGCTTCAGCGGTGCGAATTGCAAAGGATCGAACAGCAATTAGAAAAGATGGCAGCTGAAAATGCTTTACTGCGAGAAGCCGAGATAAAAATTAATAAGTTGACAGAAGAGAATACGATCTTACAACAGCAAACTCAGGCTATACTTTCTAGCCGATCTTGGCGCATGACAGCAGGTTATCGTTATATTGGATTACAGATCCATCTGCTAAGCAAATTTGGAGTGATTCAACGCAGCAAGCATTTGGTTAACAGAGTGTTAAATAAAGCATTTTCATTTCTTCGAACGCATCCCAGAATGAAAATATTTGTTATTAATCTTATGCATAAGACTGGTCAATATCCCAATGCGTTGAAAGTTTACCAACGACTAAACCCAGCACATAGAGCAAGCCAACAAGATATTATACAGCAGCATTCACATTTGGAACATCAACTGGAAGTTCGAGACGATCTCCCTCCTGAAGTGAATGAGATCTACCAAAAAATAAAAAAATAAATTTTGATGGAGAAATAAACGTGCATATTCTTATTGACCTACAAAGTTGCCAGACAGAGAGTAGGTTACGAGGGATTGGTCGCTATTCCCTAATGCTAGCAAAATCTATTATAAATAATGCCTCCGGACATAAAGTTAGCCTGTTATTAAGTGGTCTTTATTCTAATGATCTAACTAATGCAGTGAAAAAGGAATTTTTAGGTTTAGTACCCGATAAAGATATTTATACTTTTTCAGCTTATGGGCCAACGGCTCAAATCAATTATGGCAATAAGGGAAGGGTTAAAGCGGCGGAGATATGCCGAGAGTTAGCTATCGCTAATATTAACCCAGATGTTGTGTGTAATATGGGGTTTACTGAGGGATATCATGGTGATTATATAGTATCATATCCCGATAGCCCAAGTGCAGTCCGTCATTTTACTGTTATTTACGATCTCATCCCATTTTTGTACCCGGAGAGATATTTAACCTCACCCGATTATAAAAATTTTTATATGGGGTTATTGGCCGAATTGCCAAAAGCAGACGGTTTGTTAGCTATTTCTGAGTCAGCCGCAAGTGAGGTTAAAGCCCATACTCAGGTTGAACATGGAAAAGTAACGAATATTTCGTCTGCTTCAAGCTCGAATTTTAAGGTCATAGATGTTTCTGATAAGAGTAAAAGGGCACTCTGGCATAAATACCATATTCCTTCAGAATATATTATGACGATTGGTATCGTCGAGTCTCGAAAAAATATAGAGGCCCTGATCCAAGCTTATGCGGCTTTACCTGCAGAGCTAAAAGAAAAATATGTGCTTCTGCTCGCGTGTCAGATCAAACCTCATGACAAAGAACATTTGCTGGGAATAGCTGCGAAATACGGTCTTCCTGAGCATCATATTGTCTTTACTGGGTTTATTCCTGATGACGATCTTGTTGGGCTTTATAATACTTGTAAGTTGTTTGTTTTCCCTTCCATTCACGAAGGGTTTGGTTTACCGCCCCTTGAAGCCATGAGCTGCGGTGCCGCCACCATTGCATCTAACACAAGCAGTCTCCCCGAAGTGATGGGATGGTCGGAGTCTATGTTCGATCCTCGAGATGTTGACGATATGACCCATCTGATGACTCGTGCTTTGACGGATAGCGAGTTCTATCAGGCGCTTCGCGAAAATGCATTGCGTCAGGCGAAAGAGTTCTCATGGGATAAAACGGCGCAGACAGCGCTGAAGGCTTTTGAAAAGAGCCTTTCTCAGAATCAAATAGACCGTCAGCCAATCACTCCCGAAAGCGCATACCAGCGGGCATTAGCCCGTATTCATGATCTTACAGATGAAGAATTGAATGAGGTAGATCGATTGGGTGTTGCCTGGGCTATTGCCAGAAACTGTTATCAACGTCATCAAAAAGAGCTTTTGGTCGATATATCCGTTCTGGTTGAGGTGGATGCAGCTACGGGCATTCAACGAGTGGTACGTAGTGTATTGTCGAACCTACTGCAGCTTGATATTCCCGGGTATCGTATCAGGCCGGTTTACTGCACTTACGGTGGTGTATTTCGCTATGCGAATACCTTTGTTGCAGAGAAATTTGGTATTAACCATGAGGAAGGAGACGTCCCAGTTTTATTTGCCAAGGATGATATTCTCTTAGGTTTGGATCTTACGGCTCATTTGTTTCCATTTCTTGCCAGGCAGTTGGAAGATGCACGGAAAGCCGGAGCTCGTGTTTATTATGTCGTCTACGATATTATCCCGTTGTTGAATCCTCAATGGTGTTCGGAAGGAATACAAGCCGCTTTTCCCGTGTGGCTAGAATCGTTAGCGGGTCATACAGATGGGTTAGTCTGCATTTCAAAAAGCGTGGCTCATGAAGTCAAACAATGGCTATCTGAGCATGCTAATGAATACACTATCAATCCCTATCTCGAAATCAAACATTTCCATTTAGGCGCGGATCTTTCCTCCAGCCTTCCTTCGATGGGACTGCCAGCCGATTCTGACGAAATTTTGTCAAAGATTAGGAAGAGAACGACCTTTCTGATGGTGAGTACTATCGAGCCCCGAAAAGGTCATGCCCAGGTCATTGCCGCTTTTGACAAGCTTTGGGAACTTGGCGTTGACTGTAATCTTGTCATTGTCGGTAAAAAAGGGTGGGACATTGACGCTCTAATTAATAAAATAACGAGTCATCAGCAGTTCAACGAAAAACTCTTTTGGTTGAATGGGATTAGTGATGAATTCTTGAGCGAAATTTATGCTAATGCGCAGGCACTGATTGTGGCGTCACTGGCTGAGGGCTTCGGATTACCTGTTATCGAAGCTGCTCAGAACGGTTTGCCGATCATTTGTCGAGACATTCCGGTGTTAAGAGAAGTGGCTGCCGAAAACGCCCTTTATTTCCGAGGTGATGAACCGGAAGATGTTGTTGTGGCGATACAAAAATGGATGAAGATGGATGAGAACGGCACGACGATTCAGTCGAAGGCTATTCCTTGGCTTACGTGGAAAGAAAGTACTCTACAATTGCTGGAACAACTTCCCATTGCTAAATTAAAATAATTTTTAATATATAGGATTGAGTATGAAAACTGCAGTAATTACCGGCATCACTGGCCAAGACGGCGCTTATCTTGCTGAGCTGTTGTTGGATAAAGGCTATGTAGTATACGGAACTTACCGTCGCACCAGTTCAGTCAACTTCTGGCGTATTGAAGAGCTGGGAATCGATAAAAATCCTAACTTGCATCTGGTCGAATATGACCTGACCGACCTTTCTGCCAGCATTCGTCTACTGCAGCAAACCCAGGCGACAGAGGTTTATAACTTGGCAGCCCAAAGTTTTGTCGGTGTTTCGTTTGAACAGCCACTGACGACAGCCGAAATCACAGGGATTGGCCCGGTTAACCTGCTTGAAGCAATCCGTATTGTTAATCCGAAGATTCGATTCTATCAGGCCTCAACTTCCGAAATGTTTGGCAAGGTTCAGGCTATTCCTCAAAAAGAGGACACGCCTTTCTACCCTCGTAGCCCTTATGGTGTTGCCAAGTTGTATGCACACTGGATGACGATTAACTACCGCGAAAGTTACGATATTTTTGCGTCTAGCGGGATTCTGTTCAATCACGAATCCCCGTTGAGAGGACGTGAGTTCGTGACGCGTAAAATCACTGACTCTGTGGCCAAAATCAAACTAGGCAAACTGGATGTCTTAGAACTTGGCAATATGGATGCTAAACGCGATTGGGGCTTTGCCAAAGAGTATGTCGAAGGTATGTGGCGTATGCTGCAAGCCGACAAGCCGGATACATTTGTTCTTGCAACTAATCGTACCGAAACAGTGCGTGATTTCGTTGAAATGGCGTTCAAAGCGGCGGGTTATACCTTGCGCTTTGAAGGTAAGGACGAAAACGAGATCGGTGTGGATGTTGCCACCGGCAAGACACTGGTTCGGGTTAATCCTAAATATTTCCGTCCTGCAGAAGTTGAGCTATTGATTGGTAACCCAGAGCGCGCAAAAGAAGTGTTAGGCTGGGAGCCAAAAACGTCTCTGGAAGAGTTATGCCAGATGATGGTTGAGGAAGATCTGCGCCGTAATCAGCAAGGGTTTTCTTTCTGATGTTGGCTACTGGCAAACGTGCCCTGATTACCGGGATCAATGGGTTCACTGGCCAGTATATGGCAGCGGAGTTATCCGCTGCCGGATTCCGGGTATTCGGGATGGGTTCCATGCCATCGGAAGAAGCCGATTACCATCAGGTGGATTTGCTTGATCTTGATGCTTTAACCAAAGCCGTCGACGAGATCGCGCCTGATGTGGTAGTGCATCTTGCTGCTATTGCATTTGTGGGTCATGGGGACGTTAATGCCTTTTATAACGTTAACCTGTTGGGAACGCGAAATTTGCTCCAGGCTTTGCATTCGTCGGGCCGTCAATTAGATGCAGTACTGCTTGCCAGTAGTGCTAACGTCTATGGCAATAGCACTGAAGGGACGCTCAGTGAGAATACGCGAGTTAATCCAGCCAATGACTACGCTGTCAGTAAATTAGCCATGGAATATATGGCAAGTTTATGGGGGGATAAATTACCTATTATTATCGCTCGCCCATTTAACTATACCGGCGTGGGTCAGGCGGATAATTTTCTCTTGCCGAAAATCGTTAAGCATTTTAAACAAAGAGCTTCCACTTTAGAGCTAGGAAATATTGACGTTTGGCGAGATTTTACAGATGTGCGGGCGCTGTGCCGTGCCTATTTAGGGTTATTGAAGATCAAGCCCGTAGGAGAAACGGTTAATGTTTGTTCAGGAAAGGTATACTCGATCCGTGATGTCATACATCTGTGCGAAAAAATAACTGGTCACACTTTAACAATTTCAGTCAATCCTGCCTTTGTTAGGGCAAATGAAGTTAAGACACTTTGTGGAGATGCAACAAAGTTACGTTCAATCATTGGTACATGGGATACGCCTGCCCTTGAAGAAACTCTTCGTTGGATGCTGGAAAGCGAATAAATGAAAGTCATATTCGGTACAGATTCTATTAGGTACCCTTTAACTGGAATTGGTCGTTATGCTTACGAGTTAGCGGCTTGTTTAGAAAAAAGCTCAGAGATCTCTGAGCTTTTGTTTCTTCGAGGAAGGACATTATCTAACAACATTCCTGTTGCTAAAGAAACAATATCATCAGGGTTCAGTCTACGTAGAATATTGCTTAAAAGTAGATTGATTTCAGAGATTTATCGTCATACTGTACCCTCACTGAAGTCGCAAACATTAAAAAAACATCGTGATGCTATTTACCATAGCCCTAACTTTTACTTGCCTCCCAAAGTAGGTCCAAGTGTGGCGACATTTCACGATCTTTCCATCTTTACTTGGCCTCAATGCCATCCGAAAGCTCGTATTAGATTTATGCAAAAAGAATTACTCTTAACGATCAAACGAGCAGATATTCTGATCACTGATTCGGATTTTACGCGTAGAGAGCTCGCGGATTATTTCAATTTCCCTTTGGACAGAGTTTATTCTGCGCATTTAGCAAGCAGTGGGGACTTTTACCCACGCGAGTTTCAAGCTATCACAACAGTGATTGCAGAGTATGGACTCAGTGCGGGCAATTATTGCTTATTTACTGGCTCTATCGAGCCCCGTAAAAATATTGAAACACTTCTTGATGCTTATGAACGACTGCCATTAGCGCTGCGACAGAGATATCCATTAGTTATCTGTGGTTTTAAGGGCTGGAGCAGTGATGCTTTACATCACCGTTTCGAGAAGGGACAACGTGCAGGATGGTTGCACTATTTAGGCTATATGAAGTCTGCTGATCTTCCCTACTTATTTGCAGGTGCGCATAGTTTTATCTTTCCTTCTCTTTATGAGGGATTCGGTTTACCTGTCCTGGAGGCTATGGCATCTGGCGTGCCTGTCATATGCTCAAATAGTTCATCTCTCCCTGAAGTTGTCGGTGATTGTGCGTTGATGTGTGATCCTCTGGATACGGAATCGCTAACTGAGTTGATTCAAAAAAGTATCGAAGATGATATGTGGCGCAATCAGGCTAAAGCAGATGGTTTAGCACGCGCTGCGCTGTTTTCATGGCAACGTTGCGCTCAAGAGACGATTCGCGCTTACCAGAAAATTTGAGATTTTATATGTTGAAAGTTTTGCACTTTTATAAAACCTATTATCCGGATACATTCGGAGGAGTAGAACAGGTCATATTTCAATTGAGTGAAACAGTTAGTCGTCGTGATATTTCTGTGACAACGCTAACGTTAAGTCCACGGGGTAATATTGATGGTGGAGTAGTTGGATCTCATTCATCCTATTATTCAAAAACAAGTTTTGAGCTGGCATCTACGCCATTTTCTTTCAACGCTATAAAAAAATTCAAAAAATTAGCAGAGCAGGCTGATATTATTCATTATCATTTCCCTTATCCATTTATGGATATTTTGCATTTTATTTCAGGTGTCAGAAAACCCAGTATTGTGAGTTATCATTCTGATATCGTGAAACAAAAGTTCGCCCTAAAAATCTACTCGCCATTAATGAATAAGTTTTTAAGTTCTGTCGATTATATCGTTGCATCCTCTCCTAACTATTTGGCTTCAAGCTCTACCTTGCAAAAATTTTCATCTAAGGTGAAAGTCATACCTTATGGACTGGATAGAAACCTTTATCAATCCGTCGGTGCTGAAAGATTAGATTATTGGCGCGGACGACTCGGTGAACGTTTCTTCCTTTTTGTCGGTGCTTTCCGATATTACAAAGGACTGGATGTCCTTTTGAATGCAATGGAAGGCGTAGACTATCCATTAGCCATCGTTGGAGTTGGCTCATTGGAATCGGAACTTAGAAAGCAAGCCGAAGATTTAAGATTGAAAAATACACATTTTCTCGGGTTACTTTCAGAAGAAGATAAAATTGCACTACTACAACTCTGTTGTGGCGTGGTATTCCCTTCTCACCTTCGTTCTGAAGCATTTGGTATCACGTTGCTTGAAGGCGCTATGTATGCCAAGCCTCTTATTTCGTGCGAGATTGGTACAGGCACAACGTATATTAACGTCGATGGGGAAACCGGAATCGTCGTTCCTCCAGAAGATTCCGGCGCGCTCAAATTGGCAATGACTACTCTTTGGGAAAATCCTTTATTAGCAAAAGATTATGGCGAAAAAGCGCTTGCACGCTTCAATCATTTGTTCACTTCCGAGAAAATGACGCAAAGTTACATAGAGCTTTACCAAGAGATGATGGAGAATAGAACGGTTTCCGACCGCCAATAGATGAATAGAAATAATCTTATTTTCTCTGAAATTAGCCCCAAACGCTGCGGGGTTAAATATTACCATCCAAATATTTTATAGTGCATTCACCACATATCCTGTTGGCGCTTCCAATAAAATTTTCTTAATGCCTTCGACATTGAAACGGTGACAGGCTTCATCTAACTCTTTTAGCAAGTCCTCCATCTCTTTCCAGCTTAACTTTTCCTCTAGCGCCGTCATGATTTTAGGGTGAGAAGTCCCTTCCACATTTTCGCTGATCAAAAGCTCCTCATAGAGTTTCTCTCCTGGGCGCAGACCGGTGAACTTAATGGCGATATCGCCTTCCTCACCAGAGCCTTCAACATATTCTTTCATCCCCATCAAATGAATCATCCGACGGGCGAGATCGAGAATTTTCACTGGTTCACCCATATCCAGAACGAAGACCTGGCCGTTGTTGCCCATGGCGCCGGCCTGAATCACCAGCTGGGCGGCTTCGGGGATCAGCATGAAGTAGCGAATGATATCCGGGTGGGTAACGGTGACCGGTCCGCCCTGGCGAATTTGTTTTTTAAATAATGGGACAACGGAACCGGAAGATCCCAATACGTTGCCAAAACGCACCATGGTGAACACGGTTTGTCCCTGCCTGTCGGCCTGCGCTTGCAAGACCAACTCTGCCAGCCGTTTACTGGCCCCCATGATATTAGTGGGACGTACGGCTTTATCAGTAGAAATGAGGGTGAAGCTGTTTACGTTCGCCTCGATGGCGGCTTCAGCACAGGCGAGTGTTCCGAAAACGTTATTGCGAATGCCTTCGATAACATTGTCTTCAACCAACGGTACGTGTTTGTATGCCGCCGCATGGTATACCGTGTCGACGTGGTTATCGCGCATCACTTTGAGCAGACGGTTCTGTTTTTGAACGGAACCCAGAGTGGTGACAACCCGAGTTTCGAGTCCCAGCCGCTGTTTGATGCTTTGTAACTCCTGATCGATGGTATAGAGGTTGTATTCGTTCAGTTCAAACAGCACCAGCGTGCTGGGTTTCAGGGCAATAATTTGGCGGCAAAGTTCAGCGCCGATGGAGCCGCCAGCTCCGGTGACCATCACAGATTTCTGAAAGATGTTTTTCGTCAGCAGCGCTTGGTCGGGGTCGACCGGCGCGCGCCCTAAAAGGTCTGCTACCTCCAGGTCTCTGACTTCTGTCGCGTGAGCGCGTCCCGCGACAATATCTTCCATGGAGGGCACTGACTGGACTTCAATAGGCCAGTGAGACAATTTTTCCAACAGCCTGAGTCGAAGGCCTTTCTTGATGTTGTTGATGGCCAAGAGCAATTTGACGGGTTGATACAGCTTTTGCAGCGTATCGAATTCGCCGCTGTGGTGGACGCGAATACCGCAGATAATCTGGCCTGCTTTACGTACATCATCATCCAGGATCACGACGGGATGGAACTCGTCGCCTTGCGTTAAAGCATAGGCAAGATCGCGACCAGTAGCCCCGGCCCCGTAGATAAAGACGTTAGGCTTTTGGCGTTTGTAATAGTGATAGTAGAAGCTGCGAATAAAAACACGTGGACTACCCAGGCTCAGGATCGCTAACCCCGCATAGATAAAGGGGACGCTGCGCGGCACGAAAGACTGAAAGAAAAAGCTGCTCAGGGCAAGCGTCAAAGTCGACAAGATGACAGCGAAGAACACGTTGCCCAAGGCTGGCAGCATCATGTAGCGCAGTACGGCGCGGTACATCCCGCATCGAATAAACACGGCGATGGTGATCACCAACGTCACCAACAGGCTGGCTATTTCCGAAAGGCCAACATGGAAGGTGTAAGTGCCCAGACGAAAGGCAACCGCCAGATAGAGCGAAAAGATAATCGCGGCAACATCATACAGAACGGTAACGATACGTTTGTTTTTTCTTGGCGCGTTAAGCAATGCATGAATGGGGTTAAACATCTAAAGCCTGGATGTCAGATGATGAAATTGGGTTTTGTTGTTACTATCCACAACCATTGTAGACACCCCTTTTTTTATTAGCTAGCGGGAAGTATATCCCCTCATAGTGTGAGGTTAATATGTATACGATGGCGTCCGCTATCTTACGAGTGTCGGCTTTGGAAAGGTAATTCATTTTGAAACTATTAGTGACAGGAAGTACTGGGTTTATTGGGCGCCGCGTCGTTGAACTGGCTCAAGCTCAGGGAATATCGTGCCTGTCCCATCGCAGTGAGAAGCAGGGCGCTGCAAATCAGGAAGGCGTCGTCTACAAAAATCTGTCGGCCAATGCGAACTGGCGTGAGGCGCTTGATGGTATCGATACCGTCATTCACTGTGCGGCTCGCGTACACCAGATGCAGGACGCGCAGCGCGATTCGCTGTCGCTATACCGCGAGACCAACGTGGCCGGGACGTTAACGCTGGCTCGCCAGGCGGCGGAGGCCGGGGTGAAGCGTTTCGTGTTTCTCAGCTCCATCAAGGTCAACGGAGAAGTAAGCCCACCCGATCATCCTTTCACACCTGACGTCACGCAGCCTCCGCAAGATCCTTACGGCCTGAGTAAATATGAAGCTGAGCAGGGCCTGTGGCGGATTGCGCGTGAGACCGGGCTTCAAGTCACGGTGATTCGCCCGCCGTTGGTTTATGGGCCTGGCGTAAAAGCTAACTTCCGTACGATGATGAATTGGATCCGCAAAGGGTTACCCTTGCCGCTGGCGGCCGTAAAGAACAAACGCAGCCTGGTTTTTGTCGATAATCTGGCGGACCTTATCTTGCTATGCGCCCATCATCCGCAGGCCCCGGGCGAAACCTTTCTGGTCTCAGACGATCACGATGTGTCTACCGCTGAGCTGCTCACTGATATGGCGACGGCGTTGGGCGTCGCCAGTCGAATTTGGCCGATGCCGCCGCGCTGTCTGTTATGGGCGGCGAAGGCGCTGGGCAAAGCGCCCGTCGCGGAAAGATTATTGGGGTCGCTGCAGATCGATATTTCTCACACCTGCGATCGTCTGGCGTGGCGGCCCGTTGTGGCTTATCCTCAGGCGCTTGCGCTGACCGCCAGCGCCTATCAGGCTGAGCGCGACCTGACGGGCAACGCCTGATTTAACCGATAAAGATCAAGGTGTAATACACATGATGTATCGTTTTTTAGATATCACGCTCGCGTTGATTGGACTCTTTTGTTTATGGCCCGTGATGGGGGTTATTTATCTCATCGGGCTGTTCGATACCGGCTCGCCGGTGTTCATTCAGCAGCGGGTAGGGCGTCACCAACGGCCTTTCAAACTGATTAAATTCCGCACCATGGCGGTCGCGACCGAGTCGGTGGCGACGCATTTGGCCAACCGCCATGCGGTGACCCCGCTGGGCGCTTTTTTGCGTAAAACCAAGCTGGACGAGCTACCGCAATTAATCAATGTGGTTCGGGGCGAAATGAGTCTGGTGGGGCCGCGCCCCTGTCTGTTCAACCAGCGGGAACTGATTGAGGAACGTCAGTCTCGTGGCGTATTTGACGTTCTGCCGGGCATTACCGGGTTGGCGCAGATCAATGCCATCGACATGTCTACGCCGCAGAAGTTGGCGGAATGGGATCAGCGCATGATTCAGACCCTGACGGTGAAACGCTATTTTCGCTATCTGCTGCTTACGGTGGTGGGTAAAGGCGCGGGCGACCGCGTGCGCTGAGATTGCCCGCCCGCGGCCTGCCGACGGTCACGGGGGGGCCAGGCAGCCACTCCCTGGCCGCCAAAGGCTTACCTCACGTCCTCTAATGCCGTTTGGTCCACATAGGGCTTCATCAAGCTGTCCGCTTCGCGCTGGGCGGCATTGGCGGCCTCCTGCGGCGTCACCTTTTCACTGTTCACTACGGCCGCCAGCTGGTTTTCCATCGCTTTACGTACCGCCACCGTTTCGTAAGTGGCGTACCACGGGTGGGCATAGCTCAACTGCTGCAATGCCGTTTCGGCGCGCGGATCGGCTGCCAGATAGGCCTTCATCTCCGGCGTCTCATAGGCGGCTTTTCGCGGCGAGAAGTAGCCGGTAAAACGGCTCCAACTGCCGTTGACCTGCGGACTGACCAGATAGGTCAGGAACTGGTAAGCTGCCTTTTTCTGCGCTTCCGAGATGCCTTTGAAACTGACCAGGCTACCGCCGCCGATCGGCACCGCGCGCTGTAGGCGCGCCGGCAACATCGCCACGCCCAGTTCGAAATTCTGACTGTTTTCCCGCATGAAGCCGAGCGCGCCGGTGCTCAGCATCGCCATCCCCAATTTGCCGGAAAAAAATGCCGCACCGATCTGTTTGGAATTGAGCACGCCGGACGGCATCACCTTGTCGCGATAAATCAGGTTCTGCCAGAAACGCAGCGCACCTATCGTCGAGGGCGCATTGTAGTAAACCTCGCCGGGGTAGTCTGGATTGAAGTACTGACCGCCGTTGGCGCGCGTCAGCGCCGAGAGTAGCCAGGCACCATAATCGTCGTTGGTGGAGGGCAGCATGATCCCCCACTGTCCTTTGCTCTGGTCTGTCAGTTTCTGCGCGATCTCCCGCATCTCCCGCCAGGTCTGCGGCGGCTGTTTGATACCGGCCTGGTCGAACAGGGTTTTGTTGTAATACAGGATCGGCGTCGAGTTATGGAACGGAATGGCGTAGGTGACACCCATCACCTGCGCGTTTTGATGCATAGCGGGCCAGAACTCGCTGTGCAGGAATGCCGAGGCTTTTTGATCGCCAAATTTGAACAGCTCGTCCATGGGCAAGATTTCCTGTTTCAGCGCCAGATCGGTCGTGAAGTTGGCTGACATGATGACCAGCGCGGGCGGCTGTCCGGCCTTGGCCGCCGCCTCCGCTTTGATTTTGGTGGTGTCATAGTTGCCGGTGAAAATGCCGCGCACCTCAACCTCCTGCTGTGACTGGTTAAAGTCTCGGATGACGCGAGTCATCTCCATCGTCAGTTTGCCGTCGACCGGCGCCGGAAACATGAAGTCGATATTTTGTTTGGCTAGCGCGCCGCCGGCGAATGACATCGCCAGTCCGAACGCCAGCAGTTTGATACTACGCATGAGGGATCTCCTGAAATAGGTTATGACCGGTAGCCGCATCAAATAGATGAATATCCGTGGACTCGATGCCAAGACGTACAGGATCGCCGCGATCGGGAACGTCGCCCCGATTTCTACGGCAGTAGCGGAGCATGCCGATGGCGGTCTCTACGTGTAGCAAGTACTCACCACCGAGCAGCTCTCGCTGCGTGACGCGTCCAGCCAACTGAAATGTATGTACGCCCGGCTCGGGCTGATCGATGAGGTGTTCTGGCCGCACGCCGAAAACGATCTCGGGAATGTGAGTGGCCTGCGTGGGGAGCATTAGCGTGTCTTCATCGAGCATGACGCTGCCGTTGCGACAGGAAAGCCGGACCAGATTCATGGCGGGGGAGCCGATAAACCCCGCGACAAACACGTTAGCCGGATACGCGTAGAGCTGCTCCGGAGTGCCGATCTGTTGCAACTCTCCGCGATCCATCACCGCAATACGATCGGCCATCGTCATCGCTTCGATCTGATCATGGGTGACATAGACCGTGGTGGTCTTTAACTGGCGGTGCAACGCCATGATGCCGTCTCGAACATCGGTGCGCAGGCGCGCATCCAGATTCGACAGCGGCTCATCCATCAGAAACAGACGTGGGTTGCGTACGATAGCGCGCGCCATGGCCAGCCGCTGACGTTGCCCGCCCGACAGTCGGCCCGGCTTCCGGTCCAGCAGGGCTTCCAGCTGTAGCAAGCGGACCGCGTCTTCCAGTCGCGCCTGACGTGTCGCTTTGGGTTCCCGCCGTATCCGCATGCCGAAAGTGATGTTGTCCCTGACCGTTAAGTGCGGAAATAGCGCGTAGTTCTGGAAAATCATGGCGAAATTGCGCTCGCGCGGCGACGTGGCCGTGACATCTTCTCCTTCAAGCCAAATCTGGCCCTCGCTGGGGCTTTCCAGACCGGCCAACAGCCGCAGGAGCGTGCTCTTCCCGCAGCCGGAGGGGCCAACCAGCACCAGAAACTCGCCGGAAGCGATCTCTAACGAGACCGACGTCAGCGCCGATTTGCCCTCGAAGCGTTTGCCGAGATTCTGTAGTCGTATCTGGCTCATCACGCGTCGTCCAGCGGGCAGCTAATGGCCGCGTTATACAGCCACGGTCCGGGATAATGCGACAGCGGATGCAGGTAGCTCACCAGCTGATTATCCACCAGGCGGTGCATCAGACAGGCGGCGGGGGACATATCGTAATAAGGGCGCGCGTCTTTATGGTGATAAGGCACCTGATGCACGGTCCCGGGAATGGTTGCGATAATCGCCTGACGATATTGGGTGAAGATCATGCAGTGATTATGGCCGCAGAAAACACGGATGAGGGCCGGGAAACGCTCGATGAGCGCCAACAGACGGTGCCCGTTTTCACAGGCAATGTGATCCATTTGGGCGGAGCCTAGCGCCAGCGGCGGGTGGTGCATGAAAATAGCGACGGGCTTGTCGTCGAGGCGGAGCTGACCTTCCAGCCAGTTCAACGTCTCTTCCGTCAGCCATCCTTTAGACGATCCTGCCTGGCTTGAGTCGATAAACAGCAGGCGCAGCGGGTAATCGTCGATGGCGTAACGGATATTTTGTGGATCGAAGCCGATCTGCGGACAGATGGCGTGTAGATACTCCTGAAAATAGGTTTTGTCATCATGATTGCCGGGGATGAGATAGAGCGGGTAGTCCAGCGCCCCCAGCGTCTGGCGCGCCAGGCGATATTCCGCCGCTTGGCCGCAGTTGACGATGTCGCCGCTGACGACCACCGCGTCAGGGCGTTCCTTCAGTGCATTGAGCTGGGACACCACGTCCGCGTTGGCCGCGTTGACATCAATGAATCCATACAGGTTTTGTCCCTGGTGACGAAAATGCGTATCTGAAATATGCGCTAACAGCATGAGTCACTCCGTTATTTTATTCCTGAGAAGCCGAAGCTTTTGAGGAACTGTTTTTGGAACAGGATGAAAGCCAGCATCAGCGGCAGGCAGACCATTAGCGTACCGGTGCCGATGGCGCCCCACTGACCGCCGGACTCCGCGCCCATCGCAAAGGACACCAGCCCGACCGTAAGGACCTGTTTGTCCGGATCGTTAAGCATCATCAGCGGCCACAAATACTCGTTCCAGTGGTAGGTCAGGCTAACGGTGGCGAAGGCCATCATGGAGGGCCAGGACATCGGCAGCAGGACGCGATAGACGACCTGCCACCAGCGGCAACCTTCCATCAGGGCCGCTTCTTCGATCTCTTTGGGAATAGTCATAAAGGCCTGGCGCATCAGGAAGACGCCGAAGGCTGAAGTGAAGTAGGGCATCATGACGCCGGTGAGCGTGTTAAGCAGACCAAACTGCTGCAACGTCATCATATTCGGCACCATCATCATCACCGGAATGATCATTAACTGGACCAAAAACAGGATGAACAGCGTCTGTTTGCCGCGGAACTCGTGGCAGGCAAAGACATAGCCTGCCGTGGAAATAGTCAGCAGTTGCACCAACAGGGTGCCGAAGGCGAAGAAGGCGGTATTGGCGTAGAGGCGGATCCAGTCGGCGCTGTACCAGGCGTCACGAAAGTTATCCAGCGTCAGCGGCCAACGGGGTAGCAGAGAAGCCATACCGGGGCCGAACGTGCTGGGGCTGAATGCCGCCGACAGCATCCAGATGAACGGCGCCACCCACAGCAGCGCGGCGCAGATCAGCAGCGCGCCGAGGGTGATGCGCCTGCTTTGGCGCCAGCGTATCCAGGTGGGTCGTGGGACGGTTTCAGTCCGACAGACGGGCGTTAATTCAACGCTCATAGTGCGCTCCTTTTTCCAAGACTTTCAAATTGATGAGCGAGAAGAGGAACAGGGCGAGCAGGGTGATAAATGTGGCGGCGGAGGCTTTGCCGAAGTCATGAGTGTCCCATGCCAGATTCTGGATGTAATAGAGCAGTACGGTGGTGGCGTTATCCGGCCCCCCGTGCGTCATGACGGCGACGTGGTCTATCTGGGTGATGGCGTAAATCAGCGCGGTAGTGAGCACAAAGCTCAGCGTTGGGCGCAGCAGCGGCAGCGTGACGTAGAAGAACACCTGTACCGGCGATGCGCCTTCCATGATGGCGGCTTCGCGCACGGATGCGGGAATGCCTTGCAGACCGGCCAAGAAAAACAGCATGTAGTAGCCTGCGAATTTCCAAATGCCGATCAGGCTCAGGGCCAGCAGCGCGCTATGGCTGCGTCCGAGATAGTTGTTGTTCATGGGGCCGAAGATCTTGGCCAAATGATAGTCCAGCAGCCCCATTCCCGGCATGAATATAAACAGCCACAGCGCGGCGGCGCTCACCATCGGGATAATCATCGGAAAGAAAAAGGCGGTGCGTAACCAGCGGTTTACCGCCGTGTTTTGCCACAAGGCCAGCGCGAGCATCAATGCCAATATCACGCCAGGGATGACCGTCAGCAGGATGTACAACAGGTTGTTCCAGAGCGCGCGCCAGAATACGGGGTCGTCCAGCAGTCGCGCAAAATTGCTCAGACCGACGAACGGCGCGTTATCGCCGGTCATACGGGTATCGAACAGGCTGTCGTAGACCGACCGTAGCAAGGGAAAGTAGGTGAACAGAGCGAGAAACAGCAGTGAAGGCAACAGAATGAGCCAGGGCAACCAGTGACTGCGCATGTGAGGTTTTCCGTCGTCAACGATGAAATTGAGCGGTTATCCTGAGGGGAAAATGCTGCATCCGCATGGCGGAACCATGACGGTTTGGTGACGAGGTCGTGACGTGACCGTCCGTATCGCCAGGCACAACGCCGGGTGAGTCTCTTTGGTGAACTTACTCGGCGACTGCATCCTGCGTGACTGCCCCCTTGACGCAGCGCCGCAATATGAAAATAAAGAAAGTAGAACCCCGGACGGTCTAGGTTGTCGAATTGGACAACAGCGAATGACGTTGGAAAGCAGCGGCACAGGTTGTCTAGACTCAGCGTATGACCTGAGCGGAAATGAGAGGGAGAGAACGCGGTTTTGGCCTCAGGTGTTACGTAGGTTGCGGATTATTCTGATAGGAATGGGCGGCGCCATGTCTGTTCAGCATGTTACACTGCCCGCCGCAGTCGCAGGGCGTGTGCCATCTACGCGCGCACTCTCTTTCTAACAGTCGATATCCCTATCGTTTCAGGCTTTGTTATCGCGTTAAGTTGTGCGCCAGCGTGGACTATTTTAGGTAATATAGTTTTACCATTAATTGTTGGCCTGCCTGGGGTCGATTGTTTCCTCTGCCATTACCATTCCGCTTTAGTCGGTTTTCCCGGCCTGCGTGGTAAGGAATTAACGGTTTTTTTGTCATTTCTGGCATGGTCCGGCTGATAGCTGCTGTCATTCCAGCATGGCGTTACGAGATGATAGCAATGAGCACCACCAAAAAATTCACCAAAGATTTACTCCATCCCCGTTATTGGCTCGTCTGGTCAGGACTGGCCCTCTTATATCTCCTGGTGCAGTTGCCGTATCCGCTGCTGATGTACACCGGGCGCGGGCTGGGTAACGCCGCCCGTTTTTTCCTGAAACGCCGAGTCAGCATCGCCCGCCGCAACCTTGAACTGTGCTTTCCCACCATGTCGCCGCAAAAGCGTGAGGCGATCGTCAAAGAAAACTTCGCTTCACTGGGCATGGCGCTCATGGAAACCGGCATGGCCTGGTTTTGGTCCGATCGCCGCGTACGCGCCTGGTGCGAAGTCGTCGGGCTGGAGAATTTGGAGCAGGCAGGCAGCGAACAGCGGGGCGTTATGGTGATCGGCGTACATTTCATGTCGCTGGAGCTGGGCGGCAGAGCGATGGGATTATGCCGACCGATGATGGCGATGTACCGGCCTCACAACAATAAAGTGATGGAACTGGTGCAGACCTGGGGGCGTTCCCGCTCCAATAAAGCCATGATCGATCGCAAAGATTTACGCGGCATGGTGCAGGCGCTGAAACGCGGCGAGGCGGTCTGGTTCGCGCCGGATCAGGACTATGGCCCGCGCGGCAGCGTATTCGCGCCGTTCTTCGCCGTCCCTCGGGCGGCGACGACCAGTGGAACGTTCACGATCAGCAAGCTGGCCAATCAGCCAGCGATGGTGACCACCATCTTGATCCGCAAACCGAAGTGCAAGGGCTATCAACTGGTGATTCAACCCGAGTTAAAGGACTATCCACAAAACGACGAAACGCAGGCGGCGAGCTATATGAACCGCGTGATCGAGCAGGAGATCATGCGCGCGCCGGAACAGTATCTCTGGTTGCACCGGCGGTTCAAAACTCGACCGGTAGGAGAAGCGTCGCTTTACCTCTAAAGGCTTCCTCAATTTAAAGACGGGCAACCGCTCATGGCGGATTGCCCGTCTTTGATCATGAAGGAATGTCGGTGCAATAAATAAATAGTTTTTGAAATTGCCGCCCTAAAAACGGGATAATCGCAGGCTTACTTTACGGCAGCAAACGTTGTCCCGACGTTGTCGGGGCTTTAGGGGGCGTTTCTGTCGCGGGTGATGAACCAGGTTGTTTGTCTTAGGCAAGGGATAAACGGCGTGGCGTTAGCTGAATTTTGGCTCCGTTTCTGCTTCACCCCATCTCTGGTCGGTCACCTCGTGCGTGTCGTCCGGATTAGATGAACAGAGACTTAATAATAATGACTTAGCAAGGGATACCACCATGTCCAATTCTACTCGTCAGGCTGATGAGGCTGCCCGTCCTCGCGGCGCACTCGACGCTTTCTTCAAAATCGCTCAGCGAGGCAGCAGCGTACGTCAGGAAATACTGGCGGGTCTCACCACGTTTCTGGCGATGGTTTACTCGGTTATCGTCGTTCCCAGCATGTTGGGAAAAGCCGGCTTTCCGCCTGCGGCTGTCTTTGTTTCAACCTGTCTGGTGGCGGGCTTCGGCTCTCTGCTGATGGGGCTGTGGGCCAATCTGCCGATGGCTATCGGCTGCGCAATCTCTCTGACCGCGTTCACGGCGTTCAGTCTGGTGCTGGGGCAGAATATCAGCGTGCCGGTCGCGCTGGGCGCCATTTTCATGATGGGCGTGCTGTTTACCATTATCTCCGCCACGGGGATCCGTTCCTGGATCTTGCGTAACCTGCCGCAAGGGGTAGCGCATGGCGCGGGTATCGGTATTGGTCTGTTTTTGTTGATCATTGCCGCTAACGGTATCGGTCTGGTGGTGAAAAACCCGGGCGCCGGTCTGCCGGTCGCGATGGGCGAGTTTACGGCGTTCCCGGTCATGATGTCGCTGCTGGGGCTGGCGGCGACAATCGGTCTGGAAAAACGTCGTGTTCCCGGCGGCATTCTGATTGTCATTATCGCCATTTCCGCACTCGGCCTGATTTTTGATCCGAACGTGACCTACCACGGTTTGTTCGCATTGCCGAGCCTGAGCGATGCCTCTGGTCAGTCGTTGTTCTTCAATCTGGATATCAAAGGCGCGCTGCAGCCTATCGTCCTGCCGAGCGTGTTGGCGCTGGTCATGACGGCGGTATTCGATGCGACCGGGACCATTCGCGCGGTAGCGGGGCAGGCGAATTTGCTGGATAAAGACGGTCAGATCATCAGCGGCGGTCGTGCGCTGACGGCCGACTCCGTGAGCAGCATTTTCTCCAGTCTGATGGGGACCTCGCCTGCGGCGGTTTACATCGAGTCCGCAGCCGGTACGGCGGCCGGAGGGCGCACGGGGCTGACGGCGACGGTGGTCGGCGTACTGTT
This sequence comes from Lonsdalea quercina, assembly GCF_900107885.1. Taxonomy (NCBI): domain Bacteria; kingdom Pseudomonadati; phylum Pseudomonadota; class Gammaproteobacteria; order Enterobacterales; family Pectobacteriaceae; genus Lonsdalea; species Lonsdalea quercina. The sequence continues at coordinate 97,147 of NZ_FNQS01000007.1, read as the reverse complement.
CCTGCTGATGCTATTCCTGTCTCCGCTCTCCTATCTGGTGCCGAACTACGCCACCGCGCCCGCGCTGATGTACGTCGGCCTGTTGATGCTGAGCAACGTATCCAAGCTGGACTTCAACGATTTCGTCGACGCGATGGCCGGTTTGGTCTGCGCTGTCTTTATCGTGCTGACGTGCAACATCGTGACCGGCATCATGCTCGGTTTTGGTTCGCTGGTACTGGGTCGGGTTTTCTCCGGCGAATGGCGCAAGCTGAATGTGGGCACGGTCATCATCGCGGTTGCGCTGGTGGTGTTCTACGCCGGCGGCTGGGCGCTGTGATACTGTCGCAAAGACTGTAATAGCGAGAGGGGAACGTTATCGTTCCCCTTTTTGTCAACTCATTTCCTTTTTTCTTTTTTCGTTGCCTTTTCATCGCGTTCCTTCTGTTATTATTTTCTTAGGTCGATGACGACATTGCTCGAACGACGCTTAAGGTCAATGCCCTACGCGGCCCAGCCAGAAACATGTCACGTCACCTCACCGGTGTAAGCGCGTTGATCGGTTACAGCAAGAACTAAGGAAAGCATGGAAATATTTTTTACCATCTTGATTATGACGCTGGTGGTTTCTTTGTCCGGCGTTATCACACGTATTCTGCCCTTTCAGATACCGTTGCCACTGATGCAGATTGGCCTGGGGGCGGTGTTGGCCTGGCCTAAGTTCGGTTTACACGTCGATTTCAATCCTGAACTGTTCATGGTGTTGTTCATCCCGCCGCTGTTGTTCGCCGACGGCTGGAAGACGCCGACGAGAGAGTTCCTTCGCCATATGCGAGAGATCCTCGGGTTGGCTCTGCTGCTCGTTCTTATCACCGTTGTCGGCATGGGATATCTCATTCATTGGATGGTGCCGGATATGCCGCTGGTGGCCGCCTTCGCGCTGGCGGCGGTGTTGTCGCCGACGGATGCGGTGGCGCTGTCGGGGATTGTCGGCGAGGATCGCATTCCGAAAAAACTGATGGGGATCCTGCAGGGCGAAGCGCTGATGAACGACGCGTCCGGTCTGGTATCGCTCAAGTTCGCCATCGCTATCGCCATGGGCACGATGGTGTTTACCGTGCATGGCGCCACGCTGGAATTTCTGCAGGTGGCTCTGGGCGGCTTGCTGGCGGGGATTGCCATCACCTGGGTCTACAGTAAATCGCTCGGGTTGATCAGTCGCTGGAGCGATGACGACGCCGCAACGCAAATCGTCCTGCTGCTCCTGCTGCCGTTCGCCGCTTATCTGATTGCGGAACACTTGGGCGTGTCGGGCATTTTGGCGGCAGTCGCGTCGGGGATGACGATTAGCCGCTCGGGCATGATGCGCAGCGCGCCGTTGAACATGCGCCTGCGTGCCAACAGCGTCTGGTCCATGCTGGAGTTTGTGTTTAACGGCATGGTGTTTCTGATGCTGGGGCTACAGCTGCCGAGCGTGCTGGAGGAGTCGATCGTTCAGGCGCAGAGAGACCCGACGATTGAGACCTGGATGCTGTTTACCGATATCGGCATCATCTACTTTGCGCTGCTGCTCCTGCGTTTTTGCTGGGTATGGCTGATGAAGCATTACAGTTTACACATTCAGAACAAACGCCCGATGGTGTTCGCGGAGTACTCCGCGCGCGAGCTGTGGATCGTCTCGTTTGCCGGAGTGCGTGGTGCCATCACGCTGGCGGGCGTGTTGTCCATCCCGCTGTTGCTGAGTGATGGCAGTGATTTCCCCTCCCGCTACCAATTGGTCTTTATCGCGACCGGCGTCATCCTGTTTTCATTGATGTGTGGGGTGATTGCGCTACCGCTGTTGCTCAAAGGCATTGTAATGACGGACAAAAGTTCGCATAAAAAAGAGGAACGACTGGCCCGTACCGCCATGGCCAAAGTCGCCATCGATAGCCTGTTGAAAATGCAGGAGCGTTTGGCGGCCGACCGTGAGGATAATATCGATGAACAGGTGTTGAATGAGGTCTGCGCGCAGGTCATCGGGATGTTGCGTCGGCGTGTGACCGGCAATGATGAGCTGGAAGCCAGTATTGCGATTGAGAACCTGGAACGCCGTTTCAGACTGGCCGCCGTCAACGCGGAACGCGCCGAACTTTATCACCTGCGTGCGACGCAGCAGATCAGCAATGAAACGCTGCAAAAGATGCTGCGCGAGCTGGATCTGCTGGAAGCAGTGCTGATCGAAAAGGTCTAGGTCAGGCTATGCCCCGTTGCTCGATACTGACGTTGCGGGGCATTTTCATCAGAGCGGAGCATTCGGGATCGGCTTTTCCTCCAGCAGCTGAGCGATGACGCCTGGGTTGGCCAGCGTCGAGATATCTCCCACATTATCGCCCTCGCCGGCGGCAATTTTTCGCAGGATCCGACGCATGATCTTGCCGGAACGCGTCTTAGGCAGAGCCTCCGCCCAGTGTAAAATGTCGGGAGTGGCAATCGCGCCAATCTCTTTACGCACCCACGCGCGCACCTCCTCATGCAGTTCCTCCGTTGGTTTTTCGCCGCGGTTCAGCATGATGAAGGCATAAATGGCCTGTCCTTTCACGCCGTGTCCCACTCCCACGACGGCGGCCTCGGCAATTTTGGGGTGGGAAACCAATGCGGATTCGATTTCCGCCGTCCCCAGCCGATGACCGGACACGTTCAACACATCATCCACGCGGCCCGTGATCCAGTAATAGCCGTCTGCGTCACGACGTGCGCCGTCGCCGCTGAAATAGCGCCCTTTGAAGGTTGAAAAGTAGGTTTCCTCGAAACGGGCGTGATCGCCGAAGAGTGTGCGTGCCTGCCCCGGCCAGGCGTCGGTGATGACCAGATTGCCCTCGCATTCCCCTTCCAATAGACGGCCCTCGCCATCGACCAATGCGGGGTTGACGCCGAAAAAAGGCAGCGTGGCCGCGCCGGGTTTGAGAGCAATGGCCCCCGGTAACGGGGTGATCATGATGCCGCCGGTCTCCGTCTGCCACCAAGTATCCACGACCGGACAGTCGCCGTTGCCGATCTTATGGTAATACCACTCCCAGGCTTCCGGATTGATGGGTTCGCCGACGGATCCGATGAGCTTTAACGTTTGGCGAGTCGATCCCTGAATCGCCTTATCGCCGTCCGCCATGAGCGCGCGAATGGCCGTGGGGGCGGTATACAGAATATTGACCCGATGCCTGTCTACGATTTGTCCCAAGCGGCTGGCGTCCGGCCAGTTGGGAATACCTTCAAACATCAGTGAGGTCGCGCCACAGGCCAGTGGTCCATATACCAGATAGCTGTGACCGGTGATCCATCCGATGTCGGCGGTACACCAATAAATATCGCCGGGGTGGTAGTCAAACACGTATTTGAAGGTGAGGGCCGCGTAAACCAGATAGCCGCCGCTGGTGTGCAGCACGCCTTTGGGCGTGCCGGTTGAACCGGAAGTGTAAAGAATAAACAGCGGATCTTCGGCTTGTAGTTCTACAGGCGGACAGCGATCGTCCGCCTGTTCCATCAATGCGTGCCACCAGCAATCGCGATCTGCTTCCCAGACCACGTCATTGCCGGTATGCCGAAACACGATCACCCGTTCTACCTGACTGAGTCGCGGGTTTTTCAACGCGTCGGTTACGTTTTGTTTGAGGGGGATCGTTTTTCCGGCTCGCTGGCCTTCATCCGCCGTGATCACCATCCGGCTGCCGGAGTCGAGCAGCCGGCCTGCGATGGACTCCGGCGAGAAGCCGCCGAAAATGACGGAGTGAATTGCTCCGATACGGGCGCACGCCAGCATGGCGATGGCTGCCTCCGGCACCATCGGCATATAGAGAGTAATAACATCGCCTTTGCCCATCCCCTGTGCTTTTAACACGTTGGCGAATCGGCAGACCGCTAGATGGAGCTCACTATAGGTCAGGCATCGGGTGCGTTGCCCGTCATCGCTCTCCCAAAGAATGGCGTTTTGCTTGGCGTTATGTGGCAAATGGCGATCCAGACAGTTGGCCGACACGTTCAGTGTGCCGTCTTCAAACCAGCGGATATCGATATTACCCGGAGAAAATGAGGTTTTTTTAACCGACTGGTAGGGTGTGATCCAATCGACTATCCTTCCTTGCTGACGCCAAAACGTATCGGGATCGTCAATGGACTGCTGATAAAGTAGCCGGTAGCGCTCGGCGGTGATCAGCGCCTTATCCGCGATGGCGGCGGAGACCGGATAGGGGGTGTGCTGGCTCATTGTGCATCTCCTTTATATTTTGGTTAACACTATGTCAATAAAATGTTAATTGCATTTTGAGGCGCGAGTTTGTTTGTTTTTTGCGCGAACGATCACGGATTACTCCAGTACGGGTAATGTTTTCAGCTGGCAGAATTGAGCAGCGGGAATAGAAACGAGGAGCCTAATCGGGGTTAAAAATAGTGACCAATATCACATTTCATTGAATAGACAGATGATTTTTGTCCTCATGAAATTGAATAGCTACATTGCCTAACAATCATCGATTTAATCTATTCTTAAAAAGAATTTGATCGGTGTATGCGATCAAATGGCGTAAAGATCGCGCTTATTTGGCCGATTAGATCTAAGCGAAATGAGGTATAGTGCCACAGTCTTGATTCATGAATGGTTCGAGTTAACGGAATGTGACGTGCATTAGGTGCGTTGGATAAGGGCATATAGATTAGGTTGTATCGTTGTTCAACAGAACTATATTCCATTCGCTTTAGTAAGAAATCTATGAGCATCCTTTTAAGGAATAGCTCACAAACACTTTGTTAATTAATTATAAATAAGCATAAAGAATCAATGCGCGAATTAAAGCGGCATTTCGACATAACTTAGAGAGTTGATGCTATTTATGGCACGGTTTGTTTTTCTTCTGTCGGAACGTTTCCGACGGGGTGAGGATTGCCATCATCAGAAGATCCATCTTTGTCTGGTCGAACTGATGTCTGGCTTTATCATTTTCTATACAGCTTGATATAGAACAGAGGAAACAATGAGTCTGATATTTGGGCGAAATGACATCATCGGCATATTGAGTACCCCGATCCATAATGACCGCCGGGCGGTCGCCATCATTGACGAAAAATGCCAGGTACTCTGCGCCAATTCTGCATTCAACGCCCATTTTGGGCTATGCCCGAATTCCAGAAAACCGGCATCTATCGACGAGATACTGCCTATTAATGTGAGGTTTGCTTTCCAGGACTTTATCGCCGACAAGAATGTGCTGAGCACACATGTCAGCTGCGAACTGCTTGCGGATGGCTTTATGAAAAAACCGATAAGCACACTGACTTTTTCCAAGTTGAATGTCGAAAGCCGTGTGTTGTCGCTGATCATCCTTAATGACGGCGGTGTGTTCTTGAAACCGGGTCTGGCTTCCTGAATCCAATCCTCTTGGTCTCTTTGTGGGAACGACAGACATACTGTTGGTATCGCTGTCGTCCGCTCTTTTGGATGTTTATACCTAAGTTTTATGAATCTTTTATCTCAAATTAGAGAATCTAATCAGTAAGCGGTGGGAATAGACGGCCCTTCTTCTACACACGCTCATGCCATATTTCATAAATAATATTAAATTATTTCTCTCATCCTTCTTTTTCCCTCATCGACGTATGGGGTAATATTCGCTGAGCTAACCTCATCTTGGCCTCGCTTTTGTGCATTATGGAAGCGGAGCCATGCCCGGACCAATGAGTCAAATTAAATGTCACCACGAAATTCCGTTTCGGTATTAGTACTAATACAACGATGACACCGCGTTAACCTTATTGACATTTATATGACTGCGCTTTTTCCCGAATAACCAATGAACCTATTATTTACAGCGGTATTCGTTATCCTTCAGGCTTAAATTGGCGCATGAACGGTTTGGTAAAATGATCATTCGATCTATTCGGCTTAGGCGCCTGTGGCGCTGGCGACGTTGCTCGCCTCGATCGAAGGCTGATGAAAGATCTACGGTAAATTGCTGCTGGCGTTTCCGAGGTAAAACGCTAAGAATAATTGCAGAAAAAGCATTTCATGGTCAGAACATCACTCTTTCTGCGGGCTTCGCTATGTCAGGGAACAGGGGAAGGCGATGCTTTGACGCAGCATTACGGACACAGGATGCCATCATGCAGTTGTTGAATTTGAAACAGGCCCGATTGTTAAGTTTTGTCTTTGTTATGGGAGGGTTGCTGCTGTTGATTCAGCTGCGTTTACTAGCTTGTTTTATCGCCGGTTTTTTGGTGTACGAAATTATCAATCTACTGACGCCCCATTTTCAGAAGGTCATTAGCGGTAAACGCGCTCGCCTGGCTGTCGTCGCCGTGATCAGCGCTTTGGTTGTCAGTCTGCTGAGCCTCATGTTCGCCGCGTTGGCAGGGCTATTGATGCAGGAAATGAGGGACACCCGCGTTTTCAACGCGCGTATCGCCTACATACTGGGTGATGTGCAATCCCAGATCATGACTTTTTTGCCGGGCTACCTGCCGGTTAGCGTTGAAGAGTTACAGCAAGAGATTATCCAGTGGCTACAGCAGCATGTTGCGATTTTGCAAAATCTGGGGAAAAGCTTCCTGCACGGCTTCGTTACGATGCTGATAGGCATGATCCTGGGGGCGATCATTTCGCTGTATAACGTCGATCATCGCGTGGACAAGCCGTTGCTTAAAATGGAGCTGCTGAACCGCGTCGCGTTGCTATCGGCTTCATTCCGCAACATCGTCTTCGCGCAGGTGAAAATCTCGCTGGTGAACACGATCCTGTCCGCCATTTTTATACTGGGCATTCTGCCGGCGTTCGGCATTCACCTGCCGTTTTCGAAAACGCTGGTCGTGCTGACGTTTGTTTTTGGCCTGCTGCCGGTGGTCGGGAATTTGATCTCCAACGCGATGGTTTTCATCTCCGCACTCTCCATCTCGCTGCCGACGGCGCTGATCGCTCTTCTTTATCTGATGTTGATCCACAAGCTGGAATATTTCCTTAATGCGCAGATCGTCGGGACAAGAATCAAAGCCCACGCCTGGGAGATTTTGCTGGCGATGCTGGTGTTTGAGGCGGCTTTTGGTTTATCCGGCGTGATCGCCGCGCCCATTTATTACGCCTATCTGAAAAGCGAGCTAAAGCAGGCTGCGCTGATCTAACTTTCCTAAGCGTTTACCGTTCTAGGTGGGGACGGCCTGACGCACGGTCTATTACGCAAGTCCGGGCAGATCAGCGTAGGTGAATGCGTGAGAGGGGCGGATGGAAATTGCAACAAGGCGGCTGAGCGCCGCCCTGTCGAAGAACTTAAGACTGGCTAGGTGTCTCTGAAGGGGCCGTCGCAGTGTCGGTTTCTTCCGGCGCTGCTGTGGCATCGGGCGTCGTCGTTTCCGGCTGTGCGGTATCAGACTGCGGCGGAGTTTCCGGTTGAGTGGTCTCCGGCGCAGCAGGCGCGTTCGCTTCCGGTGCGGGCTGCTGTACGGTCTGCGGCTCGACCGGCGCGGTATTCTGCGGCGCTGTCGGTGACGCAGGGTCATTGGCCGGGCCGTTAACCTTGAGCGGAATGCCGAGACGATCGTGAATCACCTGATTAACCGTGCTTTCGTTTACGCTGGCATCAGTCAGAATCTTGGTCACGGCAGGCGTCAGCGTCAGCGGCACCGGCGTGTCGGCGTTAAATTCTTCCACGGTGCGCGACAGTGGGTGGTGAACCTCGAGATAGCGGGATCCGTCAGGCTCCGTCGTTGCTTTTACCGGTTCATTGATGAACTGAACGCGCGTGCCGACCGGCACATGATCGAACAGGTATTTGATATCGTCGGCGCGCAGACGCACGCAGCCGTGGCTGACACGCAGGCCGATGCCAAAGTTGGCATTGGTGCCGTGAATGGCATACAGGCGTCCAACATACAGCGCATACAGGCCCATCGGGTTATCCGGACCGGCCGGGTAGACCGCAGGCAGCGTCTCGCCGCGTGCGGCGTATTCGGCATGCATAGCGGCGGTCGGCGTCCATGTCGGGCCATCTTTCTTCCGCTGTACCGAGGTGACCCAGTTAATCGGGGTGTCTTTGCCTAATTCGCCGATGCCGATCGGCAGCACCACGACGGTATTTGTGCCTTTCGGGTAGTAATACAGACGCATTTCAGCGCTGTTGATCACAATGCCCTGACGCGGCGTATCCGGTAGGATCAGCTGCTGGGGGATGACGATATCGCTGCCGGGTTTGGGCAGGTAAACATCAATCCCCGGATTCGCTTCCATCATATTGCTCAGCCCCATTTGGAACTGGGCGGCAAAATGCTCTAGAGGCTGGGTGCTATCGCTGGGGATAGTAAAGTGAATGTTTTCACCCACCAACCGACTTTTACCGGCAGGCAGAGGATAGACTACGGCCAGGGCTGCCTGGCTAAAGCTGGCAGCAGCCAAAACGAACGTTAGAATCGCACGAATACTCATGTGGGTATCTTAATTGAGTGTGAAGCCATACCGGCGGAAAATGGTTATTGTGGTCATTATTGACCTGTGCGCATTATATGGTCAGATCGACTTAATTGGGAAACAACATGTGTAACCAATCACACTTTTTGAAGCCCATTTGCGTGGTTTGTCATTTTTGGCATGGAAAAGTGCCGGGGACGTTGTCCTGACAGGGATACCGTCACATTGGCCGCTGCTTATACAAGTCAACCTCACCACAAAAAACGCCCTGCGCCGGAGTGACGGCGCAGGGCGTGGAGATTGCCGCGGCGGCTGTTATTCCTGAGTGTTCTTCTCGGCCTTGCCGGCCATCAAATTCAGGAAGTCATAGCGACGGCGCAGATCCAGCTCGGCTTCTTCATACAGTACGGCCGTTTCCTCCGGCATCTGCGTATTCAGGCGTCGGAACCGTTGCTCTTTAAGCAGCGTGTCGCTCAGGCTGGCGGACGGTGGACGAGAGTCCGTCATCAGCGCCGGTTTGCCTTCCGCGCTGCGGCGTGGGTCGAAGCGGTACAGCGGCCAGAAGCCGGTCGCCGTCAACTGACGCATCTGATCGTGACTGAACGCCAGATCGTAGCCGTGCTCTTCACATGGGCTGTAGGCGATAATCAGTGACGGACCCGGCCAGGCTTCCGCTTCCTGAATCGCTTTCATCGTCTGGTTGAGCTGAGCGCCCAGCGAGATCTGCGCGACGTAGACGTGACCGTACATCATGACGTTGATGCCGAGATCTTTCCGCGCCTTGCGTTTGCCGTTCTCGCCGAACTTGGTCACCGCACCCAGCGGCGTCGCTTTGGACTGCTGGCCGCCGGTGTTGGAGTAGCACTGCGTATCCAGCACCAGAACGTTAACGTTTTCCGACAGGCTCATCACGTGGTCCAGACCGCCGTAGCCAATATCATAAGCCCAGCCATCGCCCCCGATCAGCCAGATGGATTTATCGACCAGATGATCAGCCTCTTCCGATAATTGACGCGCTTCGTGGCTCGTCAGTGAAGCAAGCTGCTCGCGTAGCTGCTCGATCTGCTGGCGACGATCGTCGGTTTTGATATTTTCTTCCAGCAGAGAGGCTACCAGTTCCGTCGGCAACTGAGGCGCCAGCTGGTTCAGCAGGCGCTGCGCGCGCTGACGATGATGATCTACGCTCAGGCGGAAGCCCAGACCGAACTCGGCGTTATCTTCAAACAACGAGTTGGCCCATGCCGGACCGCGGCCGTTGGCGTCGGTAGTCCAAGGCGTCGTTGGCAGGTTGCCGCCGTAAATCGACGAACACCCCGTGGCGTTGGCGATCAGCAAACGGTCGCCGTACAGCTGGGTCAGTATCTTGATATAGGGCGTTTCGCCGCAGCCGGAGCAGGCGCCGGAGTATTCAAACAGCGGGGTAATCAGCTGAGACGTACGAATATCGATACGTTCCAGTTTGTTGCGGTCGATTTCCGGCAGATTCAGGAAGAAGTCGTAATGTGTCTTCTCTTCCTCAACGTGTTCCAGACGCGGCTTCATGTTGATTGCCTTGATCTCTGGATTCTGACGATCTTTCGCCGGGCATACCTCCACACATAGGTTACAGCCGGTGCAGTCCTCAGGCGCAACCTGCAATACGTATTTCTGGCCGCGCATGTCGCGGGCCTTCACGTCCAGCGATTGCAGCGACGCAGGCGCGGCATCCATCTCCTCCGCCGGTACGACTTTGGCTCGGATGGCGGCGTGCGGGCAGGCGGCGACGCAATGGTTGCACTGGGTGCACAGGTCGGGTTTCCACAGCGGGATTTCTTCCGCGATGTTGCGTTTTTCCCAACGGGTGGTGCCCGTCGGCCAGGTGCCGTCCGGCGGCAGCGCGGAGACGGGAAGGGTATCGCCTAATCCGGCCAGCATGGCGGCGGTCACGGTCTTGACGAAGTCGGGCGCGGCGTCGGAGACGACCGGCGGGCGCTGCGGGCTGCCTGGGTTGACCGGTTCCAGCGGAACGGCGGCCAGCGCTTCCAGCGTAGCGTCCAGCGCGCGCCAGTTACGTTCCACCAGCTCCACACCCTTGCTGCCATAGCTGCTGTTGATGGCGGCGCGCAGCTTCTCCCGCGCATCTTCACCCGGCAAAATTTGCGACAGGTGGAAGAAGGCCATCTGCATGACGGTATTGATACGCGCACCCAGCTGGCAATCACGTGCGATCTTGGCGGCATTGATACAGTAGACCCGCGCCTGACGCTGATTCAGTCCCGCCTGCACTTCCTGCGGCAGTCGGTGCCACAGGTCTTCGCTGCTATACGGCGTGTTAATCAGGAAGACTCCGCCCGGTTTCAGGCGTTCGACCATGTTGTATTTATCAATGAACTGCCACTGGTGACAGGCCACGAAGTCGGCCTGCTCGATCAGATAGGCCGCGTTGATGGGCGTCGGGCCGACGCGCATGTGGGATACGGTCAGGCTGCCGGCTTTCTTCGAGTCATACACGAAGTAGCCTTGCACGAACATCGGCGTGGAATTACCGACGATTTTGATGGAGTTTTTAGTGGCGGAGACGGTGCCGTCGCTGCCCAAACCGTAGAACAGCGCTTCGTGCGACGCCTGCGTCGGCATCGGCAGGTTGGACAGCGGCAGAGACAAATGGGTCACGTCATCGTAGATACCCACCGTGAAGCGCGGGCGTGGGTTGGCGAGCGCTAACTCTTTAAAGATGGCCTCGACGCACTGAGGCGTAAATTCTTTGGACGACAGGCCGTAACGGCCGCCGATCACACGGGGCATGAGTGGGCGCTCACCTCGTGAGAAAGCCTCGGCCACCGCGGTCATGACATCCAGATACAGCGGCTCCGCCAGCGCGCCCGGCTCTTTGGTGCGGTCCAGTACGGCAATGTTCTGTGCGGTCTGCGGGATGACATCCAGCAGATGCTTGGCGGAGAACGGGCGGTACAGACGCACTTTCACCACACCGACTTTTTCGCCACGGGTCAGCAGCGTATCAATGACTTCTTCGCTGGTGCCGACGCCGGACCCCATCAGGATGATGATGCGGGTCGCTTCCGGATGTCCATAGTACTCAAACGGGTGGTACTGACGACCGGTCGCGGCGGCGAAGTCGTTCATCGCCTGTTCAACATGCTGATAGGCATCGTTGTACCAGGTATTGGTGGCTTCGCGCGCCTGGAAGAAGGTATCCGGGTTGGACGCGGTCCCGCGAATGACGGGACGTTCTGGTGTGAGCGCTCGCTCACGATGCTCATCAATCGACTTCTGCGGCAACAGCTGCAGAATGTGTTCATCGCTGAGCGGCTCGATCTTATTGATTTCGTGCGAGGTGCGGAAACCATCAAAGAAATGAATAAAAGGCAGGCGGCTGTTCAGACTGGCCATCTGAGAGATCAGCGCGAAGTCCTGCGCTTCCTGAACGTTGCTGGCGCACAGCATGGCGCAGCCGGTTTGACGTACGGCCATCACATCCGAATGGTCGCAGAAAATGGACAACGCGTGGGTGGCTACGGTACGGGCGGCCACGTGCAGGACGAAGGGCGTCAGCTGCCCGGCCAGTTTGTACAGCGTCGGGATCATCAACAACAGTCCCTGCGACGATGTAAACGAGGTCGCCAAGGCCCCGGTTTGCAGCGCACCGTGCACGGTCGCGATGGCGCCGGCTTCGGACTGCATTTCCATCACACGCGGCGTGTCTCCCCACAGGTTGCGGCGGCCTTCGCTGGACCAGGCTGCGGCCTGCTCCGCCATGGTGGAACTGGGCGTAATGGGGTAAATGGCGATAACTTCATTAGCTCGCCAGGCCACGGATGCGACTGCGTTATTACCGTCGGTGGTGATCATGACTTAACCTTCAATTGCTGAGCGAATTACCTTATGGGGCGGGTTTTATCACCGCTGGGACTGATCGTTATACAGCCGTTTGGGCGCGGAGTTGTCTTAAATATCTGTTCACTTCTCGCTGCAGCCAATATGTAGCAATTTTGTTACAGCGAGACGAATCGTTTTTCGATCATAACAGGTCCGACGAAAACGTTCATCCTTGCGACGAATACGGGAACTGTTTTTTCCTGCGCCGCCACTGAATCCTCATCACCCCGTTCATTTATGTGGGGACCGCGCGTAAGGTGGATGTTATGACAAAAGAAAAGCGACAACAGCCGAGCATTGACACACCGCGTCTGGCGCTGCGACCGCTGCGGGATTCCGACGCTGAAACGTTGTTCGCACTGCTGGAAAGCGACCCGCGCATTGCCGCTATGGCCGTGCATATTCCTTATCCCTGTCCGCAATCCCGGATTTCATCGTGGATTGCTTCTCTACAGGGTGACTGGCTAAGCGGAAAAAGCGTGACGTTCGCCCTGTGTCTGCGACAGGTAGGCGAAGTCGTGGGCGCGATTTCGCTGTCGGCGCTGGATAGCCATTACCCGGAAGTCGGATACTGGTTGGGGCCGGAGTATTGGGGGCGCGGCTATGGCACGGAAGCCTGTCTGGCGATATGCCAGTTCGCGTTTCAGCAACTCGGTTTGGACCGGCTGTATGCATGCCACAAAGACGGCAATATTGCGTCAGGCAAGGTGCTGCTGAAAAGCGGATTTCAGCGACTGGGCAGTCAGAATCTGTATATCGCCGAGCTGCAGCGATATGAATGGGTCGCTTTTTATTTGAGAGTCGCCGCTGGGGAGACGGTGCTGGCGCAAGATGATGCGCTGGCGGAATAACTGCCGCTTGAGGCGTCGTGAATATCGGGGACAGGTGAAGGAAGGCGCGTTCGAGGTAAATCCGGATATCGAGAGAGAAATAGAAGGCGAACCGGGCAAGAGGTTCAGTCGCCTTGCCCGATGACCATGAGCGTCAGTCGCGTACTGAGCTTTGCAGGGCGTTGTCCTGTTTGTAGCGCTCCAGCGCCAGCTCAATCAACTGAGTAATTAATGCGGTATAGCCAATACCGCTCGCCTGCCAAAGCTTCGGATACATACTGATATTGGTGAAACCGGGCAGCGTATTGACTTCGTTGATGACGATCTCGTCGTCCTGAGTCAGGAAGACATCGACCCGCGCCATCCCTTGACACTCCAGCGTCTGGAAAGCGCGCAGCGCAACGGCGCGAATACGCTCGTCGGTCACTTCCGGCAGAGGTGCCGGGATTGCGACGCCTGCGCCGTCTTCATCAATGTATTTGGTATCGTAAGAGTAGAACTCGTCGTGCAGCACGATCTCGCCGCATACGCTGGCCTGTGGAAAATCGTTGCCCAGTACGGCGCATTCGATTTCACGGCCGACAATCGCGGACTCTACCAGCACCTTATGGTCATAGCTGAACGCCAGATCGACCGCGCGTCGGAATGACGCTTCGTCTTTGACTTTGCTGACGCCGACGGAAGATCCTTGATTGGCCGGTTTGATAAACAAGGGCAGGCCGAGTTTGGCGGTGATCGTGGTGAAATCGAATCGACGGCGGTTGGCGCGGGTGAGCGTCACAAACGGTGCGACCAGCAGTCCGGCGTCTCGTAATAGTCGCTTGGCGACATCTTTATCCATGCTGACTGCTGAGCCGAGTACGCTGCTGCCGACGAACGGTATATTAGCCATCCGCAGCAGTCCCTGCAGAGAACCATCTTCGCCCAACGTGCCGTGAACGATCGGGAAGATCACGTCGATCTGGGACAGGGCATTTGCACTTTTCGTATCGATTAACTGGCGGTCAGCCCGGCCGGGGATCAGCGCGACATGCTGGCTTGAACGGTTAAGGGCTATCTTCGCCGGGTTTTCTGCATTCAGCAGATAATTGGAGGCATCATTAATGTGCCATTCACCCTGCTTGTCGATGCCCAGCAGCACGACGTCGAATCTATCCTTATCAATGGCTTCCACGATGTTTTTGGCGGACTGCAGCGAAACTTCGTGTTCTGCCGATTTACCACCGAACACGACGCCAACTCGAATCTTAGTCATATCACTCTTTCCGTTATGCGAGGTCTTTGCCCCAGCCTTAATCGATAGTTCTCACTAAAACAGCCAACGACACCGGGCGCAAGGGAATCATTCCGGGAAATTCGATTTTACGTTGCAAGCGAAGAAACTATCGCCTAAGCGCCTAACTCCCCGCCGGTCCATCAGCCTCTCACACGGGTAGACATGACGTCACTGCTGACTTTTCCGGGCGATTTTCACCTCTTCGCCCAACTGCCAGACCACCATGGCGTAATGGGTGCTGTGGTTATAGCGAGTGATGGTGTAGAAGTTGGGTTGGCCGTACCAATATTGATAGCGGTTCCCCATATCTAAACGCAATAGGCTGACGTTCTGGTTACCGACTAGTGGTTCGAGCGGCGACAGGCCGGCGGCGGACAGGGTTCTCATCGAGTAACGGGTATTGAAGCCGGTGTCCAGACTCAACGCTTGGCCATTAGCGGCGACGGCGACCTGCCCGTCGCGTACCCAGCCGTGAGCTTTGAAGTAGTTGGCGACGCTGCCGATGGCGTCGACGGGGTCCCAAAGATTGGGGATGCCATCGCCATTAAAATCTACCGCATAGCGCTTAAAGGCGGAGGGCATGAATTGCCCATATCCCATCGCGCCGGCGTAAGAACCCCGCAGCGTCAGCGGATCAAAACCATCTTCTCGGGCCATTAACATAAATTGCTCCAGCTCGCCTTTGAAATAGGCGGCGCGGCGCGGATAGGCGAATGAGAGTGTCGCCAGCGCATCCAAAATACGGGTTTTACCCATGATGCGGCCCCAACGGGTTTCGACGCCGATAATCCCCACGATGATTTCCGGCGGCACGCCATAGGTCTGCCATGCTCGATTCAAGGCATCTTCGTATTGGTTCCAGAACATCACGCCATTTTGCACGTTGTCCGGCGTAATGAATTTCTTGCGATAACGCAGCCAGGCGCCGTTGGGGATATTGGAAGGCAGCGCGGTTGACGGGGAGGGCGCCTGTCGATCCATCAGCCGGATCACACCGTCCAGCCGTTGCGCCTGTCCAAGCACACGGTGCAGGTTTTCGCGCTCGAATCCGTACTCTTTCACCATATGATCCACGAAGCGATCGACGTCTGGATTATTTGCGAAGTCCCCGTTCAGGAAGCTCGCTGACGAAGAGTGAAAAAAACCGCCAGAGGGCTTTAGCGTAGTGTCTGAAGGGAGGGAAGAGGCTGGCTTGCTGCTACACGCTTGCAGCAACACGATAAGGGGCAATAAAGCAACCAGTCGACGCATCGGAAATCCATAAAATTTAGGAAAATTGGATGTTGGAATGTTAGCTCATCACGTTGAAAAACGGTTAGTGAAATGCGAATAGTTCGGTTAATTATTCACTCGGTGGTTCGCTTCATTATTGCTTCAGTACATACCTGACGTGATCGGCTCCCCATTGATTAACATGCGGTAGTGTTTGTTCTGGCACTCAGTTGCCCGCAAGAGTTGCGTCAGGCGGCAATGAGCGATAAGCAGACGATTTGCTAATATTCTGGCTTGCCGTTGCTCTGTTCTGGCTACTCATCCACAGCCGATAAACGCGAAAGTATCGATGACACTCAACCTGCGTTTTTTTAATTCACAACTACTCGTGTATGAGTAACATGACGCATTAATAAACACATGAATAGCAATGATTAAGCTTTTAACCGCTGCTATTTTGTTTGCTTTTTCTGTGTTTATTTTCTTAAAGGAAATACCCGGTGGAGTGCCGGGGAAAAATACGTTTTGTTCAGTGACGGAAGCGAAGTAGCCGCAGACTGTTCAGAATGACCAGAAGTGCCGCACCGGTATCGCTGAGTACCGCCATCCACAATGTTAGCCAGCCGGGGAAAATCAGCGCCAGCGCCAGCACTTTAACGGTAAGGGAAAAGATAATGTTTTGACGAATGATCGATGCGGTCAGTCTACTGAGTGCAAACGCATGGGGTAACTGCTCAAGCCGATCAGACATCAGTACCACGTCCGCGGTTTCAATGGCGGAATCCGTTCCGGCTCCGCCCATAGCGATGCCAATATCCGCAGCCGCCAGCGCGGGAGCATCATTGATACCGTCACCTACCATGGCAATACGGGTACCTTTATGTCGCCACTCTTCAATCACGCTGACCTTGTCTTCCGGAAGCAGTTCAGCGCGCCAAGCGTCCACGCCAGCCTGCGCGGCGATGGTGCGGGCCGTGCCTTCATTATCACCGGTCAGCATTAGCGTATGCGTCATCCCGTCCGCGCGCAGAGCGTTTAGCGCGTCCAGCGTGGTGGGACGAATGGCATCAGCGATGGTAAACACGCCGTAAACAGCCTGCTGCGTACCCAGAAGGACCAATGATGTCCCCTGATTTTTCAATTCATCAAGCGCCGAACGGATTTCAGCTGAGAAGGAAATGCTCGTAAACAGCTTTTCATTGCCCGCCAGCCAGACTGTGTCATCAAAAGTGGCGACAGCCCCTTTACCGGGAATAGCCTGATGCGCAGACGCTTCCAGACTCTTCGCACCCTGTTCGCGCGTCCAGGTGCTCACCGCTGCCGCCAGCGGATGCGAGGAGTGCGCTTCAATGCTCAGAGCGATATTCAGCAGTTGATCCGGGTCACCGCTGAACACCTGCCAGCCGGTGACGCGCGGTTTACCTTCGGTCAAAGTGCCGGTCTTATCAAACGCCAGCGCACGGATGCTGCCGAGTTTTTCCAGAGTGATGCCCCCTTTAACCAGGATACCGTGGCGCGCCGCGTTGCCTATCGCCGAAACAATGGCGACTGGAGTTGAGATGACCAAGGCACATGGACAGGCGACGACCAGCAGTTCAAGCCCGCGATAGAACCAAGTGGTCCAGCTTCCCACTCCCAGCAGCGGCGGCAGCACCATAACCAGCAGTGCAACCACAAACACTACCGGCGTGTAAACGGCAGAGAAACGCTCAACAAAACTCTCGGTCGGGGATTTACGGCTCTGCGCGTCTTCAACCATATGAATGATGCGCGCCAGCGCGGAATCGGAGGCAGGACGGGTGACCCGCACCTCCAGCACGCCGTTGTGGTTTATGCTGCCCGCGTAAACATTATCTCCCGGCGCCTTATCCACCGGAATCGACTCACCGGTAATGGGGGCCTGATTGACCCCTGATTCTCCGGTGACCACTTCGCCGTCTAGCGCAAGACGATCGGCTGGTTTCACCAGCATGATTTCGCCCGGGCGGACCTGCGCAACCGGAACTCTGACCCACTCGCCATTGCGGCGAATCGTGGCCTGTTCAGGTGCCAATGCCATAAGATTGCGAATGGAGTTGCGCGTTTTTTCAATGCTACGGCTCTGGAGGGCGGTGCCAAGCGAGAACAGGAATACTACGCTTGCGCCTTCGATCCACTGTCCAATGACGGCTGCACCCAATGCGGCAGCCGTCATCAATACGTTCATGTCCAGCGATCGACTGAGGAGCGCATACCAAGCGCTGCGAAATGGCTTCAGCCCACCGGCAACAATGGATAACGCATACAACATCACCGGGATGATATGCGGCACGCTCATATGCGAGAGTACAAAGCCGGTAACCAGTGCTGCGCCGGAAATCAACACGCTTCTCAGTCCACTGAAGCGTCCTGGCTCTGCGACAGACGTGGTATCAGAAAGTCGCTGTGCCTGATAACCAGCTTTTTTGAGCTCACTGATGATCTGCTCCGGCGTCAATTGGTGTCGCACTGACATGCGGCCGGTAGCAAAACTGACTTCTGCCGCTTTCACGCCCGGTGTTTTCATCAGGTGCTTTTCAATCGTGACAGCGCAGGCACCGCAGTCCATGCCCTCAATCAAATAGGTATCCGCCTCCTCTTTGTTTACTGCATCGAGGGTGAAGCCGAGTTTCTGCACGGCTCTTTCCATGACTGTACGCACCTCTGGCTGGCTCAGTGCAACCTGCATGGTACCAGCGCTGAAATTAACATCACAGGCTGTTACACCACTCATCTGCGTCACTTTGCGTACAATAGTGGCCGCACAGGAGGGGCAGTCCATGCCGCCGATACGGTAATCCAGTTGTTCAGTTGCTTTTGCTGAAGTCACAGTGGGGCTATCACATACGCCGAAGATACAGCAACCGGAATCGATAGGCGTCGCTTCTGCTGGCGGGATGCAACAGGCATCTGTACAGGTGTTATCTGGTTTGGCTGTTGCTGGAGCACTGCACTCATTCTGACAGGTGTCCTCCCATATCCCTCTTAGCGCTGGTTTTGCGGATTTTTGTTTGCTCATGGTTAGGTTAGCCCGGCCGCAAAGTCGCCCCGGCTTTATAGCGGAGATCTGGCCGATTTTACGGCCACCTAAATCAGGCTTCTTGTTCATCTTTTTCTCCCGGAACCAGCGAGGCATTCATGCCGCAGCAGGCAACGTCGCAACCAATTTCATCCATCAGTACGTCAAGCATATTGAGAAAATCCAGCATGTGTGGCCCTGACAGAGCGTAATAACAGTATTTCCCCTCCTGACGGCGGCTGATAATGCCGCAGCCCTTTAGGCAGGCGAGATGTTGGGAGATATTGGACTGGGTTCCGCCGGTCAGTGTGGTGATATCGTTGACGGTCTTCTCGCCTTCGCGAAGTGTAAGCAAGATATTGAGGCGCGTTCTCTCGGCAACACCGCGCAGGAATTTCATCTTAGCGTTTAGGTGGGAGATCATAGTTATCATATCAGTCATGGCTAATACGAAACATATTAGTCATAACTGATGCGAAAAGATAGCTCGGCATAAGTAACTAAGATAAAAGGAGAGTTTAGCTAAAATATTTAATGCGATCCCACGTAGACCTCTCAGGCATACATGGTGAATCATTGTTGTCTTGAACAATATACGAGCAAGTTTGGCTGGTGATTTAAAAATAGTTAATGATCGGTTAAGTGTTCCGGAGGTCGCCCATGGGTATTATTACTTCAGCTAAAAGGGTGGTAAAACACGGCATCTGACAGCGCAGATAATTGGCGTGAGAAAATAGTCTTGTTCGCTCCCTGTGACCTGAAGTATTTGGATTGAAGTCAATGATGTCCGCTCTGGCATGAAGCGATCTGAGTTGCCCAGTTTATTAGGGGGGGGCAATATGATGATATCACGCGCATCAATGTGTATTAGTTAAAGGATAACAGGGTAACCGTGCCTAGGTATCTAAATGTTGAAGGCACCTAAATGTTGTGGAAGCCACAAGATTGCCACAGCAAGCAGCAGACACAAAAAAGCCCGCAGGGCTTGCGCCGTGCGGGCTCTTAGGACTTCATCGGATGACTCTGGTAATCACCGATGGAGAATTTTGGTGGAGCTGGGGGGATTTGAACCCCCGTCCGGAATTACTCTACCGTCGGTACTACATGCTTAGTCTAGTCTTTACATTCGCCTGGTAGCTGCGGACAGACACGCTACTAACAAACTAGCCTGATTAGATTTAACGCTTCAACCCCAGGCAAGGCATCCACGCGATCTCTTTTAGGTTTGACCTCTCTTGATCCCCGTCCTAAGAGCGGAGGCTAGGGAGAGAGGGCTATACGCAGGGTATTAAGCTGCTACAGCGTAGTTTTCGTCGTTTGCGACTATTTTTTTGCGGCTTTTTACGAGGCCAACCGCCCCTCGGCATGCACCTTGGGCTTTGCAAATCCCGTCGAATCCAGAATCAGCCCCAAGAAACTTTCGCTATTATACCAGAACTTACCGCGCTTAAGCCACCGGCTTAGCGGTTTGCGTTCTTCATGATACGGGCTTTGTCTAATTTCCACTCACGTTCTTTGATATTGTCGCGCTTATCGTGATCTCGTTTACCTTTCGCTACACCGATTTTGACTTTGCTCCAGGCATTTTTCCAGTACATCGACAGTGCGACAACGGTATAACCCTCGCGGCTGACTCGGCCGATGAGCGATTCTATCTCACGTTTGTTGAGCAACAGTTTGCGCGTGCGAGTGGGGTCGCATACAACGTGTGAAGATGCAACGTTGAGCGGTGTAATGGTGGCGCCAAAGAGAAAGGCTTCGCCGTCTCTTAAGGTCACATAGCTGTCGCTGATATTGGCTTTGCCCGCTCGCAGAGATTTGACTTCCCAACCTTGCAGTTCAAGGCCAGCTTCAAATTCTTCTTCGATGAAATACTCATGGCGAGCACGCTTATTTTGCGCAATGGTAGCGGAACCGGGTTTGTACGCTTTTTTCTTTTTCATAGTGCCGTCATTATACTAGATGTCTAAGGGAATGAAATCCCCGCCAAAGTGTAGAGTGACATTGTGTTCTGCCGTGGGGCAACTTTCCCGGCGTTTTAATCCGAAGACCGAAAGTGCTATTATTTTGCGCATTTGTGACTCTTGGAAAATGGTATGCCCAAAATCAATCGCTCTGCGTTAGTCCCCTACAGTGCCGAGCAAATGTATAAACTCGTCAATGATGTTCCTTCTTACCCTGCTTTTTTACCGGGATGTTCAGGAAGCCGAGTTTTATCCACCTCTTCGGAGGAAATGACTGCGGCGGTTGATGTTTCCAAAGCTGGCATTAGTAAAACCTTTACAACCCGAAATACGCTGACAGATAACCAGTCTATCTCAATGCAGCTGGTTGACGGCCCGTTTCGGCAATTAAAAGGCGATTGGCGGTTTACCCCCCTGAGCGAAGAGGCTTGTAAAGTGGAGCTTGACCTGGATTTTGAGTTCAAAAATGCGCTGATTGAACTGGCCTTCGGCAAAGTCTTTAAAGAGTTAGCGAACAATATGGTTCAGGCTTTTACCGAACGAGCCAAAGAGGTTTACAGTGCCTGAGATACGGGTTGAGGTGGTTTACGCGCTGCCGGAGCGTCAGTTTCTTCGTCCGCTGCAGCTCAATGAGGGTAGTACAGTAGAGCAGGCGATCAAAGCGTCGGGTTTGCTGACATTGCGTCCCGAGATAGATCTCAATATTAATAAGATTGGTATTTTTAGCCGCCCGGCCAAACTGGATGAAAAGTTGCAGGAAGGCGATCGCGTTGAAATCTATCGACCCTTGATTGCCGATCCCAAAGAGTTGCGCCGACAAAGGGCTGAACACTCAAAAAGTAAACGCTAGACGACGTGGGCCAACGAGCTAACCAACCTAACTAATTTCGTTGCCAGAAAAGTCCCCGTCAAAGGGAAAAAGTAAGGGTGGCAGTTTCACGAGCGTAGAATCGAAGAAGCGACAGCCACCTACTGACTTAATCGTTATTCCCGACATCTGCTGCGTGACGCACCCGTATGGACATACTGTGCGTATCTCGTTTAATCACGCGCTCGTATCGCACGCTTCCAGAATTCGGTATGACCTGAAAAGCTTTCCCGTAGAGGAAGGCTTTTCAGGCGTCTTCGGCTTCAACCCAACAGTCTAAAGCCTATCCGACAACACTGGCCGATCAGTTCAGCGCTGGCTTATTATCGATGCTGGTCAGAATGCCTTGGCTGTTGAAATTCAGCGTCAAAGTCTGCTGTTTCACGGCTTCATGTCCTGGCTGCTGGCGGAATACGTAGAACCAGGTATCGCTACCAAACGGGTCCTGCAACATCGGTGTTCCCAGAGAATAAGCAACCTGTTGTTTTGTCATACCATTATGGATCTTGGCGACATCAGCCGGAGCTAAGTAGTTCCCCTGGTTGATATCCGGGCGATAAACCACCTTCTCCAGAGTGGAGCATCCGGCGGTCAACATAACAGCGACCACCGCGGCGATGACAGTCAGCGTTTTACAGCGCATAGTGAGTTCATTCCTTAAGGGCATAGGTTGCCGATGATAATAGACCTTGCCTGTCTTGAAAACCGGCAAGGCCCATGTAAGACCTCAGGAACCTGAAAAAGTTGAACGTTTTTATGCGGCCAGTAACTCTTTGGCATTCGCCAGCGTATTCTTGGTCACGGCGCTCCCTCCCAACAGGCGGGCCAGCTCCTGAAGGCGAGCGCGTTTGCCGAGAGGCTCCATCAGTGTTTCAGTTTCTGCGCCGTCAGTCTGTTTGCTGACGAAGTAATGATGGTGCCCGCAACCGGCGACCTGTGGTAGATGGGTCACGCACATCACCTGCGTGGACTCACCCAGTTGGCGCAGCATTTTGCCTACGATCGCCGCGGTCGGACCGCTAATTCCCACATCCACCTCATCGAAAATTAGTGCCGGCGTATCCATTTTCTGTGCGGTGATGACTTGCAGAATCAATGCAATACGTGACAGCTCCCCGCCTGATGCGACCTTGGCCAATTGTTGGTGGGGCTGTCCTGGGTTGGTTGTGACGCGAAACTCGATTTGGTCGGCCCCCGTCATGCTGAGATGCTCGGTCGCGAAGGTGACGTGAATGGAGAATTGGCCGTGTGGCATTGCCAGTTCGCGCATGTTCTCTGTAATCAACAGGGAGAGCGCCTCAGCATGCTGGCAGCGACGAGTATGCAGTTGTTCAGCGGCATGCAGCGCCTGTTGGTGATATTCGTGTACAGCCTGACTCAAGGCCTCGTGATCGCTTTCCTGCTGATCCAACAACTGCTGCTCGTTCAGCAGTTGCTGATAAAACGTAGGTAGCTCTTCCGGCGTGACATGGTGTTTACGAGACAACGACAGCTGGCGGGAAAGCCGCTGCTCCAGTTCATACAGGCGGACAGGATCAAGCTCCATGCGGTCGCTGTAGTGACGCAACTCGTCGCTGGCTTCGCTGATCTGAATATGGGCTTCGTCGAGTAAAGACAGAATGCCAGACAGTGATTCGTCCAGCCCAACCAGTTCGGTCAGCGTCTGACGAGCGCTGTGTAACATACCGAGCAGGTTTTGCTCTTCCCCTTCGCTGAGGATATGCAACGTCTGTTGGCTCAAAGACTGTAACTGCCCACTATTGGCCAGACGTTTGTACTCGGCGTCGATCTGTTCGTATTCGCCAGCTTGAGGCGTAAACTCGTTCAATTCTTTTAACTGGTACTGCAGCAGCTCGCGTCGGGCCTCTCGCTCAATCGCGGCCTGCTGGTGCTGAGCAAGCTCCCGGCAGCTATGGTGCCACTGACGGCAAGTTTCTCGCATCGCAGACAGTAGCTGCGGTTCGTCCGCATAAGCGTCCAGCAGATATCGCTGATGTTCGGGTTTCAGCAGCAGTTGATGGGCGTGCTGACCGTGCAGTTGAATTAAATGCTGACCCAATTCACGAAGTTGGGAAAGCGGCACGGCAGTCCCGTTGATGAACCCGCGGGATCGCCCATCAGCTCCGACTACCCGGCGGAGAAGACATTCGTTGCTGTCATCTAACTGGTTGTG
This sequence comes from Lonsdalea quercina, assembly GCF_900107885.1. Classification (NCBI taxonomy): domain Bacteria; kingdom Pseudomonadati; phylum Pseudomonadota; class Gammaproteobacteria; order Enterobacterales; family Pectobacteriaceae; genus Lonsdalea; species Lonsdalea quercina. The sequence continues at coordinate 73,513 of NZ_FNQS01000007.1, read as the reverse complement.
CTCCAGCCACTCAAGTGCGGCTGGCGTATCTGCTAAAGAAAACCGCGCGCAGATGTCCGCGCGCGCCGCGCCGGGGCGAACCATGCTGGCATCGGCGCGATTCCCGAGGCAAAGGCCCAAGGCATCAATCGCGATGGATTTGCCCGCCCCGGTCTCTCCGGTAATGACGCTCATACCTGCCTGAAAATCAATCTCCAGTTCGCGCACGATAGCGAAGTTACTGATAGTGAGTTGAGCCAGCATGATGTTTTTCCTGTATGTAAAAACAAGTGTTAATGCATACAGTATAAACTGGTTTTTTATACAGTAAAGTAGTTAGGTTGACTTATTAAAATAATTTTTTCGACCAGCCTAATTTACTGCTTAATGTATTGAAGTAATTATAATTTTCTGGATGGATCAGATTGAGGTGGTGAGGACTGCGGCGAATCAACACCTCTTCGCCTTCCTGTATAGGTAGCGCGATTTGACTGTCGCAGCTTATCTCTAAGTCATTGGTAATTTGAGAAAACTTTAGTCTGATAGTGCTGTCGTTGCTGATGACGAGCGGCCGAGCGGACAGCGTATGAGGGAACATGGGCACCAGCGCGATGGCATCCAGTGATGGACTCAGGATTGGGCCGCCGCCGGAAAGGGAATAGGCGGTGGAGCCGGTGGGCGTTGAGATAATCAAGCCGTCTGAACGCTGTGAAAAGGCAAAACTGTCGTCTATGTAGACTTCAAACTCGATCATGTGGGCAACTTTGCCGGGATGAAGGACGACTTCGTTGATGGCGCTGCTACTGCTGTTCATATGGTTGGCCCGGCACACCTGAGCCTCCAGCATAAAGCGACTTTCGCGAATATAGCGTCCGGCGAGGACGTCGCTCAGCTGTTGCTGGGCGTGATCCGGGTCCAGGTCGGTTAAAAAGCCGAGATTTCCTCGGTTGACGCCGATGACGCTGATATCGTAGCGGGACAGCACCCGCGCGGCGCCGAGCATGTTGCCGTCCCCACCGACCACTACGGCGAGGTCGGCCTGTTGCCCGACTTCCGCCAGACTGCCGGTGAAGGCGTCAGTAAGGTTCAGTTCCTGGGCAATATGTTGCTCAAGAATAACGGAATATCCTTGACCAGTTAGCCACTTATAGAGCATTTCGTGTGTGGCCAGGGCGGAAGGATGCCGCGGATGACCGACGATACCGATGCAGTTAAATGTTGTATTCATTGGGCGGTTAATCCTTACGGGAAGAGGCGTTCCGTGTTTTCAGCCGAGCAATATGTCAGGGTTCCCTTGAAACCCCCGTTATGATCCCCATAATAAGCGAACAAGCGAGATGAATGCCAAAACCGCGGAGTATTTCATGAGTAGTAAAGAACAGAAGTCGCCGGACGAACAGGTCCAGGATCAAAAGAAAGCAGCAGACGCCTCTGTTGAGACGCCAGAAGCAGCTGATCCCCGAGATGAACGTATTGCCGAACTGGAAGCGCAACTGAGCGAGTTACAGCAACGTGAGCGTGAAAGCGTGCTGCGTTCTCGCGCCGAGAGCGAGAATATTCGCCGCCGTGCGGAGCTGGACGTTGAAAAAGCGCATAAGTTTGCGCTGGAAAAATTTGCCGGTGAGATGTTGCCAGTGATCGATAATCTGGAGCGTGCGCTGGAAACGGCAGACAAGTCCAACGATGCGCTGACAGCCATGATCGAAGGGGTCGAACTGACGTTGAAATCCCTGCTGTCTGTCGTGCGCAAGTTCGGCATTGAGGTGGTGGCGGATGTGAATGTCCCGTTCAACCCGGAAATTCATCAGGCTATGACAATGATGGAATCTGCCGATCACGAGCCTAATCAGGTGATGCTGGTCATGCAGAAAGGCTACACTCTGAACGGTCGTCTGCTACGTCCGGCGATGGTTGCGGTATCAAAAGCGAAAGAGTAATACTTTTGGCTTTGCTTCGGAGCAGTGGGATGTCTACCTGCTCCGAAGAGAACCTGCTTTTTCTCTTCCCCTTTATCTCCCCTCCAAAGTATCGACTCGATAACAATTCTCGTCTGATTCATGCCGATCCGATTTTTTTTCAGGCTGGAAGCATCACATTGTTTATATTTTGTTAATATTAGTTTTCTGAAACGCATAGGGTTTTGTGTCGACATACATCATTATTTCTGCCTATCAGAATAATCATTTCTACCGATCTAAATGCACTTGATAATCATTCTCATATTTGTGAGAGTATAATTTCAGTATGTTTAGAAGGGTCAATTTTATGCAGGAGAGTCGCGTTATCACATCTGTCAGCCGTACATCTAGGAAGATCAAACTTTCCCTGATGGGGCCTGCGTTTATCGCGGCGATCGGCTATATCGATCCTGGTAACTTCGCGACCAATATTCAGGCCGGGGCTTCATACGGCTATCAGCTATTGTGGGTGGTCGTATGGGCTAATCTCATGGCGATGCTGATTCAGCTGCTTTCCGCCAAGTTGGGGATCGCGACCGGTAAAAACCTTGCCGAGCATATTCGCGACCGCTTTCCGCGTCCTGCCGTTTGGGCCTATTGGGTACAGGCTGAAATTATCGCTATGGCGACCGACCTGGCTGAGTTCATTGGCGCCGCTATTGGCTTCAAACTGCTGCTGGGCGTCTCTTTGCTGGAAGGTGCGGTGCTGACTGGTATCGCTACATTCCTGATACTGATGCTGCAACAGCGCGGGCAAAAGCCGCTTGAGATGGTGATAGGCGGCCTGCTGCTGTTTGTCGCTGCGGCCTATATCGTCGAGCTGATGTTTTCTCGTCCTGAGCTGGCATCGATTGCGCGCGGCATGGCTATCCCGAGTCTGCCGACCTCCGACGCCGTGTTGCTGGCGGCAGGCGTACTGGGTGCGACTATTATGCCGCACGTCATTTATCTGCATTCGTCGCTGACGCAGCATGAGGAAGACAACACTCGAAGCGATCGCTATGCTTCGACGAAGTTTGATGTGGCCGTGGCTATGACCATCGCTGGATTCGTCAACCTCGCCATGATGGCGACAGCCGCAGCGGCGTTTCACTTTAGCGGCAACACCCACGTTGCGGATCTGGATCAGGCGTATTTAACGCTTAAACCCTTGTTGGGACAGGCAGCCGCGACGATATTCGGTCTCAGTCTGGTCATTGCGGGGTTGTCTTCGACGGTGGTGGGAACTCTGGCGGGGCAGGTCGTTATGCAGGGATTCGTCCGCTTTAGAATACCGCTGTGGCTGCGTAGAGCGGTGACCATGCTGCCATCGTTTATCGTCATCCTGTGCGGTATGGACCCTACGCGGGTGCTCGTCATGAGTCAGGTACTGCTGAGCTTCGGCATTGCGCTGGCGCTGGTTCCTCTGCTGTTATTCACCAACGATCGTGAACTTATGGGCGAGTTGGTCAACGGCCGGTGGGTGAAATTGATTGGCTGGATCATCGTCGCCGTGGTGGTGACATTGAACCTCTATCTGCTGATAGGCAGCCTGTTCGGTCTTTAGTACAAAGCGCGGCGCTTATTGCGCCGCATCTTTACGCGAGTTTATTTCCCTTTTCTCAATTCGGTGACGGGGACGCCGCCGATGCCCCAGTTATCCGTTTCAACCTCCTCAATCACCACGACGGTGGTGCTGGGATTCTTGTTTAAAACGTCTACCAACAATTTTGTTGCGCCTTCGATCAATTGCTTTTTCTGGTCAGCGGTCACGCCTTCCCGTGTCACTTTGATATTGACGTATGGCATCGTTTCCTCCGGTGTAGACCTGAAAATTATTCAGGTAATGGGACTACGAGAACACATTCGAATCATTCATGGAATAAAGCTGTTCCAACTGCTGATACATTTCGGTGACGCATCTTCCGGCATCCTGCAGCGCGCGAGAGTTAACCTGCGGACGCGGCAGCACATAGGTATAGAAGTTCGGTCCTTCTGCGAGGACTCCCAGCGCCCATAGTGATTTCTGCGTTTCTCCTTCGCTGGAGATTGGATGCTGATTGCGATCGATATCTATCCCGCCGGGATGATAGCCCTGGTTGATGAAGGGGCGGATAATTCCCTGTGTGATGAGGTTGTGGATAAACGGAGAATCATCATGCAGCGCAGAGAAACCGTCGATCTTGGCTTTGACCAGCACATCGAATTCCGTTCGGCTGTTCGTATCGGCAAACGTGCTGTTAATCTCGAAACACCCCGAGTGGGCGTTGAGCAGCAGCGTTGACGCAGGTCCCCCTGCAACTTTGACCACTCCCGCTTCCATCAGCGCCAGCAGTTCGCGATTGCGCACTAACGGCGGCCCCACCGCGATGCGGTTAAACACCGGCGCGTAGTGCTCTAACAGACGCTCATGGGATTCGCCCGTCAGCCCGCCGAAATCGATCGCATAGCGTAGAATGTCGCGCACATCTCGGATCACATCGGTAGCCGCTTTGACCGCGCCCTCGATATTGCCTAGATCCGCGGCGTGGAGATCGTCAATCAGGTGCGCCATAAAGAACTCGGTGTAGGCCTGCAGAGAAGCGAATGACATGCCCTGATGTGGATAAAACAGTGCGAGGATACGTTGACGATCCGCGGGATCTTCTTGATACGTCGCCGCATCCGGCCAGTGCTTATCCAGAGTGCTGCGATAGACGTAACACATCTCCTTCACCAGCAGAGGCAGGATCTGTTTTTCAAAATCCAACTTCGACGATCCCGTGTCGGAGTGCGTCTGCTGACGAAGTTTGTCGATGACGGCGAGAGTGATGAACGCGGGATGGTACTGCCCACCGATGCCTTTTTGATTACGGCCACGGCTGCTAAACGGCAGCGCCTGACGGGAGAACAGGGCGATATCCGGTTCACGTCCGCTGGGCGTGTATAACAATCGGTCTCCCTCTTCTGTGAAAATGCCTCCTCGGCCATAGGTTAGTTGCGACAGCACATCGTAAGCGGTAAGCCCCATACCTTGAATCAGCACACGCGACTGGGGCGATATCTCGTCCAGCATCGTGGTTGGATAAGGCGTGCTGAAATACTGGAGTCGGGGATTTTGCGTGCGGTTGGCGGCCACGAACTGCAGCAGCACGTGATCGTCAATGGACAGCCTATTGTGCCCATGACCGGTGGTGAGGAAAACAAAATCGGCCGTAACGCACGTCCCGCCTTGCAGAGCAATGGTGGTTTTCCCGTTGTCCTGAAGGGTCATGTTGATGGCACGGTACGGACGATGGCGGATCACGAGATCGTGCGGCAGGCCGCGGGTGATTTCGTGGTATCCCCAGCCGAGATATTCGCCCAGCAGCCGACGGGGAAGGTAGTCGTTTTCCTGAACTTCAGTGCCATTTTTGTTTCGGTAGCCCTGTGCTCTGGCCCACTCACAAAAATTAAGCCCACGGCGGATGGGGCCGCTATTTTTGACCGACTCGTCACCGAATAGCGTAATTTGGCTGGCGACGGTGTTGACCAGCAGGTGGTCGGGTTGTTGAGGACTGTGAGCGCCCGTGCCAATTTCATTGGGGTCCACGAGCAGGATTTCCATTCCATCTGAATGTGGTGATTGCTGATAAAGCGTGATCAGACGTTCAAGAATACTTAACCCTCTTGGGCCTACGCCCAATATTGCGATAGTTGTTCGAGCCATAACTCATCTCCTTTGATTGATCGAACATTGACGATTTCCTGTTGTGAAATAACTCATTCCAGAGGCAATAAATAACGCGATGGCACCGCAGACAATGGCGGAGACGACCGCATGGGGACCGTATTTCAACGCGCTGGTCAGCAAGGGGCCGGCAATTTGCCCGATGCCGTAAGTCAAGGTGACGAGACCGAGCAGATTGATATGTCGCGGAACGCGAATGCGTTTGGCTAATGGCATCACCAGCGAGGTGGTGCCCATGAACGTGGCGCCGAAGCCGATGCTGCTGAGGGTTAACAGTACGGGGGAGTCGCTGACCAAGGTCAACAGGACGCACGCTCCCTGCAGGAAAAGATTTGCCGTCAGACATTGCTGCGTTCCCCAACGACCCGCGGCCCATAGCCAAATGAAGCAGCCGGGAACGATGCCGAGACCGACCAGCGACCACAGGTGGCTGGCAAGCAGCGGGAATGCCAGTGTCTTGGCCATCAGAGGCAGATAGGTGGCGATAATGATGTAGCCGAAGCCGGCGAGTCCATATAGCAGCGCCAACTGCCACCAGAGTATGGTTTCCTGTTTGACCGGCGTGGGAGCGACGCTGGCTGGCGCAGTGGCACGCCGTGGCGTCAGCAGCCACATTCCCATCAATAGCAAAGCGGACAGCAGGCCCGCGCCCCACCATAGGGTCTCTGCGTCCAGCGCATAGCGTTGGCCGACGACGACAAACTCATTCCCCATGATGATCCCCACGCCAACGCCCGCATATAACGCAGCGATAGCCCCAAAGTCATGCGTGAGGCGCATGATGCTTAATGAGCCGAAAATCATCATGCCAGCGCTGGCAATACCGGCGGTGAAACGAATCAACAGCGTCAGGGTAAAATCATGAGTCAGGGCCATGGCGAATGTCAGCACGGCGGTGGCGATAGCGGCGGCAAACAGCGTCGCGCTGGTATAAGCGGGGGGGATCAGGCGGCTGAAAGCAAACAGTAGGCTACCAAACAGATACCCCGCATAGTTGGCGCTGGCAAGGTACGAGAGCTGGTCGAAGGTAAACAGTTTCTCGCTGAGCATGATGGGCAACATGGGGGTGAAGAGAAAACGGCCGAGTCCCATTCCCAACGCCAAAATCGCCATGCCAAACAGCGCAGCGCTAATAGATGACGACAATTGCTGGGAATATCGCACATGATTCATTTTTCTCTTCCGAAGGTAGCAGGAATGGTGTTAGAGCTATCCTGACGGTTATTAGGATAAATAAAAGTGAATATTTATTAGCTAAATATTCATTTAAAGGGAGCGTACGATATGAACAGCAATTCATTGCGTTTCTTCAAGGCCGTAGCTGAGACCGGCTCTGTCACAGAAGCTTCAAAGCGTTTGCACTGTGTTTCGTCAAATGTGACTACCCGGCTCAAGCGATTAGAAGCCAGCCTCAATGTCTGTCTGTTCAGGCGTGAGAAAAATCGTCTCTACATCACGCCGGAGGGAGAATATTTGCTGGGGTATGCCAAACAAATTCTGGCGTTGATGGACGAGGCGCAGCGAAATTTGCAGGCCAGAACGCCTTCCGGGCCGCTACGCCTCGGGTCATTGGAAACCACGGCGGCGATCCGCTTACCTTCCCTGTTGTCCTCATTTAGCCTCGAGATGCCGCTGGTCGAGCTGAGTCTGGAAACCTATCCAACGTCTCAACTGGTTGAAAAAGTGCTAAATGGCCAATTAGATATCGCCTTTGTCGCTGACCATGGACTCTTACCGTACGATCTGCTCGGATGCATGCCCGTCTGGCGGGAGAGGTTGGTTTTGGTCACGGCTAAGGATCACGCCGACGTCGTGACCGCCGACGATTTGCAGGTCACCAAACCGTTGGCGTTTGCACGAGGCAGCCACTACCGCTTCCGCTTCGAACAGTGGATTAGCCAGCAAAATCTGGCTGGCGCCGGGCTACAGGAGTTTGGATCTTTTCAGACCATTCTCGGCTGTGTAGCGTCAGGCATGGGAATTTCTCTTCTCCCTGAAAGCGTGGTCAGGCGCTATGCGCAGAGCTTTGCTGTCCGTAGCCATACTATCGACCCTGCGATTGGTGAAATCGATACGCTGATGATTTGGCTCAAGAGCCGAGAGTCGGGCTGGGGCTCTTCCGCATTCAGGCAATTTGTGGTCAATAACGGTTCGGTGCATGATGAGTGACTCGGCGTCGCCTGGTCGACATGGCCCGGCGATCCTGCTCATCAGAATATCCTGATGTTGATTGACCCGATTTGAGACCGAGGACCTTTCATGACGTCATCGATTACCATCGTTAAAAAGAAACTGCTGTCCGACCAATGGTTTGTGCTGAATAAGTATGTTTATGACCTGAAGAGGAAAAACGGCGGAACCGTTCGGCAGGTTCGCGAGGTTTATGACCGGGGGAATGGGGCAACGATTCTGTTGTACAACCGGGAACGCGGCAACGTGGTTCTGACGCGTCAGTTTCGGTTGCCGACATACCTGAACGGCAATGAGAGCGGCATGCTGCTGGAAGCCTGTGCGGGGATGCTGGACGATCACTCGCCTGAAACCTGTGTACGCAATGAAGCCATAGAAGAGACCGGCTACGTCGTCAGAGACGTCGAAAAATTGTTTGAAGCCTATATGTCGCCGGGGGGAATGACTGAGATCATCCACTTCTTCGCCGCGCAGTACGACGACTCCTTGCGCGAAAACAGCGGAGGCGGGATTGACGATGAGGATATCGAAGTGGTCGAACTGCCTTTTTCCGAGGCGGTCGCCATGATGAAAGACGGACGAATCAAAGACGCGAAGACCATCATGCTCTTACAGTACGCCCAGATACAGGGGTGGTTTAGTCAGTCGTAGTGGATTGACTGTCAGGGCGGGGCGGTGAAGTTCGCCCCGCGACCTCTCTTTTCCTGTTACAGCTGTGCGGCCAGCAGGTCTTCAAGCTTCTGTTGATCGGCGGCGAAGAGACGTATCCCTTCCGCCAGTTTCTCTACCGCCATAGCGTCCTGATTGTGCAGCCAGCGGAATTCGGCTTCGGAAAGCGGCGAGGCCTGGTAGAGCCCTTCCGTTGCCGGACTGAGTTTGCGCTCTACCGGCGCGTCGCTGTTTTTCAGCTGCTCCAGCAGATGCGGAGAGATGGTCAGGCGGTCGCAGCCAGCCAGCGCAAGCACCTGTTCGACCTTGCGGAAGCTGGCACCCATGATGACGGTCTCGTAGCGATGCTGCTTGTAGTAGTCATAGATGCGTTTGACGGACTGTACGCCGGGATCCTGCTCCGCTGAATAGTCCGCATTAGGTTCCCGAGCCTGATACCAGTCGTAGATGCGGCCGACGAACGGTGAGATCAGATACACGCCCGCTTCCGCACAGGCCCGTGCCTGCGCAAATGAGAACAGCAGCGTCAGGTTGCAGTTGATCCCTTCCTTTTCCAGCGCTTCGGCGGCCTGAATGCCTTCCCAGGTTGCCGCCAGCTTGATCAGAATACGTGAGCGGGGAATGTCCTTGCGTTCATACAGCCCGATCAGCTTGCGGGCCTTGGTGACGCACATACCCCGGTCGAATGACAGGCGCGCGTCCACTTCGGTGGAGATCCGCCCCGGTATGCTTTTTAGCACTTCGGCGCCAATGTTGACGGCCAACTGGTCGCTGGCGTTAATCAGCTGTGTTTCGCGCGATCCGCCCTGCTGGCGGGCATAGTCCAGCGCGTCGGTAAACAGCGACTGATAGGAGGGCAGGCTGGCGGCTTTCAAGATCAGCGAAGGATTGGTCGTGGCATCCTGCGGCGCGAAATGCCGGATTGAGTCGATATCGCCGCTGTCAGCCACCACGACGGTGAACTGTTTAAGGGCATCGAGTTGGTTCATGCATGACTCCTGGGATAAGAACGGATCGACGAAAACTCAGGGTAGTAATGACATACCCTGCATCAGTACCGGACAGAATGACATGCGGTTTTTCTGATTACTGTGATGGAGTAAGACAATATGGCAATGGATTTCCCCGATCGAAGGGATGCGATCGGGGAAAGAGCGATTAGCGGGACTGTCGTTGCAGCCACTGATCCAACTGATTGGCGAACTGCTGGCGGTCGCGCTGGCTCAATGCGTTGGGGCCGCCGGTCTGAATGCCGCTGGAACGCAAGGTATCCATAAAGTCGCGCAGCGTGAGTCGCTCACGGATAGTGTCTGGGGTGTAGCGCTCTCCGCGAGGGTTTAGCGCCTCGCCCTGTTTTTCCAGCACTTCGGACGCCAGCGGGATATCGCTGGTGATCACCAAATCGCCGGGCGTAACGCGGCGGACGATTTCGTTATCCGCGACGTCAAAGCCTGCCGCGACGCGCAGCGTGCGCAGATAGGGGGAGGTCGGCACTTTCAGCGGCTGATTCGCGACGAAGGTGACGGTGGTCGCCGTGCGTTCTGCCGCACGATACAGGACTTCCTTGATCACGACCGGACACGCGTCGGCATCGACCCAGATGACGGCCATCAGCGATCCCCCTCGTTCTCTTTGAGCGCCAGCCAGTCGCGCGGCGGCAAAAAGTCCCGATACAGTGCAGCTTCCGGGCTATCCGACGTCGGGGCGTACTGATATTCCCAGCGTACCAACGGCGGCATCGACATCAGAATGGATTCTGTCCGCCCGCCGCTCTGTAGGCCGAATAGCGTGCCTCGGTCCCACACCAGGTTGAACTCCACATAGCGCCCGCGACGATAAAGCTGGAATTCGCGCTCCCGTTCGCCCCAGGGCAGATCTTTACGGCGTTGGACAATCGGCAAGTAAGCCTCTGCAAACCCTCTGCCGACGGCCTGCATAAATGCGAAGCTGGTGGCGAAATTCGGCGTATTCAGGTCGTCGAAGAACAGGCCGCCAATGCCTCGTGCTTCGTTGCGATGTTTCAGGAAGAAGTACTCGTCGCACCAGGCTTTGTAGCGCGGGTAGATGTCTTCGCCGAAGGGCTGACAGAGGTCATGCGCCGTCTGATGCCAATGAACCGCATCTTCTTCAAAGCCGTAGAACGGCGTCAGGTCGAAGCCGCCGCCGAACCACCACACCGGCGTCTCGCCCTCTTTTTCGGCAATAAAGAAGCGCACGTTGGCATGGCTGGTGGGCACGTACGGATTGAGCGGATGGATGACCAGTGAGACGCCCATGGCCTGAAAACTTCGTCCGGCCAGCTCCGGCCGATGAATGCTGGCGGAAGGCGGCAAAGACGCGCCTGAAACGTGGGAAAAGTTGACCCCAGCTTGCTCGAAGACCTGTCCCTGGCGCAGGACCCGGCTTCGTCCGCCGCCGCCGGTTGCGTATTCCCAGGCGTCCTCCCTGAAGGTTTCGGCACCGTCCATCTGTTCCAGCTGTTGGCAGAGGGTGTCCTGCAACGAGAGCAGAAAACGTTTAATCGCGTCGATATCGGGAGAACTCATCGTGATCCTTTTGGCATCTGTGGCAAAGCCGTCAGTATAACGAGATTTCCGCGTCGATAAATGCCGTCGTGGCGATGAGGCGACAACCGCAATTTACGGTTGCGTCTGACGGGAATCACGCGATAATCAGAACTTACCTCATTTACTTGTCGATAATGGGTCGTGACCGATGGACATCCGCATATTCAGTCAAGATGACTTTGAAGAAGTGATCACTCTTTGGGATCGTTGTGATCTCCTGCGTCCGTGGAACGATCCGGAGATGGATATCGAACGTAAGATGAATCACGATCCCGATCTGTTTCTTGTGGCGGAAGTCAGCGGAGAGATCGTCGGCTCCGTGATGGGCGGTTATGACGGTCATCGTGGTTCGGCCTACTATCTGGGCGTTCATCCTGACTTCCGCGGGCGCGGCATCGCCAATGCGCTGGTCAGCCGGCTGGAAAAGAAATTGATTGCGCGCGGCTGTCCAAAAATCAATCTGATGGTCCGCGAAGATAACGATGCGGTGATCGGCATGTACGAGAAGCTGGATTATCAAACCGCAGACTGCATTACGCTGGGCAAACGCCTGATAGAAGATCAGGAGTATTAACCCCGGGATGATGTGTTGGCGCGGCATGCTATCTCCCACGGATTCGGTCTGACGGCCGCATTCCCCCGCAACGATTTTTACGGCACTTTCTGCTCACAGAAGACTCCAATAGCCATCTGCATGCAGGCAGGTGCCGTTTTTTGTTAAGGAGTTGGTTGTGATAACTGTTCGACCGCTATATTTGGCTCTTCCGCTGCTGCTGACCGGCTGCGGCACGCTTTCCCATTTTTCCTTGTCCAGCCTGTCGCCAATGAACTGGTTCGGCTCTTCGTTGACAGTCTCAGAGACGGGCGTCGGCGGTATCACCGCGGGAACGTCGATGTCTGAAGCCGAGCTTGATCGCGCCTTGGACGGAAATTACCGGCTGCGCGGCGGAATGGCGATGCATAACGGTAAGCTAATGGCGTTCTATGAAGGGTTGAAGGACGACCAGGTGAAAGTGACGATCAACGGTGAGCCGAAGCGTCACGTCAGTCAGGTGGATGTCATGGACGCGTCGGCCGCCAGCGTCTGGGGCGTTAAAATCGGTGACGAATTCAGCTCGCTCTATAGCAAGGCGTTTGAGGCTTGCCAACTGGGACAGGGCGACAGCGCTCGCGACGTGGAATGTGTCGCGCCGCAGAGCAAGCATGTGAGCTATCTGTTTACCGGTCGCTGGAGCGGTCCGGACGGGCTCATGCCGCCTGACGATATCTTGCAGCGCTGGAAAGTCAGCAAAATCATCTGGCACGCCCAGCCGCGCAGCTGATTCCCGCATCCGGCATGGGCGCTGCCGCCCATGCTTTTTCTGATTTTTTCAATCTATTCGCCGGTTATTTCCCGCATGACCTTTCTCTCTTTCTCTCAGCCGCGTTGCGGCCTGGGAAACATTTTGCGTTGAAGCAAAGCAAAATGAGTATTGCATCCGGTATCATAAGCGCGCTGGGTATTTTCGGAGCAAGATCGACAATACAACATACTGAATAATTAGAGGAATGAGAGAGATGACACCCATTCAAAGCGGTATTTTGCTGGAGCATCGCCGTTTTGCCATTTATATGGAAGCCAGAGTTCAGGGAGAATTTGATGCCATCCGGCAGGGATGCAAGAAATTTTGTCAGTCTCTGAATGAGTTACAGCAGCAGTTTCCAGAGGCCGGTCTGGGCGCGACGCTCGCCTTTGGTCACGATGTATGGCGCGAGCTGGATTGTGACGGCAGCGCCGCCGAACTGAAGCCGTTTACGCCGCTCGGGAAAGGACTGGCGCCGGCGACGCAGCGAGATATGTTGATCCATATCCAGTCGCTACGTCATGACGTGAACTTCAGCTTGGCTCAGGCGGCGATAGCCGCCTTCGGCAGCGCCATTCACGTCGAAGAAGAAACTCATGGCTTCCGCGGGGTGGAAGACCGAGACCTAAGCGGTTTTGTCGACGGCACCGAAAATCCACAAGGCGAAGATCGCCAACGTGTCGCCATTATACCCGACGGACAGCCGGGCGCGGGCGGCAGCTACGTTTTTGTACAGCGCTGGGAGCATAACCTGCGTCAGCTACAGCGTATGAGTACGGAAAAACAGGAACAGATGATCGGTCGCACCAAGCAAGAGAACGAAGAGCTGCCGTCCGATCGGCGTCCGGAGACCTCCCACCTTAGCCGTGTCGATCTCAAAGAAGACGGCAAAGGTCTGAAAATTTTGCGCCAAAGCCTGCCTTATGGCACCGCCAGCGGTAAAAAAGGACTCTATTTCATGGCCTACTGCTCTCGCCTGCATAATATCGAACAGCAGTTGCTAAGTATGTTCGGCGACCGGGACGGAAAGCGGGACGAGATGTTGCGCTTTACCCGCGCCGTGAGCGGGAGCTACTATTTCGCTCCGTCGCTGACGTGGTTACAGGCGTTGTAACTGCCGAAACGAGACGATCCTGACAGAGAGGAGGCAGGCAGAGGACGTGAAGACAGACGCGCTTGAACACTGCATCGGCAATACGCCGCTGGTCAAATTACAGCGATTGGCTCGCCACACGGATAGCGAGATCTGGGTCAAGCTGGAAGGGCAAAACCCGGCGGGGTCAATCAAGGATCGCGCCGCTTACGGCATGATCTGTCGGGCGGAGCTGCGGGGGATGATCTCCCCCGGCGACACGCTGATCGAAGCAACCAGCGGCAACACCGGCATCGCGTTGGCGATGGTTGCGGCGTTGAAGGGGTACCGCCTGCGGTTGCTGATGCCGGAGAACATGAGTCTGGAACGTCAGGCCGCTATGCGCGCATACGGTGCCGAACTGCAGCTGGTGAGCGCGGAAAAGGGAATGGAAGGCGCGCGGGACATGGCGCGCCGCATGGCGCAAGCGGGCGTGGGTTACGTGCTTGACCAGTTCAACAACCCGGACAATGCTCACGCCCATTTCGTCGGCACCGGCCCGGAAATCTGGCGTCAAACGGCGGGTCGCCTGACCCACTTCGTTTCCTGTATGGGCACGACGGGGACAATCACGGGCGTTAGCCGTTATCTGAAAAGTCAGCGTGACGCGATTTGCACCGTCGGACTGCAACCGCAGGCCGGCAGTCAGATCCCGGGGATTCGACGTTGGTCGCCCGGCTATCTGCCGGGGATTTACGAGCCGACGCTGGTCGACCGCGTTCTGGATGTTTCTCAGGAGGAGGCCGAGTCCACCACGCGCTCGCTGGCGCAGCAGGAAGGTCTGTTGTGCGGCGTGAGTTCAGGCGGTGCCGTGGCGGGCGCCCTGAAGATCGCCGCCGCTGAGCCGGGAAGCCATATCGTCGCGATTGTGTGCGATCGCGGCGATCGTTATCTCTCGACCGGCGTCTTTAACTGACCGCCGTGTCACCTTGGACTATTCCCTTTCCAATGCGTAGATAGGCTGCATGTTGGCGGCGCGTCGGGCGGGGAAGAAGCCGAAAATGACGCCGATCAGGCTGGAACAAACGAAAGCCGCGACGATAGAGGCGGGGGAATACACGAGAGAGAAGCTGCTGACCAGCAGGCCGAATACCCAGCCGCCCAGCATCGAGACCGCGACGCCCAGCAGCCCGCCGCACAGGCAGACCAGCACCGCTTCAATCAGGAATTGCTGCATAATATCGCTGGTACGCCCCCCCACCGCCATCCGTACGCCGATTTCACGCGTTCGCTCCGTGACTGAAACCAGCATGATATTCATCACGCCAATCCCGCCGACAATCAGTGAAATCACCGCAATCAGCGATACCAGCAGCGTCAGGGTAGCGCTGGTTTGCTGGATGGTTTGCCGGATGCTGTCGGTGTTCATCACGAAGAAGTCTTTATTGCCGTGCTGGCGCGTCAGGACTTCCGTGATGCCTTGCTCCGCCACGCTCAGATCGATATTGTCTTTGACGCGAACCGTGATGCTGCGCAGATAGGACTGTCCGACCAATCGCCACATCGCGGTCGTGTAAGGGACCCAGACATTCAGGTTTTCATCACTTCCGAAGCCACTCTGCTGGCGGGTCGCTACGCCAATAATCCGGCAGGGCAACGTGCCGAGCAGAATGACCTGTCCCAGTGGATTTTCCCCATGAGCGAACAGCTTATCGCGCGTGTTCTGGTCGATAACCACTTCTTGCGCCAGTGTGTCGATACTGCGGGAGGGGAAGGATACCCCTTCCGAGAGGGTATAGCCGCGCACGGTGAAAAACTGTTCGCCGACGCCGTTCACGGTGGAGGAGACCGACACGTTGCGATAGCGCAGCGTTACGCTGGAGGAAAGCAGGGGAGTGATGCTGTGGACGTAAGGCTGTTCCGACAGCGGTTTGATGTCGCTGGCCCTCAGCGTTTGGATCGCGCCTGACCGCATATCGCCAAAGTCTTTGCCGGGAAAAATTTCCAGCGTGCTGGTCCCCATCGCGTTGATGCTATCCAGCACCTGCTGCTGAGTGCCTTTACCCAGCGCCACGACCGACACCACCGACGCGATGCCGATGATGATGCCCAGCATGGTCAGAAAGGTACGCATTCTCTGTGCGTTCATTGCACGCAGCGCCATTTTGAACGCGTTGATAAAGCGATCACACCACTGGGACATCGTGGGTCTGGCGGACAGAACGGCGCCTTGGGCGCCGGTCACCGCCGGGCGTGAGGACGGGGAGGGATCGCTTCGTGGTGCCTCGTGTTGATGGTCGCCGATGATTTCACCGTCACGGATTTCGATAATGCGCTCCGCCTGCCGAGCCACCTGCATATCGTGTGTGACGATGATGATGGTCTGCCCCTGCCGGTGCAGCTCCTTCAGGATCGCCAGCACTTCATTTCCACTGGCGCTATCGAGCGCGCCGGTCGGTTCGTCCGCCAGAATGACGTTGCCGCCGTTCATCAGGGCGCGGGCAATGCTGACACGCTGCTGCTGGCCGCCGGAAAGCTGGTTAGGCGAGTAGTTTAGACGTTCTTCCAGCCCCAGCCGGGTCAACAGCGCGAGCGAACGTTGCTGGCGTTCATGGCGTGCTTTACCGGCATAGATGGCCGGGATCTCCACGTTGTCTTGTACCGTCAGGTCGCCCAGCAGATGATAACGCTGAAAAATAAAGCCGAAGTGTTCCCGCCGCAGCGCGGCCAGACTGTCGTTATCCAGCGCCAGCGTGGACGTTCCCGCCACGAGGTAGTCGCCCTCACTGGGTTTGTCCAGACAGCCCAGGATGTTCATCAGGGTGGATTTTCCCGAGCCTGACGCCCCGACGATGGCGACCATCTCACCCGATTGGATCGTCAGATTAATGTCTTTCAGGACGTCGACGGTCTTCTCTCCGTTGGCGAAACGGCGAAAGACATGGCGCAGGTGCAACAACGGTGTCGTCATGGCTCAGAACCCCATCGGCGGCCTGCCCGGACGGCTGCCGGTCGTGCCGCCCTGTTGGCTGACAATCACCTGTTCGCCGGCGTTGACGCCGGAGGTGAGCTGGACGAAGACGTTGTCGCTGATGCCTGTCGTCACCGCCCGTGATTGGATGTCTCCCTTTGCGCCGACCACCTGTACGGATGTCTTCCCGTTGTCGTTATGCAGCGCGGTCATCGGGACAACCAGCGCGTTCTTGACGGTATCCAGCAGGATGTAGACCTGTGCCGTCATCGAGATTCGCAGGATCTCTTCGGGGTTGTCGACATCGAACAGGCCGTTGTAGTACACCGCCGTGGTGGATGAAGTCGAGCTGCTACTGCTGCTGGCGCTACTGCTGCCGGTAGATGTGGTATCGGAACTCAGCGATTCTGGCGCTGGTTCGATGGCGCGTAGCGTAGCCTGATAGCGTTTATCCGGATCGCCGAGAATGGTGAACCAGACCGACATGCCGGGCTTGACTTTGATGACATCCGCCTCCGAGATCTGAGCTTCGATCGTCATGGTCTTGAGGTTCGCGACTTTTGTAATGGTGGGCGTGCTCTGCGCGGCATTCACCGTTTGTCCCTCTTCGACCGGAATGGCGACGATGGTGCCGTCAATGGGAGAGAGGATGCGGGTATAGCCTAAATTGACCTGCGCCGTGCTCACGGCGATTTGAGCCTGGATGATTTGCGCGTCCAGCGCGTTAATCTCGGCCTGTGTCGCATCTAGCGTCGCCTTGGCGCTGTCGTAATCCGATTGAGCGCCGACGCCTTTTTGCATCAACATTTTCTGGCGCTGCCAGCTAATCTGATTATTTTTCAGTACTGCGAGCTTGGCCGCGCGCTGTGCCTGCACGTTTTTCAGCGCAGCCTGGCTATCTTTGAACGCGTTCTGCTGAGTCAGGTCGTCGATTTCGGCCAGCAACTGGCCTTTGGTGACCTTGTCGCCCAATGAAATCGGCAGTGTCTTAATTTGCCCCGAGGCTTGCGCCCCCACGCTGACCAGCTTTTGTGCTTCTATGGTGCCGTCGGCCAGCACGGTTTTTTCCAGATCCCGAATGGCGACGGGGGTAGTAATATAGTTAACTTTGCTTTCTGGACGCAGTAAATAAAGCGAGAGCAGGGCAAGAAGAATAGTGAACAATATAATTAAAATTAAGCGGATGGGCCGTAAACGGAATTTCATCAAAACTTCAGTGTCCTTAGTAAGGCCGAAGACATAAAGCATAGTAAAGACACCAATTTACTCTATTTATCGCAAGCGCCACGTCATAATTGTCTAAATAAAAAGTAAGTAATCTGTAAATACAGCTGCGTAAGATACTGGCACAATTGAGAATAGGTTTCATACGAACATACGGGAACAAATGATGAAAATTTTACTGGTAGATGATGATGCAGAGCTGGGAAGTATGCTGTGCGAATACCTGACGGCCGAAGGGTTCAACGCCGAGCAGGTGCTGACCGGTCAAGAGGGTGTTGACGGGGCTATGTCCAATCAGTACACCGCCATGATTCTGGACATCATGCTGCCGGACATGAGTGGAATCGATGTGTTACGTCAGGTCAGGCGGAGTCAACAGTTGCCGATTATCATGCTGACGGCGAAAGGCGACAACATCGATCGCGTTATCGGCCTGGAGATGGGCGCGGATGATTATGTTCCTAAACCTTGCTACCCACGGGAATTGGTAGCGCGACTGCGGGCGGTGTTGCGTCGTTATGAAGATAAACCGGAAAAGACCAGTGAAACGGGGACGGTCACGTATGGCGAGCTGATGCTGAATACCTCTACTCGCAACAGCGAATGGCGCGGTGAGTCGTTCGATCTTACGGCTTCCGAGTTTAATCTGCTGGAGCTGTTGATGCGCTCACCTGATAGGGTGGTGACGAAAGATGAGTTGTCGGAGAAATGCCTAGGGCGCCGGCGCGAAGCGTACGATCGCAGCGTAGACGTTCACATCAGCAATATTCGACAGAAACTCAGCGCGTTGGAAGGTAGCACGTTAACCATTGAGACAGTGCGTAGCGTCGGCTACCGGATCCGATAATGATGCAGGGAAGACTTTTCTGGAAGATCCTGATCGGTCTGTGGCTAACGCTGATCGTGATTTCGCAACTGCTGTGGGTAGGCATTTCTTTTTATGGCGATCGCGATGTTCCTCCTGAAATAAGACTGGGGCGGCACGTCATCTCGTTACAGATGACGCTGGCATCTCAGGCTTTGCAGCGCGGTGGGATCGCTGCGCTGGATGAGGAGATGTCGAGCTGGCCTGAAAGTGAACGGCACTATCTTACGGTCTCCACGCAGAATACGTCGGATACCGTACAGCCGCAGGATGACAATGGTGAGCCTCTGCTGCCTGACGATATGGTTGAAGGCAATAACCCTGCCAGGCCCTTACAGCGGGTCACCGGTCCAGATCACCAGCATTATCTTCTGCGCTTCGATATGGATAAGCTGAGACAAGAGTTCCGTTTTGGGCCTCCTGCATTGCAGCGATTTTTGCATATTCCCGGTCCTATCCTGTGGATTGGTGCTATCAGCGGGTTGCTGTTTAGCGCGATGATGGCCTGGAATCTTGCCCGGCCCCTTAACCAGCTGCGAGCGGGATTTGGTCAGGTCGCGCAAGGCAATCTTTCCGTGCGGCTGCCGCCGGCGATGCGTCGCCGGCATGATGAGATCAGCGATGTGGCGCGAGACTTCGATTCGATGGTGGAGCGTCTGGACGTGCTGGTCAGTGCGCGGGAGGAACTGCTTCACGATGTTTCTCATGAGTTGCGATCGCCGTTGGCGCGTCTGCAATTGGCTATAGGGCTGGCTCGGCAAAACGACAGTAATGTGGAAAGCTGCTTACAGCGTATCGAGCGCGAGGCGGAGCGGATGGACAAGATGATAGGCGAGCTGCTGACCTTGTCTCGCACCGATAACGCGGAGATTAACCAGGAAATTAACGAGGAGTATTTCGACCTGCTGGGGCTGGTAAACGCGGTGGTGAATGATGCCAGGTACGAAGCGCAAATACCGGGTGTTGAGATCAACCTCAATGCCGGTGACTACGAGGACTACACCCTCAAGGGCGTATCGGAGCTGATGCGTCGCGCGCTGGATAACATTATCAGAAATGCGCTCCGCTTTTCTTCTATGGGAGAGGAGGTCACAGTGACCTTGAGGAAAAGCGAACGCGAGTGGATTATCGATGTCGCTGATAGTGGTCCCGGAGTCGAAAAGGGTAAACTTTCCAGCATCTTCGATCCGTTTATACGCATAGATTCTCCCCAGTCTGGCAAAGGTTATGGGCTGGGACTGGCCATTGCCCGTAAAGCCGTGCTGGCTCACGGCGGGCGTATTGAAGCGATGAATCGGGAGCCTAGAGGGTTACTGATTCGCATCAGCCTGCCACGTTGGAAATAGGGGCGTCCTGCCTATTTCCGCGGCATTTCGCCGCTGTTATGGCCATCGGCCCTCCGCTCTCTGTGGGGGCCGATCTCCCCGCCATCGCCTCTTTGAAAGGCATATTCTTTGTCTTCCGTTGTGCCCATTCACCCTCATCGACATCACCCCCTTTGCTCTGAACTTGATGCGGTGCGCCAACAGGGCGCCAGATGTCTCGTACAGGCGGAGAAGTCAGGAGATTGGTGCGGAGGCGTGATGGAATATGGATGAGCGAGGTGGGGCGCTGGCGGAGATGATAGAGGACGGGGCAATAAAAAACGGCGCCTAAGCGCCGTTGATGTACAAACCAAGCCGTTGTTATTTTTTGATGCGAATAACCGGCGTTTCGCCGACGACAACAGAACCACTCAGTTTGGTCAGCTCTTTGATTTCATCCATATTGGAGATCACAACGGGCGTCAGTGTAGATTTGGCTTTTTCTTCCAGCAGCGGCAGATCGAATTCGATGATCGTGTCGCCTTTCTTGACGCGTTGACCTTCTTCAGCGATGCGTTTGAAACCTTCGCCTTTCAGTTCAACGGTATCAATACCGAAGTGAACGAACAGCTCGATACCGCTGTCGGATTCGATGGAAAAAGCATGGTTGGTTTCGAAAATTTTACCGATGGTGCCATCTACCGGAGCAACCAGCTTGTTTCCGTTTGGTTTGATAGCAATACCGTCACCGACGATTTTCTCGGCGAAAACAACATCAGGCACATCTTCAATGTTCACGATCTCGCCAGACAACGGGGCGATGATCTCAATGCTGCCGGTATCTTTTTTATCATCAGAAACCAGAGACTTCAGTTTATCGAACAAACCCATGATTCTCTCCTAAGCTTTAATATTGGGCCAGCATGGCGGATCAGCAAAGCGTCTTTTCTTTAATGAACCGGTTTACCAGATTGCTTAACTCTTCCGCTGTCGGTTGGGCTAATGCCTGCTCCGCCAGCGCCTTCGCATCGCCGTAATTGGCATTACGGATGATTTTCTTGATACGAGGGATTGAGATGGCACTCATGCTGAATTCATCCAGACCCATTCCCAATAACAGTAGTGTAGCACGTTCGTCACCGGCGAGCTCTCCACACATCCCTGTCCATTTGCCTTCTGCGTGAGAAGCGTCAATCACTTGCTTGATCAGGGTTAACACTGCTGGGGACATCGGATTGTAGAGATGAGAAATCAGCTCATTACCGCGATCTACAGCCAGAGTATACTGGGTTAAGTCGTTTGTCCCAATACTGAAGAAGTCCACTTCCTTGGCCAGATGATGGGCGATCGTGGCTGCAGCCGGTGTTTCCACCATGACGCCGACCTCGATGGTTTCATCAAAGGCTTTACCTTCTTCTTTCAGCTGCGCTTTCAGCATTTCCAGTTCAGCTTTCAGCGTACGTACTTCCTCGACGGAAATAATCATCGGGAACATGATACGCAGTTTGCCGAAGGCGGAAGCACGCAGGATAGCGCGCAGCTGTGAATGCAGAATTTCTTTACGGTCCAGACAGATACGGATCGCGCGCCAGCCCAGGAACGGGTTGTCTTCTTTCGGCAGGTTCATATACGGCAGATCTTTATCGCCGCCGATGTCCATGGTACGAACGATGACTGCTTGAGCGCCCATCGCTTCCGCAACGGCTTTGTATGCCTGGAACTGTTCTTCTTCAGTGGGCAGCGCATCACGATCCATAAACAGGAATTCGGTACGGTACAGACCAACGCCTTCCGCGCCGTTACGCTCAGCGCCAGCGACGTCGCGCACGGTACCGATGTTGGAGCAGACTTCAACCTGATGTCCATCCAGCGTGACCGCTGGCAGATCTTTCAGTTTAGCCAGCTCTTGTTTTTCGGAGATGAACTGCTGCTGAACTTCTTTTAGCTTATCGATGATGTCCTGGCTCGGATTCTGGTAGATGGTGTTATTCACGCCGTCCAGGATCAGGAAATCACCGGTTTTAACCTGTTGAGTCGCATCTGAGGTACCCACAATAGCCGGCAGTTCCAAAGAACGTGCCATGATGGATGTGTGGGATGTCCGGCCGCCGATATCGGTGATGAAGCCCAGCACTTTTTTCAGATTCAACTGAGCGGTTTCAGACGGGGTCAGGTCGTTAGCAACCAGAATCACCTCATCCTGAATATCGCCCAAATCGACAATATTCATGCCGAGAATGTTTTTCAGCAGGCGCTTGCCGATGTCACGCATGTCGGCAGCGCGCTCCTTCAGGTATTCGTCATCCAGTTCTTCCAATGCTTTGGCCTGGTTTTCAATAACAGAAGAAGCCGCCGCGTCTGCGGATGCGTGGTCATCTTTAATCAGGGATATGATTTCCTGCTCGAACTCTTCATCTTCCAGCAGCATGATGTGGCCTTCGAAAATAGCTTCTTTCTCTGGCCCCAGTGTTTCCGCTGCTTTGTTTTTGATCGCTTCCAACTGCTGTGAGGCTTTCGCCCGGCCAGCCAGAAAACGCTCGACTTCCTGATCGACCTGTTCCGCAGTGATTTTTTTCCGGTTGATGACGATCTCATCGTCTTTCAGTAACAGCGCCTTACCAAAAGCAATCCCGGGTGATACTAATATACCTGAAATCATAACCCTACCTTACTTAATACTGATGTGCACTAAAGAGACCGGCTGCTGTTACTCAAGCTCAGCCATCAGTTTAACCAGATGCTCAACGGCTTTTTGTTCGTCTTCGCCTTCAGCGGAGATCGTGACGACTGTGCCCTGAGTCAAGCCGAGGGTCTGTAATTTGAACAGGCTCTTAGCGCTGGCGCTTTTACCATTGGAGTTGACGGTGATGTCAGAAACGAAGCCTTTGGCTTCTTTAACAAACTGAGCGGCGGGACGGGTATGGAGGCCATTCGGCGCGGTAATAGTTACTTCTTGCTGGAACATTCGGTTTTCCCCAACTTATTGGATTAGATAAATGTTGTGGAACTAAAGTCTAGTTTATCGACTGAACTTTAGCCTGTTTGGTTAACTCCCTGCGCATGTTACAGGGGCAGGCCGGGATGCGGCAAGGAACGCCTAAGCATTACCTTGAATACAATATCAGTAAACCACCCTGAGAGTTCAACCATCGTCACACAGATGAATCAGAATACCGTTCGGAGACTCGATTCGCGTTGCGCTCAATCATAAAATTTTCAGAGGGTGGAGACAGATATTAATTTCACGCATCAAAATAATTGTCCGGTTAAATACTAAACCTGGGCTGGAAATGCAATCCACCACACTTGCAAACTTTGACATGGCCCACAAAAAAAGCACCCCGAAGAGTGCTTTTTGTAACATGCTTATTACTTATCCGTGGCTTGTTAGTTACTGCTGAAGTTCTTGCTCGGTGAATACATCGGCGAACAAAGCGGTACTCAAATAGCGCTCGCCGGAAGAGGGCAGGATGACCACGATGGTTTTGTCTTTAAAATCCTCTTCTTTCAGGAGGTTAAGTGCCGCGGCAACGGCTGCTCCGGATGAAATTCCCGCCAGAATGCCTTCTTCCTCCATCAGGCGGCGTGCGTTGCTGATGGCATCTTCATTACTAATACGTTCAACGCGGTCGACCAGTTTCAGATCCAGGTTATCTGGAATGAAACCTGCGCCAATGCCCTGAATCTTGTGAGGACCCGGCTTGATTTCTTCGCCCGCGAGGGCCTGAGTAATGACAGGAGAGTCTACGGGTTCAACCGCGACTGTCGTGATAGCTTTGCCCTGGGTATTTTTAATGTAGCGGCTGACGCCCGTTAAAGTACCGCCTGTGCCGACGCCCGCGATGAAAACATCGACTTCGCCGTCCGTATCTTCCCAGATTTCCGGCCCGGTGGTCTTTTCATGAATTTCCGGGTTGGCGGGGTTACTGAACTGCTGCAGCAACAGGTAACGCTGAGGATCGCTGGCGACGATTTCTTCGGCTTTGGCGATAGCGCCTTTCATGCCTTTCGCGCCGTCGGTCAGTACCAGGTTCGCTCCAAGCGCTTTCAACAGTTTACGTCGTTCGATGCTCATGGTTTCCGGCATCGTCAGCGTTAATTTGTAACCTCGGGCGGCAGCCACGTAGGCCAAAGCGATACCAGTGTTGCCGCTAGTCGGTTCGACCAGTTCTACGCCGGGCTTCAGAACGCCGCGTTTTTCGGCATCCCAAATCAGGTTGGAACCGATACGGCATTTAACACTGAAACTTGGGTTGCGAGACTCCACCTTAGCGAGGATGCGTCCATTACCTATGCGATTCAGCCGAACCAGCGGCGTATGGCCGATTGTGAAAGAATTGTCTTCGTAGATCTTGCTCATAGCCCGTCCTTTAAATAGCTGTGTGTAATTTTCGTGAACGCTAGAGAGAATACCTTTTCAACACTTTCAGTGAAGTAAGCAATCGCTATATCGTTATGTTTTTAGGAAATATATTTTCATAATATCCCGACCCGAGTCAGCGAGGTTTATTTGGCTTTCAACACGTTGGATAAATGCTGGTAACGATCTACCCACAGCGCCGTTGCGCCGCATACGGCGACGGGCATGATGATCAAGTTCAGCACAGGAACGATCGTGCACAGATTGACTAGCGCGCCGAACTGCAGATTGCTCATTTTGTGCTGTCGTAAAGTCTGGCGCATGACCGGGAAACTGACCTTATGATTATCGAACGGATAATCGCAATACTGCACCGCCAGCATCCAGGCGCTGAAGATAAACCAGAGGATAGGCGCGACCGTTTGACCTATGCCCGGTACGAAATAGAGTAAAAACAGCACCAGCGCTCGAGGTAAATAATAGCCAAGTTTCTGTACTTCACGTCGCATGATACGCGGCGTGTCTCTAGCGATGCTCCATATACCGCTGTCCGGCAGAGCGACGCCGGTCAACCGTGCTTCTAACTGTTCAGCCAGCAGTCCATTGAAAGGCGCCGCGATGAAATTGGTCAACGTGCTGAAAAAATAGCCGAAGACCAAGAGGATGGATATGACTGCTAGAGGCCAGAGCAGATAGCTGAGCCACTGCAGCCAATCAGGAATATGGCTCATCAGTTGAGGAATCCAACTGTTTAGTTGCTGGAACAGCCACCAAAAGGCGCCGCCCATCAGCAAAATATTGACCAACATAGGCAGGATGACAAATCGCCGGATTCCCGGCAGCGAGAGCAACTGCCAGCCTCTTACGAAATAGTGGAAACCGCTGCGAAGGTTCTGGCTTTCTTGGGCGTAAGGCATACTCTTGTTCTCATTGTTCTTTGAAGATGGCGGCATCATATCGAGACGATATTGTGCTGGCTAGCCCGCTTTTGCATGAAAAAACAGCAAAAAAGTGCGCACTTCCTATCTTTATTGTCATAAACTGTCGGCCAGACTTGCACTTGTGTACACGGGCAAATACAGTTAGTGATATATGTATATGCCATAGTGGCAATGTATTGGAATAACTGGGATAGCAATGATGCAGGACTTGCGTCTGATATTAATCGTTGTTGGCGCGATCGCTATTATAGCACTGCTGCTGCACGGCTTGTGGACCAGCCGTAAAGAGCGTTCGTCCCTTTTTCGCGATCGTCCTGTGAAGCGTTTGAAGCAGGATCCGGAAGAAACGCCGTTCGAGGCGCTGGATGAAGGCGTTGGAGAAGTACGGGTCAAGCCCGTGCGCCCGCAAAAAAGTACGCCCCCTGCGACTCGTTCGCCAGCGAGCGCTTCAGGGCGTGCCGTGGACGATCCTCCGTTGACGTCTCATGAACCGACATCATCTTCAGCAAATTATGATCCGCTGTTGGGTGAAACGGATTCTGCGGAACAGTCTCGCATCGATGAGGCCGAGCGTGAGCTTGCGGCAGACACGCATTCCGATTCGGAAACGGTGGCGGAGCGTGAAGCCAAAATGGCAAGCCTGCAGGAAGCGGAAGAAGAAGCGGCTCCCGCTAATGAAGCGCCGGCAGCGAAAGAGGCGGTATTGGTGGTGCATGTCGCTGCACATCAAGGCGGCGTCATCGGCGGGGAACTGCTGCTGCAGAGCGTTCTTCAGTCGGGTTTCCAGTTCGGTGAGATGAATATTTTCCATCGCCACGTTAATCCCGCTGGCGGCGGTCCGGTGTTGTTCAGTTTGGCGAATATGGTCAAACCGGGTTCTTTCAATCCTGACGACATGTCGGAGTTTTCGACGCCGGGCGTGTCAATCTTCATGATGGTGCCGTCTTATGGTGACGCTGGCCAGAATTTCAAACTCATGCTGCAATCAGCGCAGCGCATCGCCGACGATGTCGGGGGCGTAGTATTGGACGATGAGCGCCGCATGATGACGCCGCAAAAGGTTGAGGTATACAAATCACGTATCCGCGAAGTACTCAGCTAACCGTTCAGTGTTATCGTGTTTTCTAACGATACACAGTAAAAAGCCTCCGCTTGCGGAGGCTTTTTCTTTAGGCTTGAATTCGCTTAAGTTGCATGACTACCCGTTTTCATCATTGAAGCACATAAATGCCCAACCCGCTTTTCCCTAAGCGACGGCGGTGAACCGTTATTCTTGCGCTTGTGTTGCCGGCGGCTCAGCTTTGGGGTCTGTGGTCGAGGCTGACTTGGCTTCCAGCTCGTCCAGTCGTTGTTCCAGTCGAGTCAGTTTTTCACGCGTACGCAGCAGAACCTGCGTTTGAACGTCAAATTCTTCCCGGTTGACCAGATCCAGACGGGATAGCTGCGACTGCAGAACCTGACGGATCTTTTTTTCCATATCCTCGCCGAGTTCCCGAATCCCTTTGGGCATGGATTCGTGCATCTGACGGGCGATTTGCTCTATCTTTTTAGGGTCAATCATAATGATTTTCCTGATGGGTTAGACGGAAAAAGTGCTGCTATTGGCTAAGTGTAATGCCTCCCAGGCATTGTATAAACCTAAACCGCCCAGCATAGCTGGTTATTGATGATGAGAGTCTTTATACCCGTTGCCCCTGCAAATCGTTAGCGTTATAGTAAACCCGCTTATTCTCAGGGCGGGGCGTAATTCCCCACCGGCGGTAAACCAGTCCATACACGGTATGAGGTTGGAAGCCCGCGAGCGCTCAGACTGTCGTATTAGGTTTGAGGTCAGCAGATCCGGTGAAATTCCGGGGCCGACGGTTAAAGTCCGGATGGGAGAGAGTAACGGTATCCGTCAGGCTGAGCCTGCCCGCGTTATTTTTTTAGCATTGATCGCATTTCCATGCCGTCAGTGCCACTCCTCAAGTTAGCCCTGATTCTGGTAATCCATAGAAAATAGTGAGGGTTTTTTACCATGAATCAGACTTTGCTTTCTCAATTTGGTACACCGACCGAGCGTGTTGAACGCGCGCTTGAAGCGCTGCGTCAGGGACGTGGCGTCATGGTGCTGGACGATGAAAATCGTGAAAACGAAGGCGATATGATTTTTTCTGCCGAACATATGACTGTCCAGCAGATGGCGCTGACCATTCGTCACGGCAGTGGGATTGTTTGTCTGTGCCTGACTGAAGAGCGTAGACAGAAACTGGAATTGCCGATGATGGTCGAGCATAACTCCAGCCACTATCAAACGGCTTTTACGGTGACAATCGAAGCGGCTGAAGGCGTGACGACTGGCGTGTCCGCAGCGGACCGCCTGACTACCGTGCGTGCAGCTACGGCCGACGATGCCCGTGCCAGCGATCTGAATCGTCCCGGTCATGTTTTCCCTCTGCGTGCTCAGCCTGGCGGCGTACTGGTTCGCGGCGGCCACACTGAAGCGACGGTCGATCTGATGACGCTGGCTGGCCTGAAGCCGTTTGGGGTGCTGTGCGAACTGACGAATGACGACGGTTCCATGGCGCGTGCGCCGGAGGTGATCGCCTTTGGTCAGCAGCATGATATGCCGGTCCTGACGATCGAGGATCTGGTGGCTTATCGCAAGGCAGTTGAACTGAAAGCCAGCTAATCGTGCTACCGATCAGTGCCTTATGCCGGGGCGGTGCCCCGGTTATGTTTTAACGCGGTTTACGCGCGAGCAGCGTGGCGAAACGCAGTTTGATTCGCTTACCATCCGTATCTGTTTTATGCAATTCCCCTACATCCTGATTGTATTTCACAATCTCCCACCCTTGGTAATAGCGGCGCAGCTCGTCCTCTTTGAACGTAAACGAAAAGGGCAGCGGGCAGGGGGAATCCTCGGTCGACATCGCCGCGACAATCAGGTTGTACCCCCCGTCGACGGTCTGGTGCTGCATATTCTGGATAATGGCCGGTATACGTGAACGCTCGAGGAACATCAATACAACGGTAGACAAAATCATGTCGTAGGCGTCATCAATGTCGGCGAGATTAATATCATGCTCACGTGCCCGAATACCCTCGAGATGCTCTTGCTCAATGATGCTGTTCAATGCGTGGATACTTTCAGGACTTTTATCCCATGCGGTGACATTCCAGCCTTTCTGATGAAGGTAAAGTGCATTACGTCCGCGGCCGCAGCCGAGATCCAATGCCTTGCCGCTACCAAGATTACGCAGGGCATCAACGACCTCCGAGTGCGTACGAGTCAGGCCATACTTCTGATGGAAATAATCGTCAGGATGGCAGTATAAGCTTAGTTGACAGAGCATGTCGTCGGAGCAGGTCTCAATGCGGTAGCGTTGCTGCGGTTGAATATAAGGGGATGAGTACTGTGGGGAAAGACGGTGTGTCGAGAGGGCCTCATCGTGTTCCGAGAGCATCGTCAGCGTTAACTCTCCTTTTAACACCGCCAGTTTGGTCCAGGTGGCATCCTGAGCGTTGATTTCCTCTCGGAGCGCCGTTTGTAGTGTCCCGCAATCCCATACCGGCAGCTGTCTGTAGCACATCAATGCGTTCATCATGATCTCAATAGCATAGCGAAAGCAATTTCATCATTGTATCGGCAGGATACGTCGAAAACCACGAAGTTACTTTTTGAATGCATCAATGGTTGGGAAGTCATTTAAGGCCAGATGAGAAAGCGTCAAAAAACTAGAAAGGGATGATACAGGGAGAAAGTGCGAACGCTAAATGAGGAATCGGGGGGAAGCCTATCGCTTCCGCCCCGGAGTGCCTGACCTGTATTAGTGTCAGAATAACGTGCTATCAGCCGCAGCGGTTGCAGGCCTTGGCCTGAATCTGCTGGAAGAAATCATTGCCCTTGTCATCCACCAGGATGAATGCCGGGAAGTCTTCAACCTCGATTTTCCAGATCGCTTCCATACCCAGCTCCGGATATTCGACGCAGGTCAGACTCTTAATGCTGTTCTGCGCGAGGATCGCGGCAGGACCGCCGATACTGCCGAGGTAGAAACCACCGTGTTTTTTACAGGCGTCGGTCACCTGCTGGCTGCGGTTGCCTTTTGCCAGCATGATCTTGCTGCCGCCGTGGGACTGGAGCAGGTCTACGTAGGAGTCCATACGACCCGCAGTAGTCGGACCCAGAGAGCCGGAGGCGAACCCCGTCGGCGTTTTGGCCGGGCCTGCGTAGTAAATCGGATGATCTTTGACGTACTGAGGCAGGCCTTCGCCATTGTCGATACGTTCTTTCAGCTTCGCATGGGCTATGTCGCGTCCCACGATGATGGTGCCGCTCAGGGACAGACGAGTAGAGACCGGATACTGAGACAGCTCGGTGAGGATATCATCCATCGGACGGTTGAGGTCGATGCGGACCGCCTCGCCTTCGCCAGCCTGACGCAGATGTTCCGGAATGTATTTGCCGGGATTCTGCTCCAGCTGTTCCAACCAAATACCGTCACGGTTGATTTTGCCTTTGATGTTACGGTCGGCGGAGCACGATACACCCATACCGACCGGGCATGATGCGCCGTGGCGCGGCAGGCGGATGACACGAATGTCGTGCGCGAAATATTTACCGCCGAATTGTGCGCCCAGGCCCAGATTACGGGCTTCTTCCAACAGTTCCTGCTCCAGCGCGGTGTCACGGAAAGCCTGACCGTGTTCGTTACCTTCGGTCGGCAGCTCATCGTAATAATGCGTTGAGGCCAACTTGACGGTTTTCAGGGTGGTTTCCGCCGAGGTGCCGCCGACGACGAAAGCAATGTGGTACGGCGGGCAAGCTGCGGTGCCCAGCGTGCGCATTTTTTCCACCAGGAAGTTTTTCAGTTTTCCCGGGGTCAGCAGCGCTTTGGTTTCTTGATACAGATAGGTTTTATTGGCAGAACCGCCCCCCTTGGTGACGAACAGGAATTTGTACTCTTCGCCTTCCGTGCTGTAGAGATCAATCTGAGCGGGCAGGTTAGTGCCAGTGTTGACCTCTTTATACATATCCAACGGTGCGTTCTGCGAGTAGCGCAGGTTGTCTTCGATGAAGGTGTTATAGACGCCGTGCGACAGCGCTTCCGCATCGTTAACGCCGGTCCAGACGTTCTGGCCTTTCTTGCCGACGATAATGGCGGTTCCGGTATCCTGACAGGTCGGCAAAATGCCCTTGGCGGCGATCTCTGAGTTGCGGAGGAATTGTAGCGCGACATATTTGTCGTTTTCACTTGCTTCCGGATCGCTCAGAATGTCGGCGACCTGCTGCTGGTGGTCGGGACGCAACATGAAAGACGCATCGTGGAAGGCTTGCTGAGCGAGCAGCGTCAGTCCTTCCGGCGCGATTTTCAACATGTCCTGACCGTCGAACTGGGTTACTGAAACATAGTCACTGGAGAGTAAGCGATACTGGGTTTTATCTTTACCGAGGGGAAATGGCTCTTGGTAATGAAAAGTTTTATTCGACATTGGTTTCTCACTTAAGGCCGTATAGTTTATGAATTCGTTCAGTTTTATCGCCCTGGCGGCGTGTTTGCGCAGTCTTAATCATTAGAACGGTGCGTTTCGTGCTGCGACAAAAATAATAGACGCTACAATGTTATGGTTTTATTTCCACGAGTGCTACGTATGAGAGGCACATTATTATTAATCTCCGTCATGTTTTCATGGAAAATAACGATAGGGTTGTTTCATTCGGTGAGAATTCAGTCTAATGCGCGTCATTAAATAATATTTAAGTTAATTAATTTATATAATTTATATAAATAAGGGGCGATAACGCGCGTCAAAAAAATATCAATGCGCAAGCGAGTTATGCATTTTCATTATTACTCTTCCACAAATGTCCCTCTATTTTATTCCATAAAATCCGCATAATAGTTCGATCCCGGTTTTGAAAATGTGCCTTCTGCGTCAGCGTCTAGGCTTGATTTCAAACATGTCTCTGTTTGCATTCGGAAGATCGGGCAGAGCAACGCCCCTTCACTCAGAGAGGAATACCTATGAACTTCGATCTGTTTGCCGATGAGCAACCCGAGCGCCGTACGGAGATTCTCGCGCCGGGAGCCGTGGTGATGCGTGGCTATGTCTGGGACGAGGCTGACACGTTATTAAACGATATCAAGCGGGTGAGTGATTCAGCGCCTTTTCGGCACCTGACAACACCGGGCGGATATGGCATGTCCGTGGCCATGAGCAACTGTGGGCCATTAGGATGGGTGAGTGATGAGCGAGGCTATCGTTACGACGCGTGCGATCCGCTTTCCGGCCGCCCTTGGCCCGAGATGCCGCCTCTCTTCCATCAGTTGGCGACGGCTGCGGCTGAAGAGGCCGGATTTCCGAGATTTCAGCCCGATGCTTGCCTGATCAATCGCTATTCACAGGGAGCGCGTCTGTCACTTCATCAGGATAAGGATGAACGCGATCTTGAGCAGCCTATCGTTTCGTTTTCTCTGGGTTTGAATGCCATTTTTCTCTTTGGGGGAAGGGAACGTAGCGATCCGTGTCAGCGTGTACTGCTTTCTCATGGCGATGTGGTCGTTTGGGGTGGGGAATCTCGGTTGTTTTACCACGGTATTCAGCCGCTGAAATCGGGACCTTTACCCAGCGGCATGCCGGGGGAATATCGGTTCAACATGACGTTTCGCAAGGTTCGCTAAAGCATGGGAGAGCGCATGGCGCGGGTCAGCGGGTACAAGCATCGGGCGTCGGATGCACCCGATGCGGAGAGATTAGGCTTGCCCCAGGCGCATGAGTTCTTCCGGTGCAAAGAAGCCGTTCAGGCCTTTCAGTTCAACGCATTTAGCCTTACGTACCTCTTCACGTTTGAGGTTTTCCACATGGATAGCGGCGACGGTACCTACGGCGCGGGAGCCATCCTGCATGACTCGACAACCGATGCTGAGCGGGTTTCTATATCGATCATACGCTGTGTACATTTTTTGCCTCCATCGCTTTGACGACCTACAACGCGAACGATCCTACTGCTCAGTAATACAATAAACCATATGATTGGCATGGTTATAGCTAATGACTCTATAGATCAGAAGGCTTGTGACGGATCGCGTTAAAAAACAGAATGAACGCACAGGTGTGCGTTCATTCTGTCGGCCGTTAAGACGTCGCGTTTTTGGGCAGGCGCTTAAAGCTGCAGATCAATTGAACCGCGTTGATGATGATGAGCAGCGATGTCACCAAAAAGACCCAGCGGTACCCCAACGTGGCAGAAATACCGGAGCCGAGCAGGGGACCGACGACATTCCCCAGATACATGCAGGACTGGTTATACCCGAAGATGCGTCCGGTCACCTGCTGACTGCTGTATTTCACCAAAAGCGCCTGCACGGCGGGCAATAATGCGCCGTCGGCAAAACCCAGGATAAAGCGCAGTATCCCCAATTGGGTCGCACTTTGAATGGTCGACATCAGGAAAAACAGCAGTGCGCTGAACAGTAGCGCGACGATGAGAATGCGTTGTGAGCCAATACGGTCGCCGAGTTTGCCCAGTCGGGGGGCGGACATTAGCGCCGACACGCCGGGAACCGCGGCAATGACCCCGCTGATGAAAGCGATATTCTCGATGTCGGGGGAAAGCTCGCGGATGAACAGTGTCAGTATCGGGCCAATGGACCCGTTGGCCATCTGTATCATCATGGTGGTGATGCAGAGGCTGACGATCAGCATCGGATAAGGCAGGGACGCGAAGACGGCCTTACCGGACAGCCGGTCGGCTTTGCTGACTTTAACGAAATTCTCTTTAATCGCGAATAGCGTAATCAGGAAGGAGATAAACAGCAGGCCGGACGTCACGAAAAAGACCGTTCGCAGACCCAGGTGGTCCGCCATGAACCCCCCCAGCATCGGGCCTATCAGCACGCCGGAGACTTGACCGGTGGAAAGTGTGCCCAATGCCCAACCGCTACGGGCGCGGGGTACCTGAGAGGCGATCAACGCCATGGCGTTGGGAATATAGCCGGAAGTCAGTCCCATCAAGGCGCGAAGTAGGAAAAGATGCCAGACGCTGGTCGCCATTCCTTGTAACCCCATGACGATCGACATCCCAAGCGCGGCGCGCAGCAGCATCAGCCTGCGCCCTTTACGGTCGGCCAGGCTGCCCCAAAGAGGCGCGACGATGGCTGAAATCATGAACGAAGAACTGAAAATCAGCCCGGACCATAGGTTGAGAGACGCGTGATCGCGAACGCCGAGTTGCTCGATATACAGCGGCAAGAAAGGCAGGATCTGGCTCATGGCCATGCCGGTAAAAAAGCACCCTACCCAAGCGGAGAAGAGGTTAAGTTTCCATTTTTCCATAAGGTCAGGACATGAAGTGGCTTAGACTGGGAATAATCAGTATGGCCGTTTTACCCGCATCGTGAAATGGTTTTTGTATATCAAAGGATAACCAATAGGCAAAAAAAAGCGCAACCGAGGAGAGACGAAGGGGGAAGATTACGCCGCCATTTCAGTCAGAACAGGCGGCGTGAAGCCTTACTGACGAACCAGTCGGCCGACTGCGTGACTGTCTTCAAAGTTACTGCGGAATGGGTTGATATCCAAACCGCCACGCCGCGTATAACGCGCGAAAACCGTCAGCTTCTGCGGCTGGCAGTAGCGTTGAATGTCGTTGAAGATGCGCTCGACGCATTGCTCATGGAACTCATTGTGCTGGCGAAACGAAATCAAATAGCGCAGCAGGCATTCCGGGTCTATTTTTTTGCCTTCATAGTTAATCACCACGCTGCCCCAGTCTGGTTGGTAGGTCACCAGACAGTTGGATTTCAGCAGGTTGGAGCTGAGCGTCTCGCTAATTATCGGTGCATTTTCGGAAACGGCGTATTTCAGATATTCCGGGTTAAACGAGTAGTCGTTCACTTCGATATCCAGGTCATCGATAACGGTGCCTGGCAGGCCGTCAATCTGCGCTGGATAGCCGCTCAGACCGGGATAAATATTGACTTTAACCTGGCCTTGCGCGGCGGCCGAGAGGTCGGTGACCAGCGTGGACAGCAGGGTTTCAATATCGCGCATGCGTGTTTGGTTAAAGCTGTTGAGGTAAAGC
Source organism: Lonsdalea quercina (assembly GCF_900107885.1). Classification (NCBI taxonomy): domain Bacteria; kingdom Pseudomonadati; phylum Pseudomonadota; class Gammaproteobacteria; order Enterobacterales; family Pectobacteriaceae; genus Lonsdalea; species Lonsdalea quercina. Next base: position 39,315 of record NZ_FNQS01000007.1, on the reverse strand, counting down.
TTGAATGACTTGGATTCGATCAGGTTGACTGAAGAGGCTGGAACCTGAAATTCGGCAATCCCCACCATTGGCTTGCCTTTCTTGTTGAGCCAGGACAACTCAAAAGCCGTCCACAGGTCATAGCCCGTGAAAGGCAGATCGGCGTCAGTCAGGCCGACCAGCTCGCGCCCATTGGCGCGAGGCAGCGCTTCCAGCAGTTCCGGATCGTATTGATCGGGATAGTTGGAGCGAACGCCAAGATGTGTGATTTTATCGTTTTCCGTGATATGCATAAGATCATTTCCTTGCCGGAGCGGCGTTGATATATCTTCTGAACAGTTTTCGCGTGCCGTAAATCGGGCCGACGCCCAGCACAGCATAAACGACTTTGATCATGAATTGAGACAGAATCATGGTTTTAATGACGTCAAAACTCAGCACATTATAGAACGCTACGGTACAGAAAATAACGCTGTCTACCGCTGATGCGGTGATCGTGCTGGTGATGACGCGAATGAACAGATAACGCGACTTTGTCATGATTTTAATTTTATATAGAACATAAGCGTTGACGTTTTCAGAAACCAGATAGGCAAGCGAAGACGCCACCAGCACCGCCATGATGCTGTGCACGATACCGTTATAGGTACGGTCATACTCCCACTGTGGCAGCCCTGGGATCAGGCTTGTGACCCAGAGGCCAAGGACGAAGGCGAGATTGGCAAAAAAGGTGATGAAGATCGTTCGCCTCGCCAACTTCAGTCCATAAAATTCGTTGAGGATATCCACCAGAATAAACGTAATGGGGTAGACGAAAACAGCGGGCGGCACCACCATGTTCAGCGCGGGCACGAATACCGGCTTCACCCCGGCAATGGTCGAAAAAATGTAAATAACGCTCAGCGCAATGCTGATGAGAAGATAGGCGTGCCAGGAACGATCGTTGCGGTCGCTGATATCGTAGACGGTAGTGATGTCTTTGCTGTTGTAGAGCTTTTTATATAAGGCATTGAGCTCATGGCGGCTGAAATCATCGGAGATTTCGTTATCCACTAGCTCTTTCAAATCCATACTGATGGTTTTTCCTGTGGCCAGTACCATAATATTGGCTGATAATTCGCCGCTATGATTAAAGCCCAGTAGTTTGAACTTTCTGTTGGATTCCATTTACAGTCTTTCCTCTATGATATAGCCCAGCAGTACTACATTGCTGGATCTTTTCCTTTCAAATGAGATGCTGCCTTCTGATGGCTGAATAATAAAACCTTCAGCCTGCGAATAGCATAGTAAAGGGGTATCAACTACCAGGGCTGGCGGACGTTTAATAATAATGACATCGTTCGGTGAAAATTGGTCACTAATAGTCGATTCAACTCTCATCGCTAAAATATTCGATTCTTCGCCGAAAAAATAGGTGAGCGGATATTGAATGACTAGTTGACCTATTTTCTTATCTTGTGATGCTAATAAATCAGATTGAGGAATAATGGGGATCGCGGCCGGATTTTTATTACCTTCATAGGAAAGGGTATTATTAATCTGCTCGATCTTTTCCAGATCGTAATCTTCTATTTCCTCACACGACAGGCCGAAAAAATCGGAAATACGATTCACGGTTGATTGCTGTACGTTATTCACGCGGCCATCAAGAATTTTGTAGATAGTCGTGCGGGTCACACCGGTGCGGTTTGAAAATGACGCTTTCGTTTCCCCGCGCGTTCGCATCAAATATTCAATATTCTTGATGATGTTTGTTTTACGTTGAGCATTCGTTGTTTTCATAGACATCCTTTACGCAATAACGCCTCTTACCCGTTTATCTTACGCTAAAACAACGTTTGTCCGCATCCAGAGGGGCGTAATTTCTTGTCGAATTCGGCGGTTAAACCATCCTGCGAAAATCATCACCCATTCACTATCTTTGTCATTATTATTCTCCTATCGATAAGTGAACACTATAGTTTTATTTGCGTCAACTTATCTGTTGACTAAACGATTTTGGCTGCGTTACTGTTCTGAAAAGCGCTGATGGATATACACGGTGCATGCTGTTGTTGCCTCTTTTGACGGTAATGATTGATTAGAAAGTTATTACCGTGATTTTTTGATTAGAACCAGAGTCATACTAATTCCAACACCAGGGAACTTAGGTGAGAATAAATGAAGAAAATTTCATTCGAAATCTATTGGGCGGAAATTATTAGCAATGCAAATTATATGGCGCGCAGTCTTGAAGCAGGCAGCGCGGTAATATAATGGCTTGGCTCTCATTGCTATTCTCGCCTTATATCAACCTTTCCCCGTCATCCTTGGTTCGGCTTATGTCCGAAGTGGATACCGGCGGCACCGCGCTCTAGAATGATTCATGAGGCGCCTTGTCAGCGCCAATTCGTTCACAAGGAAGTCACACCGAAACGCGAATTTTCGCTATTATGCTTTCTTTCTACCTGCGACAGATGAGTACTATGGAACGTTTTCTTGAGAATACGATGTATGCCGCCCGGTGGCTGTTAGCTCCGGTTTATCTTGGTTTATCGCTGGGGATGCTCGCGCTGACCATTAAGTTTTTTCAGGAGATCTGGCATGTTCTGCCCAACATTTTTTCCGTGGCGGAATCTGAACTGGTCCTGACGCTGCTGTCGCTCGTGGATATGACCTTGGTGGGAGGCTTGCTGGTCATGGTGATGTTTTCAGGCTACGAAAACTTCGTCTCGGCTCTCGATATTGACGAGGGCAAAGAGAAACTGAGCTGGCTGGGCAAGATGGACTCCGGTTCGTTGAAAAACAAAGTGGCGGCTTCTATCGTCGCCATCTCCTCCATCCATTTACTGCGCATATTTATGGATGCCCGCAATGTCGCCGATAACAAGTTGATGTGGTACGTGATTATCCATCTGACTTTTGTGTTGTCCGCATTCGTGATGGGGTATTTGGACCGACTGTCGCGTCGGGACAAAGACCACTAACACCCGGCGCTATGCGTTGCCCGTCATGCTAGCGATTACCCACAGAATCAAGCGCGTTGGCTACGGCGAACCGCCTCTGTGGCGCGCGGCTCCTCTCCAAATCATTTTGAGTGTTTTGTCACAACTCTATATTGTTACCGGTAACATGTTACCGGTAACGGTGCTACGATTATTGACATGACCGTTTTTATTCCATGGGTGGAGAGAGAAGTATGGCGGGTCAAAGCTTTATTCTGATGGGCGTGTCCAGCACGGGTAAATCATCAGTCGGCGAGGCGTTGGCGAGGGCTATCGGCGCCAAGTTTATCGACGGTGACGATTTGCACCCGCGCAACAATATCCTGAAAATGGCGGGGGGGGACCCGCTAAATGATGATGACCGGGCACCGTGGCTGGAGCGCATCCGCGATGCGGCATTCAGCCTTGAACGAAAGAATGAGACCGGCGTTATCGTCTGTTCAGCCCTGAAAAAGCAATATCGTGATCAAATTCGCTCGGGCAACGAGCATGTCACCTTTATCCATCTTTCCGGCTCTTTCGAATTGGTTCTGGCTCGCATGATGGCGCGCGCAGGCCACTTTATGCCTGCGGCACTCCTAAAGAGTCAGTTCGACACATTAGAAGTACCGGCAAACGACGAACCCGATGTCGTCACGGTCAGTATTGATGGCAGTTTTGATGACGTGGTGAAACGCTGCGTCATGGCGGTACGTGGGAGAGCGTGCCGTGCTTAAACGGAGAAGTGAATGAATAACAACAAAGTCATTGAGCAAGTCACACGTCGTATACGGGAGCGTAGTCAAGCCTCTCGTAGCCGCTATCTGGCTAAAACGGAAGCCCAGGCGGCGCAAGGCAAAACACGCAGTCACCTGTCCTGCGGCAATCTGGCGCATACGGTAGCCGCCTGTTCATCCAGTCAGAAAGGCACGATTCTGGATTTTACCCGTGTGAATGTCGGTATTATCACCGCCTACAACGACATGTTGAGCGCCCATCAGCCTTACGGCACCTATCCCGACACGATTAAAAAAACGCTGGCCGAATCGGGCCATAGCGCGCAGATTGCCGGCGGTGTTCCGGCGATGTGCGATGGCGTGACCCAGGGTCAAGATGGGATGGATCTGTCCCTGTTCTCGCGCGATCTGATCGCTCAGGCGACGGCGGTGTCGCTGAGCCACAACACCTTTGATGCGACACTGCTGCTGGGCATATGCGACAAAATCGCGCCCGGACAGCTGATCGGCGCGCTGTCGTTCGGCCACCTGCCTTCCGCTTTCGTGCCGTCCGGCCCGATGTCGGCCGGCATCAGCAACGATGAGAAAGTAAGAGTGCGCCAGCAGTATGCGGCGGGTGAGGTGGGCAAGGCGGCGTTGCAGGACATGGAGTGCGAAGCGTATCACTCACCGGGCACCTGCACCTTCTACGGCACGGCCAACACCAATCAGCTGGTCTTTGAAGCGATGGGGCTGATGCTGCCCGGTTCTTCTTTCGTCGCACCGAACGATCCGCTGCGGTCGGCTCTGACCGAAAAAATTACTGCGCATATCGCCACTCTGGCCGACAACGGTACCCAATACCGACCGCTGTCGCGCGTGGTGGATGAAAAATCCATTGTTAACGGTCTGGTCGCTCTGCTGGCCTCCGGCGGGAGTACCAATCACTCTATCCATCTGGTGGCGGTCGCGGCGGCGGCGGGATACGTCCTGACTTGGGACGACATCGAAGAGCTATCTCAGGTGGTGCCGTTGTTGGCGAAAATGTACCCGAACGGTCCAGCCGACATCAATGAATTCCAGCGGGCGGGCGGTGTGCCGACGCTGATGAAGGCGCTGGCGGAGCGCGGTCTGCTGAATATGAACGCCACGCCGGTTTACGGCGGCATGGAAGACTATCTCCTCACGCCGCGACTGCAAAATGGCGTATTGGTTTTCGAGCCTGCGGCCGACTCCTCCAACCCGAACGTCATCGCTTTGCCCGGCACTCAGTTCAGTGAACAGGGCGGCTTGAAAGTGCTGGACGGCAATCTGGGACGCGGCGTCATCAAAGTCAGCGCCGTCGCGCCGGAATACCGCTTCATCGAAGCTCCGGCTCGCGTCTTTGAATCTCAGCACGACGTGGAGACGGCTTACCATGCCGGCGAGTTTACGCGAGACGTGGTGATTGTCGTGCGCCATAACGGCCCTGCCGCCAACGGCATGCCGGAGCTGCATAAGTTGATGCCGATAATGGGCAACTTAATGAAATCCGGACTGCGGGTCGCGCTGGTGACGGACGGACGTCTGTCCGGCGCATCCGGCAAAGTGCCTGCGGTGATCCACCTTTCGCCGGAAGCGCAACGCGGAGGTCCGCTGTGTCGGATCCACGACGGCGACGTCATTCGTGTGGATGCGCAGGCCGGTCGTATCGACGTTCAGACCGATCTGTCCGCGCGCCCGGAAATGCATCCGGAACTGGCGCCTGAGCACCTGGGGTCCGGCCGTGAGCTGTTCTCAGTGTTCCGCCAGATGGTATCCAGCGCCGAACAGGGCGCGTCCATCTTCAGCTTCTAATGCCTTCGCCGCGCACGTTGGTGTGCGGTAGCTCCGGTCGGATGACGAATGTCCGTCAGGTTCTCTCGTCATCCGGCCTTTTTTGTGCATGTTTCCTGGGAGTGGCTATATTTTTTGCAGGCTTCCTAAGGAATTTACGATGAAAAAATCACTGATTTTCGCACTGGTCGTCGGTATGGCGTTAACTGCCTGTCATTCTAACGATCCCGCTGAGTTTATGGTGCCCGGCAATGAAAAGATGGAAGTGTCGAAGCAAATGTATGTCTGTGATGATGGCTCAAAGCTGGGGGTGATGTACTACAACAATGAGCCAAACTATGCCGCGCTGGTCAACATTCCGGATAAAGGAAAAATGTTGATGGTTAACGTGCCTGCGGCCAGCGGTTCCCGCTATGTCGGCAACGTCTTCGAATGGTGGACCAAGGGCGACGACGGTACGTTGAAACAGGTCATTGAAGATAAAACTATTGAGTGCCATAAGTAAAATTATCCTCGGCGATAAAGCGCTATCCTCGTCGGGGGCGCTATCTCGTCATGCTTTGACGTTTCCCACCTCAACATTCCCGGCAATCACGTCGATGCGCACTGATCTGACGGGGCAACGGCCGTAGATCGCCCGTCCGCCGACTTGCTCGTCGGCCGTTTGGCTGTCTGCGGCGTGATTTCTCGCGGCGATCGGCCTATCATCCAGTCTGAACACATGTACGCGAAGGCTGATAAGGATGTCAGGAAAACAACGGGTTATATGCGGTATTGCCGCACTTCTTTTTATCGCTTTGATCGGGGCTGTCGTACGCTATTGGCCCGATTTCCTCTCCGTGATGTTGGCAATACAGATCGATCTCCACCGCTATCTGGTGGGATACCTGCTCCAACTTCAACTTGGACACACGCATCTGGGCTATGGGGCATGGCTGCTGGCCGCCAGCTTCATCTACGGCGTATTGCACGCCATCGGCCCCGGACACGGCAAATTCATCATCACGACCTACCTCAGCGTCTCCCATGAGACGGCCTCTTCCGCCAGAATCCTCGCCTTTCTGGGCGCGATGACGCAGGGTCTTGCGGCAATTCTGTTCGTCTCTCTGCTGGTGGTGTTCCTGAACGTCTCAATAGGCGATTTGAGCCTAAGTCGCTGGTATATGGAAAAAATCAGCGCGCTCTACATCGGGGCGTTCGCCGTCGTGTTGATTGTCAGAGCCGCACGCGCGGGGCAAACCCGTCCGGCCATCCGCCGTTGTACGCCGGTGGTCGCCGGTGCGTCGGCGGTATTGGCTCGATCTCTTGCGAAAACGGCTATTGCGCCGGCGGCCTGCTGCGGACATCACGCCCTCAACCCGGCGGCCGTGCCACGCGATCTGTCGTCCGCGTTGGCGATGATTGCCGCTATCGGCATTCGGCCATGCACCGGCGCGATAATGATCCTGGCGTTCGCCAACGCGGTCGGCTGCTTCAACTGGGGCATTGCCGCCGTCATGGCGATGGCGCTGGGAACGGCGTTGGCGATCTGCGCGCTGGCAACGTGGGTAATCCATTCGCGCGACCGGGCATCGTCTGTGTTGCAGCGTACGCGCCACCCTGTGTTCGGCACGCTGCGTCCTTGGCTGCTGTCGGCTTCGGGACTGCTCCTGTTCCTGTTTGCCCTTCTGATGTTCTCCTCCACCTTGCCAGCGAACGCGATGGGCGATGCGCTTAACAACGGCTGTTAAGCGCAAACCCCGATGAAAGGCCTGGAATGAGAACGGGGCGGGGGCGTATTCAAGGTTGTCACCCCAGCGGCCGCGTGTTTTCATTGGGCGTCGACGGCGGCAGAACGTTGTTTTTTTAGGAAGCGAGGCAACGTCGGCGACGGGCGCTCCTTCGCCGCTTTTCGCGCGGCGGAAGAGCCGACTCACTCTCAGATAATCCAATGCCATGTCTCAGATGAACCAGGCGAGCTTCAAACTCTCGCCAGAAAAAACGCTGTCGGACGAACAGCTAGCGCTCAAACAGCGAGTGGAAGCCTTTCTGTGCCAACATCGTCACGCCGCTCAGGCGTGTTTCGTTATCCAAGGGGCGGCGGGCACCGGCAAAAGCGTGTTCCTGCATGCGTTGTTCGCCGATTTACAGCGTGACGCGCGTCAGCGGCCGGATCATCCGCTGTACGGCAGCGAAAACGTGTTGCTCGTCAACCATCCTGAAATGCTTAAAGCCTATAAAAACGCGTCGGACTTGCAGGCCGCACTCCGTAAAAAAGACTATGAACGCCCGACGACGTTCATTAACCGCATGCGCAAACGTGAAGCCAAGGTGGATATCGTGCTGGTGGACGAAGCCCACTTGCTGCTGACCCGTAGCGATCGCTACAACCATTTTTTTCAGGACAATCATCTGGAAGAGATTTTGCGCCTCGCCCGCTGTGTGGTGCTGATTTTCGATGAGCAGCAGGTGCTGAAATCCAAAAGCCTGTGGCGAAAAGGCGATCTTGAGCGATTGATCGCCCGCGGGCCGCACGAAGTCCATCTGTTGCGGCATCAGTTCAGGATGAAGGCCGCTACGTCGGTGCAATGCTGGATTGACCACTTCTGTCGGCGACAACTGTTGCCCTTGCCGGTCGCGGCACCCGGCGAGCCGATGTTTGAGCTGAAGATCTTCGACGATGCGCAGGCCATGTATACGGCGATCCGGCGGCGCAACGCCGACAGCGGACTGTCGCGGATGCTGTCGACCTATGATTACCCCTATCGGCTGGACGGACAGGATCACTTTATTGAAGCGGGCGACTTCCGGCTGCGCTGGGATCGCTCGAAGCCGAACGAGCGCCTGCCGTGGGCGGAGCGGGAAGACACTATCGACGAAGTGGGCTCGGTATACACGGTGCAGGGCTTTGACCTCAACTACGTCGGGTTGATTCTGGGGCCGTCGGTATCGTGGGACGCCGAGCGCGGTGAAATCCTCATCGACCCGTCCCGTTATGAGGACGGCGCGGCGTTTCAAGGGACCGGGCGTCTTGACGACGCCGAGGCGGTGAAAGTCCGTATCATGCTCAATGCCATTAACGTGCTGATGACCCGCGCGATTGATGGACTCTATATTTACGCTCACGACGCAGGACTGCGTCGCCAGCTGCTTCACTTACAGGATGAGGCGGCAAACCACGGAGAGAACCATGTCTGCAAATGAACTGGTGTGGATTGACGATCCGCGCATGAAAACGGTGTCCCGGCACGTCGAGGTGATTGATGACTCCGTCAACGCGCTGGTGGAACGGATGTTCGCCCTTATCGAGAGTATGAATGATTCGGGTCTGGCGGCGATCCAGTTGGGGATCCCGCAGCGCATCGTGGTGATTGATATGGACGACGAACAGGGTACGCGCCAGCGTTTGGCGCTGATTAACCCGGAGGTGGTGGAACGATCTGAAGAAACAACCTCGCATCTCGAACTATGTTCCTCCATCCCGCAGCATCCCTTGCCTGCGGAGCGGGCCAAGCGCGTGCGCGTGGCGTATACCGATCGGGACGGCAATCAACAGTCGTTGGAAGCGGGTGGAGCGCTGGCCGTGTGTTTACAGCATGAAATCGATCATCTCGATGGATTGTCGTTGATCGATAACCTGTCCGCTTTGAAACGTAACCGCATTCGAACCCAGCTGGCGAAGCTGCGTCGCAAGCTCGCACCGCGCGACGAATAGCGAGGTCGCCGTGTCTTTCCCCGTGTTGCCGTATTAGCGACAGCCGGGATGAATCTCCCCCCGGGCGCAGAACACGCCCGAGGGAGCGCGAGAGCTAGTGGAACAAAGGCTGTGGGGACGTCACGCCTGGGACCTCAGAGCGCGTCATCTTCTGAACGATGTCGTCCAGCGGGCAGAGCCAGCCGACGGCCGTTTGTTGGCAGTGGCTGTCGTGATACTCCTCGATCAGCGGCGGCGCCTCTGACGTCAGCGGGCTGAGATTGCGCCACTGGTCCAGCGACATGGCGCTAAACGTCAGGCGCACGTAGCGCTCGCCGCTGCGGGTATCGCGATAGCGTTCGAATGCCAGACTGGCTCCCGGCGGGATATCGTTACGCGGATATTCTCCCAACGTCCAGTTCATCTGTAGCATGGTCTGGATTTGCGCGATATTGGTGTCATGGCCGACGAACATCACCAGCGGTGCCTGGAATCTGCGGTTTTCCAGGGCGGACGCCGTGGTGCCGGCCGTGAGCGCCGCGACCAGCTGAGACATCAGCAGCGTACCGCCGTGTCGCGCCAGCTCCGGGGTATCGCTGACCAAATCGTATTTAGCCGCGTGCAGCGCCATCAGCGCCGACACCTCGCGCGCATTACGGGCATGGCCGAAAGCCACCTGAGACAGCGGCAGTCCCTCGCTGTACTGTAGGCGGATGGTTTCGCCTATCGTCGCCCCCGGCGACAGCGGGCCTTTGAGCGATACGCCGTGCTTTTTTTCCACCAGCTTCCACGGCGCATTCAGGAACTCGCAGGACGACGGCGTATCGGCGCAGACCGCCTCGCGCAGCAGCGTGATGGCGGGCTGATAGCGTTTATTCAGGTCCTCTGCGCTGCCCGTCCGTGCCGTGACCTGCTGTTTGACCGTCTCTTTGTCCGGCTGGCTCAGGCCCATATCCACGCTTTGAAACAGCGGATCGCGCTTTTCACGCGTGCTGCCCGCCGCGAGTCCGCAGCCCGGAAACATCCCGTCAAGGAGCGCTTGCGCCGTGGCGCGGGTTCTTTGCAACGGGCTGGACCAGACAAACACCTGTTCCGGCGGCGGACAGCCCGCGCCGATGGGCAGACCTGCCGCTCGCCAGCGGGCGATTTGATAGGCGCCCTGATGGATAATCCCGGCGTAACCGTGACCAGAGAGGTAACCGTCTTGTACCGTCCATGCGGGCCACGTTTTACCGGTCGCTTTGTTCAAGGCGTCGGTGTCCGTCTGCGGACGGACACCGTGGCGGCTCAGGGTAACGACATTTTCCAGCGTGAATGGCGCCTCGGGCGCGGCCATCAAAGGGAACGTGGTGACCAGCGCCAGCGTGGCGGCGCCCAGTTTGAACATGTTCATAGCGGATAGCGAACCTCATGATTAAAACGTGTATTTAAATCCGGTAGCGTAAGTCGTTTGCCGTTTATCGCTGCTTTTGGAAACGGATTCGTTGGTGACCTCAAGGACATATTGCCAGTGGGTCAGGAATTTGATTTTCATTTCGACCTGATGTTCATAGTCGGTATCACGTTTAGCGAAAATAGGCTGGTCGCTAAAATAACGAGAGTATTTATAAGATAGCGTCGCGCGGCTGACTTTATATTTTGCTCCGGCATCAATACGGTGTGTATGTTTGGTCGGTTTATCGTCGTAATCGGTTATTTCGTAGCGATAACGCGTCGCAAGGGCAATATTATCAACCATAAACCATTCCGCGCTCAAAGACGGTTTCCAGGTCTGCTTTTCATCGTAAATGCTGGTGGTTATGCCGGGCGTCAATGTCAGGGAAGGGGAAACCGCCAACGCATCATCGACGCCTAACTCCGTTTTATCTTTTCGTAAGTGGTTGAAAGCCTTGCCTGCCGAGCCATCCGATGACTCGCGTGAATAGGTTTCCCACTCTGCGGACAGCCCCAGTCCCTGACTGAAGCGGTGTTCAATACCGAATTTATCGCTGTGGGTATGGGAGACATCGCTGAATTCATGTTTCCAGAAAAGAGAAACCGCCTGAGATTGAAAAGACAAAACGGATAAAAGGATGAATAAAAATTGACGTAATAACATTAATAATCGCCGTTTGTGCTAAAAGTGCTGCGAATATAGGGGTGCGACATGACAAAAAAATGAAAATTATTTGTCGCTAAGATAATGAGATGAGATTTTATTAAATAAGCCAGAAGTCAATGTCTGCCTATAAAATAAAATGCTTTTTATCTCATGATAATTAAATTGTTATTCTGCCGATGGCATGACGTTATTGTCACCATCGGCAGAATAGGCAGGCTATCGCGCTTAAGGCAGACGCGTCGTCTTTTTCAGCGCGATATACAGCACGCTGGCGACGACGAGTGAAGTAAACGCGGGAACGCCCCACTCAACGTTCAGGCCCACGACGCTGCCGACAATACTGGCGAGAATGGCCGCCCAACCGATCGCGGGGGTGTTGGCCGCATCCGGCAACTGACCCGTCTTGCGGCTGGCGTCCAGCAGCGTTCTATGACTGCGCAGCAGGTAATAGTCCACCAACATAACCCCGATAATCGGCGGAAATACCACGCCCAACAGCGTCAGGAAATCGACAAACCGGTCCAGAATACCGAGCACCGACAGCAGCGTGCCGATCAGACCAATGACCAGCGTGATCGACATGTAGCTGAGCTTTTTACCGGTAATGCCTTCAATCGCGTTAGCTAATCCCAGCGAGGAGGAGTAGAGATTGATATCGTTGATTCTCAACGTGGAGAATACGACGGCGATCAGCCCGATGCCCCCGGCCATCTGCGACATAATGGTGACGACATCCGCCGTGTTCAGCGCTCTCGCGATCAGGATAGCGAGACCGTTTACGATGAATTCGCCGACGATAATCGACATCAGTGTCATCCAGAATACGTGGCGGCCTTTCTGCGAATAGCGGGTCATATCCGGCGTAATCAGGCTGGCGACGATGCATCCGCCGACGACCATGGTGGCCCCGGCGCTGATGGAGACGGACTCGGACGGGATCGAGTTGATCAGAGCGTAGAACGAGTGCCCCGCCAGCGTTTGCGTCGAAATGTAGGCGACGATACCGATGAACAGCGGGACGGCGATACGGGCGGTATAGCGCAAGGCTCTGAAACCGGAGGCGACCAGCAGGGTCAGCGCCACGCCCGACAGCGTGGCGGAGCCGGCGAAGCCCAACTTGTCGTTAAGCGCGTAGTTGAGCGCTCGCGCAAACACCGCGTTCTGTACGCCGAACCAGCCGAGCAGGCTGATGGCGATCACCACGCCCATCAGCACGGCGCCCAGTCGGCCGAAGCCGCACCACCGCGCCAGCAGGCTGCCGGACAGTCCCTCCATCATGCCCGCATAGCCCAGACCGACGGTCACGATGCCGAAAATAAGGCTGCCGATGGCGATGGCGGCGAATGCCTGACTAAGCGTCATCGAATGCCCCAGCACGGCACCGAGCATGAACTGATCCAGGGCGGTCAGCATGCCGATGTGCACCAGCGCGATATTGAAAAAAGGCAGCCTCGCGGAGAGGGGAACCCGGCTAACCGGGTAATCGTCTAATTTTTCCATGTTTTCCAGAGTCCTTGTGGTTAATCGCCTATTCCTGCAGGCGCGGCCGGTTTTAATGCCAGCTGACAGCCAACGCGATTCCCGGTCGTCGGGCGGACGCGAGGTCACCTTGCGCCCCGAGACAATCGGGAATCTCTCGGGATGGATCGGTAAATTCGCCCGGCGTGGTCACCGCGCTAAATATATTGAATGCCTTTCACCAGCAGGGTGGGCGGTATGTATTTATCCAGCCCGGTGTGATAACAAAACGCTTTAAATTGATGCAGTGAATGCACGTCGGCTTTTTGGTAAATGCTATATATTCTGTTTTCGACGGTTTTATAGGCAAGGTTGGTTTTTTGGGCGATCTCCTTGCCCGAAAAGCCCTGCAAAATCAGAAAAATCATTTCCAGCTCCGAGGGCGTAAATAAACTGTTTTCGACGCGGGTAATCAGCGTAGAGGGCGCTTTCTTATCGATATAAACCAGCGGGGAGAGCGTCGTCAGCGGTTTGGCGTTCCACATAGTGCCGATACAGCGTTTCCTGACATCGAAGATAGGGATTTTTTCACTGACGAACGGCGAGAGAAAAGGTTCGCCGTTCCAATAGTGTGTTTCAATGACGGCGACGCTTTTCTTGCTGTGCTCCGTTCGTCTGTCGTGCTCGATGAAGTCTTCCGACATCTCCGCCCATTCGGCGGGGAATTCGGCGTCCAGTTTCCCCTCGAACTCAAAATGGGCGGGCGTATTGGTATACGTTAGGGCGGCTTTGTTCATATAAATATGCCGCGATGCCAGATCCTTGATACCCCAGGGTTCGTGCAATGCTTCCATCACGGTAATCAGACCGCCGATATAACGGCTGATGTCCTCGGTGTCCTGTGGCATCCTGGCCTCCTTTCAAGACGGTTAGATAACTTACTGGAACTCCTTACGGAGATAATGGCGCGTAAAACGGTGAGCGTAACCGGCGAGGTGGCCGTACTCCTGATAACCAAGTTTCTCGTAAAATCCCTTGGCCTGAAAACTGAAGGTGTCGACATACGCCATATGGCAGCCGCGTTTTTGCGCTTCCGCCTCAGCCTGCTGCATCATTTGGCGGCCTAAACCGGCATGCCGATACGGTTCGCCGACCCACAGAAATTTAATTTCCAGCGCTCCCCACCAGGTGCTCGCAACCAGTCCTGCAATAATTTCATTATTGTCATTGGTGAAAGTTAGAAAGAGCGGGTGAATATCACCTTCCTGAAATTGTTTATTGTGTTGCAATAAACTTTGAATGACAAATTCCTCATCCTGAGGGGCGGGGGTGTCGGTAATATTCAACTTCATTATTTTTATGCTCCTGATTTTTATGTAACTTATATCGCATCCAGGCGAATATTAATCTTTAGCATAAATTGTTTTTTGAGACAAGAGAGGTTTTCACTCCTTTATCTTTAGGTTGCTTTGGTTAGTCTATTTCGAGTTTATGCAAGAAAATCCAGGCGTTAAATACGCTTATAGTGAAATGATGAGTCGTATCCTCTTTGTCATCACCAGGGAAATATATTCTTATTGGAGGGGGGAGTAATGATGAGTGAGTATCAGTTCTTTTGCGTATCAATTATTAATGATCAAAATAATCGATTGTATGTAGTGAATTAATAATATTTAACGATACTTTACATCTAAGAAAGCGAGCCTCTTAGACGGAGGCTCGGGCGAGTAAAACAAATTAGTCGACCGACCGAATAAACGCCAGCAGATCTTGATTCAATCGATCCCCGTGCGTCTGGGCGATAGCATGTGGCGCACCTGCATAGACCTTAAGTTGGGCGTTTTTGATCATCTCTGCGGCCACCTTGCCCGTCGATTCGAACGGCACGACCTGGTCGGCGTCGCCGTGAATAACCAGCGTGGGAACGTTAATGCTGTGCATATCCGGGCGGAAGTCCGTTTCAGAAAATGCCGTGACGCAGTCGAGCGTACTTTTCAGAGAGGCCAGCAGCGCGATATTCAGCGTTTGCGTCAGCACGCCCTCAGAGACCTGCATCCCTTTATTAAGACCGTAAAACGGCGTGGCGAAATCGCTGATAAACTGCGCACGGTCTTGCATAATCCCTTCGCGGATGCCGTCGATAACCTGTTGCTCCACCCCATTCGGATAGTCGGCGGACTTCATCAGCTTCGGGGTGACCGCGCTGAGCAGGGCCAGGGCCTTGACGCGGTCAGCGCTGTGGCGGTGGAGGTAGCGGCAAACGTCGCCGCCGCCCATCGAAAAACCGATCAGCGTCATCTCGTCTAACTGCAGGTGTTCACTCAATTCGTGAATATCGTCGGCCAGCGTATCGTAATGATAGCCATTCCAGGGCTGGTCTGAACGCCCAAAACCGCGGCGGTCGAAGGCGATGGCGCGGAAGCCGTGTTCGGCGAAGAAATACAACTGACTGTCCCACATATCGGCATCCAGCGGCCAGCCGTGACTGAACAACAGCGGCTTACCTTTCCCCCAATCCTTGTAATACAGCTGAGTACCGTCTTTCGTTCTGAATGTGCTCATGCGTAATACCTCTGATAGGTAGCGAATGTGAAGATGAATGCGTACTCCCGGCTCGCTTGGTGCCGGTTCGGGCGACGCAGACGCTATTTCTCAGCTTAGCAGGATATCCTTATTTGACAGGCCGCTGGGCGTTGGGCACGGCTTATTCGGCGAAGACAAAGAATGAAATAGCGGAGAGGCACGATTGTCGTCACGATGTGAGCGAGCGGCGCATTTGCGGTGTTTTACAGGAAGAGAGGCACACGCTTTACTCAAAGAGGACATCTGAATTTAAGGAGGAATACAAGATGAAAATGACGATTGGCGCATTCGTGCTGGCGCAACTGAAAGCCTTATCCATTCGAACGGTTTTTGGCGTTCCTGGCGATTATAATCTTGAGTTATTGGAGTTGATTGAGCACGACGAGCAGATCGATTTCGTCGGGAGTTGCAATGAGCTTAATGCAGGATATGCAGCGGACGGATACGCCCGCATTCACGGCGTTTCCGCGTTGGTGGCCACGTATGGCGTCGGCGATTTGGCGGTACTGTCGGCGATTGCCGGGGCGTATGCGGAATCGGTGCCGATTATTTTACTGACTGGCGCGCCGCCTTTATATGCCAGAGAGTATCGGATTTTGCTGCATCACTCACTGGCGGACGGTCAGCTTGACCACGACATGATCTGTTTTCGTCAATTCACTGCCGACCAACTCCTCATCACGCCTGAAAACGCAGCGCAGTCCATTCCCCGGGTCATATCCCGCGCCTGGGTTGAAAAGAAACCGGTCTACTTGCAGTTGCCTTCGGATATTAGCGATGTGGAAATCGAGGTGCCGGATACGCCCTACGACTATGTGATGCCGCAGAGTGACGTACGCCGATTGCAGATGGCCGCCGACGCGTTGTCCCATCGCCTTCAACAGGCCGAAAGACCGGTGATGCTGGTTGATCATGCGGTGGCGCGCTTTGGTCTGTCCGAAAGGCTGTGCGCATTTGCCCGACGCTTTTCTATTCCCATCGTTTCGATGTCCACGGCTAAAGGGGTTATTCCTGAAAACGATCCGCTGTGGCTGGGGAGCTATAACGGCGATTTATCTCGCCCGGACGTGCTTCGTCGACTGGAAGAGACGGATTGCACGCTGTCTTTCGGCGTAAAACCTATCGATCTCAACACCAACTTTTTCTACACGTCGCCGCTGTTCAAAGAGGTCATCCATATCGCGCCCTATTCTCTGACGATGGAAGCGGACTTCTATCCCGCCGTGGCGACGGGGGATCTGCTGCGCGCCGTCATGCTGGCGCTTCCGGAGCGGACGAGCGAGCGACCTGTGGTGGGGGCGCCCACGGAGGTCAGCGAAGCAGCCTGGGGACAGCAGGCCTTCTGGCAGCGCATACAGACCTTCATTCAGCCGGATGACGTTGTGGTCGTGGATATCGGCACCAGCAACGCGGGCGTGATGGGGCTGCCGCTGCCGGATGGCGTCACGGTGGTGGGGCAGCCGCTATGGGGAGCCATTGGTTATTCATTACCGGCCTTGCTGGGCACGATGCTGGCGGCGCCGCAGCGCCGGCATGTGCTGTTTGTCGGCGACGGGGCGTTTCAGATCTCTTGTCAGGAGCTGGCGACGTTGATGCGTCTCGGTCTGGCTCCCGTTATTTTTCTGCTCAACAATAACGGCTACACGATTGAGCGCTACATCCTGGGGAAGCGCTCGTCCTACAACACGATACCCGCCATGCGGTACACCGAACTGCTCCATGCCATGGAGGGCGGAGATGACGTTGTCGGCGCGGTGGTGGAAAATAGCGCCCAACTGGACGCCGCGCTGGAGCAGGCCGAACGTGCTCAGTCGCTCACGTTGATTGAAGTCAGGCTGTCAGACTTGGATAGTCCGGCGGCTTTGAAAACGCTGTGCGGCCACTGTCGCCGATTTAATTTCGGGATTCGGGCTCCACGACTTCCGTAGCACGGTGTCATCTTTGCAGGCCGCCGTTTTCGGGTGGTCTGCCATCACGCCCCAACGCTAGAAAGTTATTTTATCATTATCCCGGTTATGCAATTCCGCTTTGTAGCGATATTTATTGCCTGAGTGTCCGCATGATTTTATTTTATTTTACGCATCGTTCCTTTTGGGATAATGACCGTTGTTTACAGGCAATGGTTATATTTTTCTTTTAGGTATAACTATTTCTTATGTTTTTATATATCCGCGCTTCACGCGAAGGTTATTCCTGTTTCAGTGACAATGGCATACCGATCTGATGCCAAATACATTTTGGGTGGCGTGTGTTTTTATTCAGGAGTGACAGTTTCAACATGTTGTGCTATATCTATAAATACTGCATATAACGGTCGATAATATCGTCATTAGACGATATGTCCAAATATTTCATCAATAACCACCTTTCGAAGAATTATCTATGCCACGTTTAACACTCACTTGAAATAAAGGAAAATTATGTCTGATGTACACGACGACAGCGATAAATACAGTCATAAACCACCGGTGATATCACTGGCTGACAATGAAAAGACATCCGATACATCCGAGAGTGAAAATAACAGCTTTTTAAGCGCTGATGCCTTTTTATTGACAGCAACGGCCATTGCCGCCATCGCGGGATTCTTATATGGCTACGATACCGGAATTATTTCCGGCGCTCTGCTGCAAATCACCCATGACTTTTCCCTCACTTCCCATGCTCAGGAGCTGGTCACCAGCGCCATACTGGTCGGCGCCGTAGTCGGCGCCTTGTCATGCGGTAAGCTGTCCAGCGTGCTGGGGCGGCGGTACACGGTCATGATTGTCGCCGCCATCTTCGCGCTGGGGGTGATTGGCTCGGGTCTGTCCCCCAACGCCTATTATCTCGGCGCCGCGCGGCTGGTGCTGGGCTTCGCCGTCGGGGGCGCATCGCAGATTGTGCCGGTCTATATTGCCGAGCTGGCGCCGCCGGAGAAACGCGGCCGACTGGTGACATTCTTTAATATCTCTATCGGGATCGGTATTCTCACCGCCGCGCTGGTCGGGACGTTTTTGCAGGATCTCTGGTCCTGGCGAGTGATGTTCGCCGTCGCGGCGATCCCTGCGGTAATTCTGCTGCTCGGCATGCTGCCGCTGCCGGAAAGCCCGCGCTGGCTGGTGGGTAAAAAGCGCATGAAGGAAGCGCATGTGGCGCTGGATACGGTGCGTGAAACCGCCCGGGAAGTGCGCCGCGAGATCAAGGCCATCCAGCGCGTGCATGAGCGCGCCAAACGCAAGTCGACCGGCAGTTGGAAAGATCTGAAGCAGCCGTGGCTACGTCCGGCGCTGGTCGTTGGGTTGGGCATTGCCGCGTTTACTCAGCTCTCTGGCATCGAAATGATGATTTACTACACACCGACCTTCCTGACTGGCGCAGGTTTCAGCCGGGATATGGCGCTACACTCCGCGCTGGGCGTGGCGATCATTTATCTGGTGCTGACCATCGTCGGCAAGCTGTTGGTCGACCGCATCGGCCGCCGTACCTTGACGCTGTACATGATCCCCGGCGCGGTCATCAGCCTGGCGCTGCTGGGGCTGATGTTTAGATTGAACGCCAGCGGCGGTCAACACGGCTGGCTAATTGTGGCTTGCCTGTTTGCCTTTATGATCTTCAACTCGGGTGGGATTCAGGTCATCGGCTGGTTGGTGGGATCGGAGGTCTACCCGCTGGGCGTCCGTGAAAAGGCCAGCAGCCTGCACGCGGCTACGCTGTGGGGCTCAAACCTGCTGCTGACTTCCACCGCATTGTCGATGGTGAATTTGCTGGGTATTGGCGGCGCCATGTGGTTCTACGCTTTGCTGAATCTGCTGGGGTTCATCTTCATCTACTTCATGATGCCGGAAACGAAAGGGCGCAGTCTGGAAGAGATTGAAACCTCTCTGAAGGAAGGGCGTTTTTATCCCAGCCATCAGCGCGAACAGGCCGTCACGCAGGAACCGTAACTCATTCGTCAGAGGGGCATCGCCCCTCTTTTTTCGGCTTAATTTTTCCGGTCACCGTCTGGCCTAATCGCAGGGGCGGCGAGGGCAGACGCAACGGCCCGCGTTAAATCTGACTGATGATAATCCCGCCGCTCAACACCAGCGCCAGACCAATCAGGGTGAGGGTCAGTTCCTTGCGGGTTTTATGTTCCTTCAGAATAAAGATCCCGCCCAGCGTGGAGATAATGACGCTCATCTGAGACAGGGTAAAGCCGGTCGCCACGCCGTTGCGCTGCGCGGAGATCAGATAACCCAGCGCGGCCACCGCAAAGATCAGGCCGGGCAGCATGCTCCAGTAGGTCCGTTTCTCTTTGAGCGTACCGCCGAGTTGTTTGATGGAGAGCAGGAGCGACATCGCCACCATGCCCGCCGTTTGCGGCAGGAAGGCGTCCCACCCGCTGAGATTAAAGATGCGGGGCAGGGCGGAATAGCCGATGTAGCCGAACATGGAGACGATCAGAATGCCCACCCCGGCGAGCAGGTGTTGCTCACGCGAGGTGTTTTTCTTAGAGGTGTACGTGGTCAGGTAGACGCCGACTATCACCAGCAAAATGGCGAAAAAGCCCACCATTTTGGTACTTTTCCACTCCCCAAAAAAGCAGACGCTGAACAGTGACGTCCCGATCAGCTGCAACCCGGTGGAAACGGGCATGGCTTTCGACACGTCTATTTTCGTAAAGGAGACGTATTGCAAATATTGACCGAAGGCCCAACACATGCCCGAACCGGCACCCCCGACGATAACCGGCCAGACCAGATTCGCTGGCACGAAGATCGCGACGACAAGCGCGACCACGAAAGCGCCCAGCGTGGTGCCAATGATCTGATTATTGGGCGAGCCGCCGATAGACGACACCACGAGCGGGAGGATCCCCCAAAACAGCGCCGGGATCAGCGCGATCAGTATATTCATGCCTATTTATCTCTTAACGGATTAACGACGTCTCCCTTCCCTTCGGCCCACGGCGCGAAGAGAAAGGAAGGAAGCGTTGCTGAGGGGAGGGGGTTATCCCTGACCGCCCTGGAAAGAGGGGTAGAGCGTCATGCCGCCGTCGGCGAATAGCGTAATGCCGGTGACATAAGAGGCTTGCTCAGAGGCGAGCCAGGCCGTGACATTGGCGATCTCTTCGGGTTCGCCGGCGCGTTTCATCGGGATCATTTTTTCCAGCGCCGCGCGTTTCTCAGGGTCGTTCATTTTTTCTTTGTTGATGGGCGTATTGATGGCGCCCGGTCCGATACCGTTGATGCGAATACCTTTGTCCGCATATTCCAGCGCCAGCGTCTGCGTCAGCAGTTTCACGCCCCCTTTACTGGCCGCGTAACTGGCGAAAGTCGGCCACGGGATCTGCTCGTGCACGGAAGACATGTTGATGATGGTGCCCTGAATATTGTTTTCCAGGAAATACTTGATGGCGAGTTTGGCGGTCAGAAAATAGCTGGTCAGGTTAACAGAGATGACCTGATTCCAGTCGTCCAGCGTCGCCTCGTGGGAAGCGGTCTGTTTCTCGATGCCGGCGTTATTCACCAGAATATCGAGACGTCCGAAGGTGTCGATAGCCGTTTGAAGCACCTTTTGCGTGTGTTCTTCGAGGCTGATGTCGCCTTTGAAGAGGACGGCTTTTCCGCCGCTTTGCTCAATCGATTTGGCCACCTCATTCGCCCCGTCATCGTCCGAGCGGTAACACACCACCACGTTGACTTTCTCCGCCCCGAAACGCTTGGCAATCGCCGCGCCAATGCCTTTCGATGCGCCAGTGACAATCGCCACCTTATCCTGTAAATCATTGAACATAATAACTTTCCTCACAGTGTGCGTGTGTTGGTACTGTTGTTTTCAAGTCGTGTTTAGCCCAGGGTTTTATGCAGATGGCGCGAGGATGGCGCGGTTAACGCTGAGGGCTTAATGCAATCGCAAAGCTGCCGTGGAACCAAAAGCCTTGCGTTCATGCCCAGCGCAAACGCCGGACGTGTCGCTTTGCCGCGCTTGATATCAGCTCGCTGCGGAGCCTGAGGCCGGGTAGGGACTTCCGATGAAGGCGCGTCACCATTCACGCCGTTACAGTATAGTTCATGTCAGTTTTTTCTCTTTTCGGCGGCCGAAAAGCAGTGAAATACGCTGGATTTGTCGTGAATGTCGCGGCATCGACGGCGCGATGGAGGGGAACCGCCCGAAGCGACGTGGCGTCAGGGCGGGTGAGAGACGCAGTCCGACCGTCACTGCGGACAGTGACGCCGTAGGGTTAGCGAGGGCTTCTCGTTGAACAATTTCTGATAGTCGATGGCGAACTGGCTCAAATGCCAGAATCCCCACTGCATCGCGGCGTCTTGCACCGTGCGATGCGGTGTCTCGGGGTCGATCAGCTCTCGCCGCACCGCATTGAGCCGGATGATTTTGAGCCAGGCGTTGGGGGCGATGCCTAAGATGTTCTGGAAGGCATTTTGCAAGGTGCGGCGGCTGACGTGGAGTCGATTGCACAGGTCCAGCACGGTGACCGGTTCTGAGGTTTGGCTCAACACATATTCTCGTGCAAAGGCGATCAGTTTGCGGTGATGATGATTTTGCGCCGGTTCCGTCGGCGGCTGGACGTTTTCCAGAAACGACATCAGCATCGTGAGAAGGTTATGGTTCAACAGTTTCTGCGTATTGCCTTTTTTCATGACCTGCGGGAAATGGCAGCTGTACCACAGTGCATGGCGGATGTAATCGCAGAGCTGTTCCTTGTTGCTGAGATCCATTTGCAGCGTGGTGCCGCGGGTCAGCCGTTCGGTCAGCCACTGCGGGTCGCTGAGCGCGCCGATGTATTGATGCAGCAACTCATGTGAAATCACGACCCCCAAAATGGAAAAGTCGTCCGGCGTTGAAAGCTCGAACTCTTTCCCGCCGGGGCTGACGGCAATGCCGTACTTGTCCAGCGGTTGCGCGTTGATAAACCCCATGTTCTCCTGCGTAGAAGGAATACCGAACCATAACGACCCTGCCCAGGCCATACAGGATTGGCGCAACGCCAGATTAGTGTATTCGTGACAGAGCTGCATGCCGTCTAACAGCAGTTCCTGTAGCTCGCCGCGGAAATGGCCGGGCGAGACTTGATCGTAAAGCTGTTGCCAGGCGGTGATGGTGCGGGACTGGGCGTAAACGTCCTGCGTGTAACGCTGATGCATCGGGTGATGAGTTTGACTCTGTAATGCCTGGACGGCGTCGGGAGGTGTCGGCTGGGCGGCAAGCTGATGCGGATGAAGGCGATGGTCTGTTTTCATCTGTCGTTTCCTCCGGTAAAACCTTTGCGCTGTGTCGCACAATGAGCCGATGGGGGGCGTGGTCCCTGCCACTCTGTGCTGGCGGCAGGGACGCTTAGCATACGAAAACTAGACGATGCGGAACATATCCACCATCACACAACGACGGATTCGAACGAAAGTCCGTCCCGATGTCACCCCTTCGCCGGTCGGTGTGGAAATGGTCATGGATGTCCAGCCCTCGCCGCCGAATCCCAGCCCGGCGATACAGGGACCGTTCTTAACGAAAATACTGGTGTTGATGCGGCTCGCCATCTTGTGCAGATGGGTGATGTCGGTCGAGTGCATCGCCGCCGTATGGCGACATCCGCCCTCCAGCCGCACCGCCAGCTCGATGGCTTCTTCCACGTCGGCCGCGCGCACGACGGGCAGCACCGGCATCATCATCTCCGTCACGGCGAAGGGATGATCGGCAGGCGTTTCCGCCAGCAGCAGCCGCGTGTTGTCGCCGACGTCCAGGCCAATCGCCGCGGCGATCTTCGCCGCATCGCGCCCTACCCAGTCGCGGTTGGGGCGGCCTTTCCCGTTTTCGTCGATATCGGTCAGCAGCAGCGGCAGCAGCTGTTCGACCTGCTCGCTCGTCAGCAACACCGCCTGATGCTGCTGCATGTGGGTCAGCAACGCGTCGGCCACGCTGTCGACGACGATCGCCACTTTTTCATCGACGCAGATAATGTTGTTGTCGAAGGACGCGCCGCGCACAATGTCACGCGCGGCGCGAGCGATGTCCGCGGTTTCATCCACCACGACGGGCGGGTTGCCTGCGCCAGCGGCGATCAGGCGCTTATCCGTATGTTTACGCGCGGCCTCCACCACCGCTTCGCCCCCGGTCACGACCAGCAGACTAATACCCGGATGGCAAAACAGGCGCTGAGCGGTTTCAATATTTGGGTCTTCGACGGTGACCAGCAGATTATCGGGGCCGCCTACGGCGATAATTGCCCTGTTCAACAGGCTGATGGCGTGCAGGGAGACCTTCTTCGCCGAAGGATGCGGCGCAAACACGATGCTGTTGCCCGCGGCGATCATACTGATGGCGTTATTGATGACGGTAGCAGCCGGGTTCGTCGAGGGGGTGACCGAGGCCACCACGCCCCAGGGCGCGTTTTCGATCAGCGTCATCCCGTTGTCGCCGGTGATCACCTGTGCCTCCAGGCTTTCCGTGCCCGGCGTGCCTGAGAGACATTTTTGGCATATTTGTCCGTCACGCGGCCCATGCCGGTTTCGGCCACGGCCATTTCCGCCAGCACCTGCGCGTAGCGCTCACCGGCCTGACGGATCGCCGTAATCACCCTTTGCCGCAAGACCACATTATCCAGCTGTTTCTGCGCCTGCGCCGCCGCATTCACCGCATCATCCAATGAGGCAAAAACACCGTATTGCATATCGAATTTAGGCGCCGGACTTGCCGGGGCGGTGGATTCGAATATTGACTGTCCCATACGTGGATCCTCCAGGATAGGTTCTGACCCCATCCGCGAATCGAGGGATGTCGAAACGCGGAATAGCTTTCCCTGCGGGCGTTCAGGCGCCCCCCTGTGCGGTCGCTCCTACAGCGGTCGCACGGCGAACAGATTAATGGCGTGAATCTGTCCGTGGTTAGCGCGGTTATCGCCCGCGGGCTACAGGCATGTTGCGTTCGTTTAATGAATGCCACTATCAAAAATCGGCAAACTTTCCTTAAGTTTGAACCGCGTCATAAATTGACATTTTCTCTTCCAATAACGTCTTGCTTTTACGTCGTCGCCGTTTGCGGTTTGGCCTCGCCCTTTCTTTGCCCTTTTTCCTTGATCGCGCCCAACCCGGGTGAGGGCGCATTGACCAATATCGCCGCATTGCCGTGGATCTTTCCGTCTTTCATCGCCTGGTGGGCGAGCGGAATATCGCCAAAGGCAAAGACCTGATTCAGCGTGGGAAAGATCCAAGACCGTCTCGAAGGTTGATGTATGGGTCAATATCCAAGCGGGGGAGCGCCGATGAAAAGAGCGTCGACCAGAATCATTAACAGGGTGTTTTGAAGGTTCAATGTGGTATCTCCTTATGGGTCGATTAACAGATGAAGATTCGGGTCATTACCGGTTCGTCACCGCGACTTCCTGATAAAAAAATCAATGCGAATATTCCGATGGTGATGGCGCAAAATTTGAACAGCAATATAGCGTTGAGGGAATAATTTTTTGTGACTGGTGTTTTGATTTCCTATTTTTAATAAGACAAGCTATTTTTACAGATAAAATCAGTGCGAGAAGATATGGTATTTTAGGTTTAGTTCCTCTATTTAGTGATTCACTCTCCTGCCATTTATTAATACCGTGTTAGATAGTCACATTAAGTCAATATCAAATATGGTATTAATAATGAAGAAGGAGCGTGTTTTCCTTATAAATAAACCATTTATATTGTGAATGTGTTGTTTCTGTTCTAATTTTAACTCAAGGTTAAAATCGATAGGACGAAATACAGCATTCCCCAGGCGGCTCGAAGCTGTGTGATACTATAAGGATACAAATAGGCAAAACCATCTCTCAATAATGTGATAGTTTCATTAGTAGATAATGATGGCTTTTATATCGTAAATGTGTATTTATTAAAAAGGGAAAATAGTCATAAAAGTATTACTCTAAATCATACTAGGGCGAACCGCGTGGCGTTTAGGGATGAATTGGTATTGTATGACTAGTGTCGTTTTATAAATTATAATTATTGCCGTTTTACTATGTTCGAAATAAATTTTTTGCGTGCAATACCATCCCTGTGATGGGATTGACTCTTCCAGTGTGAAAATGGTGGTATAAGACTATGGATTGGTTGAAAACTCCTCCTTTATACGCTTTGAAGGCCTTCGAATCCGCCGCCAGGTATCAATCATTTACCTTGGCCGCAGACGAGCTGTCCATCAGCCAAAGCGCTGTTAGTAAACATATTCAAACGATAGAAAGTTTTTTTGGGCGCCGTTTATTTGAACGTAATGGACCTAAAGTGGTTCTCTCGTCCGACGGGATGGATTTCGCGAAAGAAGTTCATGAGGCATTTTATTCGCTCTGTCATGCTTGTGAACAATTTTCAAATACTGAAGAAATTTTGAAAGTCAGCGCACCTGTGACATTTTCACTCCGTTGGTTTATAGCCGTATTAAGGAAATTGGATGCGGACGAGAACTACCCCCGTATTATTCTCGATAGTCAGCGAGTAGGGGCTGATTTTATCGATATCAAAGATCTCAAAAAAGAAGGTTTCGACGGGATAGTTCAATATCTCCATAGGGATGAAAGTCCCGATAACCAAGAGAAGACTTTATTATTAGAGGAGTGGGTGATCCCCGTTTGTTCACCCAGTCTATTAACGCAATACACACGTTCCTCAAGGGTGGGGATTGATCTGCTGGGTTATAAATCACCCGAAGACAAGCTGATGTTGTGGAACGAAAAAGTCCCCGCCGATATTTATCTTACGCCCTTAAACCGTCAGGATTTCAACTCGATGGATTTGGCGATCAGCGCTGCGCTCCAAGGGCTAGGTATGGCCATTGTTGATGTTAATATGGTGAAAAAAGAACTCGAGAACGGTACGTTGGTCCTGCCATTCAAATATGCAATAAAAACGGGGTATGGATACCACTTCTCCTGGCTAAGAAATAATCTGCAATGTGAGAAGTTAATTGCTCTCAATCGCTTCCTAAAACAGGAAATATTGGAGGAGCGTTTAGCATTCATTCAATATATTGATTGATAGGCGTGGATATCGACGCTGTCATCAGCGTATTAACCCTATTGTCAGCTACCTCTTCTGACCGACGGTGACGACGTTCTGTCCAGTGAGGAAATGACGTGCTTATCTTGGGGAGTGCGATTTTCGTCATCGATGGCGGCTTGGGCTTTCCATCGAGCGATGCTCGAAACGGCGTATCTCCCCGATAAGTTGCGGCATGGCTTCAATTACGCGATCGGCGCCTGCGTCAATCAGCCGTGTACGGTGGCTGGGCGTGGTATGCGCGCCGCCGGTAAATCCCACGACAAACATTCCCGCACTTTTCGCCGCCGCGACGCCATGAACGGAATCCTCGATGACAATCGTCTGTTTCGGCGCGGTATTCATGACCTGAGCCGCATGCAGAAAAATGTCGGGACGGGGTTTGCCGCGGCCTGGACCGAGATCGACCGCGGAAAAGATATACGGCGCGAACAAGGACTTCAAACCCACCCGCGTCAGCATGTAATCCAGCTGTTCCGCGCTGGAATTGGAGCCGATACACCGACGGAGGGGAATTTGGGACAAGGTCTCCCGCACGCCGGCGATACTGACCAGCCTGTCGGCGAACGCGGCCATCAGCTGCGGATAAAACGCCTGACGTATGTGGGGCGGGATCGTGACCCCCTTGTGAACGCGGATCTGGTCGAGCAGCTCATCCCAGGTGAGTCCGCTGTAGCGATGCGTGAACTCATCAAGCCCGATATTGACCCTATGCTGATTCAGCAAGGACACCGTCAGCTCGATACCGATGATCTCCGAGTCGACCAACACGCCGTCACAGTCGAAAATAATTAAATCCACTCTGTCCGTCATCTCATTTTCCTGTCAGCAGGGCTGGCCGAGCGCCGTTGCCTGCGCTGGCCAGCCTGGTTAAATCGGAGATTAAGCGCTGATGCGTTGTTGGCGATATTTCACCAGCAGCCGCTGGATGTCCCGTAAACGGGGCACGGCGAGGGTGGTCAATTTTTCGCGTGTGACGCTGCGGTCAAGAGAGATGCAGTCTTTCCACAGTGAACGGCCTGCGATCACGCCGGACGCGCCGTTTCGAAGCGCGACGTCAACCTGTTGCAGGAAGGTTTCGTGGTCGACGCCGGCGGACAAGACTGCCCACGGAACGTCTCCGCAGGTTTCCGTGACGGCGGCGCAGGCTGCTTCCGAGCCGGGGTACGGGATCTTCAGCACTTTAGAGCCGCAGTCGATGCAGGCGCGGCAGCCTTCCAGGATCAGCTGGGGAATTTTACGCTGGTAGTCTTCTTTGCTTTCATTTTCCAGCGGATAGGTCAGGAACTCGACGACCAAGAACAGATCTTCTCGGGCGAAATCGGCAATGACGTTGCGCAGCGTCGCCAGATTGGCGGTATTGGCCTCCGGCGTATCCATGCGCAGGTAGATCATGATTTTGCCGCCGGTCGCCCCCAGTTCACGCACTTTGCGGGCGGTGATGCCTTCGACCATTTTTGAGATGCGGTAGCCTTCGGGCGAGGTGTCCCAACCGGAGGCATCCAGGCCGACGAGCAGGCCGGTATTGCGTGGTACCACGCCTTCATCAATGATGCCGGGGACGGCGCAGAGCGGATCGACCAGCACGCAGCCCGCCTCCGACGCCAGATATTGCGTAATATCGTATTTGGTTTTCCCCAGCGTCTCGTTACTGATTTTCGCCTGTTCTTCCGGCGTATCGGCCAATAGGGTTCTCATTCCGCCGCGCTGATCGCAGGCGACCACCATCATAGCGCCGGTATTGTCGCAAATCATTTGATAGCCACGACGTTCTGCTGTTGTCATTTTGTTCATCGGTTAATTCCTCGTACAGGAGATAAGATGTAGGGTTCTGAATGATTAAGGTGCTGAGCGACCCATGAAATAAGGCGTTCTGTCTCGATCTCCTTATCCTGAATCACGGTGTAAACCGGGCCTAACGCCATGGGCTGCGCCTTTTCCGCTAATGCGACTAATTCGGGGATATACTCTTCGCCGGGATGTCCTTTCACCCGGCAGTGGCAGCGCTGGGAATAACGCTCCGCCACCCGCTCGGGCGAAATCTGATTCCATATTTCAATCACGGTTTCGCAGTCGCATTGCGACAGGTAATTGGCTAAGACTGATTTATGCCGAAATCCAAACCAGGCATCTAAAATAAATACCGTGTTCGACGGCGAACTTTTTACAATGTTGAACATAGCCGCATAAGCGGAATAGCCCAGTTGGCGATTCAATGGCCTGTCAATAATATCGGCGAACTGCGCCATAAAAGGCTCTTTAATTTCGTCGATGCTCAAGACAGGTAAATTGAAAAAGTCGGCAATCTGTCCGGCAACGTAACTTTTTCCTGATGCCGGTATTCCATTAACCAAAATCAGTTTTTTCATAATAATCCAAGTATTTCATCAACGGTGGCGGCGTGTCTTATTCGACTTAACGTGTCCTCGTGATCCAGAAGGCCAACAATGGAAGCAATGCCTTCCGTAATATGAGAGTCCCCGTTAACGCCGCCAAACATCACAATAATATCGACGGGTTCACTGCCGTTAATTGAGATGGGCGTTGCGAGTGTCACCATACTGAAACAGTCTTTGATGACCCCGCATTCCGGTCGGGCATGAGGAATGGCGATACCTTCATCAAAAACATAATAGGGGCCATATTCCAATGTGTTATCAATTACGGCTTTCGGATAGTCAGCGGTGACAAAACCACCTTTAATTAATGGTCTTGCCGCTTTTTCGATAATTTCCTGCCAGGCGTTAACGCTGACTCTGACCTGAATAAACGAATTTTGAGCAAGAAATGATTTAATCGTCATATCGCCTCATATATTTTTGCGGATGGTGTTTCTTAACTCATCCATTCTCAGGAAAATATCGTCAACCTGATGTCGATACGGCTTAGCGGCTGAGAATACTTTTACCGCCTGGGTATATTTCACCATCAGCCGTTTTTGAATCGTGGTATCCGCCGGGTTTTTCTTGAGTCCGGATTCCAGCTGCATGATTTCCGAGTGAAGCGTTTCCGCCTCTTCGCTGTTTTCATTTTCCGGCTTCCCTGGCGTCTTTTCTAATTGAAAGAGATGCTTTAATTTCGCGAACATATTTCCTCCTCACGTCGTGATGGAATAACCCGCGCGTTCTGCCGCCTTATTTGCCCAATTTTCTATTCGCTAGCCAGACAATCAGGATGACGAAGGCGATGAAACCGATGACGAACGGCCAGTCATGCTGGAAGGTATGGCCAAGGACCAGACCGGTACTGATGACGTCTGAGTCGCTGAACGTCACGCCTTTGAAGCCGAAGGTTTCTAGCAGCGGCACCAATATCGCGGGCAGAAAGGTAATGAACAGGCCGTGAACCACGCCGCCGATGATGGCGCCTTTTCTGCCGCCCATTGCGTTGCCGAAGACCCCGGCGGCACCGCCCGCGAAGAAGTTGGTCAGCAGGCCCGGCAGGATCATGGCCAGCCCGAACAGCGGGAAGACCAGCATTCCGATAATCGATCCGACGGTGGTGGCCAAAAAGCCGACGATGACGGCATTCGGGGCGTACGGGAACAGCACCGGACAGTCGAGCGCGGGTTTGGCGTTAGGCACCAGCCGCATGGCGATGCCGCGGAAGGCGGGCACCAGCTCATTCAGCAGCAGGCGGACGCCGCTATAGAGTACGAAGACCCCGGCGACGAACTGCATGGACTGCATAAACGCATACATGATGTAGTTGGTTTCGCCCGCGAACTGCGCGATGTACGCCGACCCGGCAAAGATGGCCGGAATGAGGTACATCGGCACCATGATGACCGCCATCGACAGGTAGGTGTCTTGCAGAAATTTGAAGTTATCGGGCAGTTCCAGATCTTCGGTAGAGCGCGAGTTTTTGCCGATTGCTCGCGCTACCGCGGCCTGAACGAGGTAGCCGATGGTACAGAAATGACCGAGCGCTACATCGTCTGAGTCCGTGATTTTCCGGACGATAGGTTGGGCGATGGCCGGCATCAGCACCGCCATCACGCCGCCGAAGATCCCGCCGGTCAAAATCAACGTCGCGCCCGTCAGCCCCGCTTTGTAGCCGATGACGGTGCCAATGGTCGCCATCCATAGCAACGCCTGGCCGGTGAGAAAGATGTATTTGAACGGCGTGATCCGGGCGATGAGGATGTTGACGGCAAAAATCACCAACAGCGTCAGCGCGACTTCGGAACCCAGTTCACGGTTAGCGACGCCGGCAATCGCCGCCACGTCCGTGATATACCCCTGCATGCCGAATCCGTGGGTAAAAATATCGTTAAGAAAGGTCAGGGCGGCCACAATAATATTAATCCCCGCCATCATGATGAGAAACCCTAATAAGGTTTTGAACGTTCCCTCCACGGTTTTACCGACGGATTTTTTTTGCAGAATAAGACCGATCATTGCGATTAACGCAATTAATATCGAAGCCTGGCCTAGAAAATCAGTCACAATAAAATGAATAATAGCGTCCACGGGTTACCTCATTTTTTAGATGGATTTCAGATATGCGAGGATTTTTTCTTCAATTTCTTTTTTGTCGGTGAGTTTATTCAAGATGATGACTTTTTTCTTATCCTCTTCGCTGGCATCCGACGTTAGAATGTCAGCGAACATTTTTTGGGTAAGAATAATGTCGTATTGATAGGATGACGCTTCCGATACTGTTGTGTGATCGATATTCGCATCAATGGCGAGTTTTTGTAATACAGACTTGGCGCTCATTTCAATAGCAAAACTTGAACCGAGACCGCAGCCACATACGCAGAGTACATTAAGCATAATATTACCTCAGATAAGGTTATTTACTTTAGCGAGTTTGTAGAGATAACTATCTTTGTCCACCAATCGTTTTTTAATGTTTTCAAGATCTATCGGTATGGCTTTATTATTATTGTTGATGACAACAATTTTATTTGTCAGGCCGCTGTTAATACATCTCACTAGCTCTTCTGCGAGAATAGCGCCCTGAATGATCTCCTCTCCGGTCGGCGTGCCATTTCTTAAACCGTATCCCAGAATCGTTTTTCGGATGCGGATGCCTATCTTGTGCTCTATCTTTCCAATCATGGTATCAATCGCCCCCTGAAATCCGGGGGTATATTCTTTGGTATATCCTTCAGAACATAAAATAATGACGCTGTTCTGTATTTTTATTTTCTGTTTTATCTGGTCCGCCAGGACATCAATGTCCCAGGGGGCTTCTGGAATGAGCGCAATATCCGCATTACTTTTTAACGCCGCCTGTAATGTCAGTTCGCCGCAGTAGCCTCCCAGCAATTCAATAATAAATATCCGTCCCGGCAAGCCGCGTCCGGTATTGCGTAATTTGGCGACTTCACTGATGACCTGTTCGCAGGCGGTGGAAAATCCGAGGGTATAACTGTCGCCGTCAATATCGTTATCAATCGTCATTCCCACGCCGTAACAGCAGATGCCGTAGCTGCTCAGTGTCTTCAGAAACTGAAAAGAACCATCGCCGCCGCCCATGATCAGACAATCCAGTTTCTTATGACGAATGTTCTTAACAATCCTCTCGTAGTCGGATTTCCGGCATTTATCCTCCTTTCTCCCTGACGCGAGCAACGGCACGGAAGAGAGAGATAAATCGACCAGATCGCGGCGCGTGATGTCTTTGCAGCGATTTTCAATCAGCCCATTAATGCCGCCGTCGAAGATCACCATGTCAGATTCTGTCATCCGGTTGATCTGAAAAAGGAAATTATTCATTCCGCTGACATCGCCGCCGCTTAGTACCAATCCTATTCTCATGGTTAACCTCGGATGAAGGCTCCTCAGTGACTATGGGATCGATAGTAGAGATGGCGGGATTAATTTTTTTGGAGCACGTCACACTTATGCAACATTTCATTCGGCCAGCGAGGCTTGACAGGCTGTTTTAGCACCTGATTTTGTGATTGGCATCACACTATTTTGTCCTGACTCTTCTAATGCCGCTAGGTAATTATTTGTTTTACATATGTTTTGGTTATAGGACGTTTGACGGACAGGCGAGGCGGATTTGCACAGGAAAACGGCTGCTGCTTTTGTGATTTTCTTCACATTAATTTGGGCTAAAGCGCGAAAGGAGTCGGGGCGAGGGGAGGCGTTGGGGGGAGGTAAGCGATCTTGTGATGTCAGGGATGAGGAAAGGGCGACGCGGATTTGTTTGTAGAGTGCACATAATATGCTTGCTTTTAATACCACCGAATGAATAATACGTGGAAATTTACACAATCTTACGATTAATGGATGAAATCTTTTCATTAAAGGGATTTTTCTGATGTGTTTTTCTTATTCAAAGTCGATCTCCCCTGTGTTAGCTGCAACCGTGCTTGCCTATGCTTCCTCGGTGATGGCGGCAGACAGTCCTGATGCGCCGATGCAAGGGGCCGCCGCGATTGATGCTCGCGAGCAGCTGCGTCAGCAAGAGCGAACGCGTGCGCTGAGAGAACAAAACACCCCGCAGGCCGATGTTCGTCTCCAAACGCCTGACGCCGCGTTGCCAGGGTATCCGACAGAGGAAAATCCCTGCTTCACCCTTCATTACCTCGCATTACAGGGAGAGGCTTCCGAGCAATTCCAGTGGGCTTTGGCCTCTGCCGCCGATGCCAACGGCCGCTGTCTGGGCGCTCAGGGCATCACGCTCGCTATCAACAAAGTGCAAAATGCCATTCTTGCAAAAGGTTATGTGACCACCCGAGTAATGGCGCAGGAACAGGACTTAACTCAAGGGATTCTTACGCTTACCCTTCAGCCGGGGCGCATCAGCGATATTCGCTTCGGCCAACCGACGTCGTGGCGTGGGCGGTTGTGGAATGCCATTCCGGCATCGCGTGGCGATATTCTCAATTTGCGAGATGTCGAGCAGGGGCTGGAGAACCTCAAGCGTGTTTCCAGCGCGACGGCGGATATTGAAATTGTTCCCGGAGAACAGGAGGGCGCCAGTGATTTGCGGGTCAATTGGCAAGAAAAGCGCCCGGTTCGTCTGAGTCTGGGACTGGATGACAGCGGCTCTGAAAGCACCGGACGTTATCTGGGCACCGCCACGCTGGCCATCGATGCGCCTTTCGCACAAAACGATTTGTTTTACGCCAATATCGGCAGAGATATGTTTGCTCAGGGGCCGTACGGCAACCGCTCTAACACGCTGAACTACTTCTTCCCCGTAGGCTATTGGGCGTTTTCGGCTAACTATAGCGACTACACGTACCATCAAAATATTCCCAACGCGAATGAAGTCCTGAGCTACAACGGAAAAAGCGACAACGTCGTGGTGACCGTTTCCAGATTGCTGTTTCGCAATCAGTCCCATAAAACCACGCTCAACCTGCGGACCTACCGCAAACACGCCACAAACTCCGTTAATGGCATTGAGATCGAACAGCAGCGTCGCCGCACCGCGGGCTGGGAGTTGGGCGTCAATCAGCGCAGTTACTTCGGCGATACCACGGTAGATGCCAATGTTAGCTGGCGTCGTGGGACCGGCGCATTCGGCGCGACGCGCGCGCCGGAAGAAGCGACGCACAGCGGCAGTGCGCGCACGGGCGTGCTGTTGGGGGACGTGAGTATTCATCAACCTTTCACATTCGTCGACCAATCCCTGCGTTACTCCACCACCTTGCGTGGGCAGTGGAGCGCTAACGCATTAACCCCTCAGGAACGTTTGGCGATTGCCGGTCGCTACACCGTACGAGGCTTCGATGGCGAGCAGATGCTGTCAGGAGAAAGAGGGATTGTCTGGCGTAACGAATTAGGCTGGAACATCCGGTCGCGGGGACATGAACTCTATCTGGCGCTGGATTATGGGCGAGTGGGCGGACCGGGAACACGTTATTTGGTCGGGCATCAACTTGCGGGTTCCGCCTTGGGACTACGCGGGGCTCTTTGGCAACACATTAGCTATGACGTTTTCGCCGGCGTACCGCTCTTAAAACCGGATGCGTTCCATACCTCAGGTGCGACTGCCGGTTTCAGTATCAACGTTGAAATCTGATTCACGCTATTAGGTCCGCTGCCATTTTGTGTTTTCCCAGGGATTAACCTTTTTCACGGAAGGATGTCATGAACAAGCATTGTTACCGTCTTATTTTTAGCCGCACGCACGGCGAGTTACGAGTTGTTTCCGAATTAGCGCGTAGTTGCAGCAGCGAACCCGGTCAGACCCGAGGTCCGGGGGCCGTTCGTTTGTGGGTGACGGTGCGTCGTGCGGTCTGGATGCTGGGACTGGCGTTGTTCGCCACTCCGGCGCTGGCGGCGGGCATTGTGGCGGATAGCGGTGCGGCGGCGGGCCAACGACCCGATGTTATTGCCACGCAAAATGGTCTTCCTCAGGTCAACATCACCGCGCCGAATCAGGCCGGGATTTCACACAACCAGTACAGCCAGTTCGATGTCGATCAGAAAGGGGCCATTCTGAACAATTCGGCGGCGATGACCTCTACCCAGATGGCGGGGATGATTCAAGGCAACCCCAATCTGAATGTGGGTAGCGCGTCAGCCAAAGTCATCCTGAATGAGGTTAATAGCAGCAATCCCAGCCAGCTTCGCGGCTATATGGAAGTGGCGGGCGGACGCGCTCAGGTGATTGTGGCTAACCCGTCGGGGATTGTCTGCGACGGCTGCGGGACGATCAATGCGGGGCGGATGACCTTGACCACCGGCAAACCCCAACTCAATGCGGATGGCAGCCTGGCCGGATATCAGGTTGAGCGGGGCGTCGTGCGTATCGAAGGCGGTGGGCTGAACGGCGACGCCCGCCATGATACGGAGTATGTCGATGTGCTTGCCCGGGCCGTTGAGGTGAATGCGGGCGTTTGGGCCAAAGAGAAAGTCAATGTCGTCGCAGGCCGCAACCGCGTCAGCGCAGACGGTGAAACCGTCGTTCCTTCTGCGGCGTCGGATGAAGCCAAACCCGAGCTGGCCATTGATATGGGCCAGATGGGGGGGATGTACAGCGGCCAGATTCACATGATCGGCACTGAAGCGGGCGTCGGGGTGCGCAATCAGGGCGGACAACTACAGGCGGGCAAAACGCTGACCGTCAGCAGCGAAGGTCGACTGGTCTGGCAGCCCGCCCAGCAGGAGGCCGTGACGCAGGCGGCAGAGTCCATCAGTCTGACGGCCAATAATGATATTGAGCACGATGGAAAATTACACAGCGGCGGCACATTAAATGTTCAGAGTCGTGCGGGGTCGATTAAGCAGTCCGGCACCCTGGCGGCAGCCGGCGACGTCCAGCTCTCCGCTGCGGCGGGCATTGAAAATACCGGGCATCTGCTGGCGGGGAGTGATACCCGTAGTACGTTGATAAATGACGCCGATCTCACCCTGACCAGTCAGGGCGAGGTCCGCAGCAGCGGCAGCCTGTTGAGTCAGAAAAACGTGGCGTTGACCGGAAAGCGCGTCGATATCGGTCAGGCGCAGCTTGCCGCCAGGCAGGCGACGGTCTCCGCCCAGAGCGGCGGTGTCGGGTTGCGGCAAGCTAAAGTCGATGCTCAGCAGTTCACTGTCGATACCTCTGGGGATATCGACGCCCGTCAGGCGCAGGTTAAGGCGGGAACCTGGGCGGTGGGCGGCAATAATCTGCTTAACCAGCAGGCCGTCTGGGTAGAGACTGATGCCGGGGAAAGTCGCTTCAGACTGAACGGCAAGCTTGATAATACGCAGGGCGATATTGAGGCGAACAACCTGAGTCTGTTTGCCGGTGAGGTGAATAACCAGAGTGGTCGGCTGGTGTCGCTGGATAGCAACGCACGGGAGTGGCAGGTCGGGGGATTGCTGGATAACAGCGAGGGTGAGCTGGGCAGCAACGGCGACCTGGCGCTCAATGTCGGCGCGCTGAAAAATCAGGCGGGCTCGGTTAAAAGCTTGCAGGCGCTGCGTATCAACAGCGCAGGCGACGTGGATAACACCCGCGGCACTCTCCTGGCGGGCGCTGCGCTGAGCCTGGATGCGGGACAGGTCGATAACGCATCAGGAGTTCTTGGCGGCGAACAGCTCCAGCTCTCGGCTGAAGGTTTGAACAACACGCTTGGGCAGGTCATCAGTCAGCAAGATCTTCAGCTTACCGCGCATCAGGGGTTGGATAACCAGCAGGGCTTTATTGGGGCCGGGCAGGATCTGGCTATTCAGACCGAAGGCGACTGGAACAACCAGGGCGGCACCGCGCAGAGTGAAACCGTGATTAGCGCCACGGCGAACACGATGAATAACGAGAGCGGCAAGCTGTTGTCAGGCGACCACCTCTCGCTCAATGCCGCTGGCGGCGTCAACAACCAGGCGGGTGAGATCAGCGCGACGACGGTTGAACTCGGCGCGGCGAATTTCTCAAATGAAAAAGGGAAGGTCATCGGTCAGCGCTCGCTGGAGGTGAATGCGGCGCAGGCGCTGAATAATGCGCAGGGGCTACTGTCTGCCCGCGAGAAACTGGTTCTTCGTACCGACGGCCTATTAACTAACCGCGACGGAGAAGCCAGCGCGGCCGAGCTGGACGTCGCGGCCATACAGCTCGATAACGTACAGGGTAGGGTTATCGCCGGACAAAACCTGAACCTGCGGGTGCAGGACGGCGTGGATAATACCGCCGGACTGCTCGAAGCCGCCGAGACTTTGACAGTTCAGACCGAAGGAGACTGGAACAATCAGGGTGGGACCGCGCAAGGCGGCGGCCGGGTGGTCGCGACGGCCCGCCACCTCGACAACACTCAGGGGCGGCTACAGTCAGGCGGCGGGTTATCATTGAACACGACGGCCGACGTCAACAATCAAGCGGGGAAATTGACGGCTCAGGACCACCTCAACTGGCAAGGCGCATCGACCAGCTTACTAAATAATGACGGTGGTTCGTTACAGAGCGGCGGCGATCTGGTTCTGAACGGCGG
Source organism: Lonsdalea quercina (assembly GCF_900107885.1). Classification (NCBI taxonomy): domain Bacteria; kingdom Pseudomonadati; phylum Pseudomonadota; class Gammaproteobacteria; order Enterobacterales; family Pectobacteriaceae; genus Lonsdalea; species Lonsdalea quercina. The sequence goes on along the minus strand of NZ_FNQS01000007.1, from coordinate 2,136 downwards.
GCGTCTGAGCAACCGTCAGCAGGGCGTGGTACTGGGCCAGCAAGCACTTTCATTCGATCTGTCATCAGACTGGGATAACCAGGGCGGTCAGTTGACCAGTCAGGGGCCGGCCGTGCTGCGTGCCGCTAATCTGTACAACGCGCAGGGAACGGTTAACGCGCTGGGCAGTCTGGACATGCAACTGACAGAAACGCTGGATAACGGCAGTGGCCGCATTTTCAGTCAATCTACGCAAACGCTGGCTGCGCAAGAGATCCTGAACAATCAAGGATGGATGGGCAGTCAGGGCGAGTGGCGCGCTAACGCCACCCGTTTTGACAATACGAAGGGCAGCGTGCAGTCGCAACAGGGCGCTCAGCTGACGGCCGACGCGTTAACCAACGCGGAAGGGGGATTGCAGTCCGCCGCCGATATGACCTTAAGGGTAGCGGGCGATATCGATAACCGCGGGGGCAAGGTCAGCGCTCAGCATCAGTTGACTGTGCGGGGCCGCACGGCGGACGACGATACGGGCGCCGTGAATAATGCGGGCGGACAGTGGCTGGCGGGTGAGGGCTTAAGTCTGACGGCGCAGAGGCTGGATAATACGCAGGACGGTCTGTTGTATAGCCAGAAGCAGTTGGATTTGAATGTTGGGACACAGATCGACAATCAGCGCGGCAAACTGCAAAGCGGTGAAACGCTGACGCTGAATGCGCAATCACTGCAAAACGATGGCGGCACAGTAGACAGCCAGCAACAGATGCTGCTGAGTACGTCGGGCGAGCTAAGCAATCAGGGCGGGGCGCTGCGCAGCAATGGCGATCAGCGCATTGCCGCCTATCGTGTTGATAACGCGCAAGGGGTGATCAGCAGTCAACGCGGCCTGACGATCAACGCTCCGCAGCTGGACAACGCGGGCGGAACGCTCATCAGTCAAGGCCTAGGGACGTACCATGTCGATACGCTGAATAACTCTCAGGGCAAACTGCATAGCGGTAATGCGCTGATGCTGACCGGGAGTCAGGTCAACAATCAGGCGGGGCAGCTGGTTTCCACACAAGATCTGCTCCTTAACGCCGCACAGTTGAACAATAACGGACAAGGGATCATCAGCAGTCAGGGCGCGCTGGATATCCAAAGCGATACATTGAATAACCGTGATGGCGGACTGATCTTAGGGACAACACGTACAGGCTTGACTGCGCGTGAAGCGGATAACACGGCAGGTCGCCTGCAAAGCGCCGGGAGCATGACGCTGACAGGACTGACCCAGTTAGACAACACTCAGGGGCGCGTTGTCGCGAACGGACCGCTCAGCATTAATGCTCTCAGCAGTCGTCTGGCGCGCTCGGCGTCGGCGCTGTCGGTATTGAACCCCAACGGATTGATGCAGAGCGGGGCATCGCTGGTTCTCGATGCCCTGTCCCTGAACAATCAGGGCGGTACGTTGCAGAGTCAGCAGGCGTTAAGCCTCAGCGTACAGCAGGACTATACCCATCGCGCGGGCGACACGTTGAGCAGCAACGGCGCGCTCACGTTCTCTGTCGCCGGCGTATTAACCAATCTGACGGACTGGCTGCTTCCCGGCGACCTGACCTTGAACAGCGCTCACTTCAATAACCAAGGCGCTTTGGTCGGCAAGTCGATGCAGGTCACTACCGGGCAATTGACCAACCGTGGACGGATTGAAGCCGATGCGATGACGCTTGATGTCGACACGTTGGATAACCCGAATGCGGTGATGGGCGACAACCTGACCCTTCGTGGCCGCGTCATTGATAACTACGGCTCGGGAGCGGTGCTGGCGGCCGCTCAGTCCCTCAATTTACGCGGTAACGAACGTCTGACTAACCGTGACGGCGCCCTGATTTTCAGCGGCGGCAGCTTACAGTTGGGCAGTGACGATCTCATCGAAAACCGGGCCAGCGCGATCGAGGCGGACGGCAATGTGACGGTTGATGCGCAGCGGTTGGTCAACGAGCGCGTGGGGCTGAACATCGAGCGCGATGCGGAGTCCAGTGATTACAAATGGCAGCGCTACAACTATTTCTGGCGTTCCTACGACTTAACGGTCAACACCGATAAGAACACCGTGGCTCCCGTCACACAGTCGCTGACGTTCCAAGATGAGGCTGCGGCGCAAAGCAATCCGTA
>NZ_FNQS01000004.1:143818-312234 GCF_900107885.1 Lonsdalea quercina | reverse complement strand
ACCGGTTATGTGTACCGGCATACCTTCGCTCAGCTGATGCAGGTCGATTTCTTCCACTCGGGTCAGAACCTGAAGGCGCTCCAGTCCGATGAGCGTGAGCAGCGGCGTACCTTGCGTGACCTGCAAACCCGGTTGGGCGATTACCGCTTTTCCGCCATCGGGTGCCGACGGCCGTATAATCACTCCCGCAAACGGCGCTTTGATGATTTGCCGCTCACTTTGCGCCTTGACCGCCTGGTAACGCACCTGCGCATTCACCAGCTCCATCTCGGCAATCTCGCGCTCTTCACCTGAACCCCGGGCTTCGAGGGTGTGTAACTCCTCTTCAGCGTTAAGCAGGTCCTGCTGCTGGGTATGCGCCTGTTGGGTCAGCGTATCGACCTCCATCCGGGCGACAATGCCGCGCTCGAACAGTACCCGCGTATCACGCAGATTTGCCTGCGTGACGCCCAGTGTCGAACGAGCGGTTTGTACAGTTCGTCGGGCTCGCGTGACTTCGGGACTACTGCTCCAGTTGCGTAGTTGATAGACGGCCTGCTGAGCTTTAAGAAGCTCCGTCTGAGCCTGCCGCATCTGAATGGCAATCTGCCCCGTGTCTAACCGCAGGAGCGTCTGGTCCGCGCTCACGCTCTGGCCTTCTTGAACCAGGACTTCACGGATCACGCCCTCAAATGGCGCAGACAGCGTTTCCTGCCGGGCAGCTTGAATGCGTCCGACCAGCCCAAGCTGCTGCTCAAGCGGCTGTGGTTGCACCGGTAACCATTGTGCCTGAGCATCCGGTGACGGATCTTTGTCGTTGGATTTCCAGGGGGTCCAGATGGAAACAGTCAGTACCAGAAACAGGATCAGGAGGCCCCCTCCTATACGCCGATGTCGGAGGAGGAGAGACGGGAGGATTGGCAGGCGGTATTTAGTCATTGAGTGCGATATCCCAGCTTTGCAGTGTGGTGCCCAGCGTTTGATCCAGTTCAGCCTGTGTATTCAGATAGCTGATGAGGGCGCTGAGCCGCGCATTCTCGGCATTGCGCAAATCGTTTTCGTAGCTCAGCACCTGAAAGTTGCTGGAGCGGCCCATCGTGAGTTTTTCTCGTTCAATTTCCAGCTTGCGGCGAGAAAGGTCACGCGCGCGCTGGGAGATTTCATACTGCCGCCAGCGGGTGCCGATATCACGAACGGCATTGGTGACTTTACGTTCTAACTGCTGGTGGGCTTCCGCTAATTGAATCTCCTGATTGCGGACACTGACCTGGGCCTGCACTTCGGCCTGGCGAGGACTCAGGTCGCCGATGGGGATGTCGACCTGTATTCCTACGTAGTTTTCCCAGGCGCGTGAAGTGCCGCTGTGGGGATCGCGATTGCGTACCTGACTCGCGCCTCCCACAAGTGACACATCCCAGAGCCGACTGTCTCGCGCCACCGCCAGATTGAGGGTGGCCTGTTTGATGTAGATAAGCTGAGAGAGCCAGGCAGGCTGGGCGGCTTCAGCCTGTTGCAGCGCTCGATCCGCATTGATATTCACTTTTTTTGCCTGCAAAGACTCCGTCGCAACAATCGGCGTATTCAGGTCCAGAGCCAACAATTGCAGCAGCGACAGCCGTGCTGTATCCAGCTGATTATGTGTTTCTTCGTAAGCCAGCTCTTGCGAAGCCACTTCGGCTTCCGTTTGCACGATATCGAACTCGGCCATGCGCCCGGCGGCGATCATCGCGCGGTTGACCTCAAGCAGCTGGCGAGCGCGCTCCAGAGAATCTCGCGAGATTTTCAACTGCTCCTGCGCTTCCAATAGCGTCCGATAGGAGGAGATGACCTGTGTGATGGTCTCCGACACCGTGGATTTCAAGTTGAGACGGTTCGCCTGCTCGGTCAACTGCGCGAGGCGAACGGGGGCCGTGGCAATATCTTTTCCCGCGCCGCGCAGCAAAGGTTGAATTAGGGAGATATTGGCGCCGTCATTGCGTGACAGCCCGGCGTCATCGGATTTGACGTGACGATATGTCCATCCCAGGCTGACGCGGGAGCCATACGGTGTGAGCAAGGTGGTGGTGGGTGTCACGGTGCCCTGACGGTAGCGGTCGTCCTGATTACGATAGGAAAGATAACTGCCACTGAGGGTCAGTTTGGGGGTGAAGCGGTCCTCGGCGACGCGAAGGTCGAATTTTTGGGCGATCCGATCCAGATATGCGCTGCGGATCGATCGGTTGTCACGCAGGCCCAGATAGATCGCATCGCTTAACGTAAGATCGATGGCCTGAGCATTAAGTGAGGAAGCGGCTACCGCCGCAGAGGGCCGGCCCTGACGCGTTGCCTGAGAGGGATGCAACGGCTCATTCATGAGCGCCAACGCCACCGAAGGGGCGGTGATCGAAAGTATAAAAAGGGGAAATAGACTACGCATCACGTAATGCCTGTACCGGAGTCAGGCGCGCCGCTGCCATCGCCGGAGACAGCCCGAAGAACAAGCCGATGGCAATGGCGCTGCCGATACCGAGGGGAAGCGACGCGGCCGACAGTGAAAAAGACGACCAGCCCGAATAATTAACGAACGTCCAGGCGATGAGTAAGCCCACCGCGGCACCCATGAGAGCGCCAATCGTCGCCAGCACGATCGCTTCCAACAGAAAAAGCCGGGCAATGTCTCGAGGACGCGCGCCTAGCGCCATCCGTACACCGATTTCGCGGCGTCGTTCGGCAACGTTCATCACCATGACGTTCATGACGCCGATGCCGCCGACCAGCAGAGCGATACCGCCCAGACCGGCCAGAAGCCAGGAAAACAGGCGCGACTGCTGCGCCATGCCCGCCAGCAGAACCCGGGGGATCTGCACATCTATTTCGAAGCCGGGCATGTTGCTCTCCAGCCAGTGCTGCAAGCTAGGCGCAGTCTGCTCTAGCGTGGCGATGTCGGGATTGCGCGCCAGCACACTGGTGATCTGCGGTGTGGGGACGATGCGTCGCATGCCCTCAATCGGCAATAATATGGAATCGTCGGGCGATAACGGGAGCAGGGGGGTTTGTCCTTTGGGCTGCAGAATACCAATGATCTGAAACAGGTAATCGCCAAGCTGGATTGTGTCGCCTACGTTGACGGAGACGCCCACATTCTGCCACTGCGTCACCATGTTGGCCCCTAATACGGCGTGCGTGCTGTGCGCATCGAATACGCTCAGGAAGCGCCCCTGCGCTAATCGCAAACCCAGTACGTTAGGCAGTTCAACATTGCTGCCGAGTAGTGGAGGATTCAGCGTGCGTCCTTTGAAACGTACATCCAGACTGGTAGGGATCACAGGGGCTGCCGCCGTAATCGCGGGCAGCCTCTTGCGCAATGCGTCGGTATCCAGTTCGGTCAGGGCAGGCTTCGTTTCGACGGCGTCGCCGAGGGGAACCTGGATAGTGGCGACAAGCAGATCGCTCCCCATTCCTTTGAAAACACTCATGGCTTCATGTTCAGCGTTATGCCCGATATTCAGCAGAGCGACCACCGCCATACACCCTACAGCTATCCCCAGCAGCGCCAATACGGCCCGACGGCCCAACTGACGCAAATTCTCTACCGGTTCGCGCAATAGCTGTAGCCATGTGGGGCCGTAGCGATGCGATGGCGTTGAACTAGGGGGGAAGGGAATATGGGCGTTAAGCATGTCGCCTCTCTTCAACCCGGCCGTCGCAGACTTCAATACAGCGCGCCATGCGCTGGGCAATGCGGTTATCGTGAGTCACCACCACCAATGTCGTGCCGTATTCGTGGTTTAGGGACAGTAAGAGTTCGATGATGTCGTGCGCCGTTTGGCTGTCGAGGTTACCGGTGGGTTCATCCGCCAGGAGCAGACCCGGTTCACCGATCAGCGCACGGGCGATGGCAACGCGCTGGCGCTGTCCGCCTGACATATCCGCCGGGCGGTGAAGGTGGTGGCTGGCGAGGCCGACGCGATTCAGTTGAATCATGGCCGCCTGTCGGGCTTGCGGCTGCGATACGCCGCGATACAGCAGGGGTAAAGCCACGTTGTCGAGAGCATTGAGCCGTGGCAGCAAGTTGAAGCTCTGGAACACGAAACCGATGAGCCGATTACGCGCTATCGCACGTGACTCGGCATTGACGCGAGACATATCTTCGCCTGCCAGTAGCAATCGGCCTGTGGTCGGTTCGTCCAGTAATCCAATGAGGTTGAGGAGTGTACTCTTGCCCGAGCCGGATGCACCGACGATCGCGCAACGTTGGCCCTTGGGAATCGAAAACGATACATCATGCAACACGTTCTGAGTGGACGCGCCTGTCGTGTAGGCGTACGTAATCTTTTCAAGGCAGATCAATCTGTTGTTGCCAGTCGTTGGCATCTTCCCTCCTGCCTGCTTTTCATCCATGTGGGCGCTATAGCGGCGACCAACAACGATCCCGTGAAACTTTACTTCTGACGGCTGCGATCTACCGATAAAGTCATCTGATCCACTAGTGATTGCAGTTCATCTTTAAATTGGGTTGAATCGGTACCGTTTTCCAGCTGTGTCAACGTTTGTTGTACTTCATACCCCTCAGGCAATTGCGCTTTTTCGATCGCCGGTAGCGAATTGCTGTGATCCGACACTTCCTGGTAGCTCTCTGCGCTGATCTTGCCAGTGCGGTGGTATTCGTCCATCATTTTAGCCACCACTTTCACACGCCATTGATACTCTTGGTCATCGGCTTCTCTGAGGGCAGCCCGACGCTCGTTGACCGTGAAGGAACCGCTGTCATCATACGCAATCAGCGCCAGCTGGTCGCGGGACATCCCTTTGAACGGGTTGGTTGCTTCGCCATTAGAAAAATCGGTAGCCTGTTGGGCTTGGGCCAGTCGTTGTGGATCGTCAGAAGCAGGCACCTCGGCGTCGTGAGCCGCTTTGTTGCGCGTGTAGCTTTCGCCGAAGAGCTTTTCACTCGTCGATTGTGCGAAAGCCGCGAGTCCTTTACGGCTTGTGGTGGCATCTCGCTCAGCGGCGCGTGTGGCGGCATCGCTCAGTTGAATCGAAAGTGAGGAAACCCGTGTCGTTGTGCTGGTGGGGGTGTCCAAGGCGCTGTAAGCCTGTGATTGGGTTGACTCACTGCTGTAGTTGACGGTGTTTTGATCGCTGACTTGTGATTGTTGGGCGGTGGAACCCAGTTGATTAATGCTGTTCATCGGGAGTCCTCAATTGTCTTGATTAGCGTCATCGCTGATGGAAAAAGGTGGCCTGTGGTACTTTCAGCCGCCCTTTAACTAGGGTTACTTCATCGTGAATTCAGCAGCCCATGAAAAATCAATCACGCTCTGATATTTGAGGGTTGCAGTGCAAATGGCCCCGTTACTAGATATCGCGTTTTTGGACCATTTGGGGACCTTTGATCGAGCACCGGGAATGAGACCTCCACCAATGAATTGGTTTAAGAACGTGGTGCTAAATTCGCAGGTTTTTCTCCCCATCGTATATCGTATTATCGCTGCATTTGCATCGGCGATAATTTTACTTTGGACGATAAAAATATCAGTAGATTGGGGAAGAACTGTCGTTTTTGGTTTAGGTGTTGAGTTGCCATAAGAACTTAACTCGTTCGTGGTCACCATTTTATAGATCGCGTCTTGTGTACCCAGATTCTTAAATGTGACAGTCACCGGGGGACCAGCGAATGCTGCGCCTGCGGTGCAGAATGTGGTGGCAACAAGGGCGATGGTTGCTATTTTTTTGATGTTTTTCATTAGATTATTGCATTCTTTTGTATTTTGTAATTTTGAGCTGATGTCTCTTTAGCTCAGAATTACAGCACTTTGCTGTGCGAGTTTCGTGTGACCAACGTTTTTTGGAAAACGGATTTATTAATAATTGAAATAAATCACAGTTAATAAATATCACTGATTAATATTTCGATTTTTCCTATTAGGGTATTTAACGGCAAACTCGAGTGAAAACTTTAGAATTGTTAATTTTTTTCAGCCAGTCTAGCGTATTCTAACAAATATTCTAATGCCTTTTTTGGTGATTTGTCTATGTTAAATAACAGCATGCGTTTTCTGAGGGGGATGGATTGATGGTCATGAATGTAAAATTTGGTTAATTTATTGAATGCTGCAATGGATGCTTTAGATGACAATATTATAAGTTTTATGCATATTAATTTTTTCACCTATTTAATTAAACATCAAGAAATGGCCAATACGTGTTTTTACAGTATTATTTCCTGTGAAATGTATCGAGTATATTAATTCAGAGAGCCACGTATTTAGCTAAATGAATCTAAGGAAACATATTCTCGGCTAAAAAATAAGAAAGTTGAACTCTGCTAATGGTTGTGAATTCGAAATAATTATTTCTAATTCAATAATGACAACGCGGTAATTATTTCTATATAAGGTTATTTTAGTCGCCAATATATCCCTCTCATCTTGGCCTCAAAAAGGCCCCGTTATTTTATGCGTTATTAAGATTTGCTAAATATGACACGTCTCTATTTTTCTATCGCAATGCTGTTGTAAGCCTTATTTTTGCTTGTGAAGCCGCTCACATAATAAAATATTATCGGTCGTGAGCGTTGCCGGAACCTGCCATCTTTTAATCAGCGATGTTTCTTATACATTCAAAAACTATCACTGATAGGGAAGGGAACGATGTCGAATTTACCTATGTGTATGCTGGCCGCAGCGATGTCATCCGTGGTGCTGCCTCAGACCGCCGATGCTGTTGAAGAAAATAAAAATCGTGAATGGTGGAAAGAGGTTGTCGTTTACCAAATATATCCGCGTTCATTTAACGATAGTAATGGAGACGGTATTGGTGACCTCAATGGTATTACAGAGAAACTGGATTACCTGAAAAAACTCGGCGTTGATGTGATTTGGCTCAGCCCGCATTTTGACTCCCCAAATGCGGACAATGGTTATGATATTCGTGATTACAAGAAGGTCATGAAAGAGTTCGGCACGATGAATGATTTCGACCACATGCTTAACGAAATTAAACGCCGTGATATGCGTTTGATAATTGATTTAGTGGTTAACCACACCAGTGATGAGCATCAGTGGTTCAAAGAGAGCAGAAAGTCGAAGGATAATCCGTACCGCGATTACTATATTTGGCGAGACGGGCGCAATGGTGAGGTGCCCAATAATTACCCCGCTTTCTTCGGTGGTTCTGCCTGGAAAAAAGACGATCAGACCGGCCAGTATTATCTGCACTACTTCGCCGAGAAGCAGCCTGACCTGAACTGGGAAAATAAAAAGGTTCATCAGGAGGTCTATGACATTATGCGCTTCTGGCTGGATAAAGGCGTCTCCGGTTTTCGCATGGACGTGATCCCTTTTATTTCCAAGCAGCCCGGTCTGCCTGATTTAAGCCCGCAGCAGCTGGCCCAACCGCAAAATGTGTTTGCTACAGGGCCGCACATCCATCAATACCTGCATGAAATGAACCGGGAAGTGCTGGCGCCCTATAACGCGATGAGCGTTGGCGAAGCCTACGGTGTGACGTTCGAGGATACGCCCAAGTTCGTTGACGCGGATCGCCAGGAATTGAATATGTTGTTCCACTTCGATGTCGTTCGTCTCGACCGCGATGGCTGGCGTAAGACGGACTGGACCCTGCCTCAACTCAAGACTGCCTTTGCTAAAATCGACCGCTCCGGGGCGGCTGGCTGGAACACCAGCTTCCTGAGTAACCATGACCTTCCGCGGGCGGTGTCACATTTCGGTGATGACAGCGATGCATGGCGGGACGTGTCCGCCAAAGCGTTGGCCACACTGATGATGACCCAACGGGCTACGCCCTTTGTGTATCAGGGTGAAGAGCTGGGCATGACTAATTACCCTTTCACCAGCGAAAAGGAGTTCGAAGACGTTGAAATCCGGGGATTATGGAAGGAGTTGGTGGAAGGGGGAAAAGTCTCGTCCAAAGAGTTTCTGGATAATGTGCGCCAAACCTCCCGCGATAATGGCAGAACGCCGATGCAGTGGAGCACCGCGGCTCAGGGGGGATTTACAACTGGCACGCCGTGGCTGGCGGTAAACCCCAACTATACGAAAATCAATGCGGCGGCTCAGGTCGACGATGACCATTCGGTCTACGGTTATCATCGTCAGCTGATTGCGCTGCGGCGTCAGACTCCGGCGCTGATCCATGGTGAGTATCGCGATCTGGCGCCGGAACATCCTAAGCTTTTCGTTTATACTCGCACGTTAAAAGATCAGCAGTATCTGGTTGCCATTAACTTCTCGCGCGAGACGCAGAACTGGTCGTTGCCGGCAGATAAGAAGATTGTTCGATCCGTCATCAGCAACCGGCCGGAAAGTGCCGCCTCAGCGGGTGCCGATCGTCTGACTCTACAGGCCTGGCAGGCCGCCATTTTTAAACTGTAGCCTGCTAACCAAATCGTCACGCCTAACGCTTCGCGGCGTGACGGTTCCTATTGTGTTTCTCCTGTCGTCCGCCAGTACCCAGGTTGCCAACGATGACGCTCTTCCTGATCTTGCGTCGTTTTCACCACGTTGAACAAGCGCGATGAGTTTATTCAACGTGAGAAGGACAGGCTGGTTTCCTCGGCCTTTATGGCATAATTTTTGAGGGATTTTTAGCCACAAACGCGAGTGTGTTATCGATGTCGGCACTCGTCGTGGCGTGATTTAACGATGGCGAGGGTGGGATGCAAGAAGCAAAAATGGAGCGCGTACGACTGTTGGAAGCGCGTTTGCGACAGGCGATGTTGGACTCGGACGTCACGGCGTTAGAAACGCTGTTGGACAGGGAGCTGATATTTGTCAGCCATCTGGGACAGGCGCTGGGACGACGTGACGATCTCGACGCGCATCGTTCGGGGCTGATCAAGATCCATGATTTGCAGACAGCAAATGAGCGAATACTGCTCAAAGACAACGTCGCTATTGTTGCCGTAAAAACACAGATTTCCGGCAGCTTTGGTGGGCAACCTTCTGATGGAGTATTCCTCTTCACGCGGACATGGTTACTCTCGCCGGACTCGATGAACGGGCGTGTTATTGCAGCCACCTCCGTGCGTTTGATATCAGAGGACGCCATGCCGCCGTATTTAGATTTCCAGTTGTCATAGCTGGCTTCCGCCACACCGTTTTCGCGTCACACATCCTTCACGTGCCGATCCTCTTCAACTTCTTTTAGAACCCGCAGGATCTGAGTTTCAGTGAAACGCGCTTTCTTTATGATGCGCCTCCGCTGGTTGTCTTTTGACCAGATAACGCGATTAAGCAGTAAGACTAAATTCAGGGGGACTACAATGGTGCCTATTCTCTTCTGGCCTCTGACTCTACCCACACCGACATCCTCCCATCAATTGATATTATTTGCTGTTACATCGAGTCTTTATCGTCGCACCAACGTGGGGTGTTCTATTGGTTTAAGACAAAACCGACCGGGTAGACGGCTTTACGCTTCAAACTTGAGAGGAGATCTCAGGCCGTACTCAGCGTGTTGATGTCACGTTCGGCCTGCTCCAGCAACGAAATTCATGCAGTCCGCGGTTGTTGACAGCGCTGGGTCACGATGCGTAAGCAAGCGCATACCGCGCCGCAGGTGAGGGTCAAGTCAGATCCTTTTCCTCTTTAAAAACGTTGATTACTCCCTCGATTCGGTTTACCCACACAACGATGATACTTAAAATAGTTTTGACTATGTCACGGCGAAAACCTTGAGGAAATAGTGAGGTTACGTGAGTGTGCATAGGTATAACTAGCCATTAATACGTCGAAGATTCAGTTGTTTTGATATGAATAACCTTGGCTGAATTCCGAGGTATAACGGCCAGTACATATTGATATAAAGTAAGGATGCTTTAACTATGCAACCTAAAATGTGGGCAACCGCACTGGTGTGCGGCGCGCTTTCGGCGGGGGTTACCGCTGGCTCTCAAGCACAATGTATTTCCAACCACACCACGGAAAGTGATTCAACGTTTCCCTCCACGTTAAAAGGCAAGCTCGCCTATCACACCTACGGCAGTTATGCCGATGGCACCAGCCAAATCTTTATCTATGACTTCTCTGCCAACAAAGTGACGCAGGCGTCTTCATCGGCGTGGGGAATTCAGGACCCGATGAACGCGGTATTCAGTCCGGACGGTAAATGGCTGGCCTTTATGGGGATCAAGGACGATGCCTGGAATGTCTTCATGTGGCAGGTCGACTCGGCCGAACTCCCGGTCAATCTGACCAAAAGCACGGGAGAGACGAGAAATGAAGATCCCAAGTTCAGCGCTGATGGCGCTGCGCTGTTTTTCAAGCAGGATGGCGATGTGGTGAAGGCGACGTTGAGCTTTGAAAATGGGGGGCCGGCGTTCAGCTCGCAGACCAATCTGACTAACGCCTCTTCAACGATAGAAAGCTCAATGCCCTATCCGTCCGCCGATGGCACGCAAGTCTATTACGCGGCAGGGAAGGCATCGGGCGTCACGGGCATTTATCGTCTGACGCTCGCGACCGGCAAAAAGGTGGTTTTCGACAAGCCGAACGGCCTGGAAGCCTACTATCCGACGGTTCGTCAGGATGGAAGGGTGTTTTACTCGCGCTGGAAGGACTCGGGCGGAGCCGATCAGCTCTATACCAAGGTGAATCCGAGCGATAAGGCCGAACAACTGTCGATTAATGATTGCGACAGCAACAACTCCGACGCCTTCCCCGTGAGTGGCACTGACTATGTCTTCTTTTCGTCTACGTCTGAGGGTAAATACCAGCTGTACCTTGGCGAGGTCAGCACGGGTAAACGCTGGAGTCTTTCCTCGTTTCACGTTAATGACGACACGGATAAAGAGACTCTGGGGGCTAACTACTTCGGCGGATAAACGGCATATCGCATGACGAAGGACGCCGTTGAGGCGTCCGTTCTGGACAAAAGAAACCAGGCGTAGTTTGTCTGGTTTCGCCCGTCCCGACCTCGTGATAAGTAAGCGCTTGCAAACTATGGGCTTAGCAGGTTGGTGACGAAGCCCATGATGCGTATCAGGACGAAGCTCCCGCCTTTCAAACGGAGAATGTTCACCGGGTCTGACCGTCTGCCAGGCCAGATACAGAAGATAAAGCGCCCCGCATAAACGCATGGTGTCATAGGCATGGGGATCGCCTTGACCAGCGCGATAATTCCCGCCGCCGCGCGCATCAAGTAAAACACAAATCCCACTGTAACGCCGCCTGGCGAACTCAAGCATGTATCCCGCTATCAAGGCGGTATCACGCGAGATCGCGGGCGTGAACTTCTGCGAGCCGGCTGCTTTTGGAGTATCCCTTCTGCCCGTCAAACTGAAAAAATTTCCATTTTTTTTAATTATTGTCTGATTATTGAACTAACCTAATTGAATCGTTTTTGATGGTCATGGCAAAGCTGCCGGCCGACAGGGGGCTGCGATAGATGGAATATTGTGGTCGCACGCGTGTCGAGGAGTGAAGAGTCAAAACGCTTGCCAATTAGAATTCCCTGGGCCATAATGCCGTCCCCGAAACATGCTGTATTTTAAAATCTTTAAAAATCAGCGTGTTACAAAAGCCGCGGCGTAAATTAATTCCTTTTTGCAACAGCGCTATCGGTTTTATCCTCCAAGAGCATTCTTGCTCTCCGGAAAAGTAAATCTCATAAGTTTTTAAACAGACTTATCCACAGATTTCTTGACGACGGTGTTTGATGGCACACCGAGGGTCCGAAGATCGCTATTTTTTATCCCAATGAATTTAAAAGAAAAATTTTAGATAAAAAACGCCACTATGATCACTTGTACTTTTTGTTGCACTTGATTGGCAAAGAGTTTTTAAATTTATCCACAGGCGGGACAGGCGAAAAATCGGCGAATTTTTGTCCACACCGTAACATCCTCCTGATTGCCCCTTCACCGCCCTTTCTCTCGCTAATCTGGCCCAGTCATTCGCCAACGACATAGGGCGGAGTAAACTGATAGCTGTTTCCGCGGCCTTTACGGAAAAATGAGGCATTTTCGGTCAGCTTGGGTGACTTCCGGGGTGAGGACGAATTGCCAAGGGGCCGCGTTATCGCGTCCACGCCCGGTGTCGGCGGCGCATCTGCAGAAATGAGAGGGAGCATGCCATGATCGATTGCAGCATCAATTCTGTGTCCGAAGCATTACCTGATACGGTCTTCCGAGCCGACTGGCTACGACGAGAGGAGGCAGGGGCGGCACAATCGGCAGGCGTGTCGCTCTACACGCTGATGCAAAGAGCGGGTTCCGCCGCATTTAGACTGGCGCGTTTGCACTATCCGTCAGCTCGGCACTGGCTGGTTTTGGCCGGACACGGCAATAACGGCGGAGATGGTTATGTGGTGGCAACCCTGGCGAAAGCCGCTGGTCTGCGGGTATCGGTAATAGTCTGCCCTGGAGAGCGTCCGTTGCCGCCCGAAGCCGAACAGGCCAGAGCGCAATGGATCGCCGATGGCGGTACCGAACTAACGCCGGAGGCTGCCTGGCCTGATGATATCGATCTGATTATCGATGGTCTGCTGGGCACTGGTCTTGCCGCCGCGCCCAAGGCTCCCTACGATCGACTGATTGAGGCGGCCAATGCGCATCCGGCGCCCACGGTGGCGCTGGATATCCCCTCTGGATTGAATGCCGAAACCGGTCATACTGCGGGCGCGGTGATCGACGCCGCACACACCATCACCTTCATTACGCTGAAACCCGGCCTGCTGACCGGTCTGGCCCGAGACTATGTCGGTCGGCTGCACATCGACGATCTGGCGCTGTCGCCGTGGATAGCGCGTCAGGATGCGCCGATTCAGCGCATCACGCCGCGTCATCTTTCTCAGTGGCTGAAGCCTCGCCGGGCGGGCGCGCACAAAGGGGATAATGGCCGTCTGCTGATTGTCGGCGGCGACGCGGGGACCGGCGGTGCGATTTTCATGGCGGGTGAATCCGCTCTGCGTACAGGTGCCGGTTTAGTGCGAGTACTTACTCACCGCGAATACCTTGCAGCGCTGCTGGTTTCTCGTCCCGAGCTGATGGTTCAGGAGCTGAACACGGCGACGTTGCGGCAAGGGCTGGAGTGGGCGGATGTGATCGTAATCGGCCCCGGCCTGGGTCAGGGGGAATGGGGCAGAAATGCCCTCAGGATCGCAGAAAATTGTAACAAATCCATGTTATGGGATGCGGATGCGCTCAACCTGCTGGCAATCAGTCCGCATAAACGTCAGAATCGCATCCTGACGCCCCATCCCGGCGAGGCGGCACGGCTGCTGAACTGTCGCGTTGTCGACATTGAGAGTGACCGCTTACTTGCAGCGGAAAAGCTGGTGAAACGCTACGGCGGCGTTGTAGTACTTAAAGGTGCGGGAACGGTGATCGCCAATGAGCAAGGCGCGCTGGCCATCGCTGACGTCGGCAACCCCGGTATGGCTACGGGTGGGATGGGCGATGTGCTTTCCGGCATTATCGGTGCGCTGGCGGCGCAGAAACTTTCGTTGTATGACGCGGCCAGAGCCGGATGTGTGGTTCATGGCGCCGCCGCCGACTGGCTGGCGAAACAGCGCGGCCCCCGCGGCATGCTGGCGACGGATTTGATGCCCGTACTGGCGCAGTATGTAAATCCTGAGTGGATATCCTTAGAAAAGACAGAATGAAGACATTTTCTCTATCTCTGCCTGACGAAGCGGCAACTATTGCACTCGGTGCGACACTGGCGCAGGCCTGCGACCGCGCCGTCATTATCTATCTGTATGGCGATCTGGGCGCGGGCAAGACCACGCTGAGCCGCGGCTTCCTGCAAGCGCTCGGCCACACGGGCAACGTCAAAAGTCCCACCTACACGCTGGTGGAGCCTTACATGCTGTCGCCGCGTCCGGTTTACCATTTCGATCTGTACCGCTTGGCGGACCCCGAAGAGCTGGAGTTCATGGGCATTCGCGACTATTTGTCCGAGGACGCCATCTGCCTGATCGAATGGCCTCAGCAGGGCGCGGGGATACTGCCTCCTGCCGATCTGGAGCTGCACCTGAGCTATCAGGATGCGGGGCGTCAGGCGGAGATTCAGGTGTTGTCTGACACAGGCGAACATATTGCGGCGCGTTGTATAGGTCAGTCGGAGTAGACGTGATGATCGTGCGGTTGATGAAGGCTTTATTGGGTGTTGTCCTCTTCCTGTCCTGGCCGCTTTGGGCGGCGAATCTCTCAGATGTTCAGGTCGATAACGCTTCGGGGCTGGCAAAGGTGACCCTGAGTTTCAGCGGGCAACCGATCTACGCATTTTTCCCGCTCAGCAATCCCGATCGGGTCGTGATCGACATCCGGGAGACCGGGGTAATCAAAGGGCTGCCGCTCGCATTCAGCGGTAGCAATCTGATCGATCGCATTCGGACCAGCGAAGCGAAAGACGCGCAAAGCCTGCGTCTGGTACTTGAACTGACGAAGCCTGCCAAAACGCGTGCGACGACGACGAGGCACGGCGACACCTACACCGTGGTTTTCACGGTGAGCGCCGAACAGCCGCAGCGCGCAGCCAACCGGACATCGACGACGGAAGCCCGCGTAACCACGCGACCGGTCAAGCCGGCCGAGCCGCCGCAAAGTCCATTCGACAATAAGCCAACGGTGGTGACCAGTACCGCTTCGACGACTCCGTCTCGCGCGTCCGCACGCCGTCCGACCTCTACCGGCGATGAGATCGTGGTGGCGATTGACGCCGGACACGGCGGCCAGGATCCCGGCGCCATCGGTCCCGGCGGATTGCAGGAAAAAAATGTGACCATCGGCATCGCGCGTAAGCTGCGCGACCTGCTGAACAAGGACCCGGTGTTTAAACCGGTACTGACGCGTGACGGCGACTACTTTATTTCCGTGATGGGGCGTTCCGACGTGGCGCGTAAGCAGGGGGCCAATCTGCTGGTTTCTCTCCATGCGGACGCGGCGCCCAACCGCGGCGCAACGGGCGCGTCGGTGTGGGTTCTGTCTAACCGCAGGGCCAATAGCGAAATGGCGAACTGGCTTGAACAGCACGAGAAGCAGTCTGAGCTGCTGGGGGGCGCGGGCGACCTGCTGGCGAACAACAACGCCGATCCTTACCTGAGTCAGGCGGTGCTGGACCTACAGTTCGGGCATTCGCAGCGCGTCGGCTACGACGTGGCGGTCAAGGTGCTGCGAGAACTGCAACGCGTCGGCAGCCTGCACAAAGTCCACCCCGAACATGCCAGCCTCGGCGTGCTGCGCTCGCCGGATATTCCGTCGTTACTGGTCGAAACCGGGTTTATTTCCAATCCTGGCGAAGAGCGTCTTTTGGGCAGCAGCGACTATCAGGAGCGTATCGCAAAAGCGCTCTATCTGGGGCTACGCGGCTATTTCGAGACGCATCCGTTGCAGAATGCGCCCAAACATGACAAACGGCCTGCCATTTTGCCGGTCTCCAAACCGGTGGTTTCCAACGGCGCGGCGCCTGTCGGCTCCGCAACGCGGCATACCGTGGGGAAAGGTGAAACGCTGTCGGGGATTGCGTCGCGTTACGGTGTGAGTATGTCGACGATACGCGATGCGAATAACCTGAAAAAAGACGTTGTGTGGGTAGGGCAGAGACTGAGGATTCCGGGGGGCGTCGCATCGCAGGTCGCACAGACACGAACCGCCCCGGCAATCCAGAGAGCCACCACGGCGAAGAGGGTGACGCATAAGGTGGTGCGCGGTGATAGTCTGAGTTCGATTGCAGACCGTTACGATGTCAGTATGAAAGCGCTCCAGCAGGCAAACAAGCTGCCATCGCAGACGGTACAGTTAGGACAGACGCTGGTTATCCCTGCCACCTGAGGCCGACATTGCAGCAAACCAAGGAGATAAGATGCCGATTCTGGTTCTACCCCCCCAACTGGCTAACCAAATCGCCGCTGGCGAGGTAGTGGAACGGCCTGCGTCCGTGGTCAAGGAGCTGGTGGAAAACAGTCTGGATGCGGGAGCGACGCGCATTGATATCGACATCGAACGCGGCGGCAGCCGGCTTATTCGTATTCGTGACAACGGCAGCGGGATCGGCAAGACAGATTTGACGCTGGCGCTGGCGCGTCATGCCACCAGTAAAATCGCGACGCTCGACGATTTGGAAGCCATCATGAGTCTGGGCTTTCGCGGCGAGGCGCTGGCGAGTATCAGTTCGGTTTCCCGCCTGACGCTGACGTCTCGCACCCGCGATCAAAATGAAGCCTGGCAGGCGTATGCCGAAGGACGGGACATGGCGGTCACGGTGAAACCGGCCGCGCATCCGGTCGGCACGACGCTGGAAGTGCTGGACCTGTTCTACAACACGCCCGCGCGTCGCAAATTCCTGCGCACCGAAAAAACCGAATTTATGCACATCGACGAGGTGGTCCGGCGTATCGCGCTAGCTCGCTTCGATGTGGCGTTTAATCTCCACCATAACGGCAAGCTGGTGCGGCAATACCGGGCGGTGACCGATCCAACACAGCATGAGCGGCGTCTGGGCAGCATCTGCGGTACGGCGTTTATTCAGCATGCATTGGCCGTATCCTGGGAACATGGCGACCTGAAGATCCGCGGCTGGGTGGCCGACCCGACGGGGTCTCAGCAGTTGCCGGAGCTGCAGTATTGCTACGTGAATCAGCGGATGATGCGGGACAGGCTGATTAACCACGCCATCCGACAGGCCTATCAGGATCAGCTGCGCAGCGATCAGCAGCCTGCGTATGTCCTCTATTTGGAAGTTGACCCGCACCATGTGGATGTCAACGTACATCCGGCCAAGCACGAGGTCAGATTCCATCAGGCCCGACTGGTGCACGACTTCATCTATCAGGCGGTGATGACCGTACTCCAGCAGGCGGCTGCGCCCGCGCAGGCGGTTCCCCCCCAGGGCGAGACGCCGACGCCGGTCTGGCAGCAGGAAAACCGCACCGCGGCCGGCGAGAACCACTTTGCTCGACCTGCGCAAACCGAGCCGCCGGCACGAATGCCGACTTCCGGCGGCAAAGCACAGGAGCGCCCGCCCGCCTCGTATCCTCACGGAGCGGGGTATCAGCGCAAACAGGGCGAGCTGTATCAAAAACTGCTACAGCCTGCCTCCGAGCGGTCGATACCTTCAGGCGACGAGTCGCCGGTCCCCGCAGCGCCTTCCCGCGCCAACATCGCGCAGACCGCACAGGGCGAGGTTCCGCTGGTCAGTCGGTCAGAGGGATTAGGCAGAGTGTTGACCGTCTATCCGCCCTGCTATGCGCTGGTGGAGTATCAGCAGGGATTGGCCCTGCTGTCTCTGCCCGTTGCCGAGCGCTATGTCCGTCAGGCGCAGATGACGCCCGGCGAGGAGGGGTTACGGCCACAGCCGTTGCTGATCCCCCAACGTCTAACGCTGGGAAGTAAAGAGCGCGCGGCGGTGACGGAGAGTCAAGAACGGCTCGCCCAGTTTGGTATTGATATCGTGGTTGAGCAGCAGCGCGCCACACTGCGCGCGGTACCTTTACCTTTGAGACAACAAAATTTACAAAACTTGATCTCTGACCTGTTAGGCTATCTCGCTGATTGCCCTCAGTCAGATTCTGATGAGGTAGCGGCGTGGATAGCGCGGCGGTTGTACAGCGAGCATGAGAGCTGGACTCAGGCCCAAGCGGTGCAACTGTTAGCGGATATTGAACGTCTCTGTCCTGAGCGGGTCAAAGTTCCGCCATCAGAGTTTCTTTATGTGATGGATATTGAGTCCGCCATCAAGGCTTTAAAGCATGACTGAACGTGAAACAACGCAGTACCCGCCGGCCATTTTCATTATGGGACCGACGGCTTCCGGAAAGACGGCGTTAGCCATGGCGTTACGGCAATCCCTCCCCGTTGAGTTGATCAGCGTGGATTCCGCATTGATTTACCGGGGCATGGATGTCGGCACCGCCAAGCCTACCGCTGAAGAGTTGTCGCAAGCGCCGCACAGATTGATCGATATCCTCGATCCGGCTGACGCCTATTCGGCCGCTGATTTTCGCCGAGATGCGCTGAAGGAGATGGCGGAGATCACCGCCGCTGGTCGAATCCCTGTGCTGGTGGGGGGAACGATGCTGTACTTCAAGGCGCTGCTTGAAGGGCTTTCGCCCTTGCCGCCCGCGGATCCGGAAGTGCGACGGGAAATAGAGGCGCGTGCGCAGCGAGAAGGCTGGGAAGCGTTGCATAATGAACTGCGAGAGATAGATCCCATCGCGGCCACTCGGATTCATCCAAATGATCCGCAGAGACTGTCGCGGGCACTGGAAGTTTTTTCCGTTTCAGGTAACACTTTAACCGAACTGACAAAAACATCGGGTGAAGCGCTGCCTTACCACGTGCACCAGTTCGCCATCGCTCCCGCGTCGCGCGAATTATTGCATGAGCGTATTGCACTACGGTTTCAACAGATGTTGCAGGCAGGTTTTGAGTCGGAAGCACGCGCGCTGTTCGCTCGTGCCGATCTGCATCCAGGTTTGCCTTCCATCCGCTGCGTCGGTTACCGCCAAATGTGGTCCTACTTGTCCGGTGAAATAGATTACGACGAGATGGTTTATCGTGGGATCTGCGCTACCCGACAGCTGGCAAAACGGCAAATAACCTGGTTACGCGGGTGGGACAATGTGTGCTGGCTTGATAGCGATGAGCCGCAGGATGCGTTGGGTAAGGTCATGCAGGTTGTTAGTGCATAGGTTGGACGATTGTGTACAATTGGCTGATTCTCGGCACAAATTTTTATACCGCTATTTTAGAGCCACAGGGTTCTTTGTTACAAACAACAAGCAAATAAGGAAAATATAGAATGGCTAAGGGGCAATCTTTGCAAGATCCGTTCTTGAATGCTTTGCGTCGTGAACGTGTTCCAGTTTCTATTTATCTGGTAAATGGCATTAAGTTGCAGGGCCAGATTGAGTCGTTTGATCAGTTTGTTATTTTGCTGAAAAACACGGTTAGCCAGATGGTTTACAAGCACGCTATCTCTACGGTGGTTCCGTCTCGTCCGGTGTCTCATCACAGTAATAATCCTGGCGCGAATAACTATCATGGTAATAACACGACTAATCAGCAGTCGCAGCCTCAGGAAAGCGATGACGCTGAATAAGAGTTATTACCGATTTACCTCAGCGGGGGAAGGACATAGTGTCGTTTCCCCGTTTGTGGCTGCATTTGTTTGTTTGAGAGGTTGTTCGGTTGTTTGACCGTTATGAAGCCGGTGAACGGGCCATACTAGTTCATATTCACTTTTCCCAAGAGAAAGATACTGAAGATCTGCTGGAGTTCGAATCTCTGGTGTCTTCTGCCGGAATCGAATCGCTACAGGTGATCACCGGCAGTCGCAAAGCGCCTCATCCCAAGTATTTTGTCGGCGAGGGTAAAGCAGAAGAGATCGCCAAGGCGGTTAAAGAAACCGACGCTTTCGTCGTGCTGTTCAATCACGCTTTATCACCCGCACAGGAGCGTAATCTCGAGCGCCTGTGCGAATGCCGGGTCATTGACCGGACCGGATTGATTCTTGATATTTTCGCCCAGCGCGCCCGCACCCATGAAGGGAAACTGCAGGTTGAGCTGGCGCAGTTGCGCCATCTGGCCACGCGTTTGGTGCGCGGCTGGACTCATCTTGAACGCCAAAAGGGCGGGATAGGGTTGCGAGGTCCCGGTGAAACTCAGCTGGAAACCGACCGTCGTCTGCTGCGTAACCGCATTAGTTTGATTTTGTCGCGCCTTGTCCGTGTTGAGAAACAGCGTGAACAGGGAAGACGCGCACGTACGCGCGCGGAAGTGCCTACGGTGTCGCTGGTGGGGTATACCAACGCCGGTAAATCCACGTTGTTTAATCAGATGACGGCGGCGGACGTGTATGCTGCCGATCAGCTATTCGCCACGCTGGATCCCACGCTTCGTCGGATCGATGTGCCTGACGTCGGTGATACCGTGTTGGCGGATACCGTCGGTTTTATTCGCGAGCTGCCTCACGATCTGGTCGCGGCATTTAAAGCCACGCTGCAGGAAACTCGCCAGGCATCGCTGTTGCTTCATATCGTTGATGCGGCCGATCCTCGCATGGACGAAAATATTGAGGCGGTTAACGAGGTACTGACGGAAATCGAAGCCGATGATATCCCGACGCTGCTCGTCATGAATAAAATTGATGCGCTGGACAATTTCGCTCCGCGCATCGATCGCAATGCAGAGCATCAACCGGTCAGAGTCTGGCTGTCGGCGCAAACCGGCGAAGGAATACCTCTGCTGTTCCAGGCATTGACCGAACGGTTGTCTGGGGAGATCGCACAGTACTCCCTGCAGTTGCCTCCGCAGGAGGGGCGTCTGCGCAGCCGCTTTTACCAGCTTCAGGCAATAGAAAAAGAATGGATAGAAGAAGACGGCAGCGTGGGGCTGGTGATTAGAATGCCTATCGTCGACTGGCGTCGTCTCTGTAAGCAGGAGCAGCAATTAGAAGACTATATCGTTGAAGTTTAGTCTGATGAACTCTGGGATATTTGACCCCGAAGAACACCTATCATAATGAATGGAGCTAAACATGGCGTGGAATCAGCCCGGTAATAACGGACAGGACCGCGACCCGTGGGGGAGCAGCAATAAAAATAGCGGCAACTCTGGCGGAAACAACAAAGGTGGTCGAGATAAGGGGCCACCGGATCTTGACGACATCTTCCGCAAACTGAGCAAAAAACTCGGTGAGCTGGGCGGTGGAAAAAACTCAAGCTCCGGCGGCAGCGGTTTCGGCTCCGGCGGCCGTATTTTAGGCGTGGTGGCCGCCATCGCCGTGGTTATCTGGGCGGCGAGCGGTTTTTATACTATCAAAGAAGCTGAGCGCGGCGTTGTCACCCGTTTCGGCAAATTCAGCCATCTGGTCAGCCCTGGCCTGAACTGGAAACCCACGTTTATTGATGACGTACGAGCGGTCAACGTCGAATCTGTTCGCGAACTGGCGACGTCCGGCGTGATGTTGACGTCGGATGAGAACGTGATCCGCGTTGAAATGAACGTTCAGTACCGCGTCACACAGCCGGAGCAGTATCTGTTCAGCGTAACCAACGCGGACGATAGTCTGCGTCAGGCGACCGACAGCGCGCTGCGCGGCGTGATCGGCAAATACACGATGGACAAGATACTGACTGAAGGCCGTACCATCGTGCGTACCGACACCCAACGCGTACTTGAAGAAACTGTTCGTCCCTACAACATGGGAATCACGCTGCTGGACGTCAACTTCCAGGCAGCTCGTCCGCCGGAAGAAGTGAAAGCCGCATTCGACGATGCGATTGCCGCGCGCGAGAACGAACAGCAGTACATCCGTGAAGCGGAAGCCTATGCCAATGAAGTTCAGCCGCGTGCGAACGGCCAGGCTCAGCGTATTCTGGAAGAGGCTCGCGCCTACAAGACGCGTACCGTTCTGGAAGCGCAAGGTGAAGTGGCTCGTTTTGCTCGCGTGTTGCCGGAGTATAAGGCCGCGCCTGAGATTACTCGTGAACGTCTCTACATCGAAACCATGGAACGCGTGTTGAGCAGCACCCGCAAGGTGTTGGTAAATGACAAAGGCGGTAACCTGATGGTTCTGCCGTTGGAACAGATGCTGCGTGGTCAGAACAATACAGGCGGCAATCCGACCAATACGGTTGCGCCGCTGCGTAATTCCTCGACCTCGTCTAACAACAGTTCGAGCAGCAACTACAGCTCTTCGCGCAGCAGCATCAACGGCAACATCATGGATCAGCGCCGGGCGAACGCCCAGCGGGATGAGATCACTCGAGTAGGGAGAGAATAATCAATGCGTAAGTCAGTACTATTTATTCTGATCCTGGTGCTTCTGGTGATCTACGCTTCACTGTTTGTCGTACAGGAAGGGCAGCGCGGGATCGTCATGCGCTTCGGCAAAGTCCTGCGCGACGATGAGAACAAGCCGCTCATTTATGAGCCGGGTTTGCACGTCAAGATCCCGGTCCTTGAATCTGTGAAGACGCTGGATGCCCGTATTCAGACCATGGAAAACCAGGCCGATCGCTTTATCACCAAAGAGCAGAAAGACCTGATTGTCGACTCTTACATCAAATGGCGTATCAGCGATTTCAGCCGTTACTATCTGGCGACCGGCGGTGGCGACATCTCCCAAGCCGAGGTGCTGCTGAAACGCAAATTCAACGACCGTCTGCGTTCCGAGATCGGACGTCAGGATGTGAAAGGCATCGTGACGGACTCTCGTGGTCAACTGATGATGGACGTTCGTGACGCGTTGAACACCGGCACCGGCGAGACCACTGAAGCCGATAACGCCATCGCCTCCGCCGCCGCGCGTGTAGAGCAGGAAACCAGCGGCGAGTTGCCGAAGGTGAATCCGAACAGCATGGCCGCTTTGGGGATCCAGGTGATCGACGTGCGTATCAAACAGATCAACCTGCCGACGGAAGTGTCGGATGCGATCTACCAACGTATGCGCGCCGAACGTGAAGCCGTTGCTCGTCGTCACCGTTCACAGGGACAGGAACAGGCTGAGAAGCTGAAAGCCACTGCGGATTATGAAGTGACGCGTACACTGGCGGAAGCGGAGCGCGAAGGCCGTATGACGCGCGGTGAAGGCGATGCCGAGTCTGCGAAACTGTTCGCCAATGCGTTCAGCCAGGATCCGGACTTCTATGCCTTTATCCGTAGCCTGCGTGCCTATGAAAACAGCTTCAACAGCGGTAATCAGGACGTCCTGGTGTTAAGCCCGGACAGCGACTTCTTCCGTTACATGAAGTCACCTGAGAAGACGGTGCCGGCACGCTAATTTTCGTTCCGCTGGTTAGCTAATACGCAGCCCGCGTTGTGTGTTGTCTGTGGTAGTTTTCCTGCCGCACGGTCAGCGCCCGACGCGGGCTTTTTTGTGTCTGGAGTTTTTTATGAGTGTATCTGTCTGGCTGGCCTTGGGGTTGGTGTTGATTTTTGAAGGGCTGGGGCCGCTGCTGTTTCCCCGTATTTGGCGACGCATGATCCTCGGTATCGCACAATTGCCGGATGCGGTTTTACGCCGCTTTGGGGGCGGCATAGTGGTCGCAGGCCTTGTGATCTACTACATGTTGCGTAGCCGCATGGAAGGCTAAAATTGACGACAGTTTTCTGCGCAAACGTGTGCTAAAAAGTACTGAAAGCATACAAATGAGATGTTAGAATCTTTTTTTAAGCAACACTGGTGATTGTGAGATGGGTAAGAACGTTGTCGTACTGGGCACCCAATGGGGTGACGAAGGTAAAGGCAAGGTCGTCGACCTGCTGACTGAACGCGCTAAATATGTGGTGCGCTATCAAGGTGGTCACAATGCTGGCCATACCCTGGTTATTAACGGTGAAAAAACCGTCCTCCATTTGATTCCTTCAGGCATCCTCCGCGAAAACGTGGTCAGCATCATCGGTAACGGTGTGGTGCTGGCGCCTGATGCATTCATGAAAGAAATGACGGAACTTGAAGCGCGCGGCGTGCCAGTACGCGAGCGTTTGCTGCTGTCCGAAGCCTGCCCGTTGATTTTGCCGTACCACGTTGCCTTGGATAACGCTCGCGAGAAAGCGCGCGGCGCCAAGGCCATCGGTACGACCGGTCGCGGCATCGGTCCTGCCTACGAAGATAAAGTGGCCCGTCGCGGCCTGCGAGTAGGCGACCTGTTTGATAAAGAAAGCTTCGCCGTCAAACTGAAAGAAATCATCGACTATCACAACTTCCAGCTGGTGCACTACTACAAAGTCGAACCTGTCGACTATCAGAAGACGTTGGACGACGTGCTGGCGATGGCGGATATCCTGACCTCTCTGGTTGTGGATGTTTCCGATCTGCTGGACAAAGCCCGCCGACGTGGCGATTTGGTGATGTTTGAAGGGGCGCAGGGGACTCTGCTGGATATCGACCACGGCACCTACCCGTATGTTACCTCTTCCAATACCACCGCAGGTGGCGTGGCGACCGGCTCAGGCCTGGGTCCGCGCTACGTTGACTACGTCCTCGGCATCGTCAAGGCCTACTCCACCCGCGTAGGTGCCGGTCCGTTCCCGACCGAGCTGTTTGACGACGTGGGTGACTTCTTGTGTGAGAAAGGCAACGAGTTTGGTGCGACCACCGGTCGTCGTCGACGCACAGGCTGGCTGGATGCGGTCGCCGTGCGTCGCGCGGTACAGATCAACTCCTTGTCCGGCTTTTGCATGACCAAGCTGGACGTGCTGGACGGTCTGAAGGAAGTGAAGATCTGCGTAGGCTACCGCCTGCCGGATGGTCGTGAAGTTGACGTCACGCCGCTGGCGGCCGAAGACTGGGATGGCATCGAGCCGATTTACGAATCGCTGCCGGGCTGGTCCGAGTCTACCTTCGGCGTGAAAGACCGCGCAGGCCTGCCTAAGGCGGCGCTGGACTATATCAAACGTGTAGAAGAAGTGACCGGCGTGCCGGTGGACATCATCTCAACGGGGCCGGATCGCGAAGAGACTATCGTGTTGCGCGACCCGTTTGACGCCTAATGTAACCGGGTGCTCAAACGACGAAAGGACGGGATATTCCCGTCCTTTTTCTTTTATGCCGACCGGCAGATAATGCGTTGGAAGAGAAAGGGGAGTGTTGTTCCCCTCGGCGGTCAGACCATCAGGCCATCAGGCCATCAGGCCATTAGACCACCAGACCACCAGACCACCAGACCACCAGACCACCAGACCACCAGACCATCAGCTCTTTGCCTGTTCCTGTTTCTGAAACGTTTCCAGCAGTTTTTCATGAATATTGCCGAATCCGCCGTTGCTCATGACCAAGACATGGTCACCGGGCTGTGCGGTCTTGGCGACCATATCCACTAGCGTATCGATATCCGCACTCCAGTGCGTTGGCTGCACACAAGCTTCCGCCACTTCTGCGACCTGCCAGGAGATATGCTGCGGCTGGAACAGGAAGACTTCATCCGCGCGACCCAGCGACGGAGCCAACTCGGTTTTGCAATGTCCCAGCTTCATGGTGTTGGAGCGGGGTTCCAGTACGGCCAGGATCCTCGCCGTGCCGCCGACTTTGCTGCGTAGAGCCGCCAGCGTGGCCAGTATCGCCGTCGGGTGATGCGCGAAATCATCGTAAACGGTAATGCCGTTCGCGGTGCCGCGTTGTTCCAGGCGGCGACGCGCATTGATGAAGTGGCCCAGCGCGCGGCAGGCTTCCGCCGGCGGAACGCCGACATGGCGGGCGGCGGCGATCGCCATCAGGCCATTATGCATGTTGTGTTCGCCAACCAGGCTCCACTCGACTTCACCGACCAATTCATCGTTCAGATAAACCTGAAAAATGCTGGAGTCCGGCACGCTCTTCTTCGCCTTCCAGATGCCGTCGTCCCCGACCAGTTCCTGTTCGCTCCAGCATCCCATCGCCATGACTTGTTTAAGCGGCTGATCGTTGCAGGGAACAAGGATTCGACCCGTTCCCGGCACCAACCGCACGAGATGGTGGAACTGTTTCTGAATCGCCTTTAGATCGTCAAAGATGTCGGCATGATCGAATTCGAGGTTATTCAGAATCAGGGTTCGTGGACAGTAATGAACGAACTTGGAACGTTTGTCGAAGAAGGCGCAATCATATTCGTCGGCTTCCACGACGAAGAACGGGCTATCGCCCAATCGCGCAGAGACGTCGAAGTTACCGGGCACGCCGCCAATGACGAAGCCGGGATTGTAGCCGCAGGCTTCCAGTATCCAGGTCACCATCCCGGCGGTCGTGGTTTTGCCGTGGGTTCCCGCGACGGCAATCACCCAGCGCTCGCGCAACACGTAGTCGTGGAGCCATTGCGGCCCGGAGACATAAGGTATGTTCCGCTCAAGCACGGCTTCGACGCAGGGATTGCCGCGGGACATTGCGTTACCAATAATAACCAGGTCGGGTTGAGGCTCCAGCTGCGAAGGATCGTATCCCTCAATCAGGGTGATCCCCTGTTCTTCCAGTAGTGTACTCATGGGGGGATAGACGTTGGCATCTGAGCCAGTCACCTGATGTCCCAGCGAGCGGGCCAGCAGCGCTAGCCCTCCCATGAAGGTGCCGCAGATACCTAATATATGAATGCGCATACGTTTCCCAACTATCTACAAAAGTCTGACTTATTCTAACGCTACGGATAGTTCTCAAGAAATGGATTTGACTATGTGCTCGCTTTCTCTTTGGGCTACACTGCAAACGCAAACGTTGGCGGTACATAATTAGACCGCTTTTCATCTGCTGACTATGGAATAGTGTTATGAAAACGTTAGGCGAATTCATCGTCGAAAAACAGCACGATTTCTCACATGCCACGGGTGAACTCACCGCGTTGCTGTCTGCAATCAAGCTGGGCGCGAAAATCATTCACCGCGACATTAATAAAGCGGGTCTGGTGGATATTTTAGGCACCAGTGGTGTTTCCAATGTGCAGGGCGAAGTACAGATGAAGTTGGATCTGTACGCTAATGAAAAGTTGAAGGCGGCGCTCAAAGCGCGTGGTGAAGTCGCCGGCATCGCTTCCGAAGAAGAAGACGAAATCGTCATCTTTGAAGGTGAGCGGTCCGAAAATGCAAAGTATGTCGTGTTGATGGACCCGCTGGACGGCTCTTCCAACATCGACGTAAACGTTTCAGTCGGCACCATTTTTTCTATCTACCGACGCATTACTCCGCTGGGTTCTCCGGTGACCGAGGCTGATTTCCTTCAGCCTGGCAGCAAGCAGGTCGCCGCCGGCTACATTGTCTACGGCTCCTCGACCATGCTGGTCTACTCCACCGGTCACGGGGTTCATGCCTTTACCTATGATCCCTCATTGGGCGTTTTTTGCCTGTCGCATGAGCGAGTTCGCTTCCCCGAGATGGGAAACACCTACTCCATCAACGAAGGCAACTACATTAAGTTCCCGCAGGGCGTAAAAAAGTACATCAAATACTGTCAGGAGCAGGATGAGGCCACGATGCGGCCTTATACGTCACGTTATATCGGATCGCTGGTGGCGGACTTCCACCGTAACTTGCTGAAAGGGGGGATTTATCTCTACCCGAGTACGGCCAGTTATCCGCAGGGCAAGCTGCGTCTGCTGTACGAATGCAACCCGATGGCGCTGCTAGCGGAGCAGGCGGGCGGCAAAGCCAGCGATGGACATCGCCGTATTCTGGATATCCAGCCGCAGAAACTGCATGAACGCGCTCCGTTCTTTGTGGGGACTGAGTCGATGGTGAACGACGTCGAGCGCTTCCTGCGCGAATATCCCGACGATTAACGAGGGACGTCTTCAGACAAGTGTGGCGCGTTCGAAAGAGCGCGCCACATTTCTTTTATTGCGATGAGCCTCGGCCGGGCGTTATTTCGGCGTCGTTATAAGCTGCAAGATGACGCTAGTGCTGTTCGAACCAGCTTTCAAGAATGACGACCGCAGAGGCGGAGTCGACGCTGCCTTTATCCAGAGCCCGGAAACCGCCCTGAGCGAACAGTCCGGATCGTGCTTCCACCGTGCTTAAACGTTCATCATGCAGTTCCACCACCACGCCGAAGCGGCCATGAAGGCGCTGAGCGAATTTTCTCGCACGCGCCGTCAGTGGCTGTTCCGTGCCGTCCATGTTCAGCGGCAGGCCGACGATCACCAGCTCGGGCTGCCATTCCCATATCAGCTTCTCGACCTTTTGCCAGTCTGGCGTGCCGTCCTGTGCTTTGAATGCTTGCAGCGGGCGGGCGGTGCGCGTCAGATCCTGACCGATGGCGACGCCGATGCTGCGGGTGCCGAAGTCGAATGCCATGATGGTGCGGTGGCTCATCAGGCGTGTCCCGCATCACTGGCGATCATATGGATATCCACGCCGAGCTTCTTCGCGGCGACGCGCCAGCGGTCCGCTATCGGCGTGTGGAATAGGATGTCCTGATCGGCGTTGACGGTCAGCCAGGCATTGTCCAACAGCTCGCTCTCAAGCTGTCCGCCTTCCCAGGCCGTATAACCCAGGGCAACCAGCGTGTTATTGGGCTGGTCGACCGTCCCCATCGTCTCCAGTACGTCCTTGGATGTGGTAATCATCGTATCGGGCGATACGGAGATACTGGAGGCGAAGCCCGCCTGCGGGGTGTGAAGAATAAAGCCGCGGTCATCCGCCAGCGGACCGCCGGAAAAAACCGGTTTATCCAGCCGAATATCGGATTTTGACTCCGGCGGAGTGATTTTCAGTTTTTTCAAAATATCGTCGACGGTGAACTGCTCCATCGGTTTATTGATGATTAACCCCATCGCACCGTCTTCACCGTGTTCACAGACGTATACCACGGACCGTTTAAATACCGGATCCTGCATCGCAGGCATCGCGATAAGAAAGTGATGCTGTAAATTCATGGTCAGTTCTTATCGTTTTCTGTCGTTGTTAAGGTTCGTCGCCAGCCGACGAACCCGGCAGATGTGCATGGTCGACCAGAGATTGTTTCCTGGCCGTCGAAGAGTGATCAGCGTGCGGACAGCCGCCGTTCGATGGCGTCCATCAGCATGCCGGTAATGGAGATGTCCGGGAACGCCGCTTCGATCTCACGTACGCAGGTTGGGCTGGTGACGTTGATCTCGGTCAGACGGTCGCCGATGATATCCAGGCCGACGAAAATCAGTCCTTTCTGTTTCAAGGTCGGGGCGACGGTTCGGGCGATCCGCCAGTCGCTTTCGCTCAGCGGACGCGCTTCTCCCCGCCCGCCCGCGGCCAGATTACCGCGCGTTTCTCCCCCTTGCGGTATACGGGCCAAGCAGTAAGGAACCGGTTCTCCGTCCACGACCAATACGCGCTTATCGCCGTCTTTGATGGCGGGCAGATAGTTCTGTGCCATGCAGTAGCGGCTGCCGTGTTCGGTCAGCGTTTCAATGATGACCGACACGTTGGCGTCATCCTGTTTCAGGCGGAAGATGGAGGCGCCGCCCATGCCGTCCAGCGGCTTGAGGATGACGTCTTTATGCTGCTGGTGAAACTCGCGCAGTTTGTCGGCGCGGCGGGTGACCCGCGTCGCGGGCGTCAGGTCGGAGAACCAGGCGGTGAACAGCTTTTCATTGCAGTCGCGCAGACTTTGCGGTTTGTTAACGATTAGCGTGCCTTTTTCTTCAGCGCGTTCAAGGATATAGGTGGCGTAGATGAACTCGGTATCGAACGGCGGATCTTTACGCATCAGCACTACGTCCAGCTCATGCAGGGCGATATCTTGCGCGTCGCCGAACTGATACCAGCCGTCGTAGTTGTGCTCGACGCTGAGTTTGCGAGTGGTGGCGCGTGCTTCGCCCTCGTTCAGATAGAGATCGTCCATCTCCATATAATGCAGCTCCCAGCCCCTGCGCTGCGCTTCCAACAGCATGGCGAAGCTGGTGTCTTTTTTAATGTTGATGGCTGCAATCGGGTCCATCACGATGCCGAGTTTGATCATTCTCTTTCTCCTTTACCCCAGATCGCCGAATCGAACCTGCAATGCGGTGATTGCGGTGAGCGCTGTGGTTTCTGTACGCAGAACGCGAGGCCCCAGCAGAATATCGGTAAAGCCGTGTTCTGCCGTCATCGCAATTTCATCGGACGAAAGGCCGCCTTCCGGGCCAATCAGTAGCCGGACACGTTGCACCGGCGTGGGTAGCGTGTTGATGCTGTGCGTCGCCCGCGGATGCAGGTTCAGTTTTAACCCATTGTCCGGTTCCGCGCACCAGCTTTCCAGCGACAGGGGAGGACGAATGAGTGGAATACGGTTTCTACCGCACTGTTCGCAGGCGCCGATAGCGATTTTTTGCCATTGGGACAGCTTTTTCTCCAGACGATCACCGTCAAGCTTGACGCCGCAACGTTCTGAAAACAGGGGAGTAATTTCATTCACGCCCAGCTCAATGGATTTCTGGATAGTGAATTCCATTTTCTCACCGCGTGAAATCACCTGTCCGAGATGCAGATGCAGCGGAGACTCCCGGTCTTCCTGCTGCGCGGCGTTATAGCGTACTTGTACCCGTTTTTTGTCGGCCAGCAGAATTTCCGCATCGAAAATGCAGTTGCTGCCGTCAAATAACTGTAGCGCCTGACCGCGGTTCATGCGCAGTACGCGGCCGATATGATTGGCGGCGTCTGCGCTCAGGTCGGTTTCGCCGCCGCCTGTCGATAGCGTTTCAGGATGGAAAATGCGCGGTATTCGCATTGATGTTCTGGCCTTTACGTTATGTCTGTCGGAATGGGCGGATCCGCCCGGGTGAAGCCCACCGCCGTCCGCGGACGGCGGTGTTGAGGACCTAAGCTATAGTAGGTAGCCGGATCACTGCTGGCAAGCTTGTTGCACGTAGGGGTTGTGATTGCCCTGCACCTGGGCGATGCGATTGTCGCGGGTACATTCCCACTGCGTCACGGGATACCGCTGGTTCCAGATTTCAAACAGCTGGGTCTGCTGGCGGGAAAGCGTTAGATGATAGCGGTCGCGCATATAAAAATAGGTGCGGGCGATGGGGCCGCGAGCGCGTTCGGGCGGTTCAACCATCTTGTTTTTGAAGTCGATTTTCATCTCGCACTGACCGTACTGCTTCTCGCTGCCGTTCCACTGGTTATACATCAGGTTGCCGCGGTCGCCGTTGACCTCGCCGATGGCTGGCTCTAGGTTATGCAGGTCGGTCTCCATCTCGCGGTAGACCTCATCCTGCTCGCAGTTTTTACGGCCGCCATTTTGCCAGCATTGACGCTGGTGGCCGAACTGCCAGGCCGGTACGACATGTTCCCATTCGATACGGTTGGCGCGATTGGCGTTTTTACGGACTTCATAGCCGCAGGACTGAAGATCGGGGATGCCTTTCTTGCCTTGCCAGATGATACGGCAACCGCAGTAGAAGCTGCCCGGCACGTCTCGGTTGATTTTCACCGCGGCGGCTTTGGCCTGAGTGAAACTATGAATTTCCTGGCTGAACGCAGAAACAGTAATCAGGCCGTAGCCTACGGTAGCGATAACAAGAATGTTGCGAAGCATGTTCCAAAGCGCCTTAGGCATAAAAGCGTGCAGAGTACCGGAAGCGCTACGGTGAGGCAACGCCATGCTCGGTCGGAAAAAACTGGAATCTAAGGTTAACTCGCTCCTTTTCCCTCGCGCTTGAGAGGGGTGCCGCAGCGCCGGCAGCGGTACTCGGTTTCGCCGCGGAGGATGCGATTATGACGCCTTACCGTCAGTTCGTGTTGCTGACAGGCGCACTGGTAGCGAAAGGTTTTCCCCCGCACAGACGTCACGGCGAATGTATGCGTACGGCGAGCCGGCACCGCCAGAACATGCTCCATCATCCATCGCCAGGCTTTGCTGTGTGGGGGCGCTTTGCCGAAGCGAGCGTAGACCAGCAGGTGCGCCAACTCGTGGGGGACGACTTCATCGATGAATGCCTGTTGATTTTCCTGCAACAGCACGGGGTTAATCCGAATTTCCCAATCTTGCAGCCAGGCGCTTCCGGCGGTGGCGCCGCGCTGGTTATAGGTGACAATGGGTTCGGGGTAGTCGCTGTCGAGAGCAGCATTGGCGAGCGCCAGCTTTTCTCGCAGGCAGCGCATTACCGCCTGATGGAGTGCGATAGGGACGCGTTCATTCTTCATGGCGTCAAGCATACGGTGACCGGGGCACGGTTGTAAACGTGCCCCGGAAGGGAAGGGCTATTCGCCGATACTGCGCAGGCGCTTGCCGGACATCAGGTTATGTTCGATGTGCTCCAGCGAGACGTTTTTGGTCTCCGGGATCAACAGTAGCGTCAGTACGATGAACAAGACGTTGAGGCCGCCGTAGACCCAGAAGGTATTGGCGTTTCCCAACGTGTTCAGCAAGGTCAGGAAGGTCGCTCCGACGATCATGTTGGCGATCCAGTTCGTGGTCGTTGAGACGGTGATGCCGAAATCCCGACCGCGCAGCGGCTGGATTTCCGAGCACAACACCCAGATTAGCGGACCGGCGCTCATGGCGAATCCGACAATAAACATCAGCAGCATGATGATGGCGGCATATTGCATCCCGCTGGAAGTCATGCCGATGTGCAGCATTGTTCCCAGCACGCCCATACCGAAAGCCATGACTACGAAGCCCAGAATCAGCGTCGGCTTGCGTCCCCAGCGGTCAACCAGACCGATGGCGATGAAGGTGGCCAGTACATTGACGGCCCCGACGATCACGGTTCCCCACATCTGCTGTCCGGTGCTGGTGAAGCCTGCGATATCGAAGATCTTCGGCGCGTAATACATGATGACGTTCATGCCGGTAAACTGTTGCATCACCTGCAACAAAATGCCCAGGTAGACCGCGCGGCGGAAGTTAACATTACGGGTAAACAGCGCCCAGCCGCTCTGTTTAATTTGCAAGCTTTCCCGAATCTCATCCAGTTCTTTTTTCGCCTGTTCGGTGGAGTCTCGCAGCCTGTCCAGCACGCGTCTGGCGTCGTTAAAGCGTCCCTTGGCCGCCAGCCAGCGCGGGCTGCCCGGCAGGAAGAATACGCCGATAAACAGCAGCACTGCGGGGAGCGTAATCACCCCCAGCATCCAGCGCCAGGAGCCGGTGTAGCTGAACGCCGTGTCGGACAGATAAGCCCCGAGAATGCCGATAGTGATCATCAACTGATACATGGAGATCATGCTGCCGCGGATTTTCTCGGGCGCGATCTCGGACAGGTACAGCGGCGCCGTATAAGACGCTACGCCGACGGCGAGACCGAGGATCACGCGGGAGAAGATCAATACTTCGACGTTCGGCGCCAATGCCGAACTCAGCGAGCCGACGACAAACAGGACGGAAGCCACCATCAGGCTGGTTTTTCTACCCAGATGAGACGAAAGCCAGCCGCTGCCGATAGCGCCGATAGCCGCGCCGAACATCATTGAGCTGACGACCCACTCTTGCTGATGACTCGTCATTTGAAATGTTTGTGTGATAAACGGCAGCGCGCCGGCAATCACTCCGATATCCAAACCGAACAGCAGCCCTGCCAGCGCGGCAAGAAAGCACACCAAAAACGTCATGGTTTTATTGGACGTTCTGTTGTTATTTTTAGCCCCAACCATACAACCTCACTTGTGAATATTAACCCTGGTACGCCGTAGCATAGGCTGCCATGGCATCGCGTTGTGTGATCCGCCCCTAATAGGTGTAAACGGTTACAATTTTGTTGCCGATTGTTGATATTGGCTGGCTATCTATATATGACAATTCAGCATTCAGGCAATCCGAAAAGCGCCAGGGAATGATCTGTAATCGATTACAAAAAAGACGATAAACAACGCAGGATACGCATCGGTGAGGATTATCAAGGTGTTACGGAAAGGTAAATGTAGCCAGAAGCGGGTGAGAGGTCTGTGCGGAAGTATCTGAAAAGTGAGGAACTTAAATAATACCAAAGCCAGCCGTGCTGGCTTTGGTGGAACAGCAGGAATTACAGGCCAGCGGCGTCGCGTAGTTTCGGAGCGACGTCGGTTTTCTCCCAGGGGAAATGCTCGCGGCCAAAGTGGCCGTACGCAGCGGTTTCCTGATAGATCGGATGTAACAGATCCAGCATCTGGATCAGACCGTACGGACGCAGATCGAAATATTCGCGCACCAGTTCCGCCAGTCGATCGGAGGAGATCTTCTCGGTGCCGAAGGTTTCGACGGCGATGGACGTCGGTTCAGCCACGCCGATGGCGTAGGAAACCTGAATTTCACAACGATCGGCCAGGCCAGCGGCCACGATGTTCTTCGCCACATAACGCGCCGCATAGGCTGCGGAGCGGTCGACTTTAGACGGATCCTTACCGGAAAACGCGCCGCCGCCGTGACGCGCCGCGCCGCCGTATGTATCGACGATGATCTTACGGCCGGTCAGGCCACAGTCGCCCATCGGGCCACCGATGACGAAACGGCCGGTCGGGTTGATGAAGTATTTGGTGCTGGCGGTCAGCCATTCGCTAGGCAGCACAGGTTTGATGATCTCTTCCATCACCGCTTCCTGAAGATCTTTGAGTTTGATGTCTTCAGCATGCTGAGTGGATAGGACCACGGCGTCGATACCGGCGATTTTGCCGTTATCGTAAGCGAAGGTGACCTGGCTTTTCGCATCCGGACGCAGCCACGGCAGCGTACCGTTTTTACGCACTTCGGACTGGCGCTGTACCAGACGGTGGGCGAAGGTGATCGGTGCGGGCATCAGCACGTCGGTTTCGTTGGTCGCATAGCCAAACATCAGGCCCTGGTCGCCGGCGCCTTGCTCCAGCGGATCGGTGCGGTCAACGCCCTGATTGATATCCGGAGACTGTTTGCCGATGGCGCTCAGCACTGCGCAAGAGTTGGCGTCGAATCCCATATCTGAATTCACGTAGCCAATGTCGCGAACCGTGCGACGCGTGATCTCTTCAATATCTACCCAGGCGCTGGTCGTAATTTCACCACCGACTAACACCATTCCGGTTTTGACGTAAGTTTCGCAAGCGACGCGTGCTTTGGGATCCTGTTCCAGAATCGCATCAAGAACCGCGTCAGAGATCTGGTCGGCGATTTTGTCAGGATGTCCTTCGGAAACAGACTCGGATGTAAATAGGTGTCTAGCCATGAGTTTCTTTACCTTGTAAGAGCAAAGCCGTTAAGCAGTGTATCGGTTAATCGGTATAGACGGATTAACATCTGGATGGCTATTTTAGGTCGGTTTTTAGTCCTATTGCCAGTAGTTTTTGCCCGTCGAACCGGATCCCGTTTGATGGTATCTATCGCCCTTTGCCGCAACTCCGCGGATTGTTACGAATTTCATTTTGATTTTCTACGTTGGGATCGGTATAACCGCCGCTCAGTTTCAATACCCGTGATATGCTTGGTTTTTTGCCGTTTCCATTATTGGCCAGACCGCACAGCCTGCGGCCTGCTGGGAGGTGATAGGATTAATGATCCGTTGTTTGTTCCGTGAGTCGCGCTCTCCGCGACGCGCCGTCGCCGCTATGGCGCTTTCGTATCATCTCTTTCCGCTTTCAGCCCAGCATTGTCTTTCCCGCAGTGCGACGCAGGATTCCCGCGCCGGCTGACCCTCTTTCATTCCTGTGCAGATGGACGCCGCGCGTTCTTCTGATGATGGTTTCCCTGGATTTTTACCGAAACATATCTCGGAGCCTGACATCGTGCTTTACACTGAAAAGAGTCACAAAACGACGGCATACTACTCTCTGCCGGGCCCTGCATCATTCGTGGTGCAGGCTGAACGCCTGTTTCAGGTTGTCTACGCTGGAGCATCCATGATTGACGATAACGCTACAACAGAAGGGGACTGCCATGTCTGACGACATGATCCATTCGCACTCGTCAGCGGCGGGTAAGCACGACAATGTACGCTCCATGCAGGAGGTGGCCATGAATGACCGCGACGCTAGCGAAATGCTGCGCACCTACAATATTGCCTGGTGGGGCAATAACTATTATGACGTCAACGAACTGGGGCATATCACCGTTTGTCCCGATCCGGAGGTGCCTGAAGCGCGTGTCGACCTGGCTAATTTGGTGAAAGAGCGTCAGGGGAAAGAAGATCGTCGTTTGCCTGCGCTGTTCTGCTTCCCGCAAATCCTGAAGCACCGTCTGCGCTCTATCAACGGCGCGTTCCAGCGTGCTCGCGAATCTTTCGGCTACGAAGGCCGCTACTTTTTGGTTTATCCAATCAAGGTGAACCAGCATCGCAGAGTGATCGAGTCGCTGGTGAACTCCGGCGAACCGCTGGGGCTGGAAGCGGGTTCCAAGGCGGAGCTGATGGCCGTGCTCGGTCATGCCGGCATGACCCGCACCGTTATCGTCTGCAACGGTTACAAAGACCGCGAATATATTCGTCTGGCGCTGATCGGCGAGAAACTGGGGCACAAAGTGTACCTGGTGATTGAGAAAATGTCGGAAATCCGGCTGGTGCTGGAAGAAGCGGAGCGTCTGAACGTGGTGCCGCGTCTGGGCGTACGCGCCCGACTGGCCTCTCAAGGCTCCGGCAAATGGCAGTCCAGCGGCGGCGAAAAATCCAAATTCGGACTGGCGGCAATACAGGTACTGCAACTGGTCGAAATGCTGCGCGAGGCCAACCGCCTGGAAAGCCTGCAATTGCTGCATTTCCACCTCGGCTCTCAGCTGGCGAATATCCGGGATATCGCGACCGGCGTGCGCGAATCGGCCCGCTTCTATGTCGAACTGCACAAGCTGGGCGTGAATATTCAGTGCTTCGACGTGGGCGGCGGTTTGGGCGTGGACTATGAAGGGACGCGCTCGCAGTCGGACTGCTCCGTGAACTACGGCCTGAACGAATATGCCAACAACGTCATCTGGGGTATCGGCGACGCCTGTAACGAACATGGTCTGCCGCATCCAATGGTGATCACCGAGTCCGGCCGTGCCCTGACAGCGCACCATACGGTGCTGGTGTCCAACATCATCGGCGTGGAACGTAACGAGTTCAGCGAGCCGGAAGCGCCGGGTGAAGACGCCCCGCGCGCGCTGGAAAGCATGTGGTCGACCTGGAATGAGATTACCCAAACGGGCAACCGTCGCTCCCTGCGTGAATGGCTGCACGACAGTCAGATGGACCTGTACGATGTCCACACGCAATATGCGCACGGCATGTTGGATCTGACGCAGCGGGCGCAGGCGGAACAACTTTATCTGAGCATCTGCCAGCGTATTCAGCAGCAGCTCGATCCCAGCAATCGCGCGCACCGACCCATCATCGACGAACTGCAAGAGAGAATGGCGGACAAGCTGTACGTCAACTTCTCGCTGTTCCAGTCTATGCCGGATGCGTGGGGTATCGACCAACTGTTCCCGGTGCTGCCGCTGGAAGGGCTGGATAAACTGCCGGAACGTCGCGCGGTCTTGCTGGATATCACCTGCGATTCCGATGGCGCGATCGACCATTATATTGATGGCGACGGTATTGCCACGACCATGCCGATGCCGCCGTACAATCCGGAAGATCCGCCGCTGCTGGGCTTCTTTATGGTGGGCGCCTATCAGGAAATTCTGGGCAACATGCATAACCTGTTCGGCGACACCGCCACCGTGGACGTTTTCGTCGGAGAAGACGGCAAGGTCGACATTGTGGAGTCGGACGAAGGCGATACGGTTGCGGATATGCTGGAGTACGTACAACTGAATCCGGATGTACTGATGTCTCGCTTCCGCGATCAGGTAAATGCGGCTCAGCTACAGCCGGAGCTGCGGGCGCAGTTCCTGCATGAGTTCGAGACCGGGCTGTACGGCTACACCTACCTTGAAGACGAATAACATCTCCCGAAGCGTCACAATACAAGAAGGCTGAGTGTGAACTCAGCCTTTCTTCTTTCTGCCGTCATCATGCCGAGATTTCAGGTCATAGACGTTGTCCTCTGGGACTTCGCGCCATGTTAGCAAGCGACCGATGATAAGGCATTCGAGCCGTAGGAATGGACAGAGTAATGCGATGAAGACCTCGGGCGGGATAAATGAGCTGTGGTGGCGGAGATCAGTGAAAAGGGCGCCGCGGCGCCCTTTGTCTTTATCTGAAAGCATCCGCGATTATTTGTTTTCGGCGATACGCTTGCGGATATGTTCGGCGCGTTCTTTAGACGCCGGGTGGGAGTCAAACATGCTGCTGTCGCGGCCTGCATCCATCTTCGCCAGTTTCTCGAAGCTGGTCGCCAGACCTTCGCGGTTGACGCCACGCTTTTTCAACAGATCGAAGGAGTAGTCATCAGCCTGAGATTCCTGAGCCTGAGAGAACTGCGCGTTAACCAGCGCTTCGCCCAGATCGGCCAACTGAGACTTGGACAGCGTAGCGGCAACGCCGCCCGCAGACGCGGCTGCGGAGCGTGCCGCTTCTGCCGCGTAAGCGACCTGCATGGCTTTACGGGTGTGGCCCAGCGCGACGTGGCCCATTTCGTGGCCCAGTACACCTTCCACTTCGTTATCGTCCATCATGTCCATTAGGCCGCTGTAAACGCGGATGCAGCCGTTAGCCATCGCCCAGGCGTTGACGTCTTTCGTCAGGTAAACTTTGTAATTAGCCGGGGTGCCGTTGATGTCGTGACCGAGTGAGTTGGCGATTTTATTCAGGCGTTTGGTGTATTTGCTGTTGGCGGGTGCGATGCTCGCCTCTTTATCCATTTCCTCACAAGACTGCGTGCTCAGCGTTTTCACGTCTGAATCACTCAGAGAGGCGGCTTTGAAAGCCTGGGTGCCGGACTGCAGCATTTGTGCTGCGTCCATGCTCTTACAGCCGCTTAATGACGTTGCCATGACGATCGCTAACAGTGAAACTCGTAATTTCATCCCTTATCTCCCTAGGATTGTAAGTAAAAACAACACGTCTTCGACTAAAGACGTAATAAAAACGTGGATAATGTAAGGGAATGTACATGGTATTAATAGGAATAAATTCAGAACATTTAATTCGTCAGGAAATAGTACGCTGTAACCCTGAATGGATGGGCAACGGGGAAGTTTAACGGGGCTGAAACGGCATAGATCCCCCGTCCCAGAGGCGTTTTGGCGCGTACGGTACCCAGTGCATTCGACTAGGTTTTCATGTACATTTAAAACTATCTCTTCTTGGTCTTTTCGGGCTAACGTTCTGATTTATATATCGTGTGTTCGGCAAGACACTTGTTCAATCCGATCTGGAGTAAAGCATGTCCTCTCGTAAAGAACTTGCCAATGCTATCCGTGCGTTGAGCATGGATGGTGTGCAGAAGGCCAAATCTGGCCATCCGGGCGCACCGATGGGTATGGCCGATATCGCCGAAGTCCTGTGGCGTGACTACCTCAATCATAATCCTGCTAACCCGCACTGGGCGAACCGCGACCGCTTCGTGCTGTCCAACGGCCACGCCTCCATGCTGATCTACAGCCTGCTGCACCTGACCGGCTACGATCTGCCGTTGGAAGAGCTGAAGAATTTCCGTCAGCTGCATTCCAAAACGCCGGGTCACCCGGAGGTCGGCTATACGCCGGGCGTAGAAACCACCACGGGTCCGCTGGGGCAGGGGATCGCCAACGCGGTCGGTATGGCTATCGCCGAGCGTACGCTGGCGTCGCAGTTCAACCGCCCGGGGCATAACATCGTCGATCACCACACTTATGCGTTCATGGGCGACGGCTGCATGATGGAAGGGATCTCGCACGAGGTCTGTTCACTGGCGGGGACGCTGAAGCTCGGCAAACTGACCGCGTTCTACGATGACAACGGCATTTCCATCGATGGTCACATCACCGGTTGGTTCACGGACGATACGGCCGCTCGCTTTGAAGCCTACGGCTGGCACGTGATCCGTGGTATCGACGGTCACGATGCGGATGCGATCAAACGCGCCATCGCCGAAGCTCAACTGGTGACCGACAAACCGTCTCTGCTGATGTGCAAAACGGTCATCGGCTTTGGTTCGCCGAACAAGCAGGGTACGCATGAAGTGCATGGTGCTGCGCTGGGCGATGCCGAAGTAGCCGCAACCCGAGAAAATATCGGCTGGAACTACGGTCCGTTCGAAATCCCGGCCGACATCTACGCCGAGTGGGATGCCCGCGACGCGGGACAGCGCAAAGAAGCTGACTGGAACAAGGCGTTCGACGCTTACGCCAGCGCCTATCCGGATCTGGCCGCTGAATTCCGTCGTCGTGTCGACGGCGAACTGCCGGCAAACTGGCAGGCGGAATCCGCCAAATATATTGAAGAACTACAGGCCAACCCAGCCAGTATTGCCAGCCGTAAGGCTTCTCAGAATGCGCTGGAGAACTACGGCAAGCTGTTGCCTGAATTCCTGGGTGGATCGGCAGATTTGGCGCCAAGCAACTTGACCATGTGGTCAGGCTCCAAGCCGCTAAATGAAGATCCTGCGGGCAACTATATCCATTATGGTGTGCGCGAATTTGGTATGACCGCTATCGCTAACGGGATTGGCCTGCACAGCGGTTTCATTCCTTATACCGCGACCTTCCTGATGTTCGTGGAGTATGCGCGTAACGCGGTACGTATGGCGGCGCTGATGAAACTGCGCAGCATCTATGTTTATACCCATGATTCCATCGGTCTGGGTGAAGATGGTCCGACTCACCAGCCTGTTGAACAGCTGGCGAGCCTGCGTGTTACGCCGAACCTCAGCACCTGGCGTCCGGCTGACCAGGTCGAAACCGCCGTGGCATGGAAATATGCGATTGAACGTCAGGATGGTCCTTCCGCTCTGATCCTGTCTCGTCAGAATCTGGCGCAGCAGGAACGTACCGCTGAGCAACTGGCGAATATCGCCAAAGGCGCTTACGTACTGAAAGACAGCGAAGGTCAGCCTGACCTGATCCTGATCGCTACCGGTTCTGAAGTGGAACTGGCCGTGGCGGCTTGGCAGCAGCTGACGAACGACGGCGTGAAGGCGCGCGTGGTTTCCATGCCTTCTACCGACGCGTTCGACAAGCAGGATGCTGCGTACCGTGAATCTGTCTTGCCTGCCGCCGTCAGCGCGCGCGTGGCGGTGGAAGCCGGTATCGCCGACTACTGGTACAAATATGTCGGCCTGAACGGGGCGATTGTCGGCATGACCACCTTTGGCGAGTCTGCTCCGGCCGAGCTGTTGTTCAAAGAGTTTGGTTTCACAACCGAAAACGTGGTCGCAAAAGCGAAAGCCTTGCTGAAATAAGTACTGCGTTTGCCGAAACAGGCCGGGGAATTTCCCCGGCTTTTTTTATCTTCGATCCCTGCTTTTTCAATGCGACAAGTAGTTGTATTCATTTTTTTGACGTACGTCACTCTTCTGGCACATGCCCGTGGGGACGATTCCCTTTGACAATGAATTCGTTTATGCTAGCTGAAGCGTTTCAGTCATCGGAGCAGTCACCCATTTCCGCTCAATCAGCCGGGTTTTACGGGCCGATGACGAAGAGAACGCAAGGTATAACCAACGGTTTATTCCTGACGATGTACTGATTATTCTATAGGACCAGCGGTTTTATCATTGCACAGGGAATTTCATGACGATCCGTATTGCGATAAACGGTTTTGGTCGGATAGGACGCAGTGTACTGCGGGCTCTCTATGAGTCCGGACGGCGCGCCGAGATCTCCGTCGTCGCGATCAATGAACTGGCGAATGCCGAAGGGATCGCTCACCTGCTCAAATATGACAGCAGCCACGGCCGTTTTTCGTGGGATGTCGGTCAGGAATGCGACCAGTTGTACGTGGGGGATGACATCATCCGCCTGCTGCACGAGCCGCAGCCGCACAACCTGCCCTGGAAAGAACTGGGCGTGGACATCGTGCTGGACTGTAGCGGCGTTTACGGCAGTCGGGCCGATGGCGAAGCGCATCTGGCCGCTGGCGCCCGCAAAGTGCTGTTTTCGCATCCTGGCACGCCAGATCTGGACGCCACTGTGGTGTACGGTGTCAACCACAATGATTTACGGTCCGAGCACCGTCTGGTGTCGAACGCATCCTGCACCACCAACTGTATTATTCCCGTGATAAAACTGCTCGATGACGCATTTGGCATTGAAAGCGGCACCGTCACCACCATTCATGCTTCCATGAACGATCAACCGGTGATTGACGCCTATCACCATGATTTGCGTCGCACGCGTGCGGCCAGCCAGTCAATCATTCCGGTGGATACCAAACTGGCGGCGGGAATCACGCGGTTTTTCCCGAAGTTTCAGGATCGTTTCGAAGCGATATCCGTGCGGGTTCCCACCACGAACGTCACGGCGATCGATTTGAGCGTTAGCGTGAGATGTAAAGTAAACGTCTGCGAAATCAACAACCTGCTGCAAAGCTCAGCGCGAGGGGCATTTCGTGGTATAGTTGACTACACAGAATTACCGTTAGTTTCGGCCGATTTTAATCACGATCCGCACAGCGCGATCGTGGACGGAACACAAACCCGGGTCAGTGGACATCATCTGATAAAAACACTGGTCTGGTGCGATAATGAATGGGGCTTCGCCAACCGTATGTTGGATACAACTCGGGCAATGGCGGCCTGCGGATTCTAGTACGCGGCGGCGGTTCTGCCGACGCCTCGCTCAAGCAACTTTAAGAGAATCAACCAAGAGGATTCACCATGGCTGTAATTAAGATGACCGATCTGGATCTGGCTGGCAAACGTGTGCTGATCCGTGCGGATCTGAATGTACCGGTT
Organism: Lonsdalea quercina; assembly: GCF_900107885.1. NCBI lineage: Bacteria > Pseudomonadati > Pseudomonadota > Gammaproteobacteria > Enterobacterales > Pectobacteriaceae > Lonsdalea > Lonsdalea quercina. Next base: position 270,218 of record NZ_FNQS01000004.1, on the reverse strand, counting down.
AAAGCTGGCAAAGTGACGTCCGATGCGCGTATCCGCGCATCTCTGCCGACAATCGAAAAAGCGCTGAAGCAGGGTGCCCGCGTGATGGTGACTTCCCACCTGGGTCGTCCTACCGAAGGCGAATACAACGAAGAATTTTCTCTGCTGCCGGTTGTTAACTACCTGAAAGACAAACTGTCTTCACCCGTCCGTCTGGCGAAAGACTACCTGGAAGGCGTTGATGTCGCGGAAGGCGAACTGGTTGTTCTGGAAAACGTCCGCTTCAACAAAGGCGAGAAGAAAGATGACGAAGTGCTGGCGAAAAAATATGCCGCGCTGTGCGACGTATTCGTCATGGACGCCTTCGGTACGGCTCACCGCGCTCAGGCTTCGACTCACGGCGTAGGTAAATTCGCCCCCATCGCCTGCGCAGGTCCGCTGCTGTCTGCTGAACTGGAAGCGCTGGGCAAAGCCCTGGGCAAACCGGCTCGCCCGATGGTCGCAATCGTCGGCGGTTCTAAAGTTTCCACCAAACTGACCGTTCTGGACTCTCTGTCTAAAATCGCTGACCAGCTGATCGTCGGTGGCGGTATCGCCAATACCTTCATCGCGGCTCAGGGTCACAACGTGGGTAAATCCCTGTACGAAGCGGACCTGATTCCGGAAGCGAAAAAACTGCTGGAAACCTGTGATATCCCGGTACCGAGCGATGTGCGCGTGGCGACTGAGTTCTCAGAAACTGCAAGCTGCACGATGAAATCCGTCTCTGAAATCAAAGACGACGAACAGGTGCTGGATCTGGGCGACGTTTCTGCAGAACGCCTGGCTGAAATCCTGAGAAATGCCAAGACTATCCTGTGGAACGGTCCGGTAGGTGTGTTCGAATTCCCGAACTTCCGTAAAGGCACCGAAGTGATCGCTCAGGCGATTGCCGATAGCGACGCTTTCTCTATCGCGGGCGGCGGCGACACCCTGGCTGCTATCGACTTGTTCGGCATTGAAGATAAAATCTCTTACATCTCTACTGGCGGCGGCGCCTTCCTTGAGTTCGTTGAAGGTAAAAAACTGCCAGCCGTAGTGATGCTGGAAGAACGCGCTAAGCAGTAATATCGAACGACGGGAGAGGTATCTCCCGTTTACGGTTGCCTCTATGCTGAGGTGGAGGCGACCGTTGCTATCTCTAACCCCCCACGGCCAACGAAACAGGACACGTAACATGTCTAAAATCTTCGATTTCGTAAAACCTGGTGTCATCACTGGTGATGACGTACAGAAAGTTTTTGCAGTCGCAAAAGAAAACAAATTTGCCCTGCCCGCCGTTAACTGTGTCGGTACCGACTCAATTAACGCCGTGCTGGAAACCGCTGCAAAAGTTCGCGCACCTGTCATTGTGCAGTTCTCCAACGGCGGTGCTGGCTTTATCGCAGGTAAAGGCCTGAAATCCGATGTTCCGCAGCAAGCGGCTATCCAGGGTGCTATCTCTGGCGCGCATCACGTTCATCAGATGGCTGAATACTATGGTGTTCCGGTTATCCTGCACACTGACCACTGCGCGAAGAAACTGCTGCCGTGGCTGGACGGACTGCTGGACGCCGGCGAAAAATTCTTCGCGGCTAACGGCAAACCGCTGTTCTCTTCTCACATGATCGACCTGTCTGAAGAGTCTCTGGAAGAAAACATCGAAATCTGCAGCAAATACCTGACTCGCATGGCGAAGCTGGGTATGACGCTGGAAATTGAACTGGGTTGCACCGGCGGTGAAGAAGATGGCGTAGATAACAGCCATCTGGACAACTCCGCGCTGTACACTCAGCCGGAAGACGTGGCTTACGCGTACGAAAAACTGAACGCTATCAGCCCGCGTTTCACCATCGCGGCTTCCTTCGGTAACGTACACGGCGTTTACAAGCCGGGTAACGTCCAGCTGACTCCGAAAATCCTGCGCAACTCTCAGGACTTCGTTTCTGAAAAATACAACCTGCCGCACAACAGCCTGAACTTCGTGTTCCACGGCGGTTCTGGTTCTACTGCTGCGGAAATCGAAGAAGCGGTTGGTTACGGTGTGATCAAAATGAACATCGATACCGACACCCAGTGGGCTACCTGGGAAGGTATTCTGCAGTACTACAAGAAAAACGAAGGCTACCTGCAGGCACAGCTGGGTAACCCGGAAGGCGCTGACAAGCCGAACAAGAAATACTACGACCCGCGTGCATGGCTGCGTGCTGCGCAGAGCACCATGATCGCCCGTCTGGAACAAGCCTTTAAAGAACTGAACGCGATCGACGTTCTGTAATAAATACAATCTAAACGGCTTCAATAAGGCTCCTTCGGGAGCCTTATTTTTACTGCAGTTTTATACAAATGACGGTAGATTTTGGTGTGAGTGAGTGAATCAGTTTAGCGAGTTTCAAACAGGAGTGAGTCAATGGAAGATTTAGGTGTAACAGAAAGCGTCAGTCGCGTGCAGACCTGGTTGACCAACAACCAACATGTGCTGCTGGAGTATGCAGTAAATATTATTTCCTCGCTGGTCATTCTGATTGCCGGATTGATTGTCGCGCGGATCTTGTCCCGCACGCTGAACCGCCTGATGCGGGCGCGGAGTATTGATGCTACGGTTGCGGATTTCCTCTCCGCCATTGCGCGTTACGGCGTGATTGCATTTACACTAATTGCCGCGTTGAGCCGCATCGGCGTACAGACGGCATCGATTATCGCCGTGTTGGGTGCCGCCGGTTTGGCCGTAGGTTTGGCACTGCAAGGCTCATTGTCTAACTTTGCTGCTGGCGTGCTGATTGTCATGTTCCGTCCTTTCCGTACCGGCGAAACGGTCGATCTGGGCGGGGTGAGCGGTACCGTCACTCAGGTGCAGATTTTCTCCAGTACGTTGCTGACGGTTGATGGTCGAATCATCGTCGTCCCGAACGGCAAAATCATCTCCGGCAATATCATCAACAGCTCCCGCGAGCCGAATCGTCGTACCGAGATCATCGTGGGCGTCGCTTACGATGCGGATATCGATGTGGTGAAAAAAGTGCTGGGCGATATCATCAATGCGGATGAGCGTATTCAGAAAGATAAAGATGTCGTGATCCGGTTGAACGAAATGGCAGCCTCCTCTCTGAACTTCGTTGTGCGCGTATGGACAAGCAACGCAGACTCCACCGTGGTGTACTGGGACTTGCTGGAAAACTTCAAGCGCGCGCTTGATGAACACCAGATCGGCATTCCTTACCCGCAGATGGATGTGCATCTGCACCAGACCGCGACGGCGGAACCCGCCGACAAGGCGTAAATCAGACCTTTCTTTTTATGCGCTGCCCACACGCTTTACGGTCAGCGCATTTCCATTCTTCATTTTCCTTTTGTTTACCAAACCCCCCTGCCAATCTTTAGAAACTCTCCTATATTGTGGGGGAGCCACCTCACGTATGGTGTGCATTGCCGTCATAATTTGAAAGGAGAGAGTGTGAAACTCAAGACACTGACATTGGCTGCGATTATCGGTATGGGGACGCTATCCGCCGCGGCTACAGCCAACGAGTTGCCTAATGGCCCGCATATCGTCACCTCTGGCTCAGCCAGCGTAGACGCCACGCCGGATATCGCCCGACTGGCTATTGAAGTCAGCGTGTCCTCCAAGGATGCCGCTGACGCTAAAAAACAAGCGGACGCCCGCGTTGCGCAATATTTCGATTTCCTCGCCAAACAGGGGATCGACAAAAAGGATATCAATGCGGCTAATATCCGCACCCAACCTGAATACGATTATCTGAAAACCGGCGGTAGCGTGTTGAAAGGCTATAGTGCCGTCCGACAGGTGGAAGTGACCGTACGTCAATTGGATAAGTTAAACGAGCTACTGGATGGCGCGCTGAAGGCCGGCCTGAATGAAATCCGTACGGTCGATCTGAGCGTATCTCATCCCGATACCTATCGGGATCAAGCTCGCCAGAAGGCGATTGAGCAGGCAAGCAGCCAGGCGAAGGCGTTAGCCGGTGGTTTCAAAGCGACGCTGGGGCCGATTTACAGCATTCGCTATCACGTCGCCAATTACCAGCCGGTGCCGGTGGCTCGTATGCTGAAAGCGTCGGATGCCGCCGTACAGACGATGGCGTCACAGACCTACGAACAGCAAACCATTCATTTCGACGATCAGGTCGACGTCGTATTTGAGTTGCAACGTCAGCCCTGATCCCCCGATTTCGCGGGCGCGGAGCATACTGCGATCAAGGCTGACGCAGCACCCGACGCCCGTGTTCCAACAGCGCATCCGTCACTTTACGCATCATCCGGCTTTCCGGCGCGAAGCGATGCCAGTACAGCATCCGGCGCTGTAGCAGGCCGGGTGTAAGATCGATCAGCTCGCCATTAGCCAGCTCACGTTCGATCTGCAGGTGGGGGATCATGCAGCAGGTGGTGCCCTGACGGGCCAACTGAACAAAAGCTTCCGACGAGTTCACGATATGGCAGGGGACGCTGCCGGGCGACAGGTCGAAGTTTTGCTGTAAAAACGCCTGATGCATGTCATCCAAATGGTCGAAAGCCACCGCCGGTGCGCGCAGCAGGGCGGAGCGCGTGACGCCGTTTGGAAAATAGCGTGTGGCGAATTCCGGCGAGGCGACGAAAAGATAGTCCAACGCGCCTAGCGCGTCGACCAGACAGCTGGGCAGGGGCTGCGGTTGAATACTGACGGCACCGACTACCTCGCCGCGTCGCAAGCGTTCCTGCGTGCGCGTTTCGTCCTCAACCTGCAGATTCAGACGTATCGGGGAATCCGCCAATACAGACTGCAATGCCGGCAGCAGCCAAGTCGCCAGACTATCGGCGTTGACCGCCAGCGATAGCAGGAGAGGGGCCTCGCTGCTATTTTCATCGCCAAGCCATTCTTCTTCCAGCAGTTCAACCTGATGCAGCAACGCCAACAGCTTTTGCCCCTGTTCGGTCGGACGGGGAGGGATCGTTCTGACCAACAGCGGCTGACCAAAGAGATTCTCAAGCTGCTTGATGCGCTGCGATACGGCGGATTGAGTAATGCAAAGTTTCTGTGCTGCGCGTTCAAAGCCCCGCTCGCGGATTACGGCGTCCAGGGCCTGAAGAGTGCGATAGTCCGGGCGTTTCATGAAGGGGGAAAGTTCCTGTGAATAATATTACTCTTTTCACTATGCCATAATTTTTGGCGTCACCTCTCTAATAAATGACGCGTTTATCTGCGAACTCCTCAAATTTGCGTATACGCAAACGCTAAATCACGCCTTTTAGGTAACGTCTGCCTTATAATACGCACACTTTTTAAAGCAACAGGCAATCAGACCATGACACAGGATGAACTCAAAAAAGCCGTCGGCTGGGCCGCGCTGGATTACGTGCGCCCCGGTACTATCGTCGGTGTTGGCACAGGCTCGACGGCGGCGCATTTTATTGATGCGCTGGGCACCATCAAAAATCAGATCGAAGGCGCCGTGTCCAGTTCGGACGCCTCTACAGCCAAACTGAAGAGCCTGGGTATTCCGGTGTTTGATTGCAATGAAGTTGATGTGTTGGACGTTTACGTGGACGGCGCGGACGAAATCAACGGCCCTATGCAGATGATTAAGGGCGGGGGCGCGGCGTTGACGCGTGAAAAAATCGTCGCCGCCATCGCCCGGCAGTTTGTCTGTATCGTCGATGCCACCAAACAGGTCGATATTCTGGGGCGTTTCCCGTTGCCGGTTGAGGTGATCCCTATGGCGCGGTCTTACGTCGCGCGGGAACTGGTCAAATTGGGCGGTCAGCCGGAATATCGTCAGGGGGTCGTGACCGACAACGGCAACGTCATTCTGGATGTGCATAATCTGAATATTTCTGACGCGATTGCGATGGAGAACCGAATTAATGGTATCGCCGGTGTGGTGACGGTCGGTCTGTTTGCCAACCGTGGCGCGGATGTCGCGCTGGTGGGAACGCCGGATGGCGTGAAAACGATTAAGCGCAGCTAGTCAGGGATAGTCTCGCGCCGTCTCTCTCCGGCCTGTTTGGGCAGGCCGGATTTGTGGCAATCAGGCGCAATTTTTTTACCCGGCATTTTTGGTGCTTAATATCACTTTTTCTTATTTGGCACGGCCACTATAGGGCCGGCTTCTTATTTAGCAGCATTTTTTGCCACAAATGTCGCTTTACGGTGCCGCTTCCTCGCGCCGGGAAGCAATCGTTTGTATTGCCGCCCGCGTAATTTTTGTTATGTTTGCAGGCAATGGTTTTGCAAACCGTCACATCTGAAGTCTGAAAAAATAAGGTCGGGAAATGGCAAAGGTATCACTCGAAAAAGATAAGATTAAATTTCTGTTATTAGAAGGTGTACACCAGAATGCGGTCGATAACCTGCGTTCCGCCGGATACACCAACATCGAATACCATAAAGGCGCGCTGGATCCGGAAACGCTGAAAGAGTCGATTCGCGACGCTCACTTCGTCGGCATTCGTTCGCGTACGCACCTGACCGAAGAGATCTTCGCTGCGGCGGAGAAACTGGTTGCCGTCGGGTGCTTCTGCATCGGCACCAACCAGGTTGAATTGCCGTCCGCCACCAAGCGCGGTATCCCGGTCTTTAACGCGCCGTTCTCCAACACCCGCTCCGTCGCAGAGCTGGTCATCGGCGAACTGCTGCTGATGCTGCGCGGCGTTCCAGGGGCTAATGCCAAGGCACACCGCGGCGAATGGCACAAACAGGCTATCGGCAGCTACGAAGCCCGCGGAAAAAATCTCGGGATTATCGGCTACGGTCACATCGGTACTCAGCTGGGTATTCTGGCGGAAAGCCTGGGCATGCATGTTTATTACTATGACATCGAAAGCAAACTGTCTCTGGGCAATGCGCAGCAGGTTAATCAGCTGTCCGACCTACTGAAAATGAGCGATATCGTCAGTCTGCACGTGCCGGAAACCGAGAGTACACAAAACATGATCGCGGCTGACGAACTGGCTCAGATGAAGCCGGGCGCCATGCTGATTAACGCCTCACGCGGTACTGTGGTGGATATTCCCGCGCTGTGTGAAGCCTTGAGCAGCAAGCATCTGTCCGGTGCGGCGATCGACGTTTTTCCGCAAGAACCGGCCTCCAACAAAGAACCGTTCCTGTCGCCTCTGTGCGAATTTGATAATGTGCTGCTGACGCCGCACATTGGGGGGTCTACCCAGGAAGCCCAGGAAAACATCGGTGGGGAAGTGGCTAGCAAGCTGGTGAAATATTCCGACAACGGCTCTACGCTGTCCGCGGTGAACTTCCCGGAAGTCTCTTTGCCGACCCACAGTGCCCGCGCCAGCCGTCTGCTGCATATTCATGAAAACCGTCCAGGCATCATGACGCAGTTGAACACCATTTTTGCCAACGAAGGCATCAACATTGCCGCGCAGTATCTGCAAACCAGCGCTGATATTGGCTATGTCGTGATTGACGTGGTCACCGACAGCGCTGACACCGCGTTGCAGTTGATGAAATCTATTCCGGGCACCATTCGCGCCCGCCTGCTGTACTGATTATCGTCTTTATCTCTGTCAGAAAACCGGCCCTGTGAGGGCCGGTTGTGTTTTTTTACTGGCAGTCGATGACGATTTTGCCTTGAGTATGCCCTTCCAATACGGTTTTATGCGCGGCGGCGAGTGTTTCCGTCGTTAATCCGTTTAGCACCTGGCTGGCGGTTCCTTTCAGTTTGCCTTCGTCGACGTCACGAGCGATCTGCTGCAATATTTCTCCCTGTCGGCTCATGTCTGGCGTGGAGTACATGCTGCGGGTAAACATGAACTCCCAATGCAAGGCGGCGCTTTTGAGCTTGAGCTGCGTTTGGTCCAGCGGATGCGCATTTTCTACAATCGTGCAGATTTGGCCCAAAGGCGCAATCAACTGACCTATGGCGTCCCAGTGACCGTCGGTATCGTTGAGGCAGAAGATGTAATCCACCTGCTCGAATCCTTGCTGTTTGACCTCATCCACCAGATTACGGTAGTTCACTACGTGGTGCGCGCCACGCCGCTTACACCATTCGACAGAGTCCGGACGGGAGGCCGTGGTGATAATGGTCACCTTGCTGTGCAATGCGGCCAGGGAGATGGCCATGGAGCCTACGCCGCCCGCGCCGCCGATAATCAGCAGCGTCTTGCCGGCTTCCGCGTCCTGTATTTTCAGGTGTTCGAACAGTCCTTCCCAGGCGGTCAGCGAGGTCAGAGGCAGCGCCGCCGCCGCCGCCCAGTCCAGCGTTTTGGGTTTATGCGCGACAATGCGAGAGTCGATTAACTGATGAGTGCTGTTGCTGCCGGGGCGGGTAATATCGCCGGCATACCAGACCTCATCGCCTTCCTGAAACCCCGTTACCGCAGAGCCGACCTTCAGTACGATGCCACTCGCGTCCCATCCCAGGGTACGCGGCGTCTTCAGGCCGTCGGCGCGTAGCATCGCATGCACTTTGGTATCTACGGGGTTGATGGAAACCGCTTTGACGGCCACCAAGAGATCGTGGTCGCCCGGAGACGGGATGTCCTGAGTGATTTCAATAAAATTTTCCGGTTGTTTAGGATCAACCGCGATCGCTGTTGCTGTCATAGTGAACTCTCCCATTCTGCAAGGTATTGGAGTCGATGTAGCTGTGGATCACAGTGTAGAACGACAGAAGGAGGCTGATAAGATGTACAATAAATAACGCAGTGTTCGAAAAAGAAGAACAATTATGTTTAACCAACTAAAAGATATGGCGCTGTTCGCATTAGTCGCTGAGAGCGGTAGCTTCACACAAGCCGCACAGCGGGCGGGCATGGCGAAGTCGAGCCTGAGTCAGCGCGTCAGCCTGTTAGAGCAGCGGCTGGGACTGCGGTTGATGAATCGCACCACGCGTAAAATCAACCTTACGTTCGCTGGCGAGCGCTATCTGATTCATTGTCAGGAGATGCTGCAGGCGCAGGAGCGCGCGGAATTGACGATCCAGCATCTGCGGGATAATCCGAGTGGTCGCTTACGCATTACCAGCCCGGCGGGCGTGGGGGCTACTCTGCTGGCGGGATTGACAGCAGAGTTTCAACAGCGCTTTCCTGCGGTCATGCTGGAAGTGTCGGTATCGGATAACGTGATCGATTTGGTCGCCGATGGGTTTGACATTGGCTTGCGCACCGGTAAACCACAGGATTCATCCCTGATAGGGCGAGCACTGGGATTTACGCCGCGTTATCTGGTGGCGTCCACCGGTTATCTGGAACGCGCTGCGTCGCTGACGCATCCGCGTCAGCTACAGGAGCACAGTTGCATCGCGCATCGTGCCTGGAGCGAGTGGGTTCTGCATCGGGGAAAAGAGTACTACCACTGTATGCTGCCGCGCTCTCATGTCACGGACAACTTGCTCTACGCTCGCGCATGTGCGATTGCCGATGGCGGCATTACGCTTCTTCCCGAATTTTTGAGTCGAGAAGCTATCGCCACCAGAACGTTGGTAAGGGTGTTGCCGCAATGGCAGGCGGAGCCGAACGATCTGTATCTTGTCTATCCCAGTCGTAAATTGAACTCGCCTGCGCTGGCTTGTTTCATTGATTTCATGTTGCAGCACGAGGTTTTCTTCCCACAAGCGTCAGAGACTTAACACAGTGGATAGCGCCCTTGTTTCTGGCTAATGACAGAGTCGCCTTCGTCCGATGTGTCGCGAAGCTGAGGGCCGCGCTGGAGGGGCCGCTTTTGATATTCATTGATATGGTCGATAGCCATGCAGACCAGACTGATGTCGAGCTATCCATAGGGAAAAGAGATGAGTCGGGTTTAGAGGAGCGGTGCCGTTAGGTACGTAATCGGTTTACTGAACGGTGTAAGCAAACCCGGTCAACAATGCGTGAAGAACTATTTTGGAGCCGATGAGGCTTATAAAGGAGGCCCGCACTGGGGCGAGCCTCATGACTTAAACTTCATCGAAAACGTTACGCCATTTTTTTGTACTTAATGCGATGAGGCTCCAACGCTTCCGCACCCAGCGTGCGCTTCTTGTACTCTTCGTATTCGGTGAAGTTACCTTCGAAGAACTCGACTTTGCCCTCATCCTGATAATCAATGATGTGGGTCGCGATACGATCCAGGAACCAGCGGTCATGCGAGATAACCATGGCGCACCCTGGGAATTCCAGCAGGGCGTTTTCTAACGCTCGCAGGGTTTCGATATCCAGGTCGTTGGTCGGTTCATCAAGCAGCAGCATGTTGCCGCCGACCTGAAGCAGCTTCGCCAGATGGAGACGACCGCGCTCACCACCCGACAGTTCGCCGATGCGTTTGCCCTGATCCACGCCTTTGAAGTTGAAACGGCCGACATAGGCGCGGCTAGGCAGCTCGAAGTTGCCGATGCGCATAATATCCTGACCGCCGGAAACTTCTTCCCAGACGGTTTTACTATTATCCATGTTATCGCGGAACTGGTCGACGGAGGCCAATTGAACGGTTTCGCCCAGGCTGATTTCGCCGCTATCTGGCTGTTCCTGACCGGATAACATACGGAACAGCGTGGATTTACCCGCGCCGTTCGGGCCGATAATGCCCACAATCGCGCCTTTTGGCAGAGTGAAGGAGAGATTGTCGATCAGGACGCGATCGCCGTAAGACTTGTGCAGGTTAGTCACTTCCAGGACCTTGTCGCCGAGGCGCTGACCGGCCGGGATAAACAGTTCGCTGGTTTCATTACGCTTCTGGTACTCAACGCTGTTGAGTTCTTCAAAACGAGCCAGACGAGCTTTGCCTTTTGACTGACGGCCTTTAGCCCCTTGTCGAACCCACTCCAGTTCTTTCTCGATGGACTTGCGACGTGCCGCTTCGGCAGACGCTTCCTGTGCCAGACGCTGGTCTTTTTGCTCCAGCCAAGAGGAGTAGTTGCCTTCCCACGGGATCCCTTCGCCACGGTCAAGTTCCAGAATCCAGCCTGCCACATTGTCGAGGAAGTAACGGTCATGGGTGATCGCCACGACCGTGCCTTCATAATCGTGGAGGAAGCGCTCCAGCCACGCGACGGATTCGGCATCCAAGTGGTTGGTCGGTTCATCCAGCAGCAGCATGTCCGGTTTTTCCAGCAGCAGCCGACAAATGGCGACACGGCGACGTTCGCCACCCGAGAGATTGCCGATTTTGGCCTCCCACGGCGGTAGACGCAGCGCATCGGCCGCGCGTTCCAGCTGATTGTCGAGGTTGTGGCCATCATGCGCCTGGATGATCGCCTCAAGCTCGCCCTGTTCTTTGGCGAGTTTATCGAAGTCCGCATCCGGCTCGGCATAGGCCGCGTAGACTTCGTCCAGACGACTCAGCGCCTGTTTGACTTCACCGACCGCTTCTTCAATAGCTTCGCGTACGGTCTGCTCCAGATTTAACTGGGGCTCCTGCGGCAGATAGCCGATCTTGATGCCGGGCTGCGGACGAGCCTCGCCTTCAATGTCTTTATCAATTCCGGCCATGATGCGCAGCAGTGTTGATTTACCGGCTCCGTTCAGACCAAGTACGCCGATCTTGGCGCCCGGGAAAAAGCTGAGGGAGATATCTTTCAGAATATGGCGTTTCGGCGGAACAATTTTGCCGACGCGGTGCATGGTATAAACGTATTGAGCCACGTTGCTCTGAGCCTCTCTCTATCAATGTTGGTGCGGCGGCAGACAGTTTCGTCGCACCGTAGGGGAATCGGTCGGATGCGGGCATAGCTCGCTAATCCGGCCGATGAGTTCACTGTGAAGAAGTTTAGCTGTTTTCAGCCAGCGATCCCAGCCATCAAGCGTTTTGGACGTTTGCTGTGCGTAACGGATTCCAAGAGGATGCAACGACAGAGTAAAGTTTCATTGATAACTGGGAACCTGCTCGGAAATGGCATAAATACCGTTAATTTTCCGAGTGATGAATATTCCATGCTGGCGTATCGTTGTCTTACTGGATGTGCCACACTTAGCGGATATGACAAGCCTGACGGCTGTTAGACAGGCTCATCGGTGCTGGGAGCATGGGCGCCTGCGGGCAGATAAACGATAACGAATGAGGTCAGCGTAGTATGTTCAAAGTGGTGTATTGGCGCTATGCCCTGGTGGCAGTTTCTCTGGCTGGAGTTTCGATTGCCGCGCAGGCTGATTCCCTTACCAGTCAACGTGAACGCTATCAGCAGGTGAAGGCTGCCTGGGATGCGAACCAGATGGATACCGTGGCGCAGTTAATGCCTACCCTGCGGGATTACCCGCTTTATCCTTATTTGGAATATCGTGCTCTGACGCAGGATTTGACGCAACTGACGAGCATTCAGGTGAAGCAGTTTATCGCGTCGCATCCCACACTTCCCGTCACTCATAATTTGCAGACCAGCTTTATTAACGAGCTGGCACGGCGTGAGGACTGGCGGGGATTGCTGGCGTTCAGCCCGTCAATGCCCAAACCGATGGCCGCCCGCTGCAATTATCTTTATGCCAAATGGGTCACAGGGCAGCGTCAGGGCTTATGGGAGCAGAACCGAGATATCTGGTTGAATGGTCATTCGCTGCCGGCGAGCTGCGACAATTTGTTGACGTCCTGGCAGCAGTCGGGAATTTTGACGCCCTCGGTGGTTCTTGAACGTATCCTCCTGGCGATGGATTCGGGTAGTAGTAGTTTAGTGGCGCATCTGGTGCGGCAATTGCCGCCGGACTATCAAACCATCGCCGATGCGTTGAGCGCGCTGCAACGCGATCCGATGACGCTGGAACATTTCGCCCGTACCGTCGGGCCGACGGATTTCAGCCGTAAAGTCACGCTGACGGCGTTTAAACGCGTTGTCCGTCAGGATCCTGATGAGGCGCGTTCCATGTTGCCCATTATCGTGCGTTTACAGGGGTTGAGTAGTAGTGAGCGCAGCAAGATGGAAGAAGACGTGGTATGGCGTCTGATGGGGAAAGAGATCTCTGGCGAGCAGGCGGAATGGCGTGATGCGGTGATACAACGTAGTCAGTCAACCGCCTTGCTGGAACGTCGCGTGCGAATGGCGTTGGGAGAAGGCGACCGACGTGGACTGGCGGTGTGGTTGGCGCGCCTGCCCGCCGAGACATTGCAAAAGGACGAGTGGCGATACTGGCGAGCTCGGCTGGCAATCGAAAATGGGCAACGTGCAGAAGGCGAAGCGCAGCTGCGTGAATTGATGAAAGCCCGCGGTTTCTATCCCATGATCGCAGCGCAGCAGCTGAAAACCCAATATCCCTTAACGATCAAGGTGGCGGCCAAACCCGATCGAACGGTGGAGCAACTTGCTGAAGTCGCGCGTATTCGTGAGCTGATGTACTGGCATATGGATAATCTGGCGCGCACCGAGTGGTCAGGGCTGGTGGCGAGTCGTGAGCGGTTACAACAGGAGGCGCTGGCTCGTTTTTCATTCGATCAAGGCTGGTACGATCTTAGCGTTCAGGCCACGATTATCGCCAAGATGTGGGACAACCTGGAAGAACGTTTCCCGCTCGCCTGGAACGATGAATTCCGTCGTGCGACTCAGGGCAAAGACATATCTCAAAGCTATGCGATGGCGATAGCGCGACAGGAAAGCGCGTGGAATTCTCAGGCGAAGTCCGCCGTGGGCGCGTCAGGTCTGATGCAATTGATGCCGGCGACAGCGTTGCACACTGCCAAAAAATTTGATGTCGCGAGCTATTCCAATAGTGCACAGCTCATGGATCCGCAGACCAACATCGAGTTGGGTACGCTCTATTTGGAGTATGTTTACCAGTCGTTTGGTCAAAACCGCATTCTGGCGTCTGCCGCGTATAACGCTGGGCCGTCTCGGGTCAATACCTGGCTGGGAAACAGTAACGGGCGTATCGACGCCGTCGCGTTTGTGGAAAGTATCCCGTTTTCGGAAACACGGAATTACGTCAAAAATGTGCTGGCTTATGACGCGTATTATCGCTACTTCTTGAAACATAACTCGCCGGTGTTAACGGACAGCGAATGGCAGCACCGCTATTAGACTGGCTGCAGGTCAAGGTCGTCGGAAGTGGCTACTTTGGCCAGATAACGCATGCAAAGGTGTTTTACGATGTAAATTCGTTTCTTAAAACATGTTATGCTTGCGTACTAGTTTCTTGATATGGCAAAAGGCTATGACGACACCATCTCCTTACGATCCCGCACTGTCGGAAGAAGACAATGAAAACTGGTCTTATTTTCTGGATCTTTTAAGGCAATCAGTGAAGGACGACCTGGCGCTACCGCTGTTGCAGTTGCTGTTGACGGCGGATGAACGTACAGCGCTCGGAACTCGGGTGCGTATTATTCAGGAGTTGATGCGCGGTGACTTGAGTCAGCGCGAGCTGAAAAACGAATTAGGGGCCGGCATTGCAACCATCACGCGAGGGTCGAATAGTTTGAAAGCTGCACCGCCCGACTTGAAGAATTGGCTTGAAGCGCAGCTTCTGGAAAAAAAATAGGGGAGTTCGACGGGATACGGTTTACGCCTTGGAAACCGCCTGTTGAAACAACGTGTTGTGAAACGGCACCAAGGCCAGTAGTAAGGCCTGATGATAAACGCTGGCCCGTGTCAGCTTACCATTGGTGAACACGCCAATCGCGCCGCCTTTTTGATTCACGTTTTCAATACCGCTCAGGCGCGCCATTTCTTCGCCTAGCTCTCGGCCTTCGCGAACCCCCAGCAGGACCGCTTCTGGGAGCATCAAACTGGCGGAACGGGACTCTCCCCGAATCGTCGCGTTCTCGACAACCATCCAGGCGAAAGTCATGTTGTCTTCGATGCCGGCCTCGACCCCGACCCAGAAATCAGCCTCGGGACGAACCTGACGGGCCATCATGACGCGGTTTCTTGCCCCCGTACGTGTTTCCGAGGAACCCAAAGGCTGATGTGGAACGCCGCTGTCTACGTCGACTCCCTCAATGCGGCAATTTTCCGCACCAAAAACATCAGCAAATGCTAAAGTTACGGCGTTGATTTTTGCCGGGTTAGTCGTAGACGCTACAACGTAATACATAATGTTCTCTACTCTAGTCGTTAATTTGACGCAGTATAACGGAAAACAATCATGTTACAGGTATATCTTGTTCGCCACGGAGAAACCGAATGGAACGTGGCGCGGCGCATCCAGGGGCAATCAGATAGCAAACTGACGTCGGTGGGCGAGCAGCAGGCTCATCGCGTGGCGGAACGGGTAAAAAATCTGGGAATTACCCACATCATTGCCAGTGATCTGGGCCGAACGCGCCGTACGGCCGAAATCATTTCAGAGGGCTGCGGCGGTTGCCCCATTCTGCTCGAACCCAACCTGCGTGAGCTGAACATGGGGGTTCTGGAAGAGCGTCTGATCGACTCGCTTAATAGCGAGGAAGAAGGATGGCGCAAGCAAATTGTGGATGGCACACGAGATGGTCGTATTCCTAAAGGGGAGTCACTCTCCGAATTGGCCGAGCGGACGCACAAGGTGCTTGAGTTTTGCCTGACTCTGCCTCCCGGTAGCCGTCCTCTGCTGGTGAGCCACGGTATTGCACTGGGTTGTTTGCTCGGAACGCTACTGGGTTTACCTGCCTGGGCAGAGCGGCGACTTCGTTTGCGTAATTGTTCGCTGTCCCGTATTGACCACCAGCAGAGTCCGTGGCTGGCTTCTGGTTGGGTCGTTGAGACGGCCGGCGACGTTTCCCATCTGGATGCCCCGGCACTGGACGAACTACAGCGCTAGCGCCGCACCGGGATGAAGTATTCGCAGCAGATCACCGCAGGTGCTTCATCCGGTCTCACTCCGCCGGACAGCTTGAAACGCTCGATGTCGGACCCTTTGCGCCGGGTCAGCTTGAGGGTCGGCAGGCAGGTGTCATACAGGCTGACAATAAAGTTCTGAAGATCATCTTTCGGGCCTTCATAGTTGAACTTCACGTACTCGCCGCCCGGCAGGGTGATGGATTCGCCTGGGGCAGTGCCTTCCGGAACGTTATCTGGCTCCATCGCCGTGGTATAGAGCACTTCATGCTCGTCATCTTTGTCTTTGCTCGGACGAGAGTGAGCCAATCCATACAATCGGTCTGGAATTTGCTTGGCGTCACCGAGATACTGGCGCCAGTAATGAACCCTAAGCTCCATTCGGAAATGGCACAGCTGTTCCAACGTGCCGCTATAAATTTGCGTCAGGCCTACCAGTTTTATTTCTGGCAGTGTGATGAACTCAGGCTGAGGCATGGTAAAAGCGCCCAGTCGAATTGGAGCCTGAATGCCATGAGTATTCCAGTCATCCGAGCGTCGGTATGATGCCGGCGTTTGGGAAAATTGTTTCTTAAACGCGCGTGTGAAGGTTTGCTGAGAATCAAAACGATATTGCAGAGCGATATCCAGAATGGGCCGGCTCGTCAGGCATAGTGCCACGGCGGCTTTGGTCAGACGTCGGGCACGGATGTAAGAGCCGATGGCATGGCCCGTGACGTCCTTGAACATTCTCTGCAGATGCCATTTCGAATAACCCGCTTTTGCCGCGACTTTGTCCAGCGACAAAGGCTGGTCCAGGTGACCTTCCAGCCAGTTAAGCAGGTCATGTATGATACTGGCTTGATCCATAGCTCGTCCTCATAGAACACTCAGAGCGATAAAGGTTATAAGACGCTGCATGATAGCAACTTTTTTCATCTACGACTGCCAGGAATTTCAGGTAAAGGCTCAAGGGCGCACGTCGGCAGAGTGACTATTCGCAGCCGGTGAAGCAAAATAAGCTTTCTTAAAATACCTCTACACGCCATGAGTGATGGCTACATATCAGGAAAATTGCAAAATGTTCAAAAAGTCATTGTTGAGTCTTGGACTCTTTCTAAGCGTTGCGGTTTCAGCGAGTGCTGAAGAGGTGGGCTCTGTAGATACGGTATTCAAGCTGTTTGGTCCCGACCATAAAATTGTGGTGGAGGCTTTTGACGACCCGGATGTCACCAACGTTACCTGCTATCTGAGCCGGGCTAAAACGGGAGGGATCAAGGGGGGATTAGGGTTGGCCGAAGATACGGCTGACGCGGCAATCTCGTGTCAACAGGTGGGGCCGATCACGTTGAGCGAGAAAATCACGAAGAGTAAAGGGAAGGGCAACGTGGTTTTCCAACAGCGCACTTCGTTAATTTTCAAAAAATTACAGGTAGTGAGATTTTACGATGAGAAACGCAATGCGTTGATCTATCTAACTTACTCTGACCGTGTCATCGACGGTTCGCCCAAAAATGCGCTCAGCGCGGTGCCTATAATGGCGTGGGGAAAAACGCAGTAATGCCGTAGAGAGGGGCAAACCGGAGGCTTTCGTTCCGGTCTGCCCAACCCGTTACTCTTCCAGATCACCACAGAAACGGTAACCTTCGCCATGAATAGTGGCGATGATTTCCGGCGTATCGGCGGTGGATTCAAAGTGTTTACGGATGCGGCGGATAGTGACGTCGACCGTGCGGTCATGCGGCTTTAGCTCGCGGCCGGTCATTTTCTTCAACAGTTCCGCTCGGGACTGGATTTTTCCCGGGTTTTCGCAGAAGTGCAACATGGCGCGGAACTCGCTGCGCGGCAGTTTGTATTGTTCGCCATTCGGGCTGATCAGCGAGCGGCTGTTGATATCCAGCTCCCAGCCGTTAAAACGATAGCTTTCCACCAGACGGCGCTCTTCTGTGCCGCCGCCCAGATTCATGGTGCGAGACAGCAGGTTGCGTGCTCGGATGGTCAGTTCACGCGGGTTAAACGGCTTGGTGATGTAATCGTCAGCGCCAATTTCCAGGCCCAGAATCTTGTCGACTTCGTTATCACGGCCCGTGAGAAACATCAGCGCCACGCTGGCTTGTTCACGCAGTTCGCGCGCCAGCAGCAGGCCGTTTTTACCCGGCAGATTAATATCCATAATCACGAGGTTGATATCGTTCTCTGACAGGAGCTGATGCATTTCAGCACCATCGGTGGCTTCGTGAACGATGTATCCCTCGGCCTCGAAAATGCTTTTGAGGGTATTGCGAGTGACTAACTCGTCTTCGACAATAAGAATGTGGGGGGTCTGCATGTTTGCTACCTAAATTGCCAACTGATAATTTGAGAAGTACAAAAGTCTGGATTCTTCAGGCGCTCTAGAAATAATGTTCACCGTCTCACGCGCCAACTGACTCAAGTACGTAAATGCGTTTCGATGCACTTTTCCTCACCCGCAAAGTGTTTTAATGGCTGGTGAGTGGAGGCGCTAAACTCGGCCTCAAATTTTAAAAGTGGCGCACAGTTTAACCTTATTAACAGCAACATAACAGTAAGCACTGATTTCGCCAGCCAGCAAATTTACGGTTCTGTTGACATATATCAAATTTGATTGTAGCACGTTAAAATTTTTGTGAAAAACAGATATGAAAATGTCAATCGAAGTCACATTTTGGCGGCATGTTGAATCGTTTTGCCCAAAAAGTTGTGGAGTTTTTCACCCGAGCGAAGACAGAAAGTGTCCGTAATAGGGTGATACCCATGGTTTTTTATTTTGGATGCGCCATTTCAGTTAATTCATTACGTTGACTATGCAGTGGAAATAAACAAGCAAACTATTGTTGTTTTTGTGTTGCGGTAATGTTTAATTCCTAATTCCATCCCCCTCTTTATTCCTTCGCTTATTACGGCTTTCTTGTTGAAAGCACGAATTCTCCCACTTTTTACAGTGTTTGGCTGACGCCTTTCAGCGGCGCGCAAGTCATGCCTTTGTCATCTCCATTCTGCTATCCGTGATAAATTGTCTCTCACCCCCCGCGTTGCACGGTTTAGCGCGCAAGGGGAAGGTGTTTTGGCGATGCGGTATCTAAAGGGGCAGTCATGCAGTTTCATATTATTTTAGTAGCTCCGGCACGGGCTGAGAATGTGGGCGCAGCGGCGAGGGCAATGAAAACCATGGGGTTCACTCGGCTGCGCATTGTCGATAGCCGCGCGCATCTAGAGCCAGCCGCCCGTTGGGTCGCTCATGGCTCGGGAGATATTCTGGATGGTGTTGAGTCCTTCCCCTCGCTTTCGGCGGCATTGGCTGACGTTGATTTTACCGTCGCCACTACGGCGCGCAGCCGTGCGCGTTATCACTATTACTGCACGCCAGCTGAATTGCAGGGCGTGATGGAAGAAAAACGAAGCTGGGTTTCTTCCGCCGCGCTGGTGTTTGGGCGTGAAGACTCCGGGCTGACCAACGAGGAGCTGGCGCTGGCCGATGTCCTGACCGGCGTGCCGATGCAGGCGGACTATCCTTCATTGAACCTGGGCCAGGCGGTCATGGTGTACTGTCATCAGTTGTCGTCGCTGATGAATGTGCGGTCGGAGAAGGCGCCGATCGCGCAGGCGGGGCAGTTGAACGCGCTGCGTCAGCGTATGGATCGCTTGCTGGTGGATATCGGGGCGGAACAGGATGCCAAACTCAAAGATTGGTTGCATCAGCGCTTAGGCATGCTGGAACAGCGGGATACCGCGATGTTACACATGCTCCTTCACGACATCGAAAAAGCTCTCCCGAAAGAAAATCAGGGGAAATAAGTTTTTTGAAGTCAAATATAAGACTGAGTTATTTTTCATAAACCAATCTGTGGTGGTTGATTAATTTACTGGTTTATCTGTCTGTTTGGCGGTGCGCTGAATGTCGGCTAAAAAACAGAAATCCATTGACTTAGCGGTATGATTGCCCTAACTAATAGGGCCAGTAAAAGTTGATTACGAACGAGATACGACTATTCCATGCGCCCATTTAGCCTGATTACCACGATGATTATTACTATCACCGATACGATGTATTGCGGTGCGGGCTGACGCGTAAAGAAGAATCCAAAAAGGCCCGCACTTCACAGTGCGGGTTTTTTTTTATGGCAGGCGAAATCCTGCCTGCCACAAGCGGCAATCAAGAATGCAGTGGGCGTTTTTGTTGACGGAAATTCAGGAGAACAGAAAAAAATGCGAGTGTTGAAATTTGGCGGGACTTCGGTGGCTAATGCGGAACGATTTATTCGCGTTGCCGACATTATTGAAAGTAATGCTCGGCAGGGACAGGTTGCCACCGTCTTGTCCGCCCCGGCAAAAATTACCAACCATCTGGTTGCGATGATCGAAAAAACCGTTGCCGGACACGACACTGAGACGCATTTTACCGAAGTACAGACGATTTTCTCTTCGCTGTTGTCCGGGTTGGAAAAAACGCAGCCGGGTTTCCC
Organism: Lonsdalea quercina; assembly: GCF_900107885.1. Classification (NCBI taxonomy): domain Bacteria; kingdom Pseudomonadati; phylum Pseudomonadota; class Gammaproteobacteria; order Enterobacterales; family Pectobacteriaceae; genus Lonsdalea; species Lonsdalea quercina. The sequence continues at coordinate 250,090 of NZ_FNQS01000004.1, read as the reverse complement.
TTACGCACGTCTCAACACGTTGCTCGATCAGGAATTGGCGCTGATCAAGCAGGTACTTCACGGAATCTCTCTGCTGGGCCAGTGTCCGGATAGCGTCAATGCCACCATGATTTGTCGCGGCGAAAAATTGTCCATCGCTATCATGGAAGGCATGTTCCAGGCGCGCGGCTACCAGGTTTCGGTCATTAATCCGGTCGAGAAACTGCTGGCGCAGGGGAATTATCTGGAGTCTACCGTCGATATCGCCGAGTCGACCCGTCGCATCAATGAACAGGCGATCCCCAAGAACGACGTGATCCTGATGGCGGGTTTTACCGCCGGTAACGAGAAAGTCGAACTGGTGGTGCTGGGCCGCAACGGTTCCGATTATTCAGCTGCGGTCCTCGCCGCCTGTTTGCGCGCAGAGTGTTGCGAAATCTGGACCGATGTCGACGGCGTCTATACCTGTGACCCTCGCCAGGTACCGGACGCGAGGTTACTGAAGTCCATGTCGTATCAGGAAGCCATGGAACTCTCCTACTTCGGCGCCAAAGTTCTCCACCCTCGCACCATCGCTCCCATCGCCCAGTTCCAGATACCTTGCCTCATCAAAAACACTGAAAATCCCAAGGCTCCCGGCACGTTGATCGGGCTAGACAGTTCCGACAAACAATATCCGGTGAAGGGCATCACCAACCTCAGCAATATGGCGATGATCAACGTCTCCGGCCCGGGGATGAAAGGCATGGTCGGCATGGCGGCGCGTGTATTCGCCGCCATGTCCCGTTCAGGGATTTCCGTCGTGCTGATTACGCAATCTTCTTCTGAGTACAGCATTAGCTTCTGCGTTTCGCAGAATGAACTGCGCCACGCATGCAAAACGCTGGAAAATGAATTCTATCTGGAGCTGAAAGAGGGCGTGCTCGACCCGCTCGACGTGATCCAGCGTCTGGCTATCATCTCCGTGGTCGGCGATGGCATGCGCACGCTGCGCGGCCTGTCGGCGCGTCTGTTCACCGCGCTGGCCAGCGCGAACATCAACATCGTTGCGATTGCCCAGGGGTCTTCCGAGCGCTCCATCTCCGCCGTAGTCAACAATGACGTCGCCACCATCGGCGTGCGCGTTGCCCATCAGATGTTGTTCAACACCGAGCAGGTGATTGATGTCTTCGTGATTGGCGTCGGCGGCGTCGGCGGGGCTCTTTTAGAACAGATTCATCGCCAACAGCCTTGGCTCAAACAGAAACACATCGACCTGCGCGTATGCGGCATCGCCAACTCGAAAGCACTGTTGACGAATATCAACGGCATCTCGATGGACCATTGGCGCGACGATCTGGCGAAAGCCCGCGAGCCGTTCAATCTGGAAACGCTGAGCCGCCTGGTGAAAGAGTATCACCTGCTGAATCCTGTCATTGTGGACTGCACCTCCAATCAGGCCGTGGCCGATCAGTATGTGGACTTCCTCAAAGACGGTTTCCACGTCGTCACGCCTAACAAGAAAGCCAACACCGGCAGCTTGAGCTATTACCATCAGCTGCGCGATGCGGCGGCTGCGTCTCGCCGCAAGTTCCTGTACGACACCAACGTGGGCGCCGGTCTTCCCGTCATTGAAAACATGCAGAACTTGCTCAACGCGGGCGACGAACTGGTCCAGTTCAACGGGATCCTTTCGGGGTCGCTATCCTTCATCTTCGGCAAGTTGGATGAAGGTATGACGCTGTCGCAGGCCACGCTGCTGGCGAAAGAAAAAGGGTATACCGAGCCGGACCCGCGTGACGATCTTTCCGGTATGGACGTTGCGCGCAAGTTATTGATTCTAGCGCGCGAAGCGGGGTACGAACTGGAGCTGGACGATATTCTGGTCGAATCCGTATTGCCGGACAGTTTTGATGCGTCTGGCGATGTCGCGACCTTTATGGCTCGCTTGCCGGAACTGGACGGCGAGTTCGAACGCCGAGTACTGAAGGCGCGCGATGAAGGGAAAGTGCTACGTTATATCGGTATGATTGAAGACGGGAAATGCAAAGTCGCCATCAGCGCGGTGGGCGGTAATGACCCGCTGTTCAAGGTGAAGGACGGTGAAAACGCCCTGGCCTTCTACAGCCGCTACTATCAACCTCTGCCGCTGGTGCTGCGCGGCTACGGAGCAGGAAATGACGTGACGGCGGCGGGCGTATTCGCCGACCTGTTACGTACCTTGTCATGGAAGGTGGGAGTCTAATCATGGTCAAAATTTATGCGCCGGCCTCCATCGGGAATGTGAGCGTTGGGTTTGATGTGTTGGGCGCCGCTGTTTCGCCGCTAGACGGCTCTTTGCTGGGAGACTGCGTCTCCGTCAGCGCGGCTGATGCGTTCAGCCTGAAGAATGAAGGGCGCTTCGTCAGCAAACTGCCGACAGAGGCTCGCGAAAACATCGTTTATCAGTGCTGGGAGCGTTTCTGTCAGGAAATTGGCGAAACGGTGCCGGTCGCGATGACGTTGGAAAAAAATATGCCGATCGGCTCCGGTCTGGGTTCAAGCGCCTGTTCCGTGGTCGCCGGGCTGATGGCGATGAATGAGTTTTGCGGTAAACCGCTGGATGACCATTGCCTGCTGACGCTGATGGGCGAGCTGGAAGGCCGCATTTCGGGCAGCGTCCATTACGACAACGTCGCGCCGTGTTTTCTGGGCGGCATTCAACTGATGGTGGAAGAGTGCGGGATTGTCAGTCAACCGGTACCGGGATTTGACGACTGGTTGTGGGTGATGGCTTACCCTGGCATTAAAGTATCGACCGCCGAAGCGCGGGCAATTCTGCCGGATAGCTACAGCCGTCAGGACTGTATTCGCCATGGTCGCTATCTGGCGGGCTTTATTCACGCGTGTCACACCGGCCAGGCTGAACTGGCGGCAACGCTGATACACGATGTGATTGCGGAACCTTACCGCACCCAGCTGCTGCCCGGTTTCGCCGCGGCACGGCAGGCGGCGCAGGACATCGGCGCGCTCGCGACCGGGATTTCCGGTTCCGGTCCGACGCTCTTTTCCATCTGCAACGACAGGGCGGTAGCGCAGCGTCTGGCGGACTGGCTGCGGGTAAACTATCTGCAAAATGACGAAGGTTTTGTTCATATTTGCCGTCTGGATACGTCCGGCGCGCGACAATTGGGATAACGCATGAAACTGTACAATCTGAAAGATCATAACGAACAGGTCAATTTTGCTCAGGCGATACGACAAGGCTTAGGAAGCCAGCAAGGTCTGTTTTTCCCGCTGGATCTGCCGGAGTTTGATCTGACGGCGATCGATGAGCTGCTGGAGCAGGACTTCGTGACCCGCAGCAGCCGTATTTTGTCGGCCTTCATCGGCGACGAGCTGCCGCCTGAAACGGTTTACCAGCGGGTCAAGGCGGCGTTCGCTTTTCCTGCGCCGGTGGTGCCGGTCAGCGAAGATATCGCGGCGCTGGAATTGTTCCACGGTCCGACGCTGGCCTTTAAGGACTTCGGCGGCCGCTTCATGGCGCAGATGCTGGCGGAAGTCGCCGGCGATCAGCAGATCACCATTCTGACCGCGACTTCCGGGGATACCGGCGCCGCGGTGGCGCATGCCTTCTACGGTTTGGAAAACGTGCGCGTCGTTATCTTGTATCCGCGCGGTAAGATCAGCCCGCTGCAGGAAAAACTGTTCTGTACGCTGGGCGGCAACATCCATACCGTTGCCATCGACAGTGACTTCGACGCCTGTCAGGCGTTGGTGAAACAGGCGTTCGACGATCAGGAACTGAAGGACACGATCGGTCTGAACTCGGCTAACTCCATCAACATCAGCCGCCTGTTGGCGCAGATTTGCTACTACTTCGAAGCCGTCGCGCAGCTGCCTCAGGAAGCGCGCAATCAGCTGGTGGTCTCTGTCCCGAGTGGAAACTTCGGCGATCTGACCGCCGGCCTGCTCGCCAAGTCTCTGGGCCTGCCGGTAAAACGTTTCATCGCCGCGACCAATGCGAACGACACCGTGCCCCGTTTCCTGCAGAACGGAACATGGCAGCCTAAACAGACGGTTGCCACGTTGTCGAATGCGATGGACGTCAGCCAGCCGAACAACTGGCCGCGCGTGGAAGAGCTATATCGCCGTAAAAACTGGCAGTTGAATACGCTGGGTTTCGGTGCGGTCAGCGACGACACCACCAAGGAGACGATGCACGAGCTGGAAGCGCTGGGCTACACCTCTGAGCCTCATGCGGCCATTGCCTATCGTTTGCTGCGCGATCAACTACAGCCTGGAGAGTTCGGTTTGTTCCTGGGAACGGCGCATCCGGCGAAGTTCAAAGAGAGCGTGGAAGAGATTCTGGGCAAAACTCTGGAACTGCCCGCCGCGCTGGCTGAGCGCGCCGATCTGGAACTGCTGTCCCACAACTTTGGTCCTGACTTTGCTCCGTTGCGTAAGTTCCTGATGGAACTGCCGCGTTAAAGCACATCGCAACCCATCGTGAGGCGATCCTTCTCCTTACGAGGGTTGCGAAAGTCCGGCGGCATTGCAGGCATCAGGCCAGCAGGCCCGCGCCGCCGGATGGCTGACTGATATACAGCGTGGGTTGCAGGCCGGTCAGGCGCGGGTACTCCCGCTCAATCACTAAGCTGATATCGCGCGTCATTTCTGAAGGCACCAGCGCGACGACACAACCCCCGAAGCCTCCTCCCGTCATCCTTGCGCCGCCCGTATCGCCGACCTCGTCCTGAATCAGTTTCGCCAACGTATCCACGGGCGGGACCGTGATGTCAAAATCATCGCGCATGGAAAGATGCGATTGTCTCATCAGCGTAGACAGTCTCGGCATGTCGCCTGCGGTCAGCGCCTCGGCGGCGGACAGCGTGCGGGCGTTTTCCGTGATGACGTGACGAGCGCGGCGCATGGCAAGATCGTCCAGCCCCGTTTTTTCCTGCTCGAACCGATCGAGAGAAACATCCCGCAGCGCGGCGACGCCGAAGTGACGCGCGGCCGCTTCGCACTGCTGCCTGCGCAGGTTGTACTCGCTGTCCACCAGACCACGATGGACGTTGGAGTGCACAATCATGACGGCGATCCCGGCGGGCATTTTCACCAGCGAGTGATCCAGCGAACGACAGTCGATCAGCAGGGCATGACCGGCGCGTCCCTGAGCCGAAATATACTGGTCCATAATGCCGCAGCTACAGCCGACGAACGCGTTCTCCGCCTGTTGCCCATTAAGCGCAAGCTCAAGCTGGCTGAGCGACAGTCCGTTCAACGCCTTAAAGGTCTGACCGATGGCGACTTCCAGCGACGCCGAGGAGCTTAATCCTGCGCCGGTGGGGACGTTGCCGACGATCGCCATATCCAACCCGGTCAGGTTGACGCCGCGCATCAACAGATATTTCACCGTCCCACGGACGTAGTTAGCCCAACCAAAGGTAGGATGCGGCACGATATCCTGAGCCAGTTCGAACTCATCCTGTTGTTGATCGTAATTGATGGCGACGACCCGGATACGGCTATCATAGCGTGGGCGGGCGGCGATCACGGTTTGATAATCAATCGCGCAGGGCAGGACAAAGCCCTCGTTATAGTCGGTGTGTTCGCCGATTAAATTGACGCGCCCCGGCGCCTGGACGAAGGCGGCCGGCGCAAACCCGAAGGTCTGCTGGAAAACCGCGTCTGCGGTCGTTTTCAAGTGGGTGATGTGGGTTGTCATCAGTCGGCCTCAGACGTGTTCGCGAAAGTGAATGTCGCTGACCGCGCGCAGGCGTTCCGCCGCCTGCTCTGCCGTCAGATCGCGCTGGGCTTCCGCCAGCATTTCATAGCCCACCATAAATTTTCGGATGCTGGCGGAACGCAGTAGCGGCGGATAGAAGTGCGCATGTAACTGCCAGTGGTCGTGGCTTTCCGCGGTGAAGGGGGCGCCGTGCCAGCCCATAGAATAGGGAAATGAGCACTGAAACAGATTGTCGTAGCGGCTGGTCAGTTTTTTCAGGGCGAGCGCCAGATCGTCGCGCTGTCGCTCGTTCAACTGCGGCAACCGCCGAACGGCGAACTTCGGCAGCAGCAGCGTCTCAAACGGCCACGACGCCCAGTATGGGACTACCGCCAGCCAGTACTCGGTTTCCACCACCGTGCGTGCGCCCGCCTGCTGTTCGCGTTGCATGTAGTCGAGCAACATCGGGGTGCCGTACCGCGTCAGATAGTCGCGTTGCTGCTGGTCTTCAATTAATGCCTCGTTAGGCAGAAAATCATTGGCCCAGACCTGCCCATGCGGATGCGGGTTGGAACAGCCCATCATCGCGCCTTTATTTTCGAACACCTGCACCCACGGATACCGCTCTCCCAGTTCCGCGGTCTGATCGCTCCAGGTATCAATCACGGCCCGCAACGCGGGAAGGGGGAGCAGGGGAAGTGTCTTGCTGTGGTCAGGGGAGAAGCAGATCACGCGGCTCAGTCCTCGGGCGTCACTCATCTGAAACAGGGGATCGTTGCCTGACGGGACATCCGGGGTATCCGCAAGCAGCGCCGAAAAATCATTGGCGAAGACAAACGTGCCGGTGTAGTTGGGGTTGGTTTCCCCTGAAATACGGGGGTTTCCGGCGCACAAATAGCAGCTCGGATCGTGGACGGGTGGCGTCGTCAGATCGGGACTATCCTGCTGTCCTTGCCAGGGCCGTTTGGCGCGATGCGGCGAGATCAGCACCCAGTCGCCTCTAAGAGGGTTGAAGCGTCTGTGTGGGTGTTCTGTAGGTTCAAACAACATCATGGACGACTCCTGTGTCATCACCGGGACCGACGTGCCGTAGCACCGTGCGTTGGTCCGCTTTTGGACTGGATAAACCCCTAAACTATGTAATCAGTTACACTTCATTTTAAATAGGAAGAATCGAGTAATTTCGGGATTTGTAGGAATGTATTTTTGTTGTCTTTTTACCTTTGGTGTAACCGGTTACCCTATTTAAGCAGCGACGGGGCATTTTGTGAAGTGCTGTGAGAGAGAAGGACCGTGACGGCGATCGCGTAAACGTAGCGCTGTTGGTTGAGGTTCCCTGGAAGGTCGCAGGCTTAGGGCGAAAGCGGTATATTGAGCGGCATGGCGAGCGCTGTGTGCCGCCCCGTAATAGGCAATGACGTCAATGAGTGTGCCGCAGCACGCCGTTACGTATACAGGAATGTGATATGGCTACCATAAAGGATGTTGCCCGTTTGGCGGGTGTCTCAGTTGCGACAGTTTCCCGTGTGATTAATGACTCCCCCAAGGCCAGCGTGGCGTCGCGTGAGGCCGTGACTCAGGCGATGGTGGCGCTGCGGTATCATCCTAACGCCAACGCGCGCGCGCTGGCGCAGCAGAGCGCCGAGACGATGGGACTGGTGGTGGCGGATGTCTCCGATCCCTTTTTCGGCACGATGGTAAAAGCGGTTGAACAGGTGGCTCAAAGCGCCAGAAAGTTTCTGCTCATCGGCAATGGTTATCACAATGCTGAGCAAGAAAAACAGGCGATCGAACAGCTCATTCGCCACCGTTGTAGCGGTTTGGTGGTCCATGCGAAAATGATCGCTGACGATGAGCTGGCGATATTGATGGACCATATTCCGCATATGGTGCTGATCAATCGGGTGCTTGAAGGTTATGAACATCGTTGCATCGCGTTGGACGATCGTCAGGGCGCCTTTTTATCCACGCAGCATTTGATTCAGTCAGGCCATCGGCGCATCGGTTTTCTGTGCTCGAACCATCCTATTTCCGATTCCATCGACCGTTTGAAAGGGTATAAAGAGGCGTTGGCTAAACATCAAATTACCTACGATGAACGGCTGGTGGCGCGTTCCACGCCGGACGAAGCGGGCGGCGAAATGGCGATGACGATCCTGCTGAGTCGCGGCGGCAATATGAGCGCGGTGGCCTGCTACAACGATTCGATGGCGGCTGGGGCGCTTTCGGTGCTGGACGATAACGGCATCGCGGTGCCGCAGGCGATGTCGCTGGTAGGATTCGACGACGTACTGATCGCCCGTTATTTGCGTCCGCGTCTGACGACGATCCACTACCCTGTATCGGCCATGGCGGTGCAGGCCGCGGAGCTGGCATTAGCGCTGTTTGAAGACAGAGAACCGGCGGAGTCAACGCATCTGTTTCACCCAACGCTGGTGAGGCGTCAGTCGGTCGCGGCGCCGTCCGAGCCATGTTGATGCCGTGGTCTAACGTGCTCGATAGGGGAGATAGTCCTCTATCCCCGGTTTGAGTATCGCGCCATGGCCACCGCTGCAACGCCTCTTTATCTTGATACGTCGCTCTGAACGCCTTATTGGAGGTGTGATCCAGAACCCCCTGGATGGCGGTAATACTCGCTAGTCCGGCGTTTCCAACGCAAAGTGGCGGTATGATAAAACCGGATGTCGGCATCCGGAATGGCGTCGGCGAGGCGTTTCAGGATTGCCTGACCGACGATGCCAGCGTCGTCTCCTGGTTCAAGGCTGTCAGACAACTCCCTGGCGATTTTTCGAATTTCCCTGCCAGCCTTGCTGCAAGGACTGGAGCGTTAAGAGCGACGACGGGTCGGATGACTGTGTTGGACGGGGGCGGAGGTGTACATCCCAAATGCTTCCACTCACGGCGGCAGAGGGCGGCGAACCGTGGTCCGCCGGCGGCTTCATCTTTGCCTATGCACGCTCTGCGCGTTTGAAGACCAGCTCGTCCGCTGACGACGCCTCGGCGGCAAAGCCGTATCCCTCAAGATCGAATTCTTTCAACTGTTCCGGTTTCGTGAGCTGGTTCTGGATGATGAAACGGCTCATCAACCCGCGAGCTTTTTTGGCATAGAAACTGATCACTTTATATTTGCCGTTTTTCTCATCCAGAAAGACCGGTTTGATAATGCGTGCATTGAGTTTCTTTGGCTTCACGGACTTGAAGTATTCGTCGGAGGCGAGGTTGATCAAAATGTCGTCGCCTTGCGCTTCCAGCGCCTGATTCAGCGTGCCGGTAATGGTATCGCCCCAGAACTGATACAGATTATCACCCGCCTGATTTTTGAGTTTGATGCCCATCTCCAGCCGGTAAGGCTGCATTAAATCCAGCGGCCGCAGTACGCCGTACAGTCCGGAAAGAATACGCATGTGTTGTTGAGCGAATGAAAAATCACGATCGCTGAAGTCTTCAGCCGCCAGGCCGGTATAAACGTCGCCTTTGAACGCGAGCAGCGCCTGGCGTGCATTATCCGGCGTAAAATGGGGCTGCCAGTCGTTGAAGCGCGCCGCGTTGAGTCCGGCCAGTTTGTCGCTGATGCCCATCAGAGAGGATATCTCCGCAGGAGTCAACGTCTTGCAGCGTTCGATGAGCTGGGACGAACGCTCCAGCAGTTCTGGCTGAGAATGACGCGTTGTCGGGAGGGGGCTGGTGTAGTCCAGCGTTTTAGCCGGAGAAATCGTGATAAGCATGAGCAGGTTCCCTGTGATTTCATTGCGCAATTTTAATAGCACTAATGTAGCAAAAAACGGGCTGACGCCGGGGAAGGAAAGGGCGATGGTTGCGACAGGGGAGGTTAATTAACGCGTCTAACTGGAGATTTTTCTCGTTTTTATATCCACAGAGACGAAAATGTTATTCGCGATTATTTTCATTTTTCTTATTGATTTACAAGGTTAAAATAATAAGAAAACCTAGAGGTAAGCCCATTGTCGGGCCGTCTTGCGTGGGGTTTCGCGCATGTTATCATCAATTTCTGGCGACGGCACCCTGCCACCAGTTCATGTACTAACAATGAGAAAGGCCAACATGACGGATAAACTGACTTCCCTACGCCAATACACTACGGTGGTGGCTGATACCGGTGATATCGCGGCAATGAAACTGTACAAGCCGCAGGATGCCACCACGAACCCTTCTTTGATTTTGAATGCGGCCCAGATCCCGGAATATCGCAAACTGATTGATGACGCCGTGAACTGGGCGCGTCAGCAGAGCAACGACCCGGCTCAGCAGGTAACCGACGCCTCCGACAAACTGGCTGTGAACATCGGGCTGGAAATTTTGAAGCTGGTTCCCGGCCGTGTTTCCACCGAAGTGGATGCTCGACTGTCCTATGACACCGAAGCCAGCGTGGCGAAAGCGAAACGTTTGATCAAACTCTACAACGATGCCGGGATCGACAACGAACGTATCCTGATCAAACTGGCTTCTACCTGGCAGGGCATCCGAGCGGCGGCGCAGTTGGAAAAGGAGGGCATCAACTGCAACCTAACGTTACTGTTCTCCTTCGCTCAGGCCCGCGCCTGTGCGGAAGCGGGCGTGTTCCTGATCTCACCGTTCGTGGGCCGTATTCTCGACTGGCACAAAGCCAACGGCGAACAGCAGACGTTTGAACCGCAGGAAGATCCGGGCGTTATCTCGGTGAGTGAAATTTATGATTACTACAAATCTCACGGCTACGAAACGGTGGTTATGGGGGCAAGCTTCCGTAACAGCGGTGAAATTCTGGCGTTGGCGGGCTGTGACCGTCTGACCATTGCGCCTGCTCTGCTGAAAGAGCTGGCGGAAGCGGAAGGTAGCGTCGAACGCAAACTGTCTTATAGCGGAGAGATTCAGGCGCGTCCGGCTCCGCTAACGGAATCCGAGTTCTATTGGGAGCATAACCAGGACCCGATGGCCGTGGATAAATTGGCGGAGGGGATCCGCAAGTTTGCCGTCGACCAGGGCAAGCTGGAAAAAATGATTGCCGATCTGCTGTAAGACGGCAAAGGCAGTAAACATTTCCTACGGCCAGCTATCGCTGGCCGTTTATTTTTCAACACGGTTACGGCTTTTCTTCGCAGCGTATAACTTGATGTCGGCCCGATTAATGACTTGTTCCAACGTTTCTTCGCCAGCCGCGTATTCCACTAAACCAATACTGACGGAGAGATGACGTTTGGATAATTTGTCGTATGTCATTTCGTGGATCGCAAGGCGAATCCGTTCCGAGACTCTGTAGGCGTTATCCAACGTCGTATTCGGTAATATCACCGCGAATTCGTCGCCGCCCAAACGCCCCAAAATATCGCCTCTGCGAAAATAGTTTCGGGTAACGTCAGCGACATCTTTCAAGGTTTCATCACCCGCGGCATGGCCTAGCGTATCATTAATTTTCTTGAAGTGATCCAGGTCGATCAGCAGGACGCACAGCGGTTGTCGTTGCTGGGTGGCATTGCGCATGACTTTATTAGCGGCATGGTAAAAGGCATCTCTGCGCAGGCAGCCGGTTAGATCGTCGTAACGCGCGATGGCCGGTAGTTCAATCAGGTACTTTTTTATCAACAGCGCCAGCATCGTCCCGAGAAAAGCGCCAAATAGGCTGATGCTAAGCAGCGCCACCAACGAACTGAGAGAGGAAAATACGGATCTGAATACAGGCGGTCCACTCAATGTGGCAAACCGGATACGGATACCCACCAGATCATCTGTGGACGACAGTAGAGGAAGTACGGACGTTAACTGATCTTCCTTGTTCAACTCCCCTACGGTAGGCAGTTTGCTCTGGCAGACGCGAGCGATCGACTTTTCACTCAACGTGATATCAAATGACGAGAGTCGGTGAATACACTCTTTGACGACATCGTTACTTCGGAAAGAAAGAATAATCACTCTGGAGAAGAGCGATTCACCATTTTTATAGCTATGGTCGCTTTCTACAAGTCCATTACCATTATTAAATGATTCATAGATCTGAATGATATTATCGAAATAGCGTTTTTCTTCCTGCCAATTCTTTCGCTGCGTGTTCAGCAGAATGCAGGCAGTAATGAGAAATGAGACTATACCAAACAGGATGAACGCGATCGGTGTATGGGATAGGGTTTTTAAAACATTGCGTTGGAATTTATTCATTCAGACATCTTATTCGAATTAAATCATTCACCTGGAATAGTTATGCAGGACAATCATAAGTAATATTGAAGAGAAACATTGTTCGCGATACCGCTCGCCAGCGCAGTATCGCGAGACCGCTATTTTGGCGGTTTTATTCTCAAGTGTCAGTAGTTGGCGATAATATATTATCGCATTCTCGAATTCATTTTTTGTCGCATGGAGTTGACCCAAACGCGCCCTCATTCGTCGACAGAAAAATGAAAAAGCAATGAAGTCGTGGTGGGTATTTCCTGATAGCCCACCAGGGCTATTTTAGAGGGTGCTATTGACGTTGGGCTGATAAAATGAGCTTTTCCGAGACAATAAAGGTAGGCACGAGGTCATTATGAACAGTTTGCGCATTGGGTTAGTGTCGATTTCTGACAGGGCATCCAGCGGCGTTTATCAGGATAAAGGGATCCCGGTACTGGAAACGTGGCTTTCACAAGCGCTGACGACGCCGTTTGAGATACAGTCGCGCCTGGTACCGGACGAGCAAGCCCTGATCGAACAGACGCTGTGCGAGCTGGTGGATGAATCCGGCTGTCACCTGGTGCTGACCACTGGCGGAACCGGCCCGGCCCGACGCGATGTGACCCCTGATGCCACGCTGGCGGTCGCCGACCGGGAGATGCCGGGATTCGGCGAACAGATGCGGCAGATCAGCCTGAAATTCGTTCCGACGGCAATACTGTCGCGTCAGGTGGGGGTAATTCGCAAACAGGCGTTGATTCTGAACCTGCCGGGCCAGCCCAAGTCGATTCAAGAGACGCTCGCAGGCCTGAAGGATGATGCGGGTCATGTCATCGTTCCGGGGATTTTCGCGAGCGTTCCCTACTGTATTCAACTGCTGGAAGGTCCCTATATTGAAACCGATCCTCAGGTCGTGGCCGCTTTCCGTCCTAAAAGCGCGCTTCGCGAGTGACCGCAATGCGTTCGGCGCTCGCTCGTCATAAGAATTAGATGGGGCTGGCTGACGTGAATTTGTCGGTATAGTCATGGTTTAGTAAGGAAACGACAGCGCCTTGATTCAATGGCGCACAGCGCGGTCATTATGGATAATGCATCTCATCGGCAGTTGAATCGACAAGATTACAAAACCCTTTCTCTGGCGGCGCTGGGTGGCGCTTTGGAGTTCTACGATTTTATCGTGTTCGTCTTCTTCGCGCCGGTGATCAGCCAGCTTTTCTTCCCGGCCGATATCCCCGAGTGGCTTCGCCAGCTGCAAACGTTCGGCATTTTCGCCGCGGGCTATCTGGCCCGGCCGCTGGGCGGGGTCGTCATGGCTCACTTTGGCGATCTGGTTGGGCGTAAAAAGATGTTCAACCTGAGCATCCTCCTGATGGCGTTGCCGACGCTGGGCATGGGCTTGTTGCCGACCTACGCAACGATAGGCATTGCCGCTCCGGCGTTGCTGTTGCTGCTACGTTTATTGCAGGGGGCTGCTATCGGCGGCGAGGTGCCTGGCGCCTGGGTCTTTGTTGCAGAGCACGTGCCGCCCAAACGCATTGGCATCGCCTGCGGAATTCTGACGTCGGGCCTTACGCTGGGCATTTTAGTGGGGTCGCTGCTGGCGTCAGTGCTGAATACGTTGATGTCTCCGGAGCAAATTCTGTCCGCCGGTTGGCGCATTCCGTTCTTTATCGGCGGCCTTTTCGGTTTTATTGCGATGTATCTGCGGCGTTGGCTCAAAGAAACCCCCGTGTTTGTCGCAATGCAGACACGCAAACAGCTGGCGAAAGAGCTGCCGCTCAAATCGATCATGCAGGCGCACAAAAAGTCGGTGGTGTTATCGATGATGCTGACCTGGCTGTTGTCGGCGGGGGTGCTGGTCGTGGTGCTGATGTCGCCCACCTATTTGCAGCAGGTTTACGGGATTGCCCCCGCGCTGACCCTACAGGCAAACAGTCTTGCGACCGTGATGCTGATGTTAGGCTGCATTGTCGCAGGCGGTATTGCAGACCGGCTGGGACTGGGCGTGACTTTCATCGGCGGCAGTCTGCTGCTGGCCGCCTGCAGCGGGGTATTTTATACCCATGCGGCGGATAGCACGGAAATCCTGTTCGTCAGCTATGCGCTGGCCGGATTCAGCGTCGGCGTGACGGGGGTGGTGCCGTGCGTGATGGTGCGTGCTTTTCCCCCTGCCGTGCGATTTTCCGGCATTTCATTGTCTTACAATATCGCCTACGCGATTTTTGGCGGACTGACGCCGATTTTGGTGACGTCCTTGATGAAACTGACGCCGCTGGCGCCCGCACTGTACGTCCTGTTCCTGTCGATGGGCGGGGTGCTGATAGGCGGCTATCTGCTGCGTTGTATGCGCGGAAAAGAACAGAGCGAAGATTTCTTTGCAAGCGAAGCGCCATCTTATTTCTCCGAACGCGAATAAATCGTCTCGCACGTCGTCACTCAACGTATCGGCGTTCACTGGTCCTATCTCTGACGGAGAAATTGTTCTCCTTCGGCGACAAAACCGCGGGAAAAGCGCGCTCAAGCGCGGCGCCAGAAGGCGGCTTGGCGCCTTTCTTCTGTACACAGAAAAAGCAAAATAGCAAAAGAATGGTTTTTTTTACCAACTAGCCCTTGATGCTGGCATTGTCGTCCCCATCTATGAGTCATCGAGAACAGTTTGACCGAATACGGCATGGTATTGCGGGGAGTTGAAAACTCATCCGCGGCCCACATAGTAGGTTGAACTACCACAACCGAATATGACTTTTAGTGGAGATGTTTAGATGGGTAAGATCATTGGTATCGACTTGGGAACAACCAACTCTTGTGTTGCGATTATGGATGGTACGAAGGTTAAGGTACTGGAAAACAGCGAGGGCGATCGCACCACGCCTTCCATCATTGCTTATACGCAAGACGGTGAAACTCTGGTTGGCCAACCGGCTAAACGTCAGGCGGTGACCAACCCTAAAAACACGCTGTTTGCTATCAAGCGTCTGATTGGTCGTCGTTTCCAGGACGAAGAAGTCCAGCGTGACACCAACATCATGCCGTACAAAATCATCGGCGCCGATAACGGCGACGCTTGGCTGGAAGTGAAAGACCAGAAATTGGCTCCGCCGCAGATTTCCGCCGAAGTTCTGAAGAAAATGAAGAAAACGGCTGAAGATTATCTGGGCGAGGCCGTCACTGAAGCGGTGATTACCGTACCGGCTTACTTCAACGATGCTCAGCGTCAGGCGACTAAAGACGCCGGCCGTATCGCAGGTCTGGAAGTCAAACGTATCATTAACGAACCGACCGCTGCCGCTCTGGCCTACGGTTTGGATAAAGAAGTCGGCAACCGTACTATTGCGGTTTATGACTTGGGTGGCGGTACGTTTGATATCTCCATCATCGAAATCGATGAAGTAGAAGGCGAAAAAACCTTCGAAGTACTGGCGACCAACGGTGACACCCACCTGGGTGGCGAAGACTTCGACAGCCGCCTGATCAACTACCTGGTTGACGAGTTCAAAAAAGAGCAGAACTTCGATCTGCGCAATGACCCGCTGGCCATGCAGCGTCTGAAAGAAGCGGCAGAAAAAGCGAAAATCGAGCTGTCTTCCGCACAGCAGACCGACGTTAACCTGCCGTACATCACGGCTGACGCTTCTGGCCCGAAACACCTGAACATCAAAGTGACTCGCGCCAAACTGGAATCGCTGGTAGAAGATCTGGTCACGCGTTCTTTAGAGCCGCTGAAAGTGGCGCTGCAGGATGCCAAACTGTCTGTTTCTGACATCAACGACGTGATCCTGGTTGGTGGTCAGACCCGTATGCCGATGGTGCAGAAAAAAGTGGCTGACTTCTTCGGCAAAGAACCGCGCAAAGACGTTAACCCGGATGAAGCTGTGGCTATCGGTGCTGCCGTACAGGGCGGCGTGTTGTCTGGTGATGTGAAAGACGTACTGCTGCTGGACGTTACCCCGCTGTCTCTGGGTATCGAAACCATGGGCGGCGTAATGACTTCGCTGATTGCCAAGAACACCACGATCCCGACCAAACACAGCCAGGTGTTCTCTACGGCGGAAGACAACCAGTCTGCTGTGACGATCCACGTACTGCAGGGTGAACGTAAACGTGCTCAGGACAACAAATCCCTGGGCCAGTTCAATCTGGACGGCATTCAGCCGGCGCAGCGCGGCGTACCGCAGATCGAAGTTACCTTCGACATCGATGCCGATGGTATCCTGCACGTGTCCGCGAAAGACAAAAACAGCGGTCGCGAACAGAACATCACCATCAAAGCGTCTTCCGGTCTGAACGAAGACGAAATCCAGAAGATGGTGCGTGAAGCTGAAGCCAACGCGGAATCTGACCGTAAGTTCGAAGAACTGGTTCAGACCCGCAACCAAGGCGACCACCTGCTGCACAGCACGCGTAAGCAGCTGGAAGAACTGGGCGACAAACTGGCTGCCAGCGACAAAACGGCTATCGAAGACGCGCTGAAAGCGCTGGAATCTTCGCTGAAGTCTGAAGATAAAGCAGACATCGAAGCGAAAATCCAGGCGCTGGCTGAAGCCTCCACCAAACTGCTGGAAGCATCTCAGCAGCAGGCTCAGCCGGAAGCCGGTGCCGCTGGCGGTGAAAGCGCGGACCGTAAAGACGACGATGTCGTTGATGCGGAATTCGAAGAAGTCAAAGACAAAAAATAATCGCCCTTGAGCGGGCGCGGCAGCGGTAAATGTTACCGCTGTCGGCAAGGCAATCAGCACGGGCGTCGGGGAAACTCTGCGCCCGTGCACGCATGTTGAGGGCAGATAACAAGCATGGCTAAGCAAGACTACTATGAAACGTTAGGCGTTGCGAAAGGCGCGGATGAACGTGAAATCAAGAAGGCGTATAAGCGCCTGGCGATGAAGTTTCACCCGGACCGTAACCCCGGTGACAGCAGTGCTGAAGCCAAATTTAAAGAAGTCAAAGAAGCCTACGAAGTGCTGAGCGATTCGCAGAAACGCGCTGCATACGATCAGTATGGTCATGCTGCGTTTGAACAAGGCGGCATGGGCGGCGGCGGTGGTTTCGGCGGCGGCGCAGACTTCAGCGATATCTTTGGCGACGTTTTCGGCGACATATTCGGTGGCGGACGCCGTCAACGTGCGAGCCGTGGCTCCGATCTCCGTTACAACATGGATCTGACTCTGGAAGAAGCCGTGCGTGGCGTCACCAAAGAGATCCATATTCCTACGCTGGAAGAGTGTGATGTTTGTCATGGCAACGGCTCCCGTCCGGGCAGCTCGCCGGCGACCTGTCCAACCTGCCACGGTAACGGCCAGGTGCAAATGCGTCAGGGATTCTTCACCGTGCAGCAGGCGTGCCCGCACTGTCACGGTCGCGGCAAGATCATCAAAGATCCGTGCGTGAAATGTCACGGGCATGGCCGTATGGAAAAAAGCAAAACGCTGTCGGTTAAAATTCCGGCGGGCGTGGACACGGGGGACCGCATTCGTCTTTCCGGCGAAGGCGAAGCCGGTGAAATGGGCGCGCCAGCGGGCGATCTGTACGTCCAGGTCCAGGTGAAGCAGCACCCAATTTTCCAGCGCGAAGAGAACAACCTGTACTGCGAAGTGCCTATTAACTTTGCGATGGCGGCATTGGGCGGCGAAATCGAAGTGCCGACGCTGGATGGCCGCGTGAAGCTGAAAGTCCCGGCGGAAACGCAGACTGGCAAACTGTTCCGAATGCGTGGTAGAGGCGTGAAGTCCGTTCGCGGCGGCGCCCAGGGCGACCTGCTGTGTCGCGTTGTGGTGGAAACCCCGGTCAGCCTGAATGAGCGTCAGAAAGAGCTGCTGCAGGAGCTGGAGCAGAGCTTCGGCGGACCTTCCGGCGAGCGCAACAGTCCGCGTTCGAAAAGCTTCTTCGACGGCGTGAAAAAGTTCTTTGACGACTTGACCCGTTAAGTCCGTTCTCGCGTCGATTCCATCAACGGCCCGCTTGCGGGCCGTTTTTTATGGCGCGACGCTGCGCCGTTTTCTTTCCCCTCGTGGACAGTTCGCGTGATGGCGGCCTTCTTGAACGCCTTGGCGCGTTGTGACAAAAACGTCATATCGCGACGATATGCTTAGGCACTTCCTCTCTAGCTTAAACGGATGCCTATCATGCAACGATTTTCCCACCGCTTCTGTGCGTTTCTGTGTTTGGCGATGGTGTCTGCCGCGGCCTATTCCGCCACCGCGCCTCAGGTGATCGCTCATCGGGGTGGGACCAGCGACGCGCCGGAAAATACGAGGGTTGCGGTTGAATCCGCGCTTAAGAACGGCGCGGATGCAATCTGGGTTACGCTGCAGGAGACGAAAGATGGCGTGATTGTGCTTTATCGCCCGACGGATCTTAAGGCGCTGACCGATAAACAGGGCCCGGTTTCTGCGTATACCAGCGCTGAATTGGCAAATGTGGATGCGGGATGGGCTTTCGGCGATATCCCGCATCACCCCTTCCGAGGCAAAGGTATTGGCATCCCCCGACTGGATGCGATTTTGCGTGCTTATCCTCAGGTGCCGTTCTATCTGGATATCAAATCGCCCGACGCTGATCCGGTGCGTTTCGGCCAGGCGCTGTTGAAAACGCTGCTGGAAACCAGAAGTTTGGCGCGCACGCGCGTTTATTCCACGGATGCTCGTTATCTTGAGGCGTTGCCGCCGCAAATTTCTCGTTTCGAAACCCGAGACCGTACCAGAACCTTGCTGGCGAATGTTTCCATGGCACATCTATGTGACCCGCTTCCGGCCGCGCGCGTACCGCATTGGTATGGGTTGGAGTTGCGTCGCGAGGTCGAGGTCGTCGAGCGCTTCACCTTGGGAGAAGGGCGTTCCAAAGCCGTACTGACCTGGGATAAAGAAGCGATGGACTGCTTCCGGTCGGCCGGGGCGGCGCAGGTGATTCTGTTCGGCGTCAATACGCCAGCCGACTACCAGCGTGCGCGGGAGTTAGGGGCGGATGGCGTGCTGGTGGATTCTCCGCGCGGCGCATGGTTTTTTCGTCAGGGAAACGTGAAATAGCGCTGCACACCGCCATCAAGAATGGCGGTTGGTGCGGAGATGACACGATTTTTCAGCCCCAAAGGCGCTCAACATTTTGGTGTGATTCGTTTCTGCCGAAGGTTATCCGGTTTTTGTTGAATATTGAGGCATTTTCAACGAGTGTATGGGCTGATTCCCGACTTCCTGACATCACAAGAAGACGGTGTACCGATTTCGCTTAAAGAGAGAATGTCCTGATGATGAGGCTATTGCGCCGGTTAGCCCGGCTGGATGCGGCGGCGGGAATGACGCTGATTGCAGCAACGCTGCTGGCGTTGCTGATGGCGAATATTCCGCTGACGGCAATGGGATATGACAAGGTGCTGACTACGCCGCTCGACGTCACGGTGGGTGGGATAAACTTTCACGCCACGCTGCTGCACGCAATCAACGATGGCCTGATGACGCTGTTTTTTTTGATGGTGGGGCTTGAGGTAAAACGCGAGCTGATGGTTGGCGCATTGGCCAGCCGTCGTCAGGCGCTATTACCCGTAGCGGCCGCTCTCGGAGGCATGGTGGTCCCCGCGCTGATCTATCTGGCGATCAACGCCGCAGATGTGCACACTCGAGTGGGTTGGGCCATTCCGACGGCGACGGACATCGCCTTCGCCGTGGGTATTCTGGCGTTGCTGGGCAAACGGGTGCCGCTGGGACTGAAGGTTTTCCTGCTGGCGCTGGCGATCATCGACGATCTCGGGGCTATTCTGGTGATCGCGTTCTTTTACACGCAGCAACTGAATGGGCTGGCTCTGCTGGGGGCGGCGTTGTCGGCGCTGGTTCTGGCATATTTGAACTGGCGACAGGTAATGAACTCACCCGCGTATTTATCAGTGGGCGCCGTTCTGTGGCTTTGTGTTCTGCTATCGGGCGTGCATGCCACGCTGGCGGGAGTGGTGGTTGGATTCCTGATCCCGCTGCGCGCGCCGGCCGGGCAGCCGTCGCTCGCGACCGCGTTGGAGCACCGGCTGAGCGGCTGGGTCGCATTTCTGATTATCCCGCTATTCGCATTCGCCAACGCGGGTATCGCGCTACAAGGTGTTGATGCGGGACAGATGCTTTCTCCGCTCACGGTGGGAATCGCCGCCGGTCTGCTGATAGGAAAACCGCTGGGGATTATGGTGTTCAGCGGGGGAGTAATCGCTCTTGGGCTGGCGAAGTTACCGGCAGGCGTGAACTTTCGTCAGCTCAGCGCGGTATCGGTGCTGTGCGGCATCGGCTTCACGATGTCCATTTTCATCACGCTGCTCTCTTTCGGTGGCGAAGCGGATGCGGCGACGGTTCTGTATGCCAAGCTGGCGATCCTGACGAGTTCACTAGCGGCCGGCGTGTTTGGTTTTATCGCCTTGCGTATTGCGCTGCCTGCCATATCGGCTCATACGCCGGCGCCCAGAGAGTGACGGGGCGCCAGGCGCTGTAGCCATCGTATGAGGGAAGACGATCGCCGCAATTAACGGCGCTGGCGATCCCTCAGGGGTTTTAAGTTAACAGACTGTAATATAAGATAAAATCTAAGTTTTCAGGATTTCAGACATAAAAAAACCGGCCTAGGCCGGTTTTTTCTAGCAATGTTCGCGAGAACGCGATTATTGCAAAGCGTTGATCTGTGCGATCAGGTTTGACTTATGACGTGCAGCCTTGTTCTTGTGAATCAGGCCTTTGCTAGCCTGACGATCCACGATCGGTTGCATTTCATTAAACGCTTTCAGTGCTGCTTCTTTATCGCCAGTGGCGATCGCCGCGTATACTTTCTTGATGAAAGTGCGCATCATGGAGCGACGGCTTGCGTTATGCTTGCGACGCTTTTCAGACTGTACGGCGCGTTTCTTAGCTGATTTGATATTAGCCAAGGTCCAACTCCCAAATATATTCTATCGAGGACAATTCAAAGGCCGAGGAATATGCCCGGTTAGCCTTCTTTTGTCAATGGATTTGTGCAAATAAGCGCCGTTTGTACGTCAGCGCTTGTTACGTTGTGATGGCGCAGGATTTTAACAGCTTCACGTCGGGGAATATAGTCTTTCGCGCCATAAATCGGTATTAAAACGCGCAACGCGTATTAACGGACTGTTCTTGGCAACCACATGCCTTATCGGCCGTGAGATGCCGTCACTCCAGGCGGCGTTTTTGCGCTTTTTAAACTCTCCGCCAGTGCTGAAATCAGAAGAGCTGGCGACAAAAGGCACGCATCCCGGGTTAACCTTACCCGTTGTACAAGGTATAATCCGCCGATTTCCACTGTTTTGAGCCAGTTATGCAGCTAATACGCGGTATACACAATCTTCAGGCACACCATCATGGCTGTGTGCTTACTATTGGTAACTTTGACGGTGTCCACCGCGGGCATCATGTGCTGCTCGAACGCCTGAAACAGGAAGGGCAGAAGCGCGGACTGCCTGTGATGGTCATGATTTTTGAACCCCAGCCGCAGGAGCTGTTCGGCGGCGAAAACGCGCCCGCCCGACTGACCCGGTTGCGCGATAAGGTGAAATATCTGTCGCAGGCCGGCGTCGATTACCTGCTGTGCGTGAAGTTCGACGCGGCCTTCGCCGCCCACGATGCCCATGCCTTTATTTCCGATCTGCTGGTGAACAAGCTGGGCGTGAAATTCCTGGTGGTGGGGGATGACTTCCGCTTTGGCGCTGGTCGCAAAGGGGATTTCCTGTTATTACAGAAAGCGGGCGTTGAGCTGGACTTTGAGGTCATCAGCACCGATTCGTTCTGCAACGGTGGAAAGCGAGTGAGCAGCACCGCGGTGCGGGAAGCGCTCAGCCAAGACGATTTGGCTCAGGCCGAAGCGCTATTAGGGCACCCGTTCAGTATTTCTGGGCGCGTGGTGCATGGCAATGCGCTCGGTCGCACGATAGGTTTTCCGACGGCGAATGTGCCGTTGAAACGCCAGGTATCGCCGGTCAGTGGCGTGTACGCCGTAAGCGTCTATGGGCTGGGGGATGAGCCAATTCCCGGCGTGGCCAACATCGGAACGCGCCCGACAATCACCGGCGACAAACGTCAGCAGTTGGAAGTGCATTTGTTTGACGTCACGCTGGATCTGTATGGCCGCCACATAGAAGTGGTCATGCGCAAAAAACTACGTAATGAACAGCGGTTTGCTTCGCTTGATGCGCTGAAGCAGCAGATCGCTAATGATGAGGTGGCGGCCCGTGAATTCTTTGGGCTAAAGGCACCGGTTTAATTTTTCTAGCCGAAAACGAAATCGAGAATCTAATGAGTGACTATAAAACTACCCTGAATTTGCCGGAAACAGGGTTCCCGATGCGTGGCGATCTCGCCAAGCGCGAACCCGATATGCTGAAACGTTGGTACGATCAGGATCTATACGGGATTATTCGTAGCGCCAAGCAAGGTAAGAAAACCTTTATCCTGCACGATGGCCCCCCGTACGCCAACGGCAACATTCACATTGGTCACTCGGTTAACAAGATTCTTAAAGACATCATTATCAAGTCCAAAGGGCTTTCCGGCTATGACTCGCCCTATGTTCCGGGCTGGGATTGCCACGGCCTGCCCATCGAGCTGAAAGTTGAGCAATTGGTCGGCAAGCCGGGCGAAAAAGTCAGCGCGGCAGAGTTCCGTCAGGAGTGTCGTAAGTACGCGGCAGAGCAGGTCGCCGGCCAGAAAAAAGACTTCATTCGACTGGGCGTGCTGGGCGAGTGGGATCATCCCTATCTGACGATGGACTTCGACACCGAAGCCAACATCATCCGCGCGCTGGGCAAAATCATCGCCAACGGTCACTTGCACAAGGGCGCCAAGCCGGTTCACTGGTGCGCCGACTGCGGTTCCGCACTGGCGGAAGCGGAAGTCGAATACTATGACAAAACCTCTCCTTCTATCGATGTCGCTTTTAGCGCGGTCGACCGTTCCGCCGTGGCGGCGAAGTTCGGCGTGTCTGCCGATGCGGTAGAGGGCGCCATTTCCCTGGTGATTTGGACTACGACCCCGTGGACCCTGCCGGCTAACCGCGCTATCTCTCTGAATGCGGAATTTATTTACCAACTGGTGCAGGTGGACGGTCAGGCGCTGATTCTGGCGGCGGATTTGGTCGAAAGCGTCATGCAGCGTCTGGGTGTTGCCGAATGGAAAGTGCTGGGCGAATGCCAGGGTAACGCGCTGGAACTGCTGCGCTTCAATCACCCGTTCATGGGCTTCGATGTCCCGGCTATTCTGGGCGAACACGTCACGCTGGATGCCGGTACGGGCGCCGTCCATACTGCGGGCGGACACGGTCCGGACGACTATGTCATCAGTCAGAAATATCAGTTGGAAATCGCCAACCCCGTGGGGCCGGACGGCTGCTATCTGCCGGGCACGTTCCCGGGGCTGGACGGCCTGTTCGTCTTCAAAGCTAACGACATCGTCGTTGAGATGCTGCGCGAGCGCGGCGTGCTGCTGCATGTTGAAAAACTGCTGCACAGCTATCCTTGCTGCTGGCGTCACAAAACGCCGATTATCTTCCGCGCGACCCCGCAGTGGTTTATCAGCATGGATCAGAAAGGGCTGCGTCAGCAGTCGCTGTCGGAAATCAAAGGCGTGCAGTGGATCCCTGACTGGGGGCAGGCGCGAATCGAAACCATGGTCGCGAATCGCCCAGACTGGTGTATTTCCCGTCAGCGCACCTGGGGCGTGCCGATGTCTTTGTTCGTGCACAAAGAGACCGAAGAGCTGCACCCGCGTACCGTGGAACTGATGGAAGCCGTCGCTAAACGCGTTGAGCAGGATGGCATTCAGGCATGGTGGGATCTGGACCCGGCGGAGCTGCTGGGCGAAGACGCCGCCAACTACGTCAAAGTGCCTGATACGCTGGACGTGTGGTTTGATTCCGGTTCCACCCATGCGTCAGTCGTCGACGTGCGCCCGGAATTTGGCGGCCACGCGGCGGACATGTATCTGGAAGGCTCCGACCAGCATCGCGGCTGGTTTATGTCTTCTCTGATGATCTCGACCGCCATCAAGGGTAAAGCGCCGTACCGTCAGGTACTGACGCACGGCTTCACCGTGGATGGGCAGGGTCGCAAAATGTCCAAGTCCATCGGCAACACGGTCAGCCCGCAGGACGTGATGGATAAACTCGGCGCCGACATTCTGCGCCTGTGGATCGGCTCTACCGACTATTCCGGTGAGATCGCAGTGTCCGATGAAATCCTGAAACGTTCCGCCGACGCCTATCGCCGTATTCGTAACACCGCGCGCTTCCTGCTGGCCAACCTGAACGGTTTCGATCCGGCGCAGCACAGCGTGGCGCCTCAGGATATGGTCGTGCTCGATCGCTGGGCGGTTGGTTGCGCGAAAGCCGCACAGGAAGAGATTCTGGACGCGTACGAAAACTACGACTTCCACCGCGTAGTTCAGCGTCTGATGCAGTTCTGCTCGATCGAGATGGGATCGTTCTATCTCGATATCATCAAAGATCGTCAGTACACCGCCAAGAGCGACAGCGTCGCGCGCCGCAGCTGTCAGACGGCCCTGTTCCACATCGCCGAAGCGCTGGTGCGCTGGATGGCGCCGATCCTCTCCTTTACGGCGGATGAGATCTGGGCTTACCTGCCGGGCGAACGCGCGCAGTACGTCTTTACCGAAGAGTGGTATGACGGCCTGTTCGGGCTTGATGGTGCAGAAAGCATGAATGAGGCTTTCTGGGCCGACATGCTGCAAATCCGCAGCGAAGTGAACAAGGTGATCGAGCAGGCGCGTAACGATAAACACATCCGTGGTTCTCTGGAAGCCGCCGTCACGCTGTATGCGGATAGCGCACTGACTGAGAAGCTGAATCAGCTGCAGCCGGAACTGCATTTCGCGCTGCTGACCTCTAAAGCGACCATCGCGTCTTACGACGATGCGCCTGCGGATGCGCAGCAGACGGAATTATCAGGGCTGAAAATTGTCCTTGATAAGGCTGACGGCGAGAAATGCCCGCGTTGCTGGCATTTTGAAACGAATATCGGCACGGACTCCGAGCATCCTGAAGTGTGCGGTCGCTGTGCTACCAATGTCGGTGGCGCGGGCGAAGTGCGTAAATTCGTCTAATGAGACACTCTATGAAATCAACGGGACTGCGCTGGCTTTGGCTGGCGCTGGTAGTGCTGGTAGTGGATCTGGGCAGTAAGCAGTGGGTCATGACCCACTTTCAGTTGGGAGAGTCGCTGCCGCTGATCCCATTCTTTAATCTGACCTATGCCCATAATCCGGGCGCGGCGTTCAGCTTCCTGGCCGATAAAGATGGCTGGCAACGCTGGTTCTTTGCGGTGATCGCGCTGGCGATTACGGCGGCGTTGCTGGTACTGATGTACCGCTCCAGCGCCAGCCAGAAGTTGAACAACATTGCTTACGCCATGATTATCGGCGGCGCGGTGGGTAACCTGACCGATCGGTTGGTTCATGGCTATGTGATTGACTTTGTTGATTTCTATATCAATGACTGGCATTACCCCATCTTCAATATTGCCGATGCGGGCATCTGTATCGGCGCATTGCTGATTGTGTTGGAAGGTTTTTTCGTGTCCTCTGAGAAGAAAAAAGCCGAAGGTAAATAGCGCATGTCTGAGCGTGTTCAGAATCATAGCGCCGTGCTGGTGCATTTCACGTTGACGCTGGAAGACGGCTCTGTGGCGGAAAGCACTCAGCGCAGCGGAAAGCCGGCGCTGTTCCGTCTGGGGGACGGAAGTCTGTCCCCCGAGTTGGAGCAGCAGCTGCTGGGGCTACAGGCGGGCGATAAACGTCGCTTTAGCTTACCGCCCGAGTCCGCTTTCGGCGACGCCAATCCCGATTTGATTCAGTTTTTCCTGCGACGCGACTTCGCCGAAACCGGCGTGCCCGACGTAGGGACGATCATGTTGTTCAGCGGCATTGGCGGTCAGGATATGCCGGGCATTATTCAGGAAGTGGCGGAAGAGTCCGTCACCGTCGATTTCAACCATCCGCTGGCCGGACATACCATCACGTTTGACATCGACGTGCAGGCTATCGATCCCCCGTTACAGGAGGAGAAGCATGAAAATCTTGCTGGCTAACCCCCGCGGGTTTTGCGCGGGCGTCGACCGCGCCATCAGCATCGTGGAGCGCGCGCTGGAGATCTACGGCGCGCCGATTTACGTTCGTCACGAGGTGGTGCATAACCGCTTCGTGGTTAACGGCCTGCGTGAGCGCGGCGCTATTTTTATCGAACAGATCGATGAAGTTCCGGATGGCGCGATCCTGATTTTCTCGGCGCACGGCGTCTCACAGGCGGTGCGGGCAGAAGCCAAAAGTCGCGATTTGAGCGTATTCGACGCCACCTGTCCGTTGGTCACCAAAGTGCATATGGAAGTCGCGCGCGCCAGCCGGAAAGGGATGGAAGCCATTTTAATCGGCCACGCGGGTCATCCCGAAGTGGAAGGCACCATGGGGCAGTACAACAACCCTGAGGGGGGGATGTATCTGGTCGAAAGCCCGGAAGACGTGTTCGCGCTGCAGGTTAAACACGAAGACAAGCTGTGTTTCATGACGCAAACCACCTTGTCTGTGGACGACACCTATGCGGTGATTGATGCCCTGAGGGCGCGTTTTCCGAAGATCATCGGGCCGCGTAAGGACGACATTTGCTATGCGACGACTAACCGGCAGGAAGCCGTACGTCATTTGTCCGGCGAAGCGGACGTCGTGCTGGTGGTCGGCTCTAAAAACTCCTCTAACTCAAACCGTCTGGCGGAGCTGGCGCAGCGCGTCGGCAAACGCTCTTATCTTATTGACTCGGCTGACGATATTCAGGAAGCCTGGTTCAATAATACGGCGTGCGTAGGCGTCACAGCCGGTGCATCGGCGCCCGACGTGCTGGTGCAGGAAGTCGTACAGCGTCTCCGGTCGCTGGGTGGCGAAGTCGCGCACGAGATGGTCGGACGCGAGGAAACCATCGTTTTCGAAGTGCCGAAAGAGCTGCGCGTTGACGTTAAGCAGGTCGACTAACGATCTGACAGAACGACAGCCCGTTCGGCGCTGTCGTTTCCTCCTTCCAGAAAATATTTCCCTGCGTTGAAACTGCATGTTTATGCGTTATAGTGATGAACCTGC
The DNA here is from genome assembly GCF_900107885.1 of Lonsdalea quercina. NCBI lineage: Bacteria > Pseudomonadati > Pseudomonadota > Gammaproteobacteria > Enterobacterales > Pectobacteriaceae > Lonsdalea > Lonsdalea quercina. Next base: position 223,174 of record NZ_FNQS01000004.1, on the reverse strand, counting down.
ATGACGCCTTTATCACCGCGAAAATGGCATCCCAGTCCCCTTAGCGAGCGGTGGCGCGGGTCACAGAGACGGGATGCGCGCTTAATTTTACCGGTCGGCAAATCTATTCACTTTCTTCCGTCCGGTTTCGTTACCCTGAATGCATTTTTTATGCATGACATGAAATAAGAGAGAAGACATGAAGGATTCATCAATCCGTATTGCAGTTGCCGGTGCTGGCGGACGCATGGGGCGTCAGCTGATACAGGCGGTTGATCACATCGACGGCGCAGTACTGGGTGCCGCGTTGGAGCGAGCAGGGTCTACGCTGGTCGGCAGCGATGCCGGCGAACTGGCCGGGCTGGGAAAACGGAATGTGGTTGTTTCTGACTCCCTCGATGCTGTGAAGGACGACTTCGACGTTTTGATCGATTTTACGCGTCCCGAAGGCACATTGGCGCATCTGGCGTTCTGTCGCCAGCACGCTAAATCCATGATTATCGGCACGACGGGCTTTGATGATGCGGGCAAAGCCGCAATATCCGAGGCGTCCGCTGAGATAGGGATCGTTTTCGCCGCCAACTTCAGCGTGGGCGTGAACGTGATGCTGAAGCTGCTGGAGAAGGCGGCGAAGGTCATGGGCGATTACACGGACATTGAAATTATCGAAGCGCATCACCGCCATAAAGTGGACGCGCCTTCGGGTACGGCGCTGGCTATGGGCGAGTCTATCGCTGGCGCTTTGGGGCGCGATCTCAAAAGCTGTGCGGTCTATGCGCGTGAAGGCTACACCGGCGAGCGAGACCCGAAAAGCATCGGTTTCGCGACCGTTCGCGCGGGCGATATCGTCGGTGAGCACACCGCCATGTTTGCAGATATCGGCGAGCGTGTAGAGATAACCCACAAGGCTTCAAGTCGGATGACCTTTGCAAATGGCGCAGTGAGGGCGGCAATATGGATAAGTGCTCATAAATCCGGCCTTTTCGATATGAAAGATGTGCTTGGACTCGATGATTTATGATTTTTGAAATTATGTTATATTTATAACATCATGATTTTAATGACACCTTTTGGTGTCATTTTTGTTTTTATGTAAAAATATAGTCTTTTTATATTTTTTGCTTTATATCGTTTTAATTTCTATTTTTTAATCCCCTTAAAGGCCCTTTTTTTACTTCGTATTGCTCTGTTTTCGGCGAACGATGCTATCTCAATCATCTTTTTGGTTATTTCGGTTAGCAACCGTTTTCTTACGCCATTTTATGTGTGTTTTTATGGCTGTCGACCAGGATTATTGACTGGATACGTATAAATACAAGAAAAAATCCTGTTTTGGATGGACAATTGACCGGGTCGTCATTAAAATGCGCCCAATTTGCCGAAAATTTACCTTACAGGTGGTTTTTGCATTGATTTAGATCGGTGAATCTGAATTAATATGCAAATAACGTGATTGTTTATTCCTTGGAGGGTGTTTTGATTAAGTCAGCGCTATTGGTTCTGGAAGACGGAACCCAATTCCACGGTCGGGCCATTGGGGCAGAGGGATCGGCCGTGGGGGAAGTGGTCTTCAATACGTCGATGACCGGTTATCAAGAAATCCTCACTGATCCTTCCTATTCCCGCCAGATTGTCACTCTTACGTATCCCCACATTGGTAATGTCGGCGTCAACGCCAGCGACGAAGAATCCTCATCCATTCAGGCACAAGGCCTGATTATTCGCGACCTCCCCCTCATTGCCAGTAATTACCGCAGCCAGGAAACCCTTTCCAACTACCTCCAGCGCAACAATATTGTGGCGATTGCGGATATCGATACCCGCAAGTTGACGCGTTTGCTGAGGGAGAAAGGCGCGCAAAACGGCTGCATTATTGTGGGCGACGCGCCGGATGCGGCGCTGGCGTTGGAAAAAGCGCAGTCATTCCCGGGCCTGAAAGGCATGGATCTGGCGAAAGAGGTGACGACAACCGCCAGCTACGAATGGCGTCAGGGGAGCTGGACGCTGCAGGGCGATCTGCCGACGGTGAAAGACGAAAGCGAGCTGCCTTACCACGTGGTGGCCTACGACTACGGCGCCAAGCGAAACATCCTGCGCATGCTGGTCGATCGCGGCTGCCGTCTGACCGTCGTGCCAGCTCAGACTTCGGCTGAAGACGTGTTGAAACTTCGTCCGGACGGCGTGTTTCTGTCCAACGGTCCCGGCGACCCGGCGCCCTGCGATTATGCCATCGACGCCATCAAAACCCTGCTGGACACCGAGATCCCGATCTTCGGCATTTGCTTAGGCCACCAGCTGCTGGCCCTGGCCAGCGGCGCCGACACCATCAAAATGAAATTCGGCCACCACGGCGGCAACCATCCGGTGAAAGATCTGGATGCGGGCCGCGTGATGATCACCGCTCAGAACCACGGCTTTGCGGTAGACGAAGCCACGCTGCCGGCGAATTTGCGCGTCACGCACAAATCGTTGTTCGACGGCTCATTGCAAGGCATTCACCGCACCGATAAACCGGCTTTCAGCTTCCAGGGACATCCAGAAGCCAGTCCGGGTCCGCACGACGCCGCGCCGCTGTTTGACCACTTTATCGAGCTGATTGAGTCTTACCGTAATACCCAATAATCAGAAGACGCTTAGTCGCGCCGCGCCGAGTCATCTTCCTTGGACGGCGGCGAGTAAGCGGGTTCTCAGGAGCGAGAAATGCCAAAACGTACCGACATAAAAAGTATCCTCATTCTGGGCGCCGGCCCGATCGTCATCGGTCAGGCGTGCGAGTTCGACTACTCTGGCGCGCAGGCATGCAAGGCGCTGCGCGAAGAGGGCTACCGCGTCATTCTGGTGAACTCCAACCCGGCAACGATCATGACCGACCCGGAGATGGCGGACGCCACCTACATTGAGCCGATTCACTGGGAGGTCGTGCGCAAAATCATCGATAAGGAGCGGCCGGATGCGGTGCTGCCGACGATGGGCGGCCAGACGGCGCTGAACTGTGCGCTGGAGCTGGAGCGCCATGGCGTGCTGGAAGAATTCGGCGTCACGATGATCGGCGCGACCGCCGATGCCATCGACAAAGCCGAAGACCGCCGTCGCTTCGATATCGCCATGAAAAAAATCGGGCTGGATACCGCCCGTTCCGGCATTGCGCACTCGATGGAAGAAGCGCTGGCCGTTGCCGCCGACGTCGGCTTTCCCTGCATTATCCGCCCCTCCTTTACAATGGGCGGCACCGGCGGCGGCATTGCCTACAACCGTGAAGAGTTCGAAGAGATCTGTACCCGCGGTCTGGACCTCTCTCCAACCAACGAGCTGCTAATCGATGAGTCGCTGATCGGCTGGAAAGAGTATGAGATGGAAGTGGTGCGGGACAAAAACGATAACTGCATCATCGTCTGCTCTATCGAAAACCTGGACGCAATGGGGATCCATACCGGCGACTCCATCACCGTTGCCCCGGCGCAAACGCTGACGGACAAGGAGTACCAAATCATGCGTAACGCCTCGATGGCGGTACTGCGTGAAATCGGCGTTGAGACCGGCGGTTCCAACGTCCAGTTCTCGGTAAACCCGAAAAACGGTCGTCTCATCGTCATCGAGATGAACCCGCGCGTCTCTCGTTCCTCGGCGCTGGCCTCCAAGGCAACCGGCTTCCCGATTGCGAAGATCGCCGCGAAGCTGGCGGTGGGCTACACGCTGGACGAACTGATGAACGATATCACCGGCGGACGTACGCCGGCGTCCTTCGAACCCTCTATCGACTACGTCGTTACCAAGATCCCGCGCTTTAACTTTGAAAAATTCGCAGGCTCCAACGACCGCCTGACGACGCAGATGAAGTCGGTGGGCGAAGTGATGGCGATCGGCCGCACACAGCAGGAGTCGTTGCAGAAAGCGCTGCGCGGACTCGAAGTGGGCGCGACCGGGTTTGATCCGAAAGTGGATCTGGACGACCCCGAGGCGCTGACCACCATTCGCCGGGAGCTGAAAGACGCGGGCGGCGATCGCATCTGGTATCTGGCCGATGCTTTCCGCGCCGGAATGTCGATAGACGGCGTTTTCAACCTGACGAATATCGACCGCTGGTTCCTGGTGCAGATTGAAGAGCTGGTGCGTCTGGAAGAGCAGGTGGCGGAAGGGGGCGCAAACAGCCTGACGCCGGACTTCCTGCGGATGCTGAAGCGCAAAGGGTTTGCCGATGCGCGTCTGGCGACCTTGGCGGGCGTTTCCGAAGGGGAAATCCGTAAGCTGCGCGACAAATACAACCTGCACCCGGTCTACAAACGCGTGGATACCTGCGCCGCCGAATTCTCGACCGATACCGCCTACCTCTACTCCACGTATGAAGACGAGTGCGAAGCGAATCCGAATGTCGACCGCGATAAAATCATGGTGCTGGGCGGCGGGCCAAACCGTATCGGTCAGGGTATCGAGTTCGACTACTGTTGCGTACATGCATCGCTGGCGCTGCGGGAAGACGGCTATGAAACCATCATGGTCAACTGCAACCCGGAAACCGTTTCTACGGACTATGACACGTCCGATCGCCTCTACTTCGAGCCGGTCACGCTGGAAGACGTGCTGGAAATCGTCCGTATCGAAAAACCGAAGGGCGTGATCGTCCAGTACGGCGGCCAGACGCCGCTGAAGCTGGCGCGTGAGCTGGAAGCGGCCGGCGTACCGGTGATTGGCACCAGCCCGGATGCCATTGACCGCGCGGAAGACCGCGAACGTTTCCAGCAGGCGGTTGACCGCCTGGGCCTGAAACAGCCGGCGAACGCCACGGTCGTCGCCATCGAACAGGCGGTGGAAAAAGCCGCAGGCCTCGGTTATCCGCTGGTGGTGCGCCCTTCTTATGTTCTGGGCGGCCGCGCGATGGAAATCGTCTACGACGAAACGGACCTGCGTCGTTACTTTCAGACGGCAGTCAGCGTCTCCAACGACGCGCCGGTGCTGCTGGACCGCTTCCTGGACGACGCGGTGGAAGTGGACGTGGACGCCATCTGTGACGGTGAACAGGTACTAATCGGCGGCATCATGGAACATATCGAACAGGCTGGCGTGCATTCCGGCGACTCCGCGTGTTCGCTGCCGGCTTACACCCTGAGCCAAGACATTCAGAATGTGATGCGTCAGCAGGTGGAAAAACTGGCGTTCGAACTGTCCGTGCGAGGGTTGATGAACGTGCAGTTCGCGGTGAAGAACAACGAAGTGTACCTGATTGAGGTAAACCCGCGTGCGGCGCGGACCGTGCCGTTCGTCTCCAAGGCCACCGGCGTGCCGCTGGCAAAAGTGGCGGCGCGCGTGATGGTAGGCAAAACGCTGGCCGAACAGGGCGTAACCCAAGAAGTGATTCCGCCTTATTACTCGGTGAAAGAAGTGGTGCTGCCGTTCAATAAATTCCCGGGCGTCGACCCCATTTTGGGGCCGGAAATGCGCTCGACCGGCGAAGTCATGGGCGTGGGCCGCACGTTTGCAGAAGCGTTCGCCAAAGCCATGCTGGGCAGCAGCTCCGCGATGAAGAAAAACGGCCGCGCGCTGCTGTCGGTCCGCGAGGGCGACAAAGGCCGCGTCGTGGATCTGGCGGCCAAGCTGCTCAAACACGGGTTTGAGCTGGATGCGACTCACGGCACCGCGGTGGTGCTGGGCGAGGCGGGCATCAATCCGCGTCTGGTCAATAAGGTGCACGAAGGGCGTCCGCACATTCAGGATCGCATCAAGAACGGCGAATATGCCTATATCGTGAATACCACGGCTGGTCGTCAGGCGATTGAGGACTCTAAGCTAATTCGTCGCAGCGCGTTGCAGTACAAAGTGCACTACGACACCACCATGAACGGAGGGTTTGCCACCGCGATGTCGCTGAATGCCGACCCGACCGAGCAGGTGACCTCGGTGCAGGAAATGCACGCTAAAATCAGCCGATAACTCCCTTTCATAGAGTGGGTCGATAAACGGGCCGATCGGTTATGCCGATTGGCCCGTTTTTTATCGATATTTCATTATGTTGAATCTTTATTCGGTAGCATAAAAGACTACCTTTCCTGAAAAAGACGCATTTAGCGTCTACGCTTAAAGGGTGACTCCAACCTGTGCGGGTGAGTGTTTTTTATCCGTCTGAACATCCTTTATCAGGAGATAAGTATGGCTTCGCATGAGAAAGAAGGTCAGTCTTCACGTCCCGCTTTAACCGGCAAAAATCCGGTCGACGCCTACCCCCAGCCCCCGTTTCCCAGCCAGCCGCAAACCCCGCCGGGGCTGGCGAGCAAGATGCAGCCGCAGCCGGATCACGGCGAGGAAAGTTATCGCGGTACGGGCCGACTTGAGGGACGAAAAGCGCTGGTGACCGGCGGAGATTCCGGTATTGGCCGCGCGGTGGCGATCGCCTATGCGCGTGAAGGGGCGGATGTCGCGATCAACTATCTGCCGGAAGAAGAGTCTGACGCTAAAGAGGTCATCGACCTTATTCGCGCCGAAGGCCGTACGGCTGTGGCGATACCGGGCGATATTCGCGACGAAGCGTTCTGCCACAAACTGGTGGACGAAGCGGTGCATAAGCTGGGCGGGCTGGATATCCTGGTGAATAACGCCGGACGCCAGCAGTATGTGGAGTCGATTGCGCAACTGACGACCGAAGCGTTCGACGCCACGTTCAAAACCAATGTTTACGCGCCGTTCTGGATCAGCAAAGCCGCGTTGCAGCATATGAAACCCGGCTCGGCGATTATTAATACGACCTCGGTCCAGGCCTTTAACCCGAGCGCGATTCTGCTGGATTATGCGCAGACCAAGGCTTGTAATGTGGCGTTCACCAAGGCGCTGGCGAAACAGATCACCGGCAAAGGGATCCGTGTCAATGCGGTCGCGCCGGGACCCTATTGGACGGCGCTACAGCCGAGCGGCGGCCAGCCGATGGAGATGGTGCAGCAGTTTGCCGCGAGTTCGCCGATGGGACGTCCGGGGCAGCCGGTGGAAATCGCGCCGCTGTATGTCACGCTGGCCTCGGCCGAAGCCAGTTACACATCTGGTCAGGTGTGGTGTGCGGATGGCGGCACCGGCACAGTGTAGTCATCATCGTCTCTGGCGTGGAGCGGCGATGGCCGTTCCTCGTCATTATACGACCACGTCGATGCCCTGTTGGTTTCACTACGTTGAAGCCCATCCTGCTGTACTCTTGCTCTGGTTCCTCTCCCTGGCTAGCTGCCGTAATTCCTATCGTCATCAAATTCATCGCGAAAAATTCGTGCATAATGTTTCCGATCACGCTGTGGCCGGCCTGTTCGAACCATCCGCCATGAGCGACGGCGCGGCGGAGCCGCCGCTGTCTGCGACAGCGTGAATTCTCGGGACTTTTGAGTCGGATCGGAGCATCAACATGATCAGTTCAGGTATCGCTCAACGGGACATCACCCGGTTGTGTATTCAATGTGCGCTGATGCTGCTACAGCACGGCGCGGAAAGTACGGTAGTGGAGCAATTATCCTCCCGTCTGGGGAAGGCGCTGGGCGCCGACAGCGTGGAGAGTTCAATTTCCGCGAATGCCGTGGTGCTGAGCACGATCGTCAATGGACACTGTTTGACCACCACACGCAGAAATGAGGACCGCGGTATCAATATGCACGTGGTGACGGAGGTGCAGCATGTCGTGATTTTGGCCGAGCATCGCCTGCTGGGCGTTCAGGAGGTCGCGAAGCGGTTCGACCACATCAAACCGCTGCGTTACCCGCGCTGGATTGTCGTGAGCATCGTCGCGCTCTCTTGCGGCTGTTTCAGCCGGTTGAACGGCGGCGGCTGGGATGCGTTTCTCATCGCGCTGCTCGCCAGCGGGCTGGCGATGTATGTGCGCCAACTGCTGACGGTCCGCAGCTTTAATCCGCTGATCAACTTCTGCATTACCGCCTTCGTCGCTACTTCGGCCTCCGGACTGCTGATGCGGGTGCCGGGGCTGGAGAATTCCGCCACGGTGGCGATGGCGGCCAGCGTGCTGCTGCTGGTTCCGGGCTTTCCCTTGATTAACGCGGTGGCAGATATGTTCAAAGGGCACGTCAACACTGGGCTGGCGCGCTGGGCGATCGCCAGTCTGTTGACGCTCTCCACCTGTATCGGCGTGGTATCGGCAATGGCGATATGGGGGCTGCGTGGATGGGCTTAGAACTTCTCTGGATGTTATTGCAGGACATGGCGCTGGCCGCCGTACCGGCGCTCGGTTTCGCTATCGTGTTCAATGTGCCGGTAAGGGCGTTGCATTATTGCGCCGTGCTCGGCGCGCTGGGGCATGGCTCCCGCTTTCTGTTGATCCATTTCGGCCTGCATATTGAATGGGCTTCCATGCTGGCTGCTATCCTGATCGGCGCGCTGGGCATTCACTGGTCGCGCTGGCTGCTGGCGCACCCCAAGGTATTCACCGTTGCGGCGGTGATCCCGATGTTCCCCGGCATTTCCGCCTATACGGCGATGATCTCAGTGGTGGAGCTGTCGCACCAGGGCTATAGCGAGGCGTTAATGCAGCAGTTGATCACTCAATTTCTCAAGGCCAGCTTCATCGTCGGGGCGCTCTCCATCGGACTGTCGCTGCCCGGATTGTGGGTTTATCACCGGCGTCCGGGAGTATGACAAATCAGAGACCTCAGAGAACAAATTTGGATACGGTTCATTTATCGACGCCCGAACCGGCTTTCCGTATAGTGGCAACAATTTTTTTTGCCTACAGGGTTCTACCATGGTTATTAGTTTGATTGCTGCGATGGCGGTGGACCGGGTTATTGGGATGGAAAACGCCATGCCCTGGCATCTCCCAGCTGACCTGGCGTGGTTCAAGCGTAATACGCTCGATAAGCCCATTGTGATGGGGCGCAGCACGTTCCGCTCTATCGGTCAGCCGCTGCCGGGACGGCGCAATATCGTGATCAGCAGTCAGCCGGGCGACGATGACCGCGTGATTTGGGTGACGTCACCGGAGGCGGCGCTGGCGGAGGCGGGCGATGTCGAAGAGGTCATGGTCATCGGCGGCGGCAGTATTTATCGGCAGATGTTGCCTCTGGCACAACGGCTTTATTTGACGCACATTGACGCCGAAGTCGAAGGCGACACTCACTTCCCGGACTATGAGCCGGATGAGTGGCGCTCTACGTTCAGCGAGTTTCACGAAGCGGATGAACGCAATTCTCACCACTACTGCTTCGAAATATTGGAACGCCGCTAACCCTCTCTTCTCAAACCCGCTTACCGGCGGGTTTTCTTTATCCCGCTCTAATGTAAAAGCGGGCGCTCAGGTCGATGCCAGCCGTCGCTCAAGCGTTCGTGTGGGACAGGTATGTGCTGTGCGGATATCCGGAAGGCGTCAACCGTGGTGCGCCCAACATCACGGCGGATAATACGTTTAACAGCCTGGATGGTTTGAGATGCAACCGGGAAGGGCGGTGGATCCTGACGGACGGTAATTACAGCAACACCGGTGACTTCGCCGGACAGGGTATCACCCTATGTTGGCAGGCGATCCCGTCTGCGGCGAGATCGAACGTTTTATGATAGGGCTGAAGTCCTGTGAATTGATCTAAACCTCCTTCACACAGGACTACCGTACGATGTTCGTTAACGTGCCGCATCCGGGTGAAGAGGACGATTCGCACTTCCCTCACAACGGTGTACGCCCTCGTTCATCGATGCGTAGGTCAGTCATTCGAACGTCGGGGTAAACGTCATTACGCCGAGTCACTTGACGCTGTCTGCGGGAAGCGCTCAGGCACGAATAAAAAAGAGATGCCTCTCGGCATCTCTTTTTCACGCTCATGTCTTTTCGCTTTCTTGCGAACGGGGAGGCTATGCCCCTCCGATTCCGATGCGTTTACCCGGCGTTTTGCGCGTTGTCATCCTGCCGCATAAACTGGGACGGCTGGTGGTAATAGCGCTGCGTTTCCCAGTGAAGCAAGGTCAGCGAGCCTCCCCAGCAGCAGCCGGTATCCAGCGCATAGATGCCTTCCGGTGTGCCTTTGCCTTCCAGCGATGCCCAATGCCCGAAGGCGATGGCGTATTCGCTTGGCACCGGTCCGGGTAAATTGAACCAGGGCTTAAGCATGGACGGCGCCTGCGCGGGCGGTGTTTTACACATCATATCCAACTGTCCGCCGCTGAAGCAGTAGCGCATGCGGGTGAAGACGTTGGTGCTGAAGCGCAGTCGCGGCAGGCCGCTCAGTTCCGGCAACCAGTTGTTCGGCATGTCGCCGTACATCGCATCCAGAAATAACGGATAGCTGTCGCTGCTCAAGATGGATTCGACTTCGCGGGCGCACATCTGCGCGGTGTCCAGATCCCATTGCGGCGTAATCCCCGCATGAGCCATCACCAGCTTAAGATCCTCATCGACCTGCAGCACCGGTTGGCGACGCAGCCAGTTGATGAGATCGTCGATATCCGGCGCGGCGAGCAGCGCGTCCAGCCGGTCTTTGCTTTTCTGACGGCTGATGCCGGCGTAGACCGCCAGCAGATGCAGGTCGTGGTTGCCGAGCACCATGCGTACCGACGAACCCAGCGAGCGCACGAAGCGCAGTACCTGCAATGAATCGGGGCCGCGGGCGACGAGGTCGCCGGTTAGCCATAGCGTATCCCGCGCGGGATCGAAAGAAACTTGCGCCAATAGCGCTTCCAGTTCAACGAAACAACCGTGAACATCGCCAACAAGATAGGTAGCCATAATTAGTGTATCAATGAAGGGATTGCCAGGCGGAATACCGGGATAGATTCCTGGAAAGTCTCACCCTGATGGTCGAGCATCTGGTAATGGCCTTCCATCGTTCCCAACGGCGTTTCAAGAATGGCGCCGCTGGTATATTGGAATTCACTGCCGGGATGTATGACGGGCTGAACGCCGATGACGCCTTCGCCCTGAACTTCAGTCTGACGCCCGTTGCTGTTGGTGATGAGCCAGTAACGGCTCATCAATTTGACGTCGTGGCGCCCCAGATTGCGGATAGTGATGGTGTACGCAAAGACGTAGCGATCTTCTTCCGGCGCAGACTGTGCTTCTACATAGAAACTCTGAACCTGTATGCAAACTCGGGGCGCGTTGATCATGACGACAACTCCAGTTTATTCCTGCGTCGTAGGCTGACTGCTGAGCCAGTTAGCGAGCTTGCAATACTGCTCTACAGTCACGTTTTCTGCGCGATCGTTGGCATTGATGCCCTGTTCCGCCAACTGCTCTTGCGTAAACAGGTTGCCCAGACTGTTGCGCAGCGTTTTACGGCGCTGATTGAAAGCTTCCGTAGTAATTCTGCTCAGCACTCGGGTATCGACCTGAGGATAAGGCGACGTCGTGTGAGGCACCAGCCGCACGACCGCAGAGTCGACTTTTGGCGCCGGTCTGAATGCGGTGGGCGGAACTTCGAGTACCGGGATAACCTGGCAGTAATACTGCGCCATGACGCTCAAACGGCCGTAGGCTTTACTGTTAGGACCCGCGACCAGCCGATTGACCACCTCTTTCTGCAACATAAAGTGCATGTCGCGAATAGCTTGAGTATAGCTGAACAGATGGAACATCAGCGGTGTGGAAATATTATAGGGCAGGTTGCCGAAAACCCGCAGCGGCTGGCCGATTTGCTGCGCCAACTCGGCGAAGTCCACTTTCATGGCATCCTGCTGAATGATGGTGAGCTTATCTTTCAACGCGGGATGGACTTCCAGCCGTGCGGCCAGATCGCGGTCCAGCTCGACGACGGTAAAGTGGTTCAGTCGTTCTCCCACAGGCGCGGTCAGAGCACCCAGGCCGGGGCCGATTTCCACCAGCGCCTGATCCGGCTGCGGGTGAATGGCGGAGACAATGCTGTCGATCACAAAATGATCGTGTAAAAAGTTTTGCCCGAAACGTTTACGGGCGAAGTGGCCTTGGTGTACTCGATTATTCATTACGATTAGCAATCATTTTAATAGCAAGATTTAGGGCGGTACTGAAGCTGCCGGGATCGGCCTGGCCGGTGGCGGCCAGCTCCAGCGCCGTGCCGTGGTCGACCGATGTACGGATAAACGGCAGACCCAGCGTGATGTTGACTGCCCGGCCGAAGCCCTGATACTTCAGAACCGGCAATCCCTGGTCGTGATACATCGCCAGCACGGCATCCGCCGGCTGCAAATATTTAGGTTGGAACAAGGTGTCTGCCGGCAGCGGGCCGACCAGCTGAATGCCTTTCTCCCGCAGCTCATCGAGCGCCGGAATGATGACGTCCAGCTCTTCCCGTCCCATATGACCGCCTTCGCCCGCATGGGGATTCAGGCCGCAAACATAGATCGACGGGTTTGCAATACCGAATTGGGTCCGCAAATCGTGATCGAGAATGGTGACGACTTCGTGCAAACACTGGCGGTCGACCGCATCCGCCACGTCTCTCAGCGGCAGATGCGTCGTTGCCAGCGCGACGCGCAGTTTCTCGGTCGCCAGCATCATGACGACCCGCTCGCAATGGCTGCGTTCGGCAAAGAATTCGGTGTGCCCGGTAAACGGCACGCCAGCCTCGTTGATGATGCCTTTATGCACCGGACCGGTAACCAGGGCGGCAAATTCGCCACGCAGACAGCCGTCGCAGGCCTGAGCCAGCGTCTCGACGACGTAACGGCTGTTCTCCACGTTCAACTGGCCGGGAACGACGGTCCCGGCCAGTTCGACCGGCAGAACGGTCAGCGTACCGGATTGCTGAGGATGCGCGGGTTGAGCGGGAAGATACTCCCGCACCGACAGCGGGACATTCAGCGCCTGTGCCCGGTTCAACAGCAGCGCGGGATCGGCGCAGACCACCAGCTCGACCGGCCATGTCTGTAGGGCCAGCGAGACGATCAGATCAGGACCAATCCCGGCGGGGTCGCCGGGGGTGATCACGATGCGTGGCGTGCTGCGTTCAGTCGACATTAGTTGCTTTGTCCATCCAGCACTTTGACATAGGCGGCAGCGCGTTTTTCCTGCATCCAGGTCTGGGCTTCTTCCGCAAACTTGCGGTTGAACAGCATGCGGTAGGCGCGCTCTTTTTGCGCCGCGTCGGTCTTATCGACCTGACGGGTGTCCATCAACTGAATGAGGTGCCAGCCAAAGGAGGAGTGAACCGGCGGGCTGATTTCGCCTTTGTGCAGTTTCAGCAGCGCGTCGCGGAATACCGGATCGTAGACGTCAGGTGAAGACCAGCCCAGATCGCCGCCCTGATTGGCGGAACCCGGATCCTGCGATAGCTGGCGCGCCTGAGCGGCGAAGGTGGTGCCGCCGCTCTTGATCTGCTGCGCGACGTCCAGCAGTTTGGCGCGGGCCTGATCGTCCGTCATGACGACAGAGGGCCTGAGCAGAATGTGGCGGGCGTGCATTTCCGTGACGGAGACGGTTTTGTCTTCGCCGCGGATGTCGTTGACGCGCAGAATGTGGAAGCCGACGCCGGAACGGATTGGGCCGACTATCTGGCCTTTCTGCGCCTGCACCAGGCTTTCTGCGAACAGCGTCGGCAGCTCCTGCAGTTTACCCCAGCCCATCTGTCCCCCTTTCAGCGCTTGCTGATCGGCGGAGTAGGTGATGGCGAGCTTGCCAAAGTCGGCGCCTTCGTTCGCTTCTTTCACCAGACGCTTAGCCAGATCTTCGGCCTGATCGACTTCCTGCTGCGTCGGGTTTTCCGACAGCGGCAGCAGGATATGGCTCAGATTGACCTCGGTATCGCCGGTGTTCTGATTGGAGACCTGCTTGGCCAGCGCATCGACTTCCTGCGGGAGGATGGTGATGCGGCGGCGCACTTCATTATTGCGCACTTCGGCGATGGTCATGTCTTTGCGGATCTGGCTGCGGTAGGTATCGTAGCTGATGCCTTCCTGCGCCAGGCGGTCGCGCATCTGAGCGACCGTCATGCGATTCTGCGCCGCGATGCCGCTGATGGCGCTATCCAACTGCTCGTCCGTGATCTGAACGCCCATCTTCTGGGCCATTTGCAGCACGATGCTATCAACAATCAGGCGATCGAGGATCTGATGGCGCAGCGTGGCGTCATCGGGCAACTGCTGGCCGGCGCCCTGTGCGTTCAGCTTGACCGACTGCAGTAAGCCATTGACATCACTTTCCAGCACGACGCCGTTATCCACCACCGCGGCAACGCGATCAACGACCTGCGGCGCGGCAAACGCTGTCGAGACGCTCAGCGTCAGTCCCAGAATCAGTGCTTTCCAGTTGTTCATACCTTTCCCATTAAATGTCATCCGCCTGGAGGCGGGTTAAATGTTGAATTGCTACCGGTATTAGACGCTTATTGCGGCCAGAGTTCCCGGCGGTACACCATTAGAAAGAGCGTTGGTACGGCAAAATGCCATTCGCCAGCATTTTGTCTGTGCCCAAACTGTAGTTGCTGCTTAGACCGCGTAGTTCAAACGACACGCCCACTTTGTTGTCGTAGACGCTGCTGTTGGAGGCGGTGTTCCAGGTGGTGATCTTCCTTTCGTAACCGACATTGACCGCCCAGCAACAGGTGGAATATTGCAGACCAATCAGCTGATCGGCCGGCTGGTTCATCTTGGTGTCGTAGTAATACGCGCCGACGACGGCCCAGCGCTCGGACAGCGGCCAGCTGCCGGTCATCCCCACCTGAGAAATGCCCTGCTGATAGGCCGGAAGAGTACTGTCGTTCAGCATGGATTGAATATATTCCGCGCTGGCGTAGCGGTAGTTCAACTGCAGCATGCGTTCGCCGCCACCGCGGTATTCCACCACGGCGTCGCCGACCGTGAAGTTATCCACGCGGGCGTCGTACTGCGCGCCGCCGCGGATTGCCCAGTTATCGGCGATCTTCCAATAGGTATCGCCCGCCCAGGTCAGGCTGCCGTTGTGGTAGTTGTTGTCGAGCGACGAGTTGGTGTTGCCGGTGCGCGGACGTTCGAAGTAGTAGATCTGACCGAGCGAGGCGTTGAAACGTTCCACCAGCGCGTCGTCGTACAGGCGGGTGGTGACCCCGCTCGCGACCTGGTTGGCCGAAGCAATCCGGTCGAGGCCGCTGTAGGTTCGGTCGCGGAACAAGCCCGCGTAGTCGCTTTGCAGCAGGGTGGAGTCATAGGTACGAATGTTGGTCTGGTCGCGGTACGGTACGTAGAGGTACATGGCGCGCGGTTCCAGCGTCTGGGTATACCCCTTCGCCCAGTCCATATCCCGTTCAAAGACCAGTTTGCCGTCGACTTTGTACTGCGGCATCACCCGGTTGACCGACTCATCCAGTGGGGTGTTGTTGGTATCGCTATTGTAATGAGTCAGATTGCTCTGCTGATAGTGGGTCGCCATCAGCTTGGCTTCGGTATTCAGACTTGCCCAACCGTTGGACAGCGGCAGGTTGAAGGTCGGCTCGGCGTGCAGTCGAGTCGCCGTCGGCATATCCGGGTTCACGTTGGTAAATTTCACCGCCTGCCCGTAAAGGTGCATGTCGACAGGACCCAGATCGTTAAGGTAGTAGTTCATGTCGAGCTGCGGCTGTGCGCGATAGACATCCGAGGTATTGCTGAATATCTGATAGCTGCGCGTCGACAGCGTGGCGTCGAAGTTGCGGTCGGCGTAAGCGGCGCTGAACTTCTGGGTGGCATAGCCGTCGGTGGTGGAGCCGTATTTGGACTCCAGATCGGTGAAGTAGTACGGGTCGCTGACCTTGGTGTAGTCGACGTTAAAACGCCAGACCTGGTTCAGCACGCCGCTGTGCTGCCAGTACGTCAGCCAGCGAGTGGTATTGCTGTCGGCCTCATAGGTGCCAGCTTTGATCTCTTTGTCGTACTGCTTATCGTTAGGCAGCCAGTCCAGCTCGAACACGCCGGCGCCCGCACGGGTCAGGTAGCGGAATTCGTTCTCCCACTGCAATCCACGTTTGGTCTGTACGTGCGGCGTAATGGTGGCGTCGAAATTCGGGGCGATGTTCCAGTAGTACGGCGTCATCAGCTCGAAGCCGTTGTTTTTGCCATACTTGGCGTTCGGGATCAGGAAACCGGAACGTCGGCGATCGCCCACGGGGAGCTGAAGATACGGGCTGTAGAAAATCGGGACGCCGGCGATGCGGAATCGCGCGTTCCAGATTTCAGCCACTTCTTCTTCCCGGTCGTGGATGACTTCCGAACCCACGACGCTCCAGCTATCGTCACCCGGCAGGCAGGACGTAAAGGTGCCGTTTTCCAGAATGGTGTATCGGTTGTCGTCGCGCAGCTTCATCTTGTTGGCATCGCCGCGGCCCTGACGTCCGACCATCTGGTAGTCGCCTTGGTACACGTCAGTGTCTTTGGTATTCAGGTTCGACCAGGCTTTCGGCCCTTTCAGGATCACCTGATTGTCATCGTAATGCACATCGCCGGTGGCGGTGACCGTGCGGGTCGGGTCGGTTTTACCCGTCTGCTGAATCTGATTCAGCTCGACCTCCTTGGCGGTCATCACCCGGTTGCCTTGCTCAATATTCACATTGCCGGTAAATACGGCGTTGTCGGGATAGTTCGCCTGGGAGTGATCTGCCTGGATGTGGACGGGCAGCTGACCGGTGTCGCCGGTCACCAGCGGACGGTTATACGTCGGTACGCCGAGCATACACTGAGAGGCGAGGTCCGCCATGGCTTGCTGGCTGTAGAGCGCTGACCACACTAACGAGGCCAGCAGAGTTGGGAAACTTTTTTTCATACGCGGTATCAGGTGTTCCGTCATCAGGGGCATCATGCCGGCAAACCGTCAGAGACTATATCACGCGCTGGCGCAGCGCCAGTGCTAAATCCCCGCCGTTTTCTACGCGCTGCCGTTAGGAGCAAAGATAAATGACGGGTATGATAAAGCAATTTTTAGCCGACGGCATGAGGATTTGAGGAGTATATGCGCTATTGGGGAAAGTTGCTGGGGCTGGCGATGGGCGCAGCGTCCAGCGGTGGCGTCAGCGCGGTGATAATCGGGCTGCTGGTGGGTCATTTATTTGACAAAGCCCGCTTGTCGCGTCGGCGTACCGCTTTTTCCGCACACTCCTCTCGTCAGGCGCTGTTCTACATCACCACGTTTCAGGCGATGGGGCATCTCACCAAGTCGAAAGGGCGGGTGACCGAGGCGGATATTCTCGCCGCGACCCATGTCATGGATCGGCTGGAGCTGCGTGGAGCAGCGCGCAATGCGGCCCAACAGGCGTTTCGTGAAGGCAAGTCTCGTCAATTCCCAGTTCGGGGCAAGCTGCGTCAACTGCGCGATGTCTGCATCGGTCGTTTCGATATGGTTCGCCTGTTTCTGGAAATTCAGTTACAGGTCGCTTTCATCGACGGCGCGCTGCATCCCAACGAACGCCGGTTGCTGTATGTCTTTGCCGACGAACTGGGGGTGACGCGGGCGCAGTTCGAGCTATTTCTGCGCACCATGGAACGCGCGACGCAACAATCACATGCTCAGTCTCGACACGGCAATGGTGGGTGGTCCCAGCAGGGCGGTAATGCGCATCAGCGTCGGGGGCAATCACATAACGGACGCTCTCAGCATCAGCGGCCGCCAATACCTCCGCGGGGGCCGACCGTGGAAAGCGCCTGCCGGACGTTGGGCGTACGTTCCAACGATGATGCGGTGACGGTGAAGCGAGCTTATCGCAAGCTGATGAGCGAACACCATCCGGACAAGATGGTGGGGAAGGGGCTGTCGCCGCGCATGATCGAACTCTCCAAGCGCAAAGCGCAGGATATTCAGGTGGCCTACGAATTTCTCAAGGTTCACAAGTTCTCGCGTTAACGTCTCCTCGCGCCCCCCTTCTCCATCATTGACTCTTATTTTATTGTTACTTGGCGATCCGTCAAAAATCAGGTTCACAGCGAAAATGCATCGGCTCATGCGTGGCCGGATGGGTGATAAACAGCGCCTGCGCGTGCAACTGCAAACGAGACGCCATTGCCCGTGCGGCGGGCGGCGCGTAGAAGCCATCTCCCAAAATCGGATGTTCAATAGCCAGCATGTGCACCCTCAGCTGATGGGAGCGGCCGGTGATCGGCATCAGTTTTACCCGGGTTGTTCCGTCATCGTCGCGAGACAGCACTTCCCACAACGTTTGCGCGGATTTGCCCTCGGTGAAACAGACTTTCTGTTTAGGACGGTTGGGCCAGTCGCAAATCAGCGGTAAATCGACCAGCCCCTTGTCCTGCGCCATATGCCCCCAAACGCGGGCGATATAGGTCTTTTTCGGCTCGCGTTCGCGGAACTGGCGCTTAAGCTCACGTTCAGCCGCTTTGGTCAGCGCGACGGCAATGACGCCGCTGGTCGCCATATCCAACCGATGAACGGACTCGGCGGACGGGTGTTCCGCCTGAATCCGGCTCATGATGCTATCGCGGTTTTCCGGCGCGCGGCCGGGAACGGACAACAGGCCGCTAGGTTTGTTGACCACCATGAGATGCTCATCCTGATAGAGCACCTGTAGCCAGGGGTCTTGCGGCGGGTTATAGGGGTCCATGACCGACTCCGAGCTGGCGGCAAGGTGCTCTCCTCGCCGCGTGAGTGATAAGCGCCATCATGGCGCGGTTACTGGTGAGAAACCACGACCAGACGGATGGCGTCCAGACGCCAGTTTGCCTGCTCGAGATTCAGCAGCACCTGTTCCCGCTGTGTTTCCAGTGCCTTTAACTCATCTTCGCGGATGTTCGGGTTCACCGCTTTGAGCGCTGTGAGGCGTTCCAGTTCGTGTCGCAGCGCTTTGTCGGCAAACTGAGTGGCCGTTGCAATCACCTTCTGCGCTTGTTCTGCGATCAGCGGCTCCGCTTTTTGCAGCATGTCATGCACATCGGGCTGCACAGCGTTCACGAGTTTGCTGGCGGTATGGCGGTTGACCGCGGCCAGCTGGCGGTTGAAGCTCTCGAACTCCACCTGCGCGGCGAGGTCGGTCCCCTTGCGATCCAGTAGAATGCGCACCGGCGTCGGCGGCAAGAAACGGGTGAGCTGCAGTTTTTTCGGCGCCTGCGCTTCGACCACATACACCAGCTCCGCCAGCAGCGTGCCGACCGGCAGCGCTTTGTTTTTCAGCAGCGATACGGCGCAGCTGCCGGTATCCCCGGACAGGATCAGATCCAGTCCGTTGCGGATCAGCGGGTGCTCCCAACTGATGAACTGGGCGTCTTCGCGGGACAACGCCTGCTCGCGATCAAAGGTGATCGTACAGCCGTCCTGGGACAGACCGGGGAAGTCAGGCACCAGCATGTGTTCGGACGGACGCAGCACGATCAGGTTGTCGCTGCGATCTTCCTGATGGATGCCGATGATATCGAACAGATTAAGCGCGAAGTTGACCAGCGTGACATCGTCGTCCTGCGCGGCAATATCGGCGGACAGTTTTTTCGCCTGTTCGCCGCCGTTGGAGTGCATTTCCAGCAGGCGGTCGCGACCCTGCTCCAACTGAGCTTTCAGCGCATCGTGCTGCGCGCGGCACTCACGAATAAAGTCGTCGACGCCGTCTTGCTCTTCCGGATGGGCAAGCAGGCCGATCAGGCGATCGTAGTGGCTGTCGTAGATGGAACGACCGGTCGGGCAGGTATGTTCGAATGCGTCCAGGCCTTCGTGATACCAGCGGACCAGCAGCGCCTGCGCGGTATTTTCCAGATAAGGCACCAGAATCTGGATGTCATTTTCCTGACCGATGCGGTCCAGACGACCGATGCGCTGCTCCAGCAGGTCGGGGTTGAACGGCAGGTCGAACATCACCAAATGGCTGGCGAACTGGAAGTTGCGCCCTTCAGAGCCGATCTCGGAGCAGATTAACACCTGAGCGCCTTCCTCTTCCGAGGCAAAGTAGGCGGCGGCGCGGTCGCGTTCCAGAATCGACAGACCCTCGTGGAATACCGCGGCGCGGATGGCTTCACGCGTGCGCAGCGCCTGTTCCAACTGCAGCGCGGAGGCGGCTTTGGCGCAGATCACCAGCACTTTCTCGTCGCGATGGCTGGTCAGGTAGTCGAGCAGCCACTCTACTCGCGGGTCGAAGCTCCACCAGGTGGCGTTTTCATCTTCGAACTGCTGATAGATTTGCTCTGGATACAGCATATCCTGAGCACGCTTCTCGGAGGTCTTGGAGCCGGACATGATGCCGGACACCTTGATCGCGGTCTGATACTGGGAAGGCAGCGGCAGCGGGATCGTCTGTAGCTGACGTTCCGGGAAGCCCTGTACGCCCTGACGGGTGTTGCGGAACAGCACGCGGCTGGTGCCGTGGCGGTCCATCAGCATAGCGATCAGCTCTTCTCGCGCTGAATGCGCTGCGTTCTCGTCCTTGGCGTTGATGGCTTTCAGCAGCTCGCTGATATCCTGTCCGCCCAGCAGCGACGTCAGCGCCTGGAGATCGTCCGGGCTGGCCTCGTCGCCGGTCAGTAACTGCGTCACCGCATCGGCCACCGGCTGATAGCGTTGCTGTTCGGCCACAAATTCGGCGTAGTCGTGGAAGCGATTCGGGTCCAGCAGGCGCAGACGGGCGAAGTGGCTTTCCTGCCCCAGTTGCTCCGGGGTCGCGGTCAACAACAGCACCGCCGGGGTGACGCTCGCCAGTCGTTCAATAGCCTGATACTGCGGGCTTGGTTCGGCTTCACTCCACGTCAGGTGATGCGCTTCGTCCACCACCAGCAGGTCCCAGTCGGCGTTGGCCAGCTGTTCAAAACGTTTCGGGTTGCGCTGAACAAAGCTCAGCGAACAGATGATCAGCTGCTCGGTTTCAAACGGGTTGCTGCTATCCAGCAACGCCTCAGCGTAGCGTTCGTCGTCGAACAGAGAGAACAGCAGGTTGAAGCGGCGCAGCATTTCCACCAGCCACTGGTGCTGCAGGGTTTCCGGCACTACGATCAACACGCGTTCGGCGCGGCCTGACAGCAGCTGTTGATGGATGATCATCCCGGCTTCGATGGTTTTCCCCAGACCGACCTCGTCCGCCAGCAGAACGCGCGGCGCATGGCGCTGGCCGACTTCGTGTGCGACATAGAGCTGATGAGGGATCAGGCTGGCGCGCATGCCGCGCAGACCGCTCCACGGTTGCTGGGCCTGAGCATGCAGGTGCTGGCGGGCGCGATAGCGCAGGGCAAAGCGATCCATCCGGTCGAGCTGGCCGGCGAACAGGCGATCCTGCGGTTTGTTGAAGGTCAGCTTGCTGTCGAGGAAGACTTCTCGCAGCAGGGCGGGCGTCTCATCGTCGAGCCGCTGGCCGATATAGGTACGCAGACCGTTTTCGTCGCTAACCTCGTCGACCTGCATCTGCCAGCCTTCGTGGCTGGTGACGGTATCGCCTGGGTTAAACATGACTCGGGTGATGGGGGCATCATTGCGTGAATAGAGGCGATTCTCGCCGCTGGCGGGGAACAGCAGGGTTACCATTCTGGCATCAACCGCCACTACTGTTCCTAATCCCAATTCGCTTTCTGTGTCGCTGATCCAGCGTTGACCAAGTGTAAAAGGCATATGTGCTTAGCTCGATACTCGTCGTTGTCGAAAATTGTCTGAATGACAGTCATTGTCGGCCAACCTGCCGGGAAAAAGGCGTAAATGCTGCATTGCCCGTCGTGGCATGGCAGGCGCCTGGTCGGCATGACCCGTGTTGTTATGTGTGAGTTAGCGATGTCCTGCCGTCATTTGCGAGCGCGCTGACGGCCTGTCGGCGCGATAGGCGAATGCCGCCCCGCTACGTGTGCGCCGTTCGCGCATACAAAGACGATGGCCTGAAAGACCTGCGCTATGCGCCGTCCTGCGCGGATGCGGCCCGAATCTGAATGCATGGGCTGACGACAGCGCAAGGTCTTATCGAAAATACCGCCGGATTCGGAAAGGGCGTTATGGTACTGGATGGACGCGCGTTCGTCACCTGCCAAACCGCCGTCGATGGATCAAAACAGCCCCATTTGTCCGGTAACCAGCATCGTGAAATCGTCTTGCAGGAAAGGCAGAATCGCATCCGCCACCGGCTGCAGCTGTTTTTCGACGTAGTGTTGATAATCCAGCGGCGAATGGCGCGTTTCCAGCGGTTCAGGGCCGTTGACGGTCATAACGTAGCTGATCCAGCCGCCGTTTTGATACTGGAGTGGACGCCCGTGCTCCCGGTTGTATTCGTCGGCCATTCTGGCGGCCCGCACCTGTGGCGGGACATTGCGCTGGTATTCACTCAGCTTGTGGCGCAGCCGCTTACGGTAGACCAACTGGTCGTCCCACTCGCCGTTCTGGGTTTTGCGCACATAGTCGCGCACCCAATCCTGATAGGCCTCTCGCCGGAAAATTCGCGCGTAGAGCTGTTGCTGAAACCGTTGCGCCAAGGGCGTCCAGTCGCTGCGCACGGTCTCCAACCCTTTAAATACCATCTGCGGCTCGCCGTTGGCGTTCAACGTCAGCCCGGCGTAGCGCTTTTTACTGCCCTGTTCCGCGCCGCGGATCGTCGGCATCAGGAAACGCTGATAATGGGTTTCGTACTCCAGTTCCAGGGCGCACTCCAGCCCCTGGGTCCGTGCCAGATGCTCTCGCCACCACGCGTTCACGTACTGCGCCAGTTCCCGGCCGATGGCGTCCGCTTCCTGCTCGTTATGGGCGTGATTGAGCCAGACGAACGTCGAGTCGGTATCGCCGTAAATCACCTGATAGCCGCGGGCTTCAATCAGCGCCTGCGTTTGCTGCATGATGTCGTGCCCGCGCAGGGTGATGGAGGAGGCCAGTCGCGGATCGAAGAAGCGGCAGCCGCTTGAGCCTAGTACGCCGTAGAAGGCGTTCATGATGATTTTCAGCGCCTGCGAAAGCGGTTTGTTGCCGCTGCGCTTCGCCGCCTCGCGCTCCTGCCAGATGCTGCCGACAATCGCGGGCAGGCAGTGCTGCTTGCGGGAAAACCACGCGCCGCGATAGCCCTCAACTGAATGTTGTTCGTCCGGGTGCCGCATGCCGACGGTCAGCCCGACGGGGTCGATCAGAAAGGTGCGAATGATGGAGGGGTAGAGGCTTTTATAATCCAGTACCAACACGGAGTCATATAAACCCGGACGGGAGTTCATGACGAAGCCGCCGGGGCTGGCTTCCGGCGGTATCTCGCCAAGGTTGGGGGCGACGAAACCCGCCCGGTGCATCCGGGGGAAATAAAGGTGGGTAAACGCCGCCACGGAGCCGCCGCTGCGGTCTGCCGCCAGACCGGTGAGGCTGGCGCGTTCCAGCAAAAACGGCAGCAGTTCGGTCTTGTCGAAGATGCGCGTCACCAGCTCGCAGTCTTTCAGGTTGTAGTGGGCGAGGGCTGGCTTGTCTTCAGCGAAGCGGCGGTCGATCTCGTCCATCCGCTGGTAAGGGTTATCCATCGCTTTCCCTTCACCCAACAGCGTTTGCGAGACGAACTCCAGGCTAAAGGAGGCGAAGTTCCAGGTGGCGGACTTGAGCGCTTCAATGCCGTCAACAATCAGTCGGCCGGGGGCGCTGGCGAAAAAGTGCCCCTGCTTGTAGCCATGTTCCCGCCATTCCAGCTCCGCCTGCTGCCGGCCCAGTCGTAGCGGAATGCCGTAACGTTCGGCGTGCTTTTGCAGTACCCGCAGGTCGAACTGCACCAGATTCCAGCCGACGATGAGATCGGGATCGTACAGCTGAATCCAGTGATTAAGCTGTTCCAGCAACTGTGGCCGGCTGGCGACGTACTCCAGCGTGAGGTCGCCCGCGTCAGCCGGGTCGCCGTTGGGCGGACCCAGCATAAACACCTGCCGCTGGCCGCAGCCTTCCAGGCCGATGCAGTACAGTTCGCCGTGGCGATTGGTTTCGATATCCAGCGACACCATGCTGAGCGGCGGACGATAGTGCGGCTCGGGTTTCATTCTGGCGTTGATGAGACGTCCTTCCGGGCCGGCGTCGCCGTCGAACCAGACCGGCGCAGTGATAAATCGCTCCATCAAAAAACGTTCAGGTGGGCGAATATCTGCTTCATAAATGGGGACGCTGGCTTCCTGCAACCGTTTTTCGATACGCTGTAGCTGGCGGTATTGCGGGCAGTAAAGGCCCAGCAGCTCTTCGTGATGAAAACTTTTCATTTCCAGCGGGCGAAGCTCGGCCTTTTTCTCGCCGTTCAGCGCGGCGCGGACTTCCGCTTCATGGCGGGCGGGAACAAAAGCCACGGCCTGTTGCAGAGGAAGACGCACCCGTTGCGGGCCGTCGTTGGTGGCGAGCCAGAACTCGACCTGTATGCCGGCCGGCGTATCTTGCCAATGGCGGGTGAGCGCAAAGCCCTGACGCGGGGAGGGAACAGTCATAACCTCAGGCCGTATGAAGAAGAAAGACGTCATTAAGTGTGGTTATCTATACAGTGGTTGTCCAGCCTTTTTCGCCTGCCACCTGGTGAGGCAGCGCTTGTGTTCGCGGTGCGCCCGAAGTCCGAATGATTGATTTGTCTTATGAAAGCCGCGTAAAAATCCGCACCATGCGAACGCAATGCGGGTGGCTCATGGTGCAACAGACGCCCATCGCGGGCATTTAAGGCAATCACTTCCTGTTATATCTGATTTATTAATTGATTAATAACGCGTTTATCCGCCCCGGCTAATTGGCATGGTAATTGCTGATTTTCCCATTGTGGTGCGGGTTGTGCCCGTGCGCATTTTTGCTGGCGATAGCCCTATACACAGCTTCATTTCACGATGGGAACGTAAACCACTATTCATTGACGAGGCGGAACATGAAGAGAAGAGTTTTCTACACAACGATAGCGGCGGTCTGTGTGTCCTCAGCGCTGGCGGCCGCGAATGTCATGGCGGACGAAGTGAAAATCGGTGTGGTGCTGCCCTTGAGCGGCGCGTTGAGCGGTTATGGCCAGCCGTCACAGAAAGGGGTGACGCTGATTAACGGCATGGAGCCGACATTAGCCAATGGCGATACCGTCAAGCTGATCATCATTGACGACAAGAGCGACAAGGTTGAAGCCGCCAACGCCATGCAGCGTCTGGTTTCCAGCGACAAGGTGGATGCGGTGATCGGCGAGGTGACCTCAACCAATACGCTGGCGATGACCAAGATGGCGGAAGACACCAAAACGCCGCTGATTTCTCCCACGGCGACTAATGACCGCGTGACGCGCAACCGCGAGTACGTCAGTCGGGTGTGCTTCTCCGACAGCTTCCAGGGCGTGGTAGGCGCGAACCTGGCCAGCCGCGATTTGAAAGCCAAGAAAGCGGCCATCATGTTCGACAGCAGCAACGACTACTCGGTCGGTCTGGCGCGCGCTTTCCGCAATCAGTTTGTGAAAAACGGCGGCACCATCGCGGTGGAAGTGCAGGCTCCCGGCGGCAGCAAGGATTTCAAAGCGCAGCTCTCTACCGTTAAATCTCACAACGTCGACATGATTTACATGCCGATTTACTACACCGAAGGCGCGCTGATTGCCGTACAGGCTAAACAACTGGGGCTGAAAGTGCCGGTCGTGGGCGGCGACGGTCTGGCGGCCGATCCGATCTTCTTCAAACTCGGTCAGGACGCGGTGGAAGGCTACATGACCACCGACTACTACTCGCCGAACGCAAAAGAGCAGACGCCGGACGGCGAGAAATTCATTCAGGCCTGGACCGCCAAATATAACGAGCCGACCCATACCTGGGGCGCGATGACGGCGGATGCTTACAAAATGATCGTCGCCGCCATGAATAAGTGCAGCGATCCGCACGATCGCGTTTGCGTGAACAAGAATCTGCGCGCAACCACCAACTTTACCGGTATTACAGGGACGTTGACCCTGAAAGGCGGCGACGCCATTCGTCCTGCGGTCATCAACGAAGTCAAGAACGGACAGCTGGCGTTTAAAACGGTGGTCAATCCTTAATCGGCGGGAAGTAGTAAGGAGCGCACAATGGATTTTGCCGTTTTTTTACAGCAGGTGGTCAATGGCATGAGCCTTGGCAGTATGTATGCGCTGATCGCGATTGGTTACACCATGGTGTATGGCGTACTACGGCTGATTAACTTCGCCCATGCGGATATCATGATGGTCGGCGCCTTTGTGGCGCTGATCAGCTTTACCTCCTTCGGGCTGCCTTTCGGGGCAGCTATTTTGTTTTCGGTACTGATCTCGGCTTTGCTTGGGGTTGCTATCGATCGCATTGCCTATCGCCCACTGCGGCAGGCATCCAAAATCTCCATGCTGATCACCGCCATCGGCGTCAGCTTCTTTCTGGAGAACCTCTTTAACGTGGTGTTCGGCGGCAGCCCGCGTTTCTTCGAATCGCCGCCGTTTTTCAATCAGACGATGACGCTCGGTCAAATCGTGATCACTCAGGTGGCGTGGATGGTGCCGCTGATCACGCTAGTGCTGCTGGCGATCATTCTGCTCATTCTGTACCGCACCCGACAGGGGATGGCGATCCGCGCGGTGGCGTTCGACGTCAATACCGTTCGCCTGATGGGCATTGATGCTAACCACATTATTTCGCTGGTGTTTGCGCTGGGGAGCGCGCTGGCCTCGCTGGGCGGCGTGTTCTATGCCATCAGTTACCCAACCATCGATCCGCTGATGGGGGTATTGATCGGCCTGAAAGCCTTCGCCGCAGCGGTGCTGGGCGGGATTGGCAGCGTGACCGGGGCGGTCATCGGCGGCTTTATTCTGGGCTTCACCGAAGTGGTGGCGGTCGCCGTATTTCCTGAGCTTGGGGGGTACAAAGATGCTTTCGCCTTCCTGTTTTTAATTTTGGTGCTGCTGTTCAGACCGGTGGGCATCATGGGTGATGAACGACTGGAAAGGAGCCGCTTCTGATGAGAATGCCGCAGACCTCCTCTTCGCTGCTGTTGTGCTATATCGTTTTGTTCGCGCTGGCTTTTTTAGGGTTATTTACCGTGCAGAGCGCGTTCGATGACTATGTACTTCGGATTATCTGCAACATCTTTATTTTTATGATCCTGGCGGTCAGCTACAACCTGATCAACGGGGTCACCGGTCAGTTGTCGCTGGAGCCGAACGGCTTCGTCGCCATCGGCGCGTATGTCACGGCGCTATTACTGCTGACCGCAGACAACAAAACGGACATGTTCGAAATGGCGTCGCCCAGCCCCTTCATTCTGGCTTTGCACACCACGTTCCTGCCCGCGCTGATCATTAGTGGTATCTGCGCCGCGGTGGTCGCTGTCTGTCTGTCGTTCCCGGTCTTTCGCGTACGCGGCGACTACCTGGCGATAGTGACTCTGGGGTTTGGCTTCATTATCAAGATCCTCGCGATCAACAACCCGCAGATCACCAACGGCGCTATCGGACTGAATGAGATCCCGCAGGCGGACCACATTCTGTACTGGTGCGGGTTTATCGCGTTGATCGCCGTACTGTTCGTCCTGCAACTGGTGTATTCCAAATACGGGCGGGCGATGAAGGCGGTGCGCGATGATGAGGACGCCGCAATCGCCATGGGCATCAACACCTTCCGCATCAAAACCTGCGCGTTCGCGACCAGCGCCTTTTTCGAAGGCATCGGCGGCGGCCTGTTGGCCTCCCTGCTGACCATCATCTCGCCGGATCTGTTCGACTTTATGCTGACGTTCCAGCTGCTGATCATCATCGTGCTGGGCGGATTGGGCAGCACCACCGGCGCGATCCTGGGAACGATCATCGTGGTGGGCAGCGGCGAGTGGCTGCGCTTCCTTGACCAGCCATTGACGCTATTCGGCCAGGACCTGGGCGCGCACCCCGGTCTGCGGATGGTGGTGTTCTCGCTGGTGCTGTTGATCATCATGCTGTTCGCGCGCGAAGGGCTGCTGGGCAAACAGGAAATCTGGGAAATACGCAGGAGGCGGCAGAATGGCAAATGAGACATTACTTCGCGTAGCGGACGTCACCATGCAGTTTGGTGGGCTGCGCGCCATCGACGGCGTCAGTTTTAAGATAGCGCCCGCGGAGATCTTCGGTTTGATCGGGCCGAACGGCGCCGGAAAAACCACGCTGTTCAACGTGATTACGGCCAACTACAAGCCGACCGGCGGCACGGTGGAGTTGGAGTCTCAGGCGCTGACCGGGCTGAAACCGAATCAGGTGGTGAACCGGGGGATCGCCAGAACGTTTCAAAATATCCGGCTGTTTCCGTCCATGACGGTGCTCGACAATGTATTGATCGGACTCGACCGTTTTATTCATTACTCCTTCCTCGAAGCCGCTTTGCGTTGCGGGCGCTTCTTCACGGCGGAAAAACGCGCGCGGGAAAAAGCGATGCAGCTGCTTGAGTACATCGGCATCGCCGAACACGCGCATTCGCTGGCAACCAATCTGAGTTACGGCAACCAACGTAAGGTGGAGATTGCGCGGGCGCTGGCGACATCGCCCAAACTGCTGTTGCTGGACGAGCCTGCCGCGGGGATGAACCCACGCGAGACGGCCGAACTGGCGCAGCTCATTTTTAAAATGCGGAAAGACTTCGGACTGACGGTGCTGTTGATCGAACATGATATGTCGTTTGTTAACTCCCTTTGCGAGCGGGTGATGGTGCTGGATTACGGCAAGGCGCTGTTCAGCGGTACGCCGAATGAGGCCATCAATCATCCCGACGTCATCGCCGCGTATCTGGGGGACATCGATTATGCTTAAAGCGACCGATCTACGGGTTTTTTACGGCCTGATTCAGGGGCTGAAGGGGATCGACATTGAGGTCAACAACAGCGAGATCGTGACGTTAATCGGCAGTAACGGGGCCGGGAAAACGTCGACGCTGAACGGCATCATCAATCTGGTGAAGTCGACGGGCGTGGTCAATTTTCTCAACGAGGATATCTCTCGTCGACAGACGCATCAGATCGTGCGTCAGGGGCTGGCGCTGGTGCCGGAAGGGCGCAAGGTGTTCACCAATCTGACTATCGAAGAAAATTTGCGAATGGGAGCCTATAACAACCCGATCAGATTCAGCTATCTGCGCGACAAGATGTATGCCATGTTCCCCCGCTTAAAAGAGCGTCGCGCGCAGCTGGCGGGCACGATGAGCGGCGGCGAACAGCAAATGCTGGCGATTGCACGGGCGCTGATGAGCGAACCGGCGTTACTGATGCTGGACGAGCCAAGTCTGGGACTGGCGCCGAAGGTGGTGGGCGAGCTGTTCAACATCATCCGCCAACTGCGCGAGGAGAAGATTACGATCCTCCTGGTCGAGCAGAATGCGACGGCGGCGTTGAAAATCGCCGACCGGGCCTACGTGCTGGAAAACGGCAAGATCGTCCTGCAAGGGCCTGCGCAGGCGATCCTGGCGAATCCGGAGGTGAAGGCGATGTACCTCGGCGGTTGAGGTTTGCGGGAGAGTTGCCATCGCCGATCCTCTGTCGCGGGGGGGCTTCCTGCGTCAGGGGCCTGCACGATGGGTTCATCCAGCAAGCTGCCGAGCCGGCGGCGAGCGAGGGGCTGCCGTCCGGCGGTTTTCTGCTATTATCCCGAAGTCCTGATTTTTAGCGCAGATAAGTAGGGATTTATGCAAGCCTGGCTTGAGCACTTGGTTACTCAATCGTTAGCCTATTCACTGCTGGCCGTTTTGCTGGTGGCTTTTCTTGAGTCGCTGGCGTTGGTGGGGTTGCTGCTACCGGGCACCATAATGATGGCGTCGCTGGGCACGTTGATTGGCAGCGGACACCTGGGACTGTATCCGGCCTGGGGGGTTGGCATTATCGGCTGCCTGCTGGGGGATTGGATCTCCTATTACGTCGGCTGGCGCTTCAAGGATCGGCTGCATGGCTGGTCGTTCGTCAAGAAGCACAGCGCCTACCTCTATCGCGTCGAAAAAATGCTGCATCAGCATCATCTCGCGACCATTCTGGTCGGGCGCTTTATCGGCCCGACACGGCCGCTGATCCCTATGGTCGCGGGGATGCTGGAACTGCCCCCGAAACGATTCTTGGTACCGAACATCATCGGCTGCCTGACCTGGCCGCCGGTGTATCTGATGCCGGGAATTTTGGCGGGGGTGGCGATTGATATTCCCCACGCGGCGGACAGCGGCAGCTTCCGCTGGCTGTTGCTGATCGCCGCGGTGCTGACCTGGTCCGCTGGTTGGCTGCTGTGGCGCGCGTGGCGTACTCGCCGAGCGCCGTCTGAAGGATGGCTGACGCCAGCGCGTTTACGCTGGCTGGCGCCGATAGCCACGGTTGCTGCGGTGATCAGCCTGGTGCTGCTGTGGCGGCACCCGCTGATGTCGGTCTACCTGCACCTGCTGCTGCAAATTTTTCGCGGCTGATTAGCGGTAAAACTCAGCCACCTGCTCGAAAATGCGGGTGTCGTCGCCGTGGCGGCGCACCTGCAGCACATCTTCCAGTTTTTCTACCTGACTGATCATCTGCGCCAGACGATCGTCGTCGTTCACCAGCAGCCAAATGCGGCTTTGTTCACCGCCTGGCAGCGGCATACACATGATGCCTTCCACGTTGAACGCCCGGCGGGCGAACAGCCCGCAGACATGCGACATGACGCCGGGATGGTTGCGTACGGACAGCTCAAGCGTGACCTGGGGTGAAGAGGATGCGGTTTGCATAGCATTAATCTCCAATCATCTCAATATTGGCGGCGCCCGGCGGCACCATCGGATAGACTTTTTCGTTCACATCGATCAGCGCGTGAATCAGCGCCGGACCCGGCTGGTTCAGGATGTCGCGCAGAGCGGCTTGTGGATCTTCCGCCGCGTTCAAATCACAGGTCGCCAGTCCGAAACCGGCGGCAATCGCCAGGAAATTGGCCTGATAGCTGTAGTCGGACGCCACGTAACGCTGTTCGTAAAACAGATCCTGCTGCTGGTGGACCATGCCCAGCGCCTGATTGTTCATCAGTACGATTTTGACGTTAAGGCGTTGTTCGGCCAGCGTCGCCAGTTCCTGAATATTCATCATCAGGCTACCGTCGCCGGAGAAGCACACCACCGTGCGATTGGGTTCCGCCAGCGCGGCGCCGATCGCAGCCGGTACGCCAAATCCCATCGTTCCTAAACCGCCAGACGTCAGCCACTGGCGCGTGCGGCGCAGCGGGTAGGACTGGGCTACCCACATCTGATGCTGACCGACGTCGGTGGAGATAATGGCGCTGTCGTCCAGCGATTCGGCGACGGCATGGACCAGTCCGTAGTGGCTCAACGGATCGTCCTGTTGCAGAGTGGCGGGGAACGCCTGCTGTAATTCATTCACCTGCTGTCGCCATTCGGCGCGCGTCTGCGGCGCGATCAGCGGCAGCAGCTGCGTCAGTCCTTTTGCAACATCGGCATGCAGCGCCACGTGCGGCTGGCGGATTTTGCCCAGCTCGGCGGCGTCGATATCCATGTGAATAATGCTGGCGTTCGGGCAGAACTGCTCGGCTTTGCCAATGGCGCGATCGTCGAAGCGTGCGCCCAACACGATCAACAGATCGGACTGTTGCAGGATCATGTTGGTGGATCGTGCGCCGTGCATTCCCAGCATGCCCAGCGACAGCGGATGATCGGCAGGCATGGCGCCGAGCGCCATCAATGTCATGGTAGTGGGAATACCGGCGGACTCCGCCAGTTGGATCGCCTGCCGGTGGGCGCCGGCGCTGACGATCCCGCCACCGAGATACAGCACGGGACGGCTGGCTGCGTTGATCATCGCCGCCGCCTGCTCAAGGGCCTGCGGTTCGGCGGCGACCGGCGCGTCATTCGGCGCAGGCGCAGGCAGGGCGTCCAGATCAATGGTGGCGGTCTGTACATCTTTCGGCACGTCGATCCATACCGGGCCGGGGCGGCCGGACTGCGCGATGCGGAAGGCCTCGTTCATCACGTGGGCCAGCTCGTTGATGTTTCGCACCAGATAGTTGTGTTTGGTGACGGGGATGGAGATGCCGTAGGTGTCCACTTCCTGAAAGGCATCGCTGCCGATCATATTGGAGGAGACCTGAGCGGTAATGCAGACCAGCGGAATGGAATCGAGTTTCGCATCGGCAATCGCGGTCAGCAGGTTGGTCGCGCCGGGGCCGCTGGAGGCCATGCAGACCGCCGCTTTGCCGCTGGCTCGCGCCATGCCCTGAGCGATGAAGCCCGCGCCTTGCTCGTGTCGCGCCAGTACGTGGCGAATGGTTCGGCTTTGTCCCAGCGCATCGTACAACGGCAGGGCGGCCCCGCCGGGAATGCCCGTGACGGTCGTGATGCCTTGCTGCTCCAGCATGTGGACGATCAGCTCAGCTCCGGTATAACGCATAGTCATATCCTTTATCAGAGCCGGTGCAGTTTGGGAGCGGGGATAGAAAGGACAAACCCCGCTCGGCTGGCGCCGGCGGGGTTTGAGAATCTCTTCTGGATTCGGACCCGTTACGGCGCGTTGCCGACCACGACGACGACCACTAGGCGCACGACGACAACCGCATCGACGAGTGCGGTGTTGGAGAGTGCTAGCGTGGAGGACGTGTGTTTCACGGAGAATCCTGTCGTTGGTTTTTTTTAAACCATGTGTATGGACAGGCCAATAGCACATGGGCTGTGGCAGACAATAACCCACAACCGTGAAAAGGTCAAAACCTGTTCGCTATCCGTTTTTATTTTGTTCAGCGGGGACGATCCCAAGGATCTGAGCGGCGGCGACGCGCCCTTGTTGCAGGTCGCAGGTTGAGCCGTCGTAAGCCACGTGGCCGTCGACCACCAACGCGGTGCGATCGGCGATACGGGCGGCGTCCTCAAGGTGGTGCGAGACCATCAGCAGGGTCAGCTGGCGGTCGCGGCATACGTCGTCGACCAGCGTCAGCATCTCTGCGCGCAACGCCGGGTCTAGCGCGGAGAACGGTTCGTCCAGCAGCAAAATCGGCTGCTGACGCAATAGGCAACGCGCCAGCGCCGCCCGCTGCCGCTGGCCGCCAGACACCTGCGACGGCAGCCGATCCAACAGCGCGGTCAGCCCGACGCGTTCAGCGATGTGATTCAACGCCACGCGTTGCGGCTGTGTCAGCTTTAGACCGGGATGCAGTCCCAGCGCGATATTCTGCGACAGCGTCAGGTGGGGGAAGAGATTATTTTCCTGGAACAGAATCGACACCGGCCTTTTCGCCGGTGGCGTCCGGCGGTGATCCGCGCCGTTCAGCATAAGGCGGCCGCCGTCCGCAGGAAGAAAACCGGCGATCAAGCTGAGCAGGGAGCTTTTGCCTGCGCCGCTGGGACCGAGCACGGCAACGCGTTCACCGGCTTCCACGCGCAGATCAAACCGCATCGGCTGGTGCTGGTAGAGATAAGTCAGTTTATCGAGAACGATCATAATCGCCTGCCCGTTTTTCAATCAGGGTGAACAGAACAAAACATAGCAGCAGCAAAAGCAGAGCGGTCACGGCGCCGTCGGCGCTGCGGTAAGCGCCGATTTGCTGGTACAGATAAAACGGCAACGTTCGGAACTGCTCATTGCCGAACAGCGCGATGATGCCGAAATCGCCAAGCGAGAGAATCGAGGCGAACGCCAGCGCTTGGGCGATGGGCGCTCGCAGCGCTCGTAGTTCGATGGTTTGCAGTCGCCGCCAGCCGCGGATATCCAACGACTGACACAGCAGGTTGTAGCGTTCGGCGATGTCATACATCGGATTTTCCAGCACTTTGAGCGCGTAGGGGATCGCCATCAGCGCGTTCGTCGCCGCCACCAGCCACAGGGGCGACGTCGGCAGCCCGATGGTGCCGTTCAGCAGCAGGAAAAATCCGCTCGCCAGTACGATACCGGGCATCGCCAGAATCAGCATGCCGCTGAGATCCAACAGCTGGGCGGAAAGCGGGCGGCGACGCAATTTGAGTTCCCGGCTGCTCCACAGCAGCATTAGCGTGAGCAGCACGCACAGCAGGCCGGAGATGATCGCGACCTTCAGCGAGGTCCACAGCGCATCCCACAGTGCGGGGTGACGCAACACGACGGGCAGGGAGGTGTTCAGTCCATCCGCCACCACGGCCAGCAGCGGCGGCAGCAGCAGCATCAGCGCGGCCACGATCAACAGCGCGTCCGTTATGCGATTAAACCGGGTGTCCTGAGGATTGCGCCAGCGCGTCTGCTGGCTGTATCCGACCGGCAGCAGTTTGGCCAGCCGCTGGCTGAGCAGAACCAGACCGAGGCAGCATCCCATCTGGATTAGCGCCAACAGCGAGGCGCGCGCCGGATCGTAGTCAAAGCTTAGTGCCTGATAAATTGCCAGCTCAATGGTGGTGGCTTTGGGGCCGCCGCCCAGCGAGAGCACGACGGCGAAACTGGCGAAACAGAGCATAAAGATCAGCGCGGCCGCAGGCAGGAGCTGTCGGCGCAGCCACGGCCACTCGACGATGCGAAAGTGCTGCCATTCACTCATCCCGAGCTGCGCGGCCATCTGCCGCTGTTCGGTAGCGATGCCTTCCAGCGCCTGCAACATCAGACGTGTGGCTAGCGGCAGATTGAAGAAAACGTGCGCCAGCAGTATGCCGCCAAGTCCATAGGGCGAAAATGAGTAGGGTAGGCCGAACGCCGCCGTCAACTGCGAGAGCCAGCCGTGCCGACCGTAGACGCTCAGCAGGCCGAACACGGTCACCAGCACCGGCAGCACCAGCGTCATGGCGTACAGTCTAAGCAGCCAGCGATGCCCCGGAAAACGGCGGCGATACAGCGCGCGCGCCAGAAAAATCGCCGGGATGGTCGACAGCAGCGTCGAGAGCGACGCCTGCCAAAATGTGAAGCGAACGACGTGCCAAAGGTAGTCGTCCTGCCACAGCGCGCGCCACGGATTCTGAGGCGCCTGAAGCCACAGCGCGCCGAAAGCCAGCGCCGCGACCACGACCAGCAGCAGGGCGGCGATGGCGCCGGGCCAGAGCCAGCCGGGGATTAGCGGCTGACGGCGCGTTGCCATGCCTGGATCCAGTCGTTACGCTGCGCGGCGACCTGTTGCGACGTATACGACAACGTCGTCGCGGGTTTGTCCAGACGCTGGAAGCCCGCGGGCAGCGGCATGTCGATGACCGGATACATCCAATTGGTGGTCGGGATGAGCTGCTGGAAGGCTGGGCTGACCATGAACGTCAGGAAGCGCTCGGCCAGCTGCGGCTGTTGGCTGCTTGCCAGACGGCCGGCGACCTCCACCTGGAGATAGTGTCCCTCGCTGAAGGGCGCCGCGGCATAGTTGTCTTTCTTCTCTTCGATGATGTGATAGGCGGGCGAGGTGGTGTAGCTCAGCACCAGATCGGCTTCGCCCTTCAGGAACAGACCATAGGCTTCGCTCCAGCCTTTGGTGACGGTGACCGTTTTCGTAGCCAGCTTCTGCCAGGCTTGCGGGGCGCTGTCGCCATAGACTTTTTGCATCCACAGCAGCAGGCCCAGGCCCGGCGTGCTGGTACGCGGATCCTGATAAATGACTTTCCACGGCTCTGGGCTGTCGACCAGCTCATGCAGGCTGCGAGGCGGGTTTTTCAGTTTGTCGCGATCGTAGATGAAGGCGAAGTAGCCGTAGTCGTAGGGTACAAAGGTATCATTGTGCCAGCCGTCCGGCAGCGAGAGCGCGTCGGTATCGACCGTCCGTTTGCTGAACAGGCCGGTATGTTCAGCCGCCTCTAGCAGGTTGTTGTCCAGACCCAGCACAATATCGGCCTGCGTGCGCTTTCCTTCCATCCGCAGGCGGTTGAGCAGCGCCACGCCGTCGGCCAGCGCCACGAATTTCAGTTCGCAGTCGCACTCTTTCTCGAATGCGGTTTTCACGCCGGGACCGGGTCCCCATTCCGAGGTAAAGGAGTCGTAGGTATACACGGTCAGCGTAGGCTTCGCCAACGCCGGAGCAGAGAGAATCAACAGGCAGGACAGTAATTTTTTTAACACTTTGCACTCCTGAAATAAGGGTGGCAAAGGTCTTTGAGCAAGCGGCAAAGCACTCCCAAATCCCTTCGCCGGTATTAACCGGATCAGGTTCGACGGGTATTTTCTCAGCGTAAAGCGGACGGTATGACGGCACCGGACTTTATCGCACCCCGTTGAGAACTCAGGCATTGTAGAGACTTCATGCCCGGAGTCAAAGCGCGCGTCAGTTTTCCGGCGGCGCGAACCAGGCGGATTTGAAATCAAACCACCCCAGCGTATTCATACGAATGCCGCGCATGCTGCGTTGCCCTTGCAATTGGAGCCAGTGGTGAAAAAGCGGATGGATCTGCTGCTGAGTTATGAGCGATTGGCTCCAGTCCGCCAGCGACCAACCGCCCTGACGCCACTGGCTGGCGTCTTCGGTGAGATCCCGATCCAGACAGTGCTGCATCAGCGGCAGTTCGTAGAGCAGGGCGAACAAGGAGAACTCGAGCGGCAGATAGAAATTGGCGCTGCCGAGCCAGATGTCGCTCGCCTCGGCGCCCTGATACCACTCAGCATAGTCGATACGGCGGACCGACAACGTGACGCCGTGAGCCGACAGCAGCCGACGAATGATGTCGCTGATGTCCTGATACTCGGCGTGCTCATGATAAAAAGTGAGGGTCAGGTGCGAGAGGTCTTCAGGTTTGTCCAGCGTCAGGCGGGGCTGGGCGTGGTGCCAGCGCGGCAGCAGGCCGTAGGCCGGGGACCAGTTGCACTGGTAAGTTTCGTCGGCGAGTCCGAGCAGGGCGACCGGACTCAGTACCTGACATAGCCAGTCCCTGACCTCCCGGCGCGAGGTCAGCGGCGAACGTCGGTCGAACAGCAGGAAGTAGCAGCCTTCCTCCAGCCGGTTCTCCAATTCGTTGTTCGGCGAGTTATCGTTTTGTAGTTGAAGGGAACAGGAGGGGGTATCCGGCGCGTCCGGCAATACCCAGATGCTGACCTCGTCGATCAGCGCACGATAGCCAAAGTAGTCGTCGAAGGCGTTGATTTTCAGCTGCGTATTACTGTTGCGCAGAACGGCGTAAGGGCCGGTGCCCACCGGGTGGCGGGTGAAGTCGGGGAGCGTTTTCCACTCCTGCGGCAAAATCATCGCGGACACGCTGCCGAGCAGCCAGGGAAACCAGACATCCGGCGTCGCCAGGCGCACGTCCAGCACGGACGGGATGGGCGATTCGACGGCACAGATATGTGAAAACAGCGGCATCGCGGTGATGCGTTGCAGAGACGCGATCACATCTTCCATCGTCAGTTCCCGACCGTGATGGAAACGGACGGCGGGGCGCAGGTAAAAACGCCAGTGCTGGGGGGTGACCTGCTGCCAGTGGTGGGCTAAGTCCGGCAGGAGTTCCCCATTTTCCTCATTTATGGTGGTTAACCCGCTAAAGATCTGCCGGGCCAGATGCGTCTCCGAACGCCGTAGCGCAGAGCCGGGCATCAGATTACGCATCGGCCGGTAGTAGGCGATGCGCAGCAGATGCTTACCCTGCCTGAAGCTGCGCCCGATATGGGATAGCAGCATTTGCCGCACCTGCGATTTGTCCCCCACCAACTGCACCAGCTGGTCGATCCGATCTTGCTCCAGCAGGTCTTCCGCCCGCTGTTGCTGTAGCGTCAGGCCGGTATAGAGGAAGCTGAGCCGCGAGCGTTTTCCTCGTCCCGCTTCTGCTTCCCAGGTCAGCCATCCCTCTTCCTGCATGGCTCGCAGGAGCGAGCGAATATGCCGCCGCGAGCAGTTAAGGACGCCGGTCAGCTCCTGTAGCGTGGTGTCTGTAGGCTGTCCTTGCAGGTGTTGCCAGAGCCGGATGAACTGTTGTTGCAGTCGCGATGAGGACATAAAGGGGAACTCCTCAGCCTAAAGTCATCAATATATTTTCCCCTATCTTACGTTGATACTTTGTCACAACGAAAGCGCAAATAATGAACGGTCGGAGGGCATGACGATGGCACTATCACGATTGTATC
Organism: Lonsdalea quercina; assembly: GCF_900107885.1. Lineage (NCBI taxonomy): Bacteria > Pseudomonadati > Pseudomonadota > Gammaproteobacteria > Enterobacterales > Pectobacteriaceae > Lonsdalea > Lonsdalea quercina. The sequence goes on along the minus strand of NZ_FNQS01000004.1, from coordinate 185,517 downwards.
GAAGTTATCGCAGCATCCTGTCCCTGGGACACTCGGCGTGGGGACGCTGGTTGTCGGCTTCTCAACGTCTGACGCTGCTGATGCAGGTGACGCAATGGCAGACGGAGACTCTGTCTGATGAGGAATACCGCCACTGGATTTGAGGGCGAAGCAGTTTCTATTTTCTGAGTGATGGTGAAAATTTCACCTGCCGACGGTTATTCCGTCGGCTTTTTTTTGGGCTGAAATAAGTAACCGTATCTTATGCTAATATGGGCTATAGAAGTGTGTAAAGGAACGTCAAAGTCGATATAAACATTCAACCTATGGTAACATGCTAGTAAATGAAACTGGGTTAATCGGTTATAGCGAAATAAAAAACTATCTTGATGTGACCATCCTTCAGTGAGACGTTTCAATTCAGTCTATTACATTAAAACAGGTAAAATAATTCACTATGAAGTTACGTAGAAAAAAGGCACAACCCATCGTTCTGGGCGATGTCACCATTATTGACGACACTCGTTTACGTAAAGCCATTACCGCAGCTGCGCTCGGCAATGCCATGGAATGGTTCGATTTTGGTGTGTATGGCTTTGTGGCTTATGCATTGGGCCAGGTCTTCTTCCCCGGCGCTAACCCCAGCGTCCAGATGATCGCCGCATTGGCGACATTCTCTGTTCCTTTCCTGATTCGTCCGTTGGGCGGGCTGTTCTTCGGCTCCTTGGGCGACAAATACGGCCGTCAGAAAATATTGGCCATCACCATTATCATCATGTCGGTCAGTACATTCTGTATCGGCTTGATACCGTCCTATAACTCCATTGGGATCTGGGCGCCGATACTGCTGCTGCTGGCCAAAATGGCCCAGGGCTTCTCCGTGGGCGGCGAATATACCGGCGCGTCGATCTTCGTCGCTGAATACTCCCCGGACCGGAAGCGCGGATTCATGGGGAGCTGGCTGGACTTCGGTTCCATCGCCGGGTTTGTGCTGGGCGCGGGCGTCGTGGTGCTGATCTCCGCCATCGTCGGCGAAGCCGCGTTTCTGGAATGGGGCTGGCGTATCCCGTTCTTCCTGGCGCTGCCGTTAGGGATCATCGGCCTTTATCTGCGTCATGCGCTGGAAGAAACACCTGCGTTTCAGCAACACGTTGATAAAATGGAAAAAGACGATCGCGACGGTTTGAGCAGCGGTCCCAGAGTCTCGTTTAAAGAGATCGCAACAAAACACTGGAAAGGTCTGCTGGCCTGTACGGGGTTGGTGATTGCCACCAATGTCACCTACTACATGCTGCTGACTTACATGCCGAGCTATCTGTCGCATAACCTGCACTACTCCGAGAACCACGGCGTGCTGATCATCATCGCCATCATGATTGGGATGCTGTTTGTTCAGCCGGTGATGGGGCTGCTGAGCGATCGCTTCGGACGTAAACCATTCGTAGTGATCGGCAGCATAGCGATGTTCCTGCTGGCAATCCCGTGCTTCATGATGATCAACAGCGGCGTGATTGGCCTGATTTTCCTGGGACTGCTGATCTTGGCGGTGATTTTGAACGCCTTTACCGGGGTCATGGCTTCTTCCCTTCCCGCTATGTTCCCGACGCACATTCGCTACAGTGCGCTGGCCAGCGCGTTCAACATTGCTATTCTGATTGCCGGTCTGACGCCAGCAGCAGTAGCCTGGTTGGTCGAAGCCAGCAATAACCTGTTTATGCCAGCCTATTACCTGATGGTTATCGCCGTTGTTGGACTGATTACAGGGATCTTCATGAAGGAAACGGCCAACAAGCCGCTGAAAGGCGCCACGCCTGCGGCTTCTGACCTGAGTGAGGCCAAAGAGCTGCTGCGTGAGCATCACGATAATATCGAGCATAAAATCGAAGACATTAACGTGCAAATCACCGAGCTGGAGAAGAAACGCCAGATGCTGATCGACCAGCATCCTCGCATCAACGAATAATCGTTAGCTGCTGTCAGGAAAGCATTCTGCTTTCCTGACGCCAAATCAGGCAGAAGTCCATTGGGCCTCTGCCTGATTTTTTTTGCGCCGCTTCCCATGAATTTGCTGTCGCACCGGGATAATATTCACCGACGCGCCCACCATGCGAAAGATCAATTAAATTAAATGATTGGCTGATCATAGTGTCGATACAAAATAGTTGAAGCTCGAATGTAACCCGTTGTATTGTCCGCAGCGTTTTATTTTTGTTCTATTTTGAAAGGAAAACTCGCACATGGCCGAATATGGAAAAGCAGTACCAAGAGAAGTAAAGGGATGGAACTGGGGCGCATTTATGTTCAACATCGTCTGGGGTATCGGCAACAAAACCTATCTGCCGCTATTGTGCTTTATTCCTGTATTGAACATTGTCTGGATGTTTGTGTGCGGCTTCAAAGGCAACGAATGGGCGTGGCAGAACGCCGACTATGATGATGTGGAAACGTTCAAACGCGTACAGAATAGCTGGAATAGGGCCGGTCTGTTCGCCTTCGTTCTGGCGCTGGTCTCGGTGTTCTTATCCATTTTTGTTCTGTCCACCATGATGGCGTCACTCGCAGGGGCGCTGGTGCGTTAATCCCATCAAAACAATGGCATTTGTTGCTGGATAACGAATGCCATTTTTCGGTTATTTCTCCCCCTTCTGAACCGCCTCAATAGCCTGCATGTTCATTCTTCATCTCACTTTGCGAGGCTGCTTCCACTCTCTGTAAATGCCAGTATCAATAATTGTTCTCATTATCACTTGAATGCTAACATTCCTGGCTCATATACGGTGGAAACCCAAGGGAATGAGTATGGCGGGAGCGAAAGAGTACAAGATTTTCGAGGTTGCGCTGGCGCGTAAGCAGCGACTGAGTCCGTCCATGATGCGCTGTGTTTTTAGCGGCGAGTCGGTGAGCCAGATGACGACCGGCGCGCCCGATCAGCGCATCAAACTCCTGTTTCCGGCGATCGATGGCACGCCGTCTCAACTGCCGGACGTCGCGAATTGGTATGCCGAGCTGCTGGCGTTGCCGAAACGCCAACGTCCGATTGCGCGGACCTATACCCTTCGCCGCCTGAATGCGGCTGCGGGGGAAGTGGAGGTGGAGTTCGTCATTCACGGCACGGAAGGTCCTGCGTCATCGTGGGCGATGCGCGCTGAACCGGGCGATCGCCTTCAAATGGTGGCGCCCTGCGCCGCCTCGCAGAGCCACCAAGGCGGCTATGAGTGGCTGCCCACCGAACAGACCCGCCGGGCGTTGCTAATCGCTGACGAAACCGCGTTTCCCGCCGTGAAGGGGATTCTGGAACAACTGGCCGGTCAGGCGTCGCCGCCTCAGGTTCAGGCTTTTATCGAATTGCCGCTTCGTGCCGACTGTCAGGATCTCAGCCATTTCTCCTTCGCTGATATTCATTGGTTGCCGCGGGAGGAATGCGGGGCAAAACACGGAGTGCGGCTGTTGGATGCGGTACGCGATGCGCTTATCTTGCCGCAGGTCCCAATCATGCCTTCCGTCGTGTCGTTAACGGAAGTCCCGGACGACGAACTGTTGTGGGAAAGGGCGGAGAGTCAGCACGGGCAGTTTTTCGGCTGGGTAGCTGCCGAATCATCGGTGGTTAAAGCCTTGCGACGATATCTGGTGGGCGAGCGGGGTATAGCGCGAGAGTCGATGGCGTTTATGGCGTATTGGTGTCAGGGGCCGCGCCGGGAGGGATAAGAACAGGCCCGCTTAAGCGGGCCTGGGACAGGATGAGCGGATAAGCCTTAACGTAGGAACGTCGGCTGCGTTTCCTCATAGCGGGCAATTGCCGCTTCGTGTTGCAGCGTCAGGCCGATGTTATCCAGACCATTGATCATGCAGTGGCGACGGAAGCTATCGATTTCAAACGGATAACTCTTGTCGCCCGCCTTCACGATCTGAGCTTCCAGGTCGACGGTGAAGGTAATGCCTTCGTGGTTTTCTACCAGGGTGAACAGCTCGTCGACGTCGGCGTCGCTCAGTCGAACCGGCAGCAGCTGGTTGTTCAAGGCGTTACCGTAGAAAATATCAGCGAAGCTCGGCGCAATCACCACGCTAAACCCGTAGTCGGTCAGCGCCCACGGCGCATGTTCGCGGGATGAACCGCAGCCGAAGTTTTCACGGGTCAGCAGGATGCTGGCGCCTTTGTAACGAGGCTGGTTCAGCACGAATTCGGGATTAGGCTGCTGGCCCGCATCATCCAGAAAACGCCAGTCGTTGAACAGGTGCTGGCCGAAACCGGTACGGGTCACCTTCTGCAGAAACTGCTTGGGAATGATGGCATCGGTATCGACGTTGGCGTTGTCCAGCGGGACGACCAGACCAGTATGTTGAGTAAATTTAGTCATGGGTTATCCCTCTCAGTTCAGTTCACGAATGTCGGCGAAACGCCCGGTCACCGCGGCCGCGGCGGCCATTGCGGGGCTGACCAGATGAGTCCGGCCGGCACGGCCCTGACGTCCTTCGAAGTTACGGTTGCTGGTGGACGCGCAGCGTTCGCCCGGATTCAGACGGTCATTGTTCATCGCCAGACACATTGAGCAGCCAGGCAGGCGCCATTCGAAGCCGGCCTCGATAAAGATCTTGTCCAGACCTTCCTCTTCCGCCTGCGCTTTTACCGGGCCTGAGCCGGGAACGACCATCGCCTGTACGCCCGCAGCGACTTTACGGCCTTTGGCGATCGCGGCGGCGGCGCGCAGATCCTCGATCCGCGAGTTGGTGCAGGAGCCGATAAAGACTTTGTCGATGGCGACCTCGGTCAGTTTGATCCCCGCTTTCAGCCCCATGTAATTCAACGCTTTTTCGGCGGAGGCGCGCTCGACCGGATCGTTGAAGGATTCCGGTGACGGGATGGCCTGATTCACGCCAATCACCTGACCGGGGTTGGTGCCCCAGGTGACCTGCGGCGCGATGTCGGCGGCGTTCAGCGTAACGACGCTGTCAAACTGCGCATCCGCATCTGACTTCATCGTTTTCCAGTAAGCCACGGCTTTATCCCACTCATCACCCTTCGGCGAGAACTGGCGCCCTTTCAGGTAGGCGAAAGTCGTTTCATCCGGAGCGACAAGACCGGCTTTGGCGCCCATTTCAATCGCCATGTTGCACAGTGTCATGCGGCCTTCCATGCTCAGCGCTTCGATGGCCTTGCCGCAGAACTCGACCACGTGACCGGTGCCCCCGGCGCTGCCGGTTTTGCCGATGATCGCCAATACGATATCTTTCGCGGTGATGCCGGGAGCAGCATCGCCGGCGACTTCAATCTTCATGGTTTTCGCGCGACCTTGTTTCAGGGTCTGGGTCGCCATCACGTGTTCGACTTCGGAAGTCCCGATGCCGAACGCCAGCGAACCAAACGCGCCGTGTGTGGCCGTGTGGGAGTCGCCGCAGACGATGGTCATGCCCGGCAGCGTCATTCCCTGCTCAGGACCGATCACGTGAACGATGCCCTGATAAGGGTGGTTCAGATCGTACAGCTGTACGCCGAATGCTTTGCAGTTCTTGATCAGTTCTTGCATCTGGATGCGGGCCATCTCGCCGCTGGCGTTGATATCGCGCGTCTGGGTGGAGACGTTATGATCCATCGTGGCGAAGGTTTTTCCGGGCTGACGCAGCTGGCGGCCCTTGGCGCGCAAGCCGTCGAACGCCTGGGGCGATGTCACTTCATGCACCAGATGACGGTCGATATACAGCAGCGGCGTTTCGTTTTCCGCTTCGTACACGACGTGCGCATCAAATAATTTCTGATATAACGTTTTACCCATGATCACACCCCTTCCGCGACATAGCGGGCAATAACGTCGCCCATTTCACTGGTGCCGATGGCTTTGCCGTCACGAGCCAGATCGCCCGTGCGGTATCCGGCCTCCAGCGCATGATTCACCGCTTGCTCAATGGCGGAAGCGGCGGCATCTTCACCCAGGCTGTAACGCAGCAGCAGGGCCGCAGACAGGATTTGTGCAATCGGGTTGGCGATGTCTTTGCCAGCGATATCAGGCGCGGAACCGCCTGCGGGTTCATACAGACCGAAGCCGGATTCGTTCAGGCTGGCGGAAGGCAGCATGCCCATTGAGCCGGTGATCATGGCGCATTCGTCGGACAGAATGTCGCCGAAGATGTTGGAACACAGCACTACGTCGAACTGGGCCGGATCTTTGATCATCTGCATCGTGGCATTGTCGATGTACATATGGTTCAGCTTCACATCCGGGTAATCTTTGGCGATTTCGGTAACGACCTCGCGCCAAAGAATGCTGCTCTGCAACACGTTCGCTTTGTCGATAGACGTCACGGTATGACGGCGTTTACGTGCGGATTCAAAGGCGATGCGGGCAATACGTTCAATTTCGAAACGGTGATAAATCTCAGTATCGAAAGCGCGTTCATCTTTACCGCTGCCTTCGCGGCCTTTCGGCTGGCCGAAATAGATCCCGCCGGTCAGTTCGCGGACGCACAGGATGTCGAAGCCTTTCGCGGCGATGTCTTCGCGCAGCGGGCAGAATGCTTCCAACCCCTGATACAGGCGGGCCGGCCGCAGGTTGCTGAACAGGCTGAAGTGTTTACGCAGCGGCAGTAACGCGCCGCGCTCAGGCTGCTCAGACGGGGGCAAATGTTCCCATTTAGGACCGCCGACGGAACCGAACAGAATCGCGCTCGCCTGTTCGCAGCCGGTAATGGTGTCTATGGGCAATGGCGTACCCTGACGGTCAATGGCGGCGCCGCCGATATCATATTCGCTGGTTGTTATGTTCAAACCAAAACGTTGACGTAAGGCTTCCAACACTTTATATGCCTGCGCCATGACTTCCGGACCGATGCCGTCACCAGGCAGTACGGCGATATGGTAACTTTTGTTCATCACACTGTTTCCTGACTATTTTGTTTGTTGTTCTGCTGCTGCAAACGCAGTAATTCCTTTTCAACCATCTGCGCGCGCTGAATATTGTTCAATACGTTCACCATGGCGTTCGCGGAGGATTCGACGATATCCGTCGCCAGACCGACGCCGTGGAAGCGACGGTTCTGATATTCGACCACGATGTCTACCTGACCCAGCGCTTCTTTGCCGTGACCTTTGGCGGACAGCTGATACTGCACCAGATTGATATCGAAACCGGTGATACGGTTGATGGCTTTGTAGACGGCGTCGACCGGGCCGTTGCCGGTGGCGGCTTCTGATTTGATTTCTTCGCCGCAGGCCAGTTTGACCGACGCCGTGGCCATGACGCTGGAGCCTGATTGTACGCTGAAATAATCCAGGCGGTAGAGGGCCGCGTCTTCTTGTTTATTGTTGATGAACGCCAGCGCTTCCAGATCATAATCAAACACCTGGCCTTTCTTGTCCGCCAGTTTCAGGAAGGCGGAATACAAATCATCCAGGTTGTAGTCGCACTCCTTATAGCCCATCTCTTCCATGCGGTGTTTCACGGCAGCACGGCCTGAGCGCGACGTCAGGTTCAGCTGCACTTCTTTCAGACCGATGGATTCAGGCGTCATGATTTCGTAGTTTTCGCGATTTTTCAGAACGCCGTCCTGATGGATGCCGGAAGAGTGGGCGAAGGCGTTGGCGCCGACGACGGCTTTGTTGGCCGGAATCGGCATATTGCAGATTTGACTGACCATCTGGCTGGTGCGGTAAATTTCCTGATGATTGATGTTGGTGTGCAGATTCATCAGCTTCTGGCGCACTTTGATCGCCATAATGACTTCTTCCAGCGCACAGTTACCGGCGCGTTCGCCGATGCCATTCAGCGTCCCTTCGACCTGACGGGCGCCCGCGTTGACCGCCGCCATGGCGTTGCCGACCGCCAGACCCAGATCGTCGTGGGTGTGGACGGAGATGATGGCTTTGTCGATATTGGGAACGCGCTGGTACAGCGAAGCGATGATATTGCCGAATTCATGAGGCAGGGTGTAGCCGACGGTATCTGGAATGTTGATGGTGCGGGCGCCGGCGTTGATAGCGGCTTCCACGACGCGACTCAGATCGTCAATCGGCGTCCGTCCCGCATCTTCACAGGAGAACTCGACGTCGTCAGTGTAGTTGCGCGCGCGCTTGATCATACAGGTTGCGCGTTCAATCACGTCATTCAGCGTACTGCGCAGCTTGGTGGCGATATGCATCGGCGAGGTGGCGATAAAAGTATGAATACGGAATGCGTCTGCCACTTTCAGGGCTTCAGCCGCGACATCGATATCCTTCTCTACACAGCGAGCCAGTGCACAGACGCGGCTGTTTTTGATCTGCCGGGCGATGGATTGTACTGAATCGAAATCACCAGGCGATGAGACCGGGAAGCCCACTTCCATCACATCGACCCCCATACGCTCCAATGCCATGGCGATCTGAATCTTTTCCTTGACGCTCAGACTGGCCTGCAGTGCCTGCTCACCATCACGCAATGTGGTATCGAAAATAATCACTTCTTGGCTCATCGCTCTGGTTCCTTTGTCTAGTAAATTCTGACGCCCGGCGAGTAAAAAAAAACCCGCGCAATGGCGCGGGTTTTTTTGAAGGTGTGGCGTGAAAATCAGCTGTAAATTTCGCCCACCGGCATACCGCGCATGTTGGATGCGATAAGTAGTAGGCCTAGTAGTTTTGCGAAGTGGGACATGCTGATTGTCTTCCAATGTTTGTTAGTAAATTGCTTCTCTATTATTGGTACTTGAATACTGTGGGTATGTCAACGTTTGATTTTTGTGACAAAGAGGGGATTTCCGGCGATAAATTTGGCCTGATTTGTTCTAAAAATAGCCAGACCGCGCGATGGGTAAGTGGAGTCTTTGGGCTGGTTATGTCGGCATACAGGACCCCATATCGCGCTTTTTCAGTCAGAAAAGAGGGTTAGCGCCGATAATATTTTTTGCTGAACTCACTGAGGCTCATGGGATATTTTCAGACCAACGCCGATTCTTTTGGAGTTTTAACGTAGTAAAAGTGTTTTTTGCAGCCAATTCCCCGAATGCGTGTAAACGTGTTTAAGTCCGCGGAATTAGCCTGACGTAAAGACTGCCATTATGTTGATGCGTTCTATTTTGAGAAGAGCGAAATCACGCGAATTTTATCCCGCGAAAATCTGCCGTAAAACGGCTGTTTATGCGGATAAAAAAATTTGTCGGCAGGGTTAATGGTAAGAAAAAGCGCGTTGGAAAGGTTTTTCGGGTCAGCGACGCTGTTTTCACCGATAGAGAGGCTGAACCGCTCTCAAGCTGGTTGTGGATATGGGGCGCGGGCGCTTAAGCGCTCAACGCCTTTACTCGAAGGGGCGCCTGTGCACTGTTATAACCTGCTGCAGCTCCCGCAGGGCACTGACAATACCTAAATGGTCTATGAGCGTCATCATACTGTGATAAAAGCGGTTGCCGTCCGGAAGGTTGTGCGGTTAGATCGAGCAGATATCCTTGGTTAGTTTATGGCTATCATTCCATTCATTCTTCATTAACTGACTTATTAAGGGGTTACCAGTGAAACTGGATGAAATTGCGCGTCTTGCGGGGGTTTCGCGTACGACGGCCAGTTATGTCATCAACGGAAAGGCGAAGCAGTATCGCGTGAGCGATAAGACCGTTGAAAAGGTCATGGCGGTGGTCCGTGAACACAATTATCATCCCAATGCTGTAGCCGCTGGGCTACGCGCCGGACGAACGCGTTCTATCGGCCTGGTCATCCCCGATTTGGAAAATACCAGCTATACCCGCATTGCCAACTATCTTGAGCGTCAGGCCCGCCAGCGTGGCTATCAGTTGCTGATAGCATGCTCGGAAGATCAGCCCGATAACGAAATGCGCTGCATCGAACATCTTTTGCAGCGTCAGGTGGATGCCATCATCGTGTCCACGTCTTTGCCCCCGGAACATCCTTTCTATCAGCGCTGGGTTAAAGATCCTTTGCCGATTATCGCGTTGGACCGCGCGTTAGATCGTGAGCACTTCACCAGCGTGGTGGGTGCGGATAGGGAAGATGCGGAAATGCTGGCGAGGGAGCTGCGTAACATTCCGGCTGAACGGGTGCTCTATCTGGGCGCGTTGCCGGAATTATCCGTCAGTTTCCTGCGCGAACAAGGTTTTCGTCAGGCCTGGGAAAACGATCCCCGGCAGGTGAAATATCTCTACGCGAACAGCTACGAACGCAGTGCGGCGGCAGCGGTATTCTCGGACTATTTGCAGCACAACCCGATGCCGGAGGCTTTGTTTACGACCTCTTTCCCTCTATTGCAAGGCGTGATGGACGTGACATTGAAGCAGAGCGGTCGGTTACCCAATAATCTCGCTATCGCCACGTTCGGCGACAACGAGCTGCTGGATTTCCTGGAATGTCAGGTTCTGTCCGTCGCGCAGCGCCACCGGGAGGTGGCTGAGCGGGTACTGGAACTGGTACTGGCGAGCTTGGATGAACCACGCAGGCCGAAGGCGGGACTTTATCGTATCCGTCGCAGTCTTTATCGCCGGGGGTCATTAAGTCGTCGTTAAAGGGATAGGATATTGCCGGGCCGAACTTCCCGGCAACGCCTGCTATTCCGGCCGTTATCATCGTTGTTTAATGCACACCCTCTGGATATCTCTCTGCGAATTTTTACTCAGTGCGTGTTATTTTCGAGTTTTCGCCTAAGAAAAGTCCCGTTTTATAAGAAAGTTTTTTTACCTTTCTACGCCACACCCTAATGGAAAATTAATGGATAACGAGGCGATCCCGGCTTTTGACGGATACGCAAAACAGCTGACGACAAAATTCCAGGAAATAAGGCCACGCCTATGACCCTCGATATCACGCCATTACTGCTAACGGCCGTGACCATTTGCGCGGTGTTGGCGCCAATGATGAGCAAAATAACCCGCTATACCGGCGACTGAAAATTGATGTAGACAATCAGGCCAGTGATGTTTTTGGTCCTGATGTTTCGGGGCGTCCGATCCTGAGTTTAATCGACGATGCGATTGCGGTAGATCCTATAAGACCCTGCAATAACGGTATTAACTGGGGTAAAAAGCAGCCGAAAGCAAAGCGACTACTGGCGCGACATGCTTGAAATCAGTATGTCGATCGCCATGCCGATCACTAAACAGTAAATCACCCTGGCGAAGGTGTCAGCCAGCGCGCCGCGCAGGCATGAGAACCGGGTGAACACGCCAGTTGACTTCTGAGTATCGAAGATCAAACTGTTTGTGGGGCTGTATTATCGGGATCAGTAGGGAAATACTTATTTAAAACAAAACATTGTATTTATTTCCAGAGAACGCGATGTGCAGATCGCTGTTCCTCTCTTTCTTATTTAGAATCGGCTTTGCTTTAGACCTTACAGATTAGTATTAGCGAGAAATGAAACATTCGCACTGTAAATATAAACAGTCTTTCTGCCCCGAAGAAATTCTTTCCAAGCATTGATGACGCCGTTGATAAGATATTCTTAATGGAAAACATTCTGTTTTTCTCAGCGAAAATGTTTTTTTACAATTCAAAACTGCATTGGGGATTTAAGAACACCCCTTTTTGACAAAAAAGATTGTTAAAAAATTCAGATAAATCAGGGGGTGATGACGAAGTCAGGTTTTATCGAAAATAGAAAATACGTAACGATATGTGGCTGTGAAAATAATATTGCATCGGTTGTTAAAGCGTATATCTTTCACGCATTCGAGGGGGCCTGGTTAATTTCTCTTATTTAATCACAGCCTTAATACTCATTATTTTTTATTGGTGTTTTCTTAACAGTTTTTCCCCCGCTAAAACTTGCTGAAAATAATGCCTGCCCGCCTCCGTACTTGCTTGACAAGGTTTTCCTCCCCTCCGTAAACTCTGGAGCGTGGGAATTTGTGGGACAAAGTGGTAGAAAATGGCATGAAGGGCTAAATACAACCATGTTTCGTGGGGCAAGTCTGGTCAATCTCGACAGTAAAGGACGGCTCGCCGTTCCGACCCGATACCGGGACGTACTGAACGAGGAAGCGCAGGGGCAAATGGTTTGCACCATTGACCTTCACCAGCCATGCCTGCTGCTTTATCTCTTGCCTGAGTGGGAAATCATCGAACAGAAGCTCTCTCGCCTGTCGAGCATGAATCCCGCCGAACGTCGCGTTCAGCGTTTGCTGCTGGGACACGCCAGTGAGTGCCAAATGGATGGTGCCGGGCGTTTATTAATCGCGTCTACGCTGCGGCAACATGCAAAGCTTACAAAAGAAGTGATGCTGGTCGGGCAGTTCAACAAGTTTGAACTGTGGGATGAACAGACCTGGTATCGACAAGTCAAGGAAGACATCGAATCTGAACAATCGACTCAGGAACCGCTATCTGATCGATTGCAGGACTTATCTCTATAGTCATGACAGAAACTTTTAAACACACGACCGTGCTGTTGGATGAGGCCGTCAACGGCCTGAACATTCGCGGCGACGGTATTTACATTGACGGTACGTTTGGCCGCGGCGGTCACTCCCGTCTGATTCTGTCCCATTTGGGGCCGGAGGGTCGCCTGCTGGCAATCGATCTCGATCCTCAAGCTATCGCCGCTGCCAGCGACATTGACGATGCGCGTTTCTCTATCATTCACGGTCCTTTTTCTTCAATCGCTGAATACGCTGAGGAACGCGGACTGAAGGGAAAAATCAACGGCGTACTGCTGGATCTTGGCGTCTCTTCGCCGCAGCTTGACGATCCGGAGCGTGGTTTTTCCTTCATGCGCGACGGCCCGCTCGACATGCGTATGGATCCTACCCGCGGCGTCTCTGCTGCCGAATGGTTGATGAAAGCGGAAGCGGAAGATATCGCCTGGGTGCTCAAAACCTTTGGCGAAGAGCGTTTCGCACGCCGTATTGCGCGCGCCATTGTTGAGCGTAATCAGACCGAACCGATGACGCGTACGAAAGAGCTGGCCGAGCTGATTGCCGCCGCCAGTCCGATCCGCGAGAAACATAAACATCCCGCAACGCGCTCTTTCCAGGCTATTCGTATTTATATCAACAGCGAACTCGAAGAGATCGAACGTGCGCTCAACGGCGCGCTGGATGTGCTGGCTCCTGAAGGCCGGCTGTCAGTGATCAGCTTCCATTCCCTTGAAGACCGCATCGTGAAGCGTTTTATCCGCCACAACAGCCGTGGGCCGCAGGTGCCAGCTGGTTTGCCGTTGACGGAAGAACAGCTTCAGGCGCAGGGGGGAAGAACCCTGAAAATCGCAGGAAAAATGAAGCCGTCCGACGCTGAAGTCGCGGAGAACCCGCGCGCCCGCAGCTCCGTATTGCGTTTCGCCGAGAGATTGTCCTCATGATCGGGCACGAGCGTCACTCCCTGGCTGGCGTTATCGCAGAAGATTTGCTGCGGCACGGCAAACTGCCGTTGCTGCTGCTGGTCGCGGTCTTGATTTCGGCCGTGTTGGTGGTGACGACGGCGCATCGCACGCGCCTGCTGACCGCGGAGCGAGAGCGCCTTCTGCTGGAACGTGACGCGCTGGATATCGAATGGCGCAACCTGATTCTGGAAGAGAATGCGCTGGGCGACCACAGCCGTGTCGAGCAGAACGCGATAGAAAAACTCTACATGGGCCATGTCGATCCTTCGCAGGAAAATATTGTGGTTAAACAATGAACTGACAGGTTATTACTTAATAAATGAAACCCGCACGCACCGGAAGGTTGAAACGTCAGGAACAACATGCCAGCTTCGTCAGCTGGCGTTTTGCGTTGCTTTGCGGGGGGATTCTGATCTGTCTGATCGGCCTGATGCTGCGCACCGCCTATCTCCAGGTCATTGCGCCAGATAAGCTGGTGCGTGAAGGCGACATGCGCTCCCTGCGTGTGCAGGAAGTTCCGACCGCGCGTGGGATGATTAGCGATCGCGCGGGCCGTCCGTTGGCGGTCAGTGTCCCGGTCAATGCCATCTGGGCCGATCCCAAGGAAGTGAACGACCACGGCGGCATTGCGCTTGATACGCGCTGGAAAGCGCTGGCCGATGCGCTGGACATGCCGCTCGACCAAATCGCCACTAAGGTTAACGCTAACCCTAACGGTCGCTTCGTTTATCTGGCGCGTCAGATAAACCCCGCCATCGGCGAATACATTCATAAACTAAAACTGCCGGGCATCAATCTGCGTCAGGAGTCGCGTCGCTACTACCCGTCAGGTCCGGTGACCTCTCATCTCATCGGCTTCACCAACATCGACGGACAGGGAATCGAAGGGATCGAGAAGAGTTTCGACCGCTGGCTGACCGGCCAACCGGGCGAGCGCACCGTGCGTAAAGACCGGTTTGGGCGCGTTATCGAGGATATCTCCTCCGTCGACAGTCAGGCCGCGCACAACCTGATGCTGAGCATCGACGAACGCCTGCAGGCGCTGGTGTACCGTGAGCTGAATAACGCGGTCGCCTTTAACAAGGCGGAGTCCGGCACCGCCGTGTTGGTCGACGTCAACACCGGCGAAGTGCTGGCGATGGCCAATAGCCCGGCTTATAACCCCAATAACCTATCCGGCACCTCCAACGACGTCATCCGCAACCGCGCCATTACCGATATCTTTGAACCGGGTTCCACGGTGAAGCCGATGGTGGTTATGTCCGCGCTACAGCGCAACGTGGTGAAAGAGAACAGCGTTCTGAATACGCTGCCTTATTACATCAACGGACACGAAATCAAAGATGTGGCGCGTTACAACGAACTAACGTTGACGGGCGTGCTTCAGAAATCGAGCAATGTCGGCGTATCCCGACTGTCGCTGGCAATGCCTTCCTCAGTGTTAGTGGATACTTACTCTCGTTTTGGGCTGGGTAAACCCACCAACCTCGGGTTGGTCGGTGAAAGCTCCGGGCTGTTTCCTCATCGTCAGCGCTGGGCGGATATCGAGCGTGCCACCTTCTCATTTGGCTACGGTCTGATGGTCACGCCGCTGCAACTGGCGCGGATGTACGCCACAATCGGCAGCTTCGGCATCTATCGTCCTCTTTCCATTACCAAAGTCGACCCGCCAGTGTCGGGAGAACGTATCTTCCCGGACAACATCGTACGCACCGTGGTGCACATGATGGAAAGCGTCGCGCTGCCGGGCGGCGGCGGCTCAAAAGCGGCAATTAAAGGCTATCGCATCGCGATCAAGACCGGTACGGCGAAAAAAGTCGGGCCGGACGGTAAGTACGTCAACAAATACATCGCTTACACCGCCGGTGTTGCCCCGGCCAGTAATCCCCGCTTTGCGCTGGTCGTGGTCATCAATGACCCGCAGGCCGGGAAATACTACGGCGGTGCGGTCTCTGCGCCGGTATTCGGCGCCATCATGGGCGGCGTGCTTCGCACCATGAACATCGAGCCGGATGCCCTGGCGACGGGGGAGAAAAATGAATTCGTTATTAACCGAAAAGAGGGCTCAGGTGACAGATCGTAATTTGCACGATTTGCTGGCGCCGTGGGTTGCCAACGCTCCCGAGCGCGCGCTGCGGGAGATGACGCTGGACAGTCGCATTGCCGCGGCGGGCGACGTCTTTGTCGCTATCGTCGGACACCAGACCGACGGGCGACGCTATATTGCGCAGGCCATCGCTCAAGGCGTGGCTGCGGTGATTGCCCAGGCGGATGAGGAAAATCCGGAAGGCACCGTGTGTGAAAAGCACGGCGTACCGGTGATTTATCTGGATGAACTCAATCAGCGGCTTTCGGCGCTGGCGGGACGTTTCTACCATCAGCCAGCGGAGAGACTTCGCCTGGTCGGCGTGACCGGCACCAACGGCAAAACGACCACCAGTCAGCTGTTAGCGCAGTGGAGTCAGGCGCTGGGGGAAACCAGCGCGGTGATGGGCACTATCGGCAACGGCTTGCTGGGACGAGAAGCCCCGGCGGAAAACACCACGGGATCGGCCATCGGCGTACAACAGACGCTCAGCCAATTGGCTGATGCGGGCGCAACGTTCGCCGCGATGGAAGTTTCTTCCCACGGACTGGTTCAGCATCGCGTTGCCGCGCTGCCCTTCGCCGCCGCCGTATTTACCAATCTGAGCCGCGACCATCTCGACTATCACGGCGACATGGCGCATTACGAAGAAGCCAAATGGGCGCTCTTCGCGGAACATCAGGTCGGTGAAGCTATCATCAACGCGGACGACGAAGTGGGTCGACGCTGGCTGAGCCGGCTTCCTGACGCGGTAGCCGTGACGCTGGGATCGTCGCGTCCAGAGGGCCGCAGCCGTTGGCTGCAAGTGAAAAGCGTGGAGTATCACGACAGCGGTTTTACCGCGCAGGTGGATTCCAGCTGGGGGCAAACCACTGTTCACAGTCGCCTGATGGGCGAGTTCAACGTCAGCAATATGATGCTGGCGCTGGCGACGCTGCTGGCGCTGGGCTATCCGCTGGAACAGTTGGCTGAAACATCCGCGTCGATCCAACCGGTGTGCGGCAGGATGGAAGTCTTCCACGCCGAAGGCAAACCGACCGTCGTGGTGGATTATGCGCACACACCCGATGCTTTGGAAAAGGCGCTGGAGGCCGCGAGACTGCACTGTCAGGGGCAACTCTGGTGCGTGTTTGGCTGCGGCGGCGATCGTGACAAAGGTAAGCGCCCACTCATGGGCGCGGTAGCGGAACAGCTGGCCGACCGGGTCATCGTGACGGACGACAACCCGCGCAGCGAAGCGCCGCAGGCTATCGTCAAAGACATCCTCAGCGGCCTGATGGACGCCGGCCGTGTTCAGACGATTGAAGGTCGGACGGCGGCGGTCAGCAGTGCGGTGATGCACGCGGGGCCGGATGACGTGGTGCTGGTGGCCGGTAAAGGTCACGAAGATTATCAGATCGTGGGCAATCAACGGCTGGATTACTCCGACCGTCTGACGGTCGCGCGTCTGTTGGGAGTGGTGGCATGATTCGCGTAACGCTTAGCCAATTGGCGAACGTTTTAAACGCCCGTCTGGAAGGGGACGATCTGGCGATCGACGCCGTCTCGACGGATACCCGCCATCTGGCCGATGGCTGCCTGTTCGTGGCGCTGCAGGGTGAGAAATTCGATGCCCACGACTACGCCGAGAATGCGATCAGCCAGGGCGCGGCAGCACTGTTGGTGAGTAAGCGCTTACCTGTTTCGGCGCCGCAACTCATCGTGAAAGATACGCGGCTGGCGCTGGGCGCGTTGGCTGCCTGGGTACGGCAGCAATCATCGGCTCGCGTCGTCGCCCTGACCGGTTCGTCCGGGAAGACGTCGGTCAAAGAGATGACTGCGGCAATCTTGCGGCAGTGCGGCAACGTTCTTTATACCGCCGGGAATCTGAACAACGACATCGGCGTGCCGCTGACGCTGCTGCGACTGACGTCGGAACACGATTTCGCCGTCATTGAACTGGGCGCGAACCACATCGGCGAGATCGCCTACACCGCTGACCTCACGCGGCCGGAAACGGCGCTGGTCAACAATATTGCGGCCGCGCATCTGGAAGGGTTCGGGTCGCTGGCCGGCGTCGCGCAGGCCAAAGGCGAGATCTTCAACGGTCTTCCCGCCGACGGCGTCGCTATTCTGAACGCTGACAGTAACGACTGGCCGCACTGGCAAACGACCCTGACGCAGAAAACCGTCTGGCGCTTTTCGCCGGAAGCCGCAGAGGATGTGAACTTTTTCGCCAGCGACGTCGTCGTGACGGCGCAGGGCACGACGTTCACCTTGCACAGCCCGTTCGGTGAGATTCAGGTGATGCTGCCGCTGCCGGGCAAACATAATGTTGCCAACGCGCTGGCGGCCGCGGCGCTGGCGATGTCCGTCGGTGCATCGCTGAAGGACGTGAAGTCTGGACTGGCGCAGCTTGAGGCGGTGCCGGGACGTTTGTTCCCGCTCTCTCTGGGCGGTGAGCAGCGGGTGCTGGACGACAGTTACAACGCCAACGTCGGCTCCCTGACGGCGGCGGTACAGGTACTGGCGGATATGCCGGGGTATCGGGTACTGGTCGTCGGTGACATGGCGGAGTTGGGGCGGGAAGCCGAAGCGTGCCACCGGCAGGTCGGCGAGGCCGCGCGGATCGCCGGTATCGACCGCGTGCTGAGCGTCGGCACGTTAAGCGAATTGATTAGCCAGGCCAGCGGTCAGGGCGAACATTTTCAGGATAAAGCCGCGGTGGTCGCCCGTCTTCGGGCGCTATTGGCGGAACACACAGTGATTACCATTTTAATAAAAGGCTCACGCAGCGCTGCGATGGAGCAGGTAGTACGGGCATTACAGGAGAAGGCAACATGTTAGTGTGGCTGGCCGAACAACTGGTCAAATTTTATTCCGGCTTCAACGTCTTTTCCTACCTGACGTTTCGAGCCATTGTCAGCCTGCTGACTGCATTAGTGATCTCGCTCTGGATGGGGCCTCATTTGATCGCCTGGTTGCAGCGTTTACAGATTGGGCAGGTCGTTCGTAGCGAAGGGCCGGAGTCGCACTTCAGCAAACGCGGTACGCCGACGATGGGCGGCGTGATGATACTGGCGTCGATCACGATTTCCGTACTGCTATGGGTGAATCTTTCGAATCCGTACGTCTGGTGCGTGCTGTTGGTGCTGCTGGGGTACGGCATCGTCGGATTCGTGGACGATTACCGCAAGGTCGTGCGCAAAGATACCAAAGGGCTGATCGCGCGCTGGAAGTATTTCTGGCAGTCGCTATTGGCGCTGATCGTCGCTTTCTCCATGTACGCCATTGGCAAAGACACGCCGGCGACGCAGCTGGTCGTGCCGTTCTTTAAAGACATCATGCCGCAACTGGGGTTGATGTACGTGGTTTTGGCTTACTTCGTCATTGTCGGCACCAGCAACGCCGTCAACCTGACCGACGGTCTGGATGGCTTGGCGATTATGCCGACGGTGTTTGTCGCCGCGGGCTTCGGGCTGGTGGCGTGGGCGACCGGGAACATGAACTTCGCCAACTATCTGCATATTCCGTACATCCGTCATGCCAGCGAACTGGTGGTGGTATGCACGGCGATAGTCGGCGCGGGGCTTGGGTTTCTGTGGTTCAACACCTATCCGGCGCAGGTCTTTATGGGCGACGTCGGTTCGCTGGCGCTGGGCGGCGCGCTCGGGACGATCGCCGTGTTGCTGCGTCAGGAATTTTTACTGGTGATCATGGGGGGCGTGTTCGTGGTCGAAACGCTGTCGGTGATCCTACAGGTTGGCTCCTTTAAGCTGCGCGGCCAGCGGATTTTCCGCATGGCGCCGATACATCACCACTATGAGCTTAAAGGGTGGCCGGAACCGCGCGTGATTGTGCGATTCTGGATTATTTCTCTGATGCTGGTGCTCATTGGACTGGTCACACTGAAGGTACGGTAACGACATGGACTATCAGGGTAAAAAAGTCGTCATTATCGGGTTGGGCCTGACCGGGCTATCCTGTGTTGATTTCTTCCTCACGCGCGGGGTGACGCCTCGTGTGGTGGATACCCGTGTCAGTCCGCCCGGTCTGGATAAACTACCTGAACAGGTCGAGCGCTACGTAGGCGGATTAAGGGACGAGTGGCTCATGGACGCCGACCTGATCGTGGCCAGCCCCGGCATTGCTCTGGCGACGCCCGCATTATGCAGCGCCGCAGACGCAGGTATTGAGATTGTTGGCGATATCGAGCTGTTTTGCCGCGAGGCGCAGGCGCCCATCGTCGCGATCACGGGGTCGAACGGTAAAAGCACCGTCACCACGCTCATGGGGGAAATGGCGCGTGCGGCCGGTTGGTCGGTGGGCGTCGGCGGCAACATCGGCGTTCCGGCGCTGGAGCTGCTCAAGCAGGAGTGTCAGCTCTATGTACTGGAGCTTTCCAGCTTCCAGTTGGAAACGACCTCTAGCCTGCACGCGGCGGCGGCCACCATTCTGAACGTCACGGAAGATCATTCCAATCGTTATCCGCTGGGGCTGCAACAGTACCGTGCCGCCAAACTGCGTATCTACGAAAACGCCGCCGTCTGCGTGGTGAATGCCGATGATGCGCTGACCATGCCGGTGCGCGGCGCCGACGATCGCTGCCTGAGCTTCGGCGTCGATGTGGGCAACTATCACCTGAATCGGCAGCAGGGCGAAACCTGGCTGCGGGTTAATGGAGAGCGCGTGATCAATACGCGCGAAATCAAATTGGTCGGTCAGCACAACTATACCAACGCGCTTGCCGCGCTGGCGCTGGCCGATACGGTGGGTATTCCGCGCGCTTCGGCGCTGGCGGCGCTCACCGACTTCACCGGTCTGGCGCATCGTTTCCAACTGGTGCTGGATCGCAACGATGTGCGTTGGATCAACGACTCGAAGGCGACCAACGTCGGCAGCACCGAGGCGGCGTTGAGCGGGCTGCACATCGACGGCACGCTGCATCTGCTGCTGGGCGGAGACGGTAAGTCCGCCGACTTCTCCCCGCTGAAGCCTTATCTTCAGGGCGATAACGTGCGGCTGTACTGTTTTGGTCGCGATGGCGATCTGTTGGCGGCGCTGCGCCCGGATATCGCCCTGCGTACCGAGACGATGGCGCAGGCGATGACGCAGATTTCCCAGCAGGTCCGCCCGGGAGACGCAGTGTTGCTGTCCCCGGCCTGTGCGAGTCTGGATCAGTTCCGCAGTTTTGAGCAGCGCGGCGATGAATTTGCACGTTTGGCGGAGGAACTGGGCTGATGCGAATGGCGGCGATAGTGGAACGATTGAGACGCTGGGTCATGGGAACGCGCGAAAGCGATAACCTCAGCGCCGTGCTATACGATCGTACGCTGCTGTGGCTGACGCTCGGACTGGCAGTCATCGGTTTCGTGATGGTGACATCCGCTTCCATGCCAGTGGGTCAGCGTCTGGCTGGCGACCCGTTCTTGTTCGCCAAGCGCGACGGGCTTTATCTTGCGTTGGCCTTTGGTTTGTCGCTGATCACCATGCGGGTGCCGATGGGCGTGTGGCAACGCTACAGCCCGCTTTTGCTGCTGGTGGCGATGGTTTTGCTGCTGGTTGTGCTGGTGGTGGGGAGTTCGGTCAACGGGGCGTCCCGTTGGATATCGCTGGGGCCGTTGCGCATCCAGCCAGCCGAACTGTCGAAGCTGGCGCTGTTTTGCTACCTCTCCAGCTACATGGTGCGCAAAGTGGAAGAGGTACGAAACAATTTCTGGGGATTCTGCAAACCGATGGGTGTGATGGTGGTGCTGGCGGTGCTGCTGCTGGCGCAGCCTGACCTCGGCACGGTGGTCGTGTTGTTCATCACGACGCTGGCCATGCTGTTCCTGGCGGGCGCCAAACTCTGGCAGTTTCTGGCGATTATCGGCAGCGGCATCTTCGCGGTCTGTCTGCTGATAATTGCGGAACCGTACCGTATTCGCCGCGTGACATCTTTCTGGAATCCCTGGGATGATCCGTTCGGCAGCGGCTATCAGTTGACGCAGTCGTTGATGGCATTCGGACGAGGCGAAATATGGGGGCAAGGACTGGGAAATTCGATTCAAAAACTGGAATATCTGCCGGAAGCGCACACTGACTTTATTTTCTCCATTTTAGGCGAAGAACTGGGCTATATCGGTGTGGTTTTGGCGTTGTTAATGATATTCTTCGTCGCCTTTCGGGCGATGTCGATTGGACGGCGCGCGCTGCAGATTGATCAGCGCTTTTCAGGGTTTCTGGCGTGTTCCATCGGCATTTGGTTCAGTTTCCAAACATTGGTCAATGTAGGAGCCGCGGCGGGCATGTTGCCGACCAAAGGGTTAACCCTGCCGCTGGTCAGTTACGGGGGGTCCAGTCTGTTGATTATGTCGACCGCCATCGTACTGCTGTTACGCATAGATTATGAGACGCGCCTGACGAAAGCGCAGGCGTTTACGAGGAGTGCCCGATGAGTGGCGAAGGCAAGCGTCTGATGGTGATGGCGGGCGGAACTGGGGGGCATGTGTTCCCTGGACTGGCCGTGGCGCATCATCTGATGGCGCAGGGATGGCAAGTGCGCTGGTTAGGCACCGCTGACCGTATGGAAGCCGATTTGGTGCCCAGGCACGGTATTGAAATTGATTTTATCCGCATTTCTGGCCTGCGCGGAAAAGGGTTAAAAGCGCTGATTTGCGCGCCGCTGCGTATTTTCCGCGCGGTGCGTCAGGCGCGGGCGATCATGCGCGAGTACCAGCCGGACGTCGTACTAGGTATGGGCGGTTATGTTTCCGGTCCCGGCGGCTTGGCGGCGTGGCTGTGTGGTATTCCGGTGGTGTTGCATGAACAGAACGGCATCGCCGGGCTGACTAATCGCTGGTTGTCGCGTATTGCAAAAACGGTCTTGCAGGCATTTCCGGGCGCGTTTCCCAAAGCGCCCGTCGTCGGAAATCCGGTGCGGACCGACGTGTTGGCGCTGCCGTCTCCGGCGGAGCGTCTGGCGGAGCGGTGCGGGCCTATCCGTGTGCTGGTTATCGGCGGCAGTCAGGGCGCTCGGGTCTTGAACCAGACGTTGCCAGGCGTGGCCGCTACGCTGGGCGACAGAATCACGATTTGGCATCAGACCGGCAAAGGCGCGCAGGCTGACGTTCAGGCCGCATACGCAATAGCCGGACAACCGCAGCACAACGTCGTCGAGTTTATCGATGATATGGCGGCGGCATATGCCTGGGCCGACGTCGTCGTTTGCCGCTCCGGGGCGCTGACGGTCAGTGAGATCGCCGCCGCCGGCTTGCCGGCGCTTTTCGTGCCGTTCCAGCATAAGGATCGGCAGCAGTATTGGAACGCGTTGCCGTTGGAACGGGCAGGCGCGGCCAAAATTATCGAGCAGGCCGATATCAGCGTTGACGCCGTCAGCGATGTATTGGGCGGCTGGGACCGCGCTACGCTGCGCGACATGGCCGAAAAGGCCCAAACGGTCGCCATTCCTGATGCGACCGCGCGCGTTGCGGCTGAAGTCGTGGCGGCGGTTCAACATTAATCATGACATCGCTGGACACAGGACGGCGATCAAATAGGTAGCGATAGGTAAAAGTGAATACACAACAACTGGCGAAACTGCGTTCAATCGTGCCCGAGATGCACCGTGTCCGGCACATCCACTTTGTTGGCATCGGTGGTGCCGGCATGGGCGGTATCGCCGAAGTTCTGGTTAATGAAGGCTATGAGATTAGCGGCTCCGATCTGGCGCCGAATGCGGTCACGCAGCAGTTGAGCGACCTGGGCGCGCAGATCTATTTCCACCATCGTCCAGAAAATGTGAATGGCGCGAGCGTGGTGGTTGTATCCACCGCCATTTCCGGCGACAACCCGGAAATCATCGCCGCGAAGGAAGCGCGTATCCCGGTGATTCGTCGAGCGGAAATGCTGGCGGAACTGATGCGCTTTCGTCACGGCATCGCGGTCGCGGGTACGCACGGCAAAACAACGACGACGGCGATTGTCACCAGTATTTATGCGGAAGCCGGGCTGGACCCCACATTCGTCAATGGCGGGCTGGTAAAAGCGGCGGGTACGCATGCGCGACTGGGATCCAGTCGCTACCTGATCGCAGAAGCGGATGAAAGCGATGCGTCTTTCCTGCATCTACAGCCGATGGCGGCGATTGTGACCAATATCGAAGCCGATCATATGGATACGTATCAGGGCGATTTCGAGAACCTGAAGCAGACGTTTATCAACTTTCTGCACAACCTGCCGTTTTATGGGCACGCGGTGATGTGTCTGGACGATCAGGTTGTTCGCGAACTGCTGCCGCGTGTGGGACGCCACGTGACGACGTACGGATTCTGCGACGATGCCGATGTGCGTATCGCCAGCTACCGTCAGGTGGGGGCGCAGGGCCACTTTACATTGGAGCGTCAGGGGAAACCACTGCTGCACGTAACCCTGAATGCGCCGGGTCGCCACAATGCGTTGAACGCGGCGGCGGCGGTTGCTATCGCATCAGAAGAAGGTATTGAAGACGACGCGATCCTGCGGGCGCTCGAGCGTTTCGAAGGCACCGGCCGCCGTTTCGACTTCCTGGGCGAATATTCTCTGGAGCCGGTGAACGGTAAAAGCGGCGCGGTCATGTTGGTGGATGACTATGGCCATCATCCCACCGAAGTGGACGCTACGATCAAAGCGGCGCGGGCGGGCTGGCCGGAAAAAAGGCTGGTGATGATTTTCCAGCCTCACCGCTATACGCGTACGCGTGATTTGTACGACGACTTCGCGCACGTGCTGTCTCAGGTGGACGTGTTACTGATGCTGGACGTTTATTCGGCAGGAGAAACGCCTATTCCAGGGGCAGATAGCCGCTCTTTATGCCGTACAATTCGCGGAAGAGGTAAGATTGATCCGATTTTAGTGCCGGATATAGAGAGTTTACCTGAATTGTTGGCACCGGCGCTGCAAGATGGGGACCTCGTGATGGTTCAGGGCGCGGGTAATATCGGCAAACTGGCCCGCAAGCTGGCGGATTCACGCCTACAGCCGCAGGTCAGAGGGTAAACCGGAATGACTGAAAAGGTTGCTGTATTGCTAGGGGGATCATCCGCAGAACGCGATATCTCTTTGCTCTCTGGGCAGGCCGTATTGGCCGGTTTGCGGGAAGCTGGAGTGGATGCGCGAGCGATAGATCCCCGCGATTTCCCGGTCAGTTTCCTTAAAGAACAAGGGTTTAGTCGGATATTTATTGCGCTTCACGGGCGTGGAGGCGAAGACGGTTCCATGCAGGGCGCGTTGGAGCAACTGGGGCTGCCGTATACCGGCAGCGGCGTCATGGCGTCGGCGCTTACGATGGATAAATGTCGCACCAAACAGATTTGGCAGGCGTCAAATTTACCGGTAGCGCCTTATATCGTGCTGAATCGGCGTCAGTTTCAGCGCAGTAATCCATCTGGTTTGCTAGAGTTAGTAGAACCTCTCGGTATGCCTTTGATTGTCAAGCCGAGTCGGGAGGGTTCCAGCGTTGGAATGAGCAAAGTCGAGCAGGCTGATGCATTACCTACGGCGCTGGAAGCGGCCTTCAATCATGACGAAAATGTGATGGTGGAAAAGTGGTTGAGCGGTCCGGAGTTTACGGTGGCTATTCTCGGTGACGAAACACTGCCGTCGATCCGCATTGAGACGACAGGCACGTTTTACGATTATCAGGCGAAGTACGCGTCGGAAGACACTCGCTATTTCTGCCCAAGCGGTTTGACGGCGGAGCAGGAAAGCGAACTGGCTTCCCTGTCTCTGGCGGCCTATCGCGCGCTGGACTGCAGCGGTTGGGGACGGGTTGATGTAATGATGGATGACGGCAGATTTTACCTGTTAGAGGTCAATACCTCGCCGGGCATGACCGAGCACAGTCTGGTGCCGATGGCTGCCAGACAGCATGGCCTGACGTTTCCACAATTGGTGACACGCATTTTGGAGCTGGCGAGCTGATATGTCGCAAGCGGCGCTTAACACACGCGGACGCGAGCCCGAATCCAACGGCGCGCGTCGCAGCAACGGCGGCCAACTGGCGGGCATGATTTTCCTGCTGATGGTGGTGGGCACCATCGCCTGGGGTAGCTGGATGGTGGTGGGGTGGATGAAAGACGCCAGCCGGCTGCCGCTGTCCCGGCTGGTGGTGACGGGAGAAAGAATCTACACCACCAACGACGACATTCGTCAGGCGATACTGTCGCTCGGGGCGCCGGGCACGTTTATGACGCAGGACGTTAACGTCATTCAGCAGCAGATTGAACGGCTGCCGTGGATTAAACAGGCCAGCGTACGCAAGCAGTGGCCGGACGAATTAAAGATTCATCTGGTTGAATACGTGCCTTTCGCACGTTGGAATGACCAACTGATGGTTGACAGCGATGGAAACGCATTCAGCGTACCGGCGGAACGTATCGGTAATAAAAAGATGCCGATGCTGTACGGACCGGAAGGCAGCGAAGCCGACGTGCTGGAAGGGTATCGAAACATTAACCAGATACTGAGCGCCGGCAAGTTTCAGCTGAAAATGGTTGCGATGACCGCGCGCCATTCCTGGCAGGTCGGTCTGGAAGACGATATCCGCCTGCAGTTGGGACGCGACGATCAGGCTCGCCGTCTGGCGCGATTTATTGAGTTGTATCCGCTTCTTCAACAGCAGGCGAAGGACGGAAACAAGCGGATTAACTATGTGGATCTGCGTTACGACTCAGGCGCGGCGGTAGGTTGGGGTCCGGCGTTTATCGATCAGCAAGAAGACATTGATCGTCACCAAAACGGTAATCAGCAACAGAATCAGGCACAGGCTAAACAGCAATGATCAAGTCGACGGACAGAAAACTGGTAGTTGGGCTGGAAATCGGTACAGCAAAAGTGGCTGCGCTGGTAGGGGAAGTTCTGCCCGATGGCATGGTCAATATTATCGGTGTGGGTAGCTGCCCGTCACGGGGTATGGATAAAGGCGGCGTGAACGACCTGGAGTCGGTGGTGAAATGCGTACAGCGCGCCATCGACCAGGCAGAGTTGATGGCAGACTGCCAGATCTCATCGGTTTATCTGGCGCTGTCCGGCAAACATATCAGCTGCCAGAACGAGATTGGCATGGTGCCGATCTCCGAAGAAGAAGTGACGATGGACGATGTGGAAAGCGTCGTCCACACGGCGAAATCCGTTCGCGTACGCGATGAACATCGCATCCTGCACGTCATTCCGCAGGAATACGCGATCGACTACCAGGAAGGCATCAAGAATCCGGTAGGGTTGTCCGGCGTGCGTATGCAGGCAAAGGTGCATTTGATCACCTGCCATAACGATATGGCGAAGAACATCGTCAAAGCCGTTGAGCGTTGCGGACTGAAAGTCGACCAGCTGATTTTCGCCGGACTGGCATCCAGCTATGCGGTGCTGACTGAAGACGAACGTGAACTGGGCGTCTGCGTCGTTGATATCGGCGGCGGCACCATGGACATGGCGGTCTATACTGGCGGCGCGCTGCGTCACACCAAGGTGATTCCGTACGCAGGTAATGTGGTCACCAGCGATATTGCTTACGCTTTTGGTACTCCGCCTACGGACGCCGAGGCGATCAAAGTTCGCTACGGCTGCGCGTTGGGCTCCATCGTGAGCAAAGACGAAGCGGTTGAAGTTCCCAGCGTGGGCGGGCGTCCGCCTCGTAGTCTGCAACGCCAGACGCTGGCTGAAGTCATCGAGCCGCGTTACACCGAGCTGCTGAATCTGGTGAACGACGAGCTATTGCAGTTACAGGAGCAGTTGCGTCAGCAGGGCGTCAAGCATCATCTGGCGGCCGGTATTGTGCTGACGGGGGGAGCCGCACAGATTGATGGCCTGGCCGCATGCGCCCAGCGTGTGTTCCATACGCAGGTGCGTATCGGGCAACCGCTGAACATCACGGGCCTGACGGATTATGCGCAGGAGCCCTACTACTCTACGGCGGTAGGGTTGCTGCACTACGGTAAAGAATCTCACCTGAACGGTGAGCATGAAGTAGAAAAACGCGCCTCAGTGAGCCATTGGTTTAAGCGACTGAATAGCTGGCTGAGAAAAGAATTTTAACGGTTATCAAAAGAGATCCAGGCACAGCTTTTTTGATCTCGAAGTAACACAGGCATAAGACGGAGAGAAACTATGTTTGAACCTATGGAATTAACCAACGACGCGGTGATAAAAGTCATCGGCGTCGGTGGCGGCGGCGGTAACGCGGTCGAGCATATGGTGCGTGAGCGCATTGAAGGCGTTGAGTTCTTTGCGGTTAACACTGACGCGCAGGCACTGCGTAAAACGGCGGTTGGGCAGACCATTCAGATCGGTAGCGGTATTACCAAAGGTCTGGGTGCTGGGGCTAACCCGGAAGTCGGCCGTAACTCTGCTGAAGAAGACCGCGAGGCGTTGCGCGCATCTCTCGAAGGCGCCGATATGGTATTTATCGCAGCCGGTATGGGCGGTGGTACAGGTACGGGCGCTGCCCCGGTCGTGGCCGAAGTGGCTAAAGATCTCGGCATACTTACTGTTGCTGTCGTGACCAAGCCGTTCAACTTCGAAGGCAAAAAACGCATGGCATTTGCGGAACAGGGCATCGCGGAGCTGTCCAAGCACGTGGATTCCCTGATCACCATCCCGAACGACAAACTGCTGAAAGTACTGGGACGCGGCATTTCCCTGCTGGATGCGTTCGGCGCCGCCAACGACGTGCTGAAAGGGGCGGTTCAAGGTATCGCAGAACTGATTACTCGTCCGGGGTTGATGAACGTCGACTTCGCGGACGTTCGCACGGTGATGTCCGAAATGGGCTATGCCATGATGGGTTCCGGCGTGGCGCGTGGCGAAGACCGTGCGGAAGAAGCGGCCGAAATGGCGATCTCAAGTCCGCTGCTGGAAGATATCGATCTGTCCGGCGCCCGTGGCGTTCTGGTCAACATCACGGCGGGCTTCGACCTGCGTCTGGATGAGTTCGAAACGGTGGGTAATACTATCCGTGCTTTCGCTTCCGACAACGCGACCGTGGTTATCGGTACGTCTCTGGACCCGGAAATGAACGACGAACTGCGCGTCACCGTGGTGGCGACCGGCATCGGCATGGACAAACGTCCGGAAATCACGCTGGTGACCAACAAGCAGAGCAGCCAGCCGGTAATGGACCATCGTTACCAGCAGCATGGCATGTCCCCTCTGCCGCAGGAAAAACCGGCTGCCGCCAAGGTCGTCAACGACCAGAACGCGCAGCCTAACAAAGAGCCGGATTATCTGGATATCCCGGCGTTCCTGCGCAAGCAGGCCGATTAACCGGCCGCTTGGTTGGATTCTCCGCTCTTTGTGCTAAACTGTGCCGCCGGCCTTGGTATAGACTAGGGCCGTTGGTTCGGATTAAATGCGAGATAACACGATGATCAAACAACGTACATTAAAACGTATCGTACAGGCGACAGGGGTCGGTTTACATACCGGCAAAAAAGTCACCCTGACAATGCGTCCTGCACCGGCAAATACCGGGGTCATCTATCGTCGCACTGACTTGAATCCACCGGTTGATTTTCCGGCTGATGCCAAATCCGTGCGTGATACCATGCTCTGTACTTGCCTGGTCAATGAGCATGACGTGCGAATTTCGACCGTGGAGCATCTGAACGCCGCGCTGGCGGGTCTGGGTATCGATAACGTGATGATCGAAGTCGATTCTCCCGAAATTCCGATTATGGACGGCAGCGCCAGTCCGTTCGTTTACCTGTTGCTCGATGCCGGTATTGAAGAGCTGAACTGCGCTAAGAAGTTCGTGCGGATAAAAGATACCGTGCGTGTAGAAGATGGCGACAAGTGGGCGGAACTGAAGCCTTATAACGGTTTCAATCTGGACTTCACCATCGACTTCAACCACCCGGCGATCGACTCTGGCGCACAGCGCTACAAGCTAGAGTTCTCTGCGGACTCTTTCGTCCGTCAGATCAGCCGTGCGCGGACCTTCGGTTTCATGCGAGATATTGAATATCTCCAGTCCCGCGGGCTGTGCCTGGGCGGCAGCTTTGACTGCGCGATTGTCGTTGACGATTATCGTGTGCTGAACGATGACGGTCTGCGTTTTGAAGATGAGTTCGTTCGTCACAAAATGCTGGATGCCATCGGCGACCTGTTTATGTGCGGCCATAACATTATTGGTGCCTTCACGGCATTCAAGTCTGGTCATGCGCTGAACAACAAACTGCTGCAGGCTGTGCTGGCAAAACAGGAAGCGTGGGAATACGTGACCTTTGAAGATGAGGCGGAAATGCCGCTGGCGTTCAAAGCGCCTTCGACGGTACTCGCCTGACGAGTCAGAACAACAACTTGTCGTTTTCATGACTGGTTATCACTGGTTTTCTCTCCGGCCAGTGAAGCCAGTCTTTTTAATATCCGCTGTAACCTTTCCGGGCTGTTTTCCGCTAATCCATTCAATATCTCTGCACTTTGCGGACTCAGTGAACGTCGCTTCGGCGCATCGATAGAACCAACGCCGGTTGTGGTTTCCGACGGCTTATTATTTTGGTGCGCTTTAGCAGCAAGCGAGGGATTAATCCGGATGTCGATTGCGGCTAATGATGGTAGTATTTGAGCACGCAAAGCGGAGAGTAGCGCTGGCTGTTCATAACGTAGCCGCATCATCCAGCTGGCGTTCGCGGTTTCCAGCACCAGCAGATTCCGCCGGTAGTTCGCCACGCGGCACCAAGGGTGCATTTGCGCAGGCAATATCGCGCAGACGGCGCGATTAAGCTTTACCAGCGCGGCAGCGCGCTGCTGAATATCCCGTAGCGGACCGCTTCCGGTTTCCGATGCGCTATCAAAAAAAGATTCTAGTGACTGTGGACGACTATCACGCATAACGCAGGCTCCGACGGACAGTAAACTTGTGATTGGTATTCTAAATCGTTGGCGACAATTTGGCAGACGTTATTTTTGGCCGCATCTCCTGCTGGGGATGGTCGCGGCTGGTTTTGGTCTGCCCGTTAGTCTGTGCGAATCCCAAAATACGTCGTCCCTGTCGACTTCGGCTATCAGTCGCCATAATGTTTCCGCCTTTAGCCTGACCAATTTAGTGGCATTAAAAGATGCCCATCGGCGTTCATCCGTCGGCATTGATTATTGGCATCAGCATGCCATTCGCACTGTTATCCGGCACTTATCGTTTGCACTCACTGCGCCGCAGCCTTCTTCGGTGGCTGAAGTGGTCGTCGCCTCGCCTGCACAGCACCAAATCCTGATTGAAACGCTTCACGCGCTACTGACCCAGGAAAATAGGGTGCCGGCGCTGGATGTAACCACCTACTTCTCCGCCGTATCCACGCTATCCCATCATTCCGGGATCTGGCTCGCCCAGACGCTAGGGATACGCGCCGGACCGCTCAGTTAAACCGCTTTTCTGTCAACACGCGCAATAGCCGGGTGAGTTCGCCTGGTTTTCTGATGTTATGCCACGGTAGAGACGGTGGTATTGTAGAGATTAAAATTATTATGTTAGTAAAACTATTGACCAAAGTTTTCGGTAGCCGTAACGACCGTACCTTACGCCGTATGCGTAAAACTGTAGATGTTATTGCTCAGCTTGAACCGGCTATGGAAAAGCTGTCTGATGACGAGCTAAAAGCCAAAACGCAGGAGTTCCGCGAACGTCTCAAGAAAGGGGAAACGCTGGAAGCGCTGTTGCCCGAAGCCTTTGCCGTCGTACGTGAAGCGAGTAAACGAGTTTTCGGCATGCGCCACTTTGATGTTCAGATGCTGGGCGGGATGGTGCTTAATGAACGCTGCATCGCTGAAATGCGTACTGGTGAAGGTAAAACGCTGACCGCGACGCTGCCTGCTTACCTGAATGGCCTGACCGGTCGCGGCGTGCATGTTGTTACCGTAAACGACTACTTGGCGCAGCGTGATGCCGAGAACAACCGTCCGCTGTTCGAGTTTCTTGGTCTGACGGTGGGGATCAACCTGCCAGGCATGCCGGCGCCGGCAAAGCGTGAAGCGTATGCAGCCGATATCACTTATGGCACCAACAACGAATACGGTTTTGACTACCTGCGCGACAATATGGCGTTCAGCCCGGAAGAGCGCGTTCAGCGCCCGCTGTTCTACGCGTTGGTGGATGAAGTCGACTCCATCCTGATTGATGAAGCGCGTACCCCGCTGATCATTTCTGGACCTGCCGAAGACAGCTCCGAGATGTACATCCGCGTCAATAAAATCATCCCGTCGTTGATCCGTCAGGAAAAAGAAGATTCCGACACGTTCCAGGGCGAAGGCCACTTCTCCGTGGATGAGAAATCCCGTCAGGTCAATCTGACCGAACGTGGTTTGGTGAAAATTGAAGAACTGCTGGTAAAAGAAGGCATCATGGAAGAAGGCGAATCCCTGTATTCGCCTTCGAATATTATGCTGATGCATCATGTGACCGCTGGTCTGCGGGCGCACGTCTTGTTCACGCGCGACGTCGATTATATCGTTAAAGACGGCGAAGTTATCATTGTCGACGAACATACCGGTCGTACCATGCAGGGGCGTCGCTGGTCTGACGGCCTGCATCAGGCCGTTGAGGCGAAAGAACACGTCACCATTAACAACGAAAACCAGACGCTGGCCTCCATCACCTTCCAGAACTACTTCCGTCTGTACGAAAAACTGGCGGGGATGACTGGGACTGCGGATACCGAAGCTTTCGAATTCAGCTCTATCTATAAGCTGGATACCATTGTCGTCCCGACAAACCGCCCGATGATCCGTAAAGACCTGCCCGATCTGGTGTATATGACAGAGCGGGAGAAGATCGACGCCATTATCGAAGACATCAGGGAGCGTACGGCGAATGGTCAGCCGGTGCTGGTGGGGACCATCTCGATTGAGAAATCGGAAGTGGTCTCCGACGCGTTGACTCGCGCAGGAATCAAACACAACGTTCTGAACGCCAAGTTCCATGCCATGGAAGCGGATATTGTCGCGCAGGCCGGTCGCCCGGGCGCCGTGACCATCGCCACCAACATGGCCGGTCGTGGTACGGACATCGTGCTGGGCGGCAGCTGGCAGACGGAGATCGCCCAGTTGGAAGCCCCGACGGAAGAGCAGATTGCCGCCATCAAAGCAGACTGGCAGTTGCGCCACGATGCGGTGCTGGCTTCGGGCGGTTTGCATATCATCGGCACCGAGCGCCATGAATCGCGTCGTATCGACAACCAGCTGCGTGGCCGTTCCGGTCGTCAGGGGGATGCCGGTTCTTCTCGTTTCTATCTTTCAATGGAAGATGCTCTGATGCGTATCTTCGCCTCTGACCGTGTGTCCAACATGATGCGTAAGTTGGGG
Organism: Lonsdalea quercina; assembly: GCF_900107885.1. Lineage (NCBI taxonomy): Bacteria > Pseudomonadati > Pseudomonadota > Gammaproteobacteria > Enterobacterales > Pectobacteriaceae > Lonsdalea > Lonsdalea quercina. The sequence continues at coordinate 152,883 of NZ_FNQS01000004.1, read as the reverse complement.
ATGAAGGAAGGCGAAGCCATCGAACATCCTTGGGTGACCAAAGCCATTGCCAATGCACAGCGTAAGGTGGAAAACCGTAACTTCGATATCCGTAAGCAGCTACTGGAATATGATGATGTCGCGAACGACCAGCGCCGTGCTATTTACACGCAGCGTAATGAACTGCTGAACTCCGCCGATATCAGCGAAACAATCAACAGTATTCGTGACGATGTGTTTAAAGCGACGATCGATAACCATATTCCGCCGCAGTCTCTGGAAGAAATGTGGGATATCGACGGTTTGGAACAGCGTCTGAAAAACGATTTCGATCTGGAAATGCCAATTGCTGAATGGCTGGAAAAAGAGCCTCAGCTGCATGAAGAAACGCTGCGTGAACGTATCCACCAGCAGGCGATGGAAGTTTACGCCCGCAAAGAAGAGGTTGTGGGCGTCGATGTCATGCGCAACTTCGAAAAAGGCGTAATGCTGCAGACGCTGGACTCCCTGTGGAAAGAACATTTGGCAGCGATGGACTATCTGCGCCAGGGCATCCATCTACGCGGCTATGCGCAGAAAGATCCGAAGCAGGAGTACAAACGTGAGTCGTTCTCCATGTTTGCAGCGATGTTGGAAGCGTTGAAATATGAAGTCATCAGCACGCTGAGCAAAGTTCAGGTTCGCATGCCGGAAGAGATCGAAGCGCTGGAACAACAGCGCCGTGAGGAAGCTGAACGACTGGCGAGCCAGCAGCAGCTGAGCCATCAAAGCGAAGCAACTGCCGCGCCGTCTGCGGGTGGTTCATCCGAGCGTAAAATCGGCCGTAACGATCCTTGCCCTTGCGGTTCGGGCAAGAAATACAAACAGTGCCACGGACGTATCCAGAACTAGTCTTCATCACGGTTGGATAACATTATCGGTATCAATAAAGGCGGTCATTGACCGCCTTTTACTTGGGGAAAGGCTTATGACGCAGAAACCTTTGTCAGTCGCAGTAGGCATTATTCGTAACGCCCAGCGACAGTTTTTTATCGCCTGCCGCCAGGCTGGCTCGCACATGGCCGGTAAATGGGAGTTTCCCGGTGGAAAAGTGGAAGCGGGGGAGACCCCCGAACAGGCATTGATTCGTGAATTGCGTGAGGAAACAGGGATTGAGGCGCACGACCCTCAGGCGCTGACGGATAAAACATTTTCCACGGGCGATCGGCTCATCACGCTGCATTTTTTCCTGGTAGAACATTGGCAAGGAGAACCCTATGGCCGGGAGGGGCAGCCGTCGCGCTGGCTGACCGTCGACGAACTGCAAGAAGAGGAATTTCCGCCAGCGAATGCGGAGATGATCCGCTGGCTAAAGCAGTCGGCGTAATACCGCAGGTTAATACTTGGTTTCGCTCCAGTTTTCGCTGTCAGTAATCGCTTCATTACTGGGAATGCGTTTCTCTTCTTCAGCCCATTCCCCGAGATCGATTAACTGACAGCGTTTGCTGCAGAAAGGGCGGTAAGGGCTTTGTTCTCCCCACACCACAGGTTTGGCGCAGGTTGGACATTTTACGGTGGTGATATCGTTGCTCATCTTAGTCACTCCTAACAGCAAGCCAGTTCGAACGTCAGGCGGTCGGGCACTTGCCCATGCTCGCTGTCCAGCGGCATAAAGCGAATCGCATAACGGCTCTTGTGGCCAGAAATTTGTGGGTATAGCTGATGCTCCTGTGCGATCTGTATGCGCAGGAGGTCGGCGTCGGCTGCATTGTCCTGATAGAAGCCTTTCAGGCTGATTTGTGGACGGAAGATCGCTGAGTTGCGGATGAGGTCCAGAATCATCCCCAGCGTTTGTTCGAACGGGGCGACGCTGTCGAGCCAGACGCTGACCTGGCGGTTTCTGTGCTCGACAGGTTGATGCAGCCAGCTATGCAGCGTCGGCAAGTCGAAGTTACAGCATCCCCCAGGGATGCTCAGCCGTTGGCGCACCATGCCAATAAGGCGATCTTCTCGCAGGCTCTGGCCCATACGCGGGGCGGCCATCAGTTGACTGGCCTGTTGGCGTAACTGCTGGCGAAAGGCGTCAATCCGCGCCTGATCGACGCCGGGCACGTCCTGCCACTGTGTTAACTTCTGCTGCTGGCGTTCTAGTTCTTTCATCAAATCGGGTCGAACGTCGCCGCGTTCGAGTATATCCAACAGGTCGGTAGCGGCGCGGAAAAATCCCAGCGCGTTCCCCATGTGTTCCAGCATCTGGTTGTCATGCATTTGTTGAAGCAGAAACTCGAGACGTAGCCAGGTCCGCGTTTTCTCATTCAGCGGATATTCAAATAATAGGGTTGAGGAAGCATCACTCATTATTTTGTCATCCTGTCTTTTGCGGTTGCCGCCAGCTCAAGATAGCGCTGATGCAGCATGGCAATTTGTGGAGCGAGTTCGCTCTGGCTATGGCTATTGTCGATGATGTCGTCGGCATAAGCCAGACGCTGTTCTCGCGTGGCTTGTGCGGCCAGAATTTTTTCCGCCTGTTGGAGGGAAACCCCATCTCGCGCCAGCGTACGCTGTAGCTGAATTTCCGGGGTGACATCCACAACCAGAACACGTTGCGCCTGCGATTGCAGGCCGCTTTCGATTAGCAGGGGGATCACCCACATCACGTATGGACCGGGGGCGGCAAGCAACTGGCGTTGGGTTTCCGCGTGGATTAATGGATGCAGCAATTGGTTTAGCCACGCTTTTTCACGTTCATCGGAAAAAATTTTTTCCCGTAGGGCGGCGCGGTTGAGCGTATCGTCGGTGTTCAGTATCTCGGGGCCGAAGCGTTTTGCGATAGCGGACAACGCTGACGTTCCTGGCTCAACGACCTGACGGGCGATAATGTCCGCATCGATGATAGTGATGCCTTGCCGGGCGAAACCTTCAGCGACGGTGCTTTTGCCGCTGCCGATACCGCCTGTAAGCGCTACGATGTATGCCATGGTATCGATCTGCAAAATTACCGGGTAAATTTACGGGATTCTAGCCTAAATAAAGGTAAATTCGCAGTCTTGCCGCAGGATTATTCGCGCGTATGATTAGGCTACTGGATAGGTTTTAAAGCATACCGACTATCTCCCCGATGGTCTTCGCCACTGACCAGGACACCTCCTTATGCGTATTGAAGAAGATTTAAAGTTAGGCTTTAAAGATGTTCTCATCCGTCCCAAACGCTCCACCCTCAAGAGTCGCTCGGAAGTTGAATTGGCGCGCGATTTCACCTTTATGCATGCGGGCTGCCATTGGTCGGGCGTGCCGGTTATTGCGGCCAATATGGATACGGTCGGCACTTTTCGCATGGCTCAGGCGCTATCCACGTTTGGCGTGCTGACCGCCGTGCATAAACATTACTCCGTTGAGCAGTGGCAGCAGTTTGTTACACAGTCATCGGAAGACGTGTTGCGCCACGTCTTAGTCTCTACGGGGACATCAAGCGACGATTTTACCAAACTGAAGCAAATTCTGGCCCTCTCTCCAGAGCTGAAGTTTATCTGCATCGACGTCGCTAACGGCTATTCCGAGCACTTTGTCTCTTTTGTGCAGAAAGCGCGAGAAGCGTGTCCTGATAAGATCATTTGCGCCGGGAATGTGGTGACCGGCGAAATGGTCGAAGAGCTGATTCTTTCCGGTGCGGATATCGTCAAAGTTGGGATTGGTCCCGGTTCCGTTTGCACCACCCGGTTGAAAACGGGCGTGGGCTATCCGCAGCTATCGGCGGTGATCGAATGTGCCGATGCAGCGCATGGACTCGGCGGACAAATCGTCAGCGATGGCGGTTGCTCCGTGCCTGGCGACGTCGCCAAAGCTTTCGGCGGCGGCGCTGATTTTGTCATGCTGGGCGGGATGCTGGCGGCACACGATGAGTGCGAAGGCACCATAGCCGAAGAAAACGGTCAGAAAATGATGCTGTTTTACGGCATGAGTTCGGCATCAGCGATGGAGCGCCACGTTGGCGGCGTAGCCGGCTATCGGGCTGCGGAAGGTAAAACCGTTAAGCTTCCGCTACGAGGTCCGGTGGAATACACCCTTCGCGATATCCTCGGCGGCTTGCGTTCCGCCTGCACTTACGTTGGTGCTTCACGCCTGAAAGAGCTGACCAAACGCACGACGTTCATCCGCGTCGCCGAGCAAGAAAACCGTATTTTCAACGTTTAGCTTTCCGCTTCCTCAACTGACGGGATCAGGCTCCCGTCAGGACATGCCCCAACTGGAAAATAGGCAGATACATGGCGATCACCAGCGTACCGACAATGACGCCCACCGTGCCCATCAGTAGCGGCTCCAAGGTATGAGGCAGCTTTTCTGCAAACTGCTGCGTATTGTTTTCATGCCATTCGGCTAACTGTGCGAACAGGTGCTCTAGTGCGCCTGTCTCTTCTCCGACTCTGATTAACTGTGGGCAGGGCGCTGGGAACAGCGGTGAGCGTTCTACCGCCTGACTCAGCGGGATGCCGCGTTCGATGAGGTTCTGTATCTCTTTTAATTCACTCTGGTAAAGAGGATGTCCGAGCGTCGCGGCGGCGCTCAGTCCGGCCGGCAGCGGCAGTCCTGCACCGTGAGTCATCGCCAGCGTATGGAAAATCTGGCTGAGACAACGCCCGCGAATAAGTGTGGCAATGCCGGGCACTTTGAGCCACAGACGTTGCTCTCTACGCCGCCAGCGTGGAAAGGTTCTGCGCGCCCAGCCGTAGGTTGCCGCGAGTACGATGCTTATTGTGACGAGAGCGGCCCCATCGCGCATACACCGTTCCGAAAAGGTCAGTAAAGTCTGAGTCAGCATGGGAAGCGGGGCGTTAAACGAGGCGTAGAGTCGGCCGAACTCAGGCAGGACCAAGGTGATCATCAGTGCGCTAACCACTAGCACGGCGGCGGAAACGAAGAGGGGATAGCGTAGTGCTTTGGCAACTTTATACGCCAATTGCTGACGCGCCTCCTGATAGGCGGAGAGCTGCTGGCAACAGTCGCTGAGCTTACCGGTCAGTTCGCCTGCGGCAATCAGCGAGCAATACATCAGCGGAAATATATGGGGATAGTGCCGAAGCGCCTCTGCCAGCGACATGCCTTGTGCGACCTGTCGGCCGACGGTGTGTAAGACACATCGCCACGCCGGTTTGTCATGCTGCCGAGCCATGAGGTTCAACGATTCCAGTAGCGGAAGCCCGGCCTGCAATAGCGAGCCTAGCTGGTGAATGACGGGAGTCAGCTGCGAGCTGCGCCAGGCATAACGGGTCAGGTATTGTCGGATCTTCAGGTTAAGGGGTTGGTAACCCAGTTCGAGCAGATGATCGTACACCTGTTGGCGGTGGGTCGCGATAAACTCGCCGCGACACAGTTCACCTTTGCCGCTGAGGGCCTGCCAGTCGTACAGCTTTTGCATTGCCATCTCAGTCTCCTTCCTCCACCCCGTCACCCACTACCCGATAGACCTCATCCAGTGATGTGATGCCTTCATTGACTAACGCCAGACCAGCATTGAACAGCCCATTTGAGCGGGAATTCTGGTCTGGCGCCTTTTCGTAGGAGACTTCTCCGTTATCCGCCAGCGTTTGCTGGAGGTGAGGGGTAATGGCCAACAGGTCGTAAATCGCGGCTCTGCCATAATAGCCTGAAAAACAGTGATTGCAGCCCCGTGGGCGCCATTGCCGTAGTGGACCTGACCAGGCTGCATGGGGCGATATTGGTTCCGAGGGCACCCGCTCGCGGCAATGAGGGCACAGCCTGCGAACTAAGCGCTGAGCAATGATGAGTTTCAGCGCCGAGGCAAGCAGGTAGCCGGGAACGCCAAGATGTCTTAGCCGCGTGATGGTCTCGCTGGCGGAGTTAGTGTGCAGCGTGGATAGCACTAAGTGACCGGTTTGCGCCGCTTTGACGGCAATATCTGCCGTTTCGGCGTCGCGAATCTCTCCAATCATGATGACGTCGGGATCCTGGCGCAGCAGGGCTCTTAGCACCCGGCTGAAGTCCAGCCGACTTTTGGCATTGACGGCGGTTTGATTGATCCCTTCTAACGGAATTTCTACCGGATCTTCCACGCTGCAAATATTGCGGCTGGTACTATTGAGCCAGCGTATGGCGCTATAAAGCGTGAATGTTTTCCCGCTCCCCGTCGGGCCTGTGACCAAAATCATACCTTGAGGCAGTCGCAGGACCCGCTTGAATAGCCGTAATGCGCTTGTAGAAAGCCCCAGCGTGTCCAGCGTTAGCGCATGTTGCTGCGTTTGTAATACCCGCAGTACGACCTTTTCGCCCGTTTGTATCGGAAGCGTGGCGATACGTAATGAGTAACGTTCCCGATCGAGCTGCAGGGTAAATTGACCATCCTGTGGTAGACGGCGTTCAGCGATATCCAGCTTCCCCATGATCTTAAGCCGTGCAATAAGCCGGGGCGTCAGTTCGTCAGGGGCTGAAGGAATTTCCTGTAAAATGCCGTCAATGCGCAGTCGTATCCGGCAATGCATCACCATCGGCTCGAAGTGGATATCCGAGGCCCGCCGCTGAATCGCTGAATTCAGCGTCTGATTGATGAATCTGACTACCGGGATATCTTCCTGCTCTTCGACTTCAGATACAGGCTGATAGGTCGACGCCTTTTCCATGGCGCTTTGCGGCGGGGCAAGCGCTTTCTCCAGTCTGGCCGCAGGCCATTTCTCGATCAACACGTGACGGTTGCCGGCGAATTTCAACGCCGTCAGCATTTCAGTGGTTGGCGGGCTGCCGACAGCAACGGTAATGGATTGTTCATCAATGGCCAGTAGCAAAGCGTGATAACGCTGGCACAATACGTCGAGCTCTTCGCTAAGTATTTGTAACGTCATGAGATCACCCCGCAGCATCATCCAGCCGGAAAACGTCGAGACAGGCCCGACTGAGCGTGTCGGCCCCGGTTTCCGTCAGGCAATTTTTGGTCCAGTTCAACGATCCAGTCTGAGGCTCCAGCGTCGGCGTCATCACCACGCTTAGCCCTTGCAACGAGGATTGACCTGTCAACGTGATGACGCCTCGGAAAACGGTAACCTGACTGATATAACGTGTGGTTGTACCCGTTGGAATGCCCTGATTGCCTGCACTGCAAAGAGCCAGATCGGCATTGCTCAGCCCACAGAGATCGACGGCTATTTTGTAAGAGGCCGCCGTTTGCAGCATGTCGGTCATTGCCGCTTTTTGCAGGTATCCCTGATAGGCCGGAATTCCCAGGGCGCTTAGCACGGCAATGATGACGATCACAACCATCAGCTCAATCAACGTAAATCCTTGCTGTAACATGATTTCAGTCCTTGATGTGGCGGGTGGCGGCAGAATAAGGGAAGGCAACCATTTCGGCGACAGGCGATAGCCCAGTTCGTAATCCGCTTCGCAAACTGTTTTATGAGTTGCAGTTAGCGCCCGATTTTTTTCCTGGCAACTTCCAATTTCTATATTTGTCTCATCAGAAAGTGGCGCTAAACGGTATGCTTGCAGTGAGTATTGGCCGTTGGGAAATGTGTCGCTGACTTTTAAAGCCGCATGACGGGTGAATGACGAGCAGGGGAAAGATGCTACGCTTTGGTCTGTGCGAGGCGTTTGCCGCGTAGAAGAATGCGCGTAAAACGACAGGTTAATAGGAGTTTGTAGATGGAATTGGTAGATGGTTGGCTAACGGATGTGGCGCGCGTACCGTCCCCGCATTGTGACGAAAGGCCTGAGGGCGACATTCCCTCGCTGCTAGTCATACACAATATCAGCCTGCCGCCGGGCGAGTTCGGCGGTCCCTATATCAATCAATTGTTTACAGGAAGACTGCAGGCGGCTGAACACCCTTATTTCGCCGAGATAAGCCATCTGAGGGTTTCGGCTCATTGCTTGATTCGTCGGGATGGCAGCATCGTTCAATATGTGCCCTTTGACCGTCGAGCCTGGCATGCGGGCGTCTCCAGATTTGAGGGGCGCGAACGCTGTAATGATTTCTCTATCGGTATTGAACTCGAGGGGACCGACACGCTTCCTTTTACGGAGGAACAATACCGGCAGTTGGCATCGGTCACCCAGCTATTATGTCTGACTTATCCGATTACGCCGAATCGAATTTGCGGTCACAACGATATTGCTCCAGGTCGTAAAACCGATCCCGGTCCTGCTTTCGACTGGGATCGATATCGACATTTAGCGCAGAAATAGCGATCTACAAAGGGAGTCTAAATCGATGACGCTGTTTACGTTGTTGCTGGTTTTGGGATGGGAACGCCTGTTTAAACAAGGCGAACATTGGCAGTTGGATCACCATTTTGCGGTGAGGCTTCGGCATCTTTCTTCGCCGTCCTTGATACAAACCCTGCTTTTGTCGCTGGCGGGTATGGCAACGACCGCGCTGCTGATGGGGCTGGTCAGCGGCTTGTTGTTCGGTCTGCCGATGCTGATTTTATGGGTTATTATTGGTTTGCTTTGCGTGGGGGCTGGCGAGGTGAGGCTGCACTACCGTCGGTATTTGCAGGCGGCGCTACGCGGTGAAGCGGATGCGGAGCGCCAAATGTCCGGTGAATTGGCCCTGATTCATGGGTTGCCGGTGGACGGTAGTGAATCGGATAGGCTCAAGGAGCTACAGAACGCTTTGCTGTGGATTAATTTTCGTTATTACCTGGCTCCGCTGTTCTGGTTTGTGGTCGCCGGGCCTTATGGTCCCATTGCGCTGGTCGGTTATGCCTGTCTGAGAGCGCGTCAAACGATGCTTGCTCGTTACCACACCCCGTTGGAGCGGGCTAACTCTGGCGTGGATACATTGCTGCATTGGCTCGACTGGATCCCTGTGCGGCTGGCCGGAGCGGCTTATGCTTTGATGGGGCACGGCGAAAAAGCGTTGCCCGCCTGGTTCTCCGCCTTGCTGGATTTTCACAGTAGCCAGTATTGGGTGCTGACCCAGCTGGCTCAATTTTCACTGGCGCGAGAAACCCATATCGATCCTCTCGCGACGCCGATTGCTGCCGTTAAGTTGGCAAAAAAGGTGACGTTGATGATTGTAGTGGTGGTGGCGCTATTGACCATCTACGGCGCGCTGGTATGACTCGTTGCCAGAAGCCAGAAGCCAGAAGCCAGAAGCC
>NZ_FNQS01000004.1:0-143808 GCF_900107885.1 Lonsdalea quercina | reverse complement strand
GCCAGAAGCCAGAAGCCAGAAGCCAGAAGCCTGTACGTGTGTAACTTTGAGAGTCGAACCGCTGATGGGTGATGGAGAGGAAAACAGCAAGCGCCTGAGAAGAAATAAAAGCAATGGAGCCAGAGCGGCTGTTGTTCTTCCTGACTGTAAGTCTCAATTGATGCCGCCCGCTGGTTCAGGCGGCATCGGAGTCATGAAAGCTTTATTTAGACTGTTTACGCTGCTTCAGCCAGTAACCGCATCCCAGTACCGCTAACCAGATTGGGATCAGGATGACCGAAATCCGAATGCCTGGCGTCAGGGCCATAATCACTAGTATACCCACCATAAATAGCAGGCACAGGTAGTTGCCGAAGGGGTAAAGCAGCGCCTTAAACTTGGTTTCTATGCCTTCCCGATCTTTATGCTGGCGGAACTTAATGTGCGCCAAGCTGATCATAGCCCAGTTAATGACCAGAGCCGAGACGACGAGCGCCATCAGCAGCTCCAGCGCTTTGCCGGGAATGAGGTAGTTGATCAGTACGCAAAAGGCGGTCGCCAGCGCTGAAATAGCAATAGCGACGACAGGTACACCACGTGCATCCACCGTGCTCAGCGCTTTGGGACCGTTACCCTGTTTAGACAGGCCGTACAGCATGCGGCTGTTGCAATAAACGCAGCTGTTATAGACCGAAAGCGCGGCCGTCAGCACGACAATGTTCAGTATAGTGGCGACCACATCGCTGTTCAGTTCATGAAAAATCATGACGAAAGGACTGCCGCCTTCTACCACTTTGCCCCAAGGGTACAGTGACAGCAGAATCGTCAAGGAGCCGATATAGAAAATCAGAATGCGGTAGATCACCTGATTGGTGGCGCGAGGAATGCTTTTTTCAGGGTCGTCCGCTTCAGCAGCAGTGATACCGACCAGCTCCAGCCCGCCGAAAGAGAACATGATAACCGCCATCGCCATGACCAGACCCATGATCCCATTCGGGAAGAATCCGCCCTGATTCCACAAATTGGTGACCGTAGCTTCCGGGCCGCCATGTCCGCTGAGCAATAACCAGCCGCCAAAAACGATCATCCCGATGATGGCGCTCACCTTGATCAGGGCGAACCAGAACTCCATTTCCCCGTAAATCTTCACGTTGGCGAGATTGATGGCGTTGATGACCATAAAGAAGACGGCGGCGGAAACCCAGGTCGGGATACCTGGCCACCAGTACTGAACGTAGATGCCGACGGCGCTGAGTTCGGCCATGGCCACGAGAACATACAGCACCCAGTAGTTCCACCCTGAGGCGAAACCTGCAAAGTTCCCCCAGTATTTGTAAGCGAAGTGGCTGAAGGAGCCTGCTACAGGTTCCTCAACCGACATTTCTCCCAACTGGCGCATGATGAAAAACGCAATAATACCGCCAATGGCGTATCCCAGCAGAACCGAAGGTCCCGCCATCTTGATTGTCTGCGCGATACCGAGAAACAGTCCCGTTCCCACTGCACCGCCGAGGGCAATCAACTGTATGTGACGGTTTTTTAATCCACGCTTTAGCGTTCCATCTTGTTGATCTTGCATGGCTTTTACCTTCTGCCTGTCTAAATGAAAGTCTAGAGAGCACCGCCAGAATACTGGCAGTTTTACATTGGTGTTGTTTTAAGTTTACGACCGCGGAAAGAAGAAAATGACCTTTCCACTACCGTTGGTCAGAGAATAGTGATAAGCGTCGATAAATGCACTGATTTATTCGTTGTATGGCCTAAAACCCACCCGAAAAAGCCGCGCCGACTTTTTGATAACTCCGCTGGTACTATCTTGTTATTGTCATGCGATACTTAACATTTAATTTGAAAGCGAATAGTTCAATCCCGGCTGTTTTGTGAATTTTTATGCAATAAATGCATCTTTTATTCTCTTCTGGAGGGTTTAATCGTTTCAGCTGGGAGAGTTTTGTTCATGAAAGGTTACCGTGATGACGTGGGAAATATTGGTAATACCAATGATATATTAGCGTGATTACTCATTGGCATAACCCTGTTGTTAAAAACTATGGCGATAGGGCAATTGTCATAGTAATCATATAGACAGAAGGTGAATACTTTGTTACTTTGACGCCACGTTTTTTAAATTGGTATTACCAATTAACTCCGCGCTTTTCGCCGAGACAATTTCGCCATGGCATACAGCAAGATCCGTCAGCCCAAACTATCAGATGTGATTGAACAGCAACTGGAGTTTCTGATCCTCGAAGGGACTTTGCGGCCCGGTGAAAAACTTCCTCCGGAACGCGAGCTAGCCAAACAGTTCGAGGTATCACGTCCCTCTCTCAGAGAAGCCATTCAACGGCTCGAAGGGAAAGGGTTGTTGCTACGTCGACAGGGCGGCGGCACGTTTGTCCAGACCAATTTGTGGCAGAGCGTCAGCGACCCGCTGGCCGAGCTGCTCAGCAACCATCCTGAATCACAGTTCGATCTTCTTGAAACCCGTCATGCATTGGAAGGCATCGCAGCTTATTACGCGGCGTTACGCGGTACTGAGTCCGACTTGCATCGCATTCGGGAATGCCATTTTTTGATTGAACAAGCGCGTGAATCCGGCGACCTCGCCGCGGAAGCGGAAGCCGTTATGCACTACCAGGTCGCGGTAACGGAAGCGACGCACAACGTCGTCCTGCTGCACCTGTTGCGATGCATGGGGCCTATGCTGGAACAGAACGTACGACAGAATTTCGAATTGCTCTACCTGAGTCGCGAAGTCTTGGCCAAGGTGAGTAGTCATCGCGCCAGAATATTTGAGGCGATAGTCGCTCGTGAGCCGGAGCAGGCGCGCGAAGCTTCACACCGTCATCTGGCGTTTATAGAGGAAATATTGCTGGAACTGAACCGGGAACACAGTCGGCGAGAACGCTCATTGCGTCGGCTCCAGCAACGCAAGGACTAGGTGCTTTCATTGAGGCGCCGTTTGCGAAATACGAGACGATGAGCCTGTCTTCCTGCGCTTTTAACCCTATGGGCGCAGAGTGTATGAAGACAGGCTCCAGACAAATCAACTGAATTAGAAACAGATAAGGAATAGACCATGTCAGAACGTTTGAATAATGACGTGGATCCGATCGAAACGCGTGACTGGCTGCAGGCGATCGAATCGGTTATCCGTGAAGAAGGTGTTGAGCGCGCGCAGTTCCTGATTGATCAGGTTCTGAGCGAAGCACGTAAAGGCGGCGTGAAAACCGCTGCCGGCAGCGCAAGCAGCAGTTACATCAACAGCATCGCCGTTGAAGACGAACCTGCCTATCCGGGCAACCTTGATCTGGAGCGCCGTATTCGTTCAACGATCCGTTGGAATGCGGTCATGACCGTACTGCGCGCTTCTAAGAAAGATTTGGAGCTGGGCGGCCACATGGCGTCCTATCAGTCCTCCGCCACGTTCTACGAAGTGTGTTTCAACCACTTCTTCCGCGCACGCAACGCGCAGGACGGCGGCGATCTGGTTTACTTCCAGGGACACATCTCGCCAGGCGTTTACGCTCGCGCATTTGTTGAAGGACGCCTGACCGAAGAGCAGATGAACAACTTCCGTCAGGAAGTACACGGCCAGGGTCTGTCTTCCTATCCGCACCCGAAACTGATGCCTGAATTCTGGCAGTTCCCGACCGTTTCCATGGGCCTTGGCCCGATCGGTGCGATCTATCAGGCTAAATTCCTGAAATACCTGGAACACCGTGGTCTGAAAGATACGTCTAAACAGACCGTCTACGCCTTCCTGGGCGACGGTGAAATGGATGAGCCGGAATCCAAAGGCGCCATCACCATCGCGACCCGTGAAAAACTGGACAACCTGGTCTTCGTTATCAACTGCAACCTGCAGCGTCTGGATGGACCGGTTACCGGTAACGGCAAGATCATCAACGAGCTGGAAGGCGTGTTTGGCGGCGCTGGCTGGGAAGTGATCAAGGTTATCTGGGGCGGTCGCTGGGACGAGCTGCTGCGTAAAGACACCAGCGGTAAGCTGATTCAGCTGATGAACGAAACCGTGGATGGCGACTACCAGACTTTCAAATCGAAAAACGGCGCCTACGTGCGTGAGCACTTCTTCGGTAAATATCCGGAAACCGCGGCGCTGGTCAAAGACTGGACCGACGATGAAATCTGGGCGCTGAACCGTGGTGGCCACGATCCGAAGAAAGTCTATGCCGCACTGAAAAAAGCGCAGGACACCAAAGGCAAACCGATCGTCATCCTGGCGCATACCATCAAGGGTTACGGGATGGGTGATGCGGCTGAAGGCAAAAACATCGCTCACCAGGTCAAGAAGATCAACATGGAAGGCGTTCGCTACTTCCGCGATCGTTTCAACGTGCCGGTCAAAGACGAAGAGCTGGAAAAACTGCCTCTGCTGAGCTTCGACAAAGATTCCGAAGAGTACAAATACCTGCACGAACGTCGTCAGGCGCTGGAAGGCTATGTGCCGTCCCGTCAGCCTAACTTCAGCGGTTCTCTGGATCTGCCGACGCTGGAAGACTTCGGTCCCCTGCTGGAAGAGCAAAACAAAGAGATCTCCACCACCATCGCTTTCGTTCGTGCCCTGAACGTGATGCTGAAGAACAAGTCGATCAAAGATCGTCTGGTGCCGATTATCGCGGATGAAGCGCGTACCTTCGGTATGGAAGGTCTGTTCCGTCAGATTGGTATCTACAGCCCGAACGGTCAGCAGTACACCCCGCAGGACCGTGAGCAGGTGGCATACTACAAAGAAGACGAGAAAGGTCAGATTCTGCAGGAAGGGATCAACGAACTGGGCGCGGGCGCGTCCTGGCTGGCGGCGGCAACGTCATACAGCACCAACGACCTGCCGATGATTCCGTTCTACATCTACTACTCCATGTTCGGGTTCCAGCGTATCGGCGACCTGTGCTGGGCGGCAGGCGACCAGCAGGCGCGCGGCTTCCTGATTGGGGGCACCTCCGGTCGTACGACGCTGAACGGCGAAGGTCTGCAGCATGAAGACGGCCACAGCCACATTCAGTCTCTGACTATCCCGAACTGTATCTCCTACGATCCGGCTTTCGCCTACGAAGTCGCTGTCATCATGCATGACGGTCTGCACCGTATGTACGGCGAAGCGCAGGAGAACGTTTATTATTACATCACGACGCTGAACGAAAACTACCACATGCCGGCGATGCCGCAGGGCGCCGAAGAAGGCATCCGCAAAGGTATCTACAAGCTGGAAACGGTAGAAGGCGACAAAGGCAAGGTACAGCTGCTTGGCTCCGGCTCCATCCTGCGCCATGTCCGCGAAGCCGCGGTGATCCTGTCCCAGGACTACGGCATCGGTTCCGACGTCTACAGCGTGACCTCCTTCACCGAACTGGCGCGCGACGGTCAGGACTGCGAACGTTGGAACATGTTGCACCCGGCCGAAACGCCGCGCGTACCGTACATCGCTCAGGTGATGAGCGAAGCGCCAGCCGTCGCGTCTACCGACTACATGAAGCTGTTCGCCGAGCAGGTACGTACTTACATCCCGGCCAGCGACTACCGCGTTCTGGGTACGGACGGCTTCGGTCGCTCCGACAGCCGTGAGAACCTGCGTCACCACTTCGAAGTGGATGCGTCTTACGTGGTGGTAGCCGCTCTGGGCGAGCTGGCTAAACGCGGCGAAGTTGAAGCGTCTGTCGTGGCTGAAGCCATCAAGAAATTCAACATCGACCCAGATAAAGTTAACCCGCGTCTGGCATAAGAGGGCAAGATTACATGGCTATCGAAATCAATGTTCCGGATATCGGTTCGGACGAAGTTGAAGTCACCGAAGTAATGGTGAACGTCGGCGACACTGTTGAAGCTGAACAGTCGCTGATTACGGTGGAAGGCGATAAGGCCTCCATGGAAGTGCCTTCCCCTCAGGCGGGCGTGGTGAAAGAAATCAAGATTGCCGTCGGCGACAAAGTCTCCACCGGTTCTCTGATTATGGTCTTTGATTCGGCAGACAGCGCGGCGGAAGCGCCAGCTCCGGCAGCAGCACAGCCGGAAGCGGCTCCTGCCGCGACCAGCGCAGTGAAAGATGTCGAAGTGCCGGACATCGGCGGCGACGAAGTCGAAGTGACTGAAGTGATGGTCAAAGTCGGCGACAGCGTTGAAGCCGAACAGTCACTGATCACCGTGGAAGGCGACAAAGCTTCTATGGAAGTCCCGGCGCCGTTCGCGGGCGTGGTGAAGGAAATCAAGATCGCCACGGGCGACAAGGTGAAAACCGGCTCCCTGATCATGGTGTTTGAAGTGGCAGGCGCCGCGCCTGCCGCACAGGCCAGCCAGCCGGCTGCCGCTCCGGCCGCAGCCAGCACCGGTTCCGCCGCGAAAGACGTCAACGTACCGGATATCGGCGGTGACGAAGTCGAAGTGACTGAAGTGATGGTCAAAGTCGGCGACAGCGTTGAAGCCGAACAGTCATTGATCACCGTGGAAGGCGACAAAGCTTCTATGGAAGTGCCGGCTCCGTTCGCGGGTACGGTCAAAGAGATCAAAATCGCTGTCGGCGACAAGGTGAAAACCGGTTCTCTGATCATGGTATTTGAAGTCGAAGGCGCCGCCCCGGCTGCGGTATCGGCTCCAGCTGCGAAAGCAGAAACGACTGCCGCGCCAGCTAAAGCAGCGCCTGCCGCTGCTCCGGCCGCCGCCAGCGCGAAGGGTGAGTTCGCTGAGAACGATGCCTACGTGCACGCGACCCCGGTCATCCGTCGTCTGGCGCGCGAGTTCGGCGTCAATCTGGCGAAGGTGAAAGGGACCGGTCGTAAAGGCCGCATCCTGCGCGAAGACGTACAGGCTTACGTGAAAGACGCGGTCAAACGCGCAGAATCCGCTCCGGCGGCGGGTGCGGCGGGCGGTTCTCTGCCGGGTCTGCTGCCCTGGCCGAAGGTCGACTTCAGCAAATTCGGCGAAGTCGAAGAAGTGGAGCTGGGTCGTATTCAGAAGATCTCCGGCGCCAACCTGCATCGCAACTGGGTGATGATCCCGCACGTGACGCAGTTCGACGAAGCGGATATCACCGAAGTCGAAGCGTTCCGCAAACAGCAGAACGTGGAAGCCGAGAAGAAGAAACTGGACGTGAAGATCACGCCTGTCGTGTTCATCATGAAAGCCGTCGCGAAAGCGCTGGAAGAGTTCCCGCGTTTCAACAGCTCGCTGTCTGAAGATGGTCAGCGCCTGACGCTGAAGAAATACATCAACGTCGGCGTTGCGGTTGATACCCCGAACGGTCTGGTGGTTCCGGTATTCCGCGATGTGAACAATAAAGGCATCGTTGAACTGTCTCGCGAGCTGATGGAGATCTCCAAAAAAGCCCGTGCTGGTAAGCTGACGGCTTCCGACATGCAGGGTGGATGCTTCACCATTTCCAGCCTGGGCGGCCTTGGCACCACGGCTTTCACGCCGATCGTCAACGCACCGGAAGTGGCTATCCTTGGCGTTTCCAAATCGGCCACCAAACCGGTATGGAACGGCAAAGAGTTTACGCCGCGCCTGATGCTGCCACTGTCTCTGTCATTCGACCACCGTGTTATCGACGGTGCGGACGGCGCGCGTTTCATCAGCTTCATCAACAATGTGATGTCTGATATTCGTCGTCTGGTGATGTAACCGCCGGGACTGGCCTGCGGGCCGGTCTTTTGGCTAACGTCGATGCCGCGGCGGCAGGCTGTTCGCCGTGGCATGTTTGAGACGCAGATCCCCCTGGCTCGCCTTGCAGAGCGTTAACAACTCTGTAAACTAAATGTCAGTGTGGGGGCGTCCCGGTGGATGACGGGCGTACTGATCCATAACAACCACGTCTGACCGCCGGACAAACAAAACAAGAGGTCATGATGAGTACTGAAATTAAAGCCCAGGTGGTGGTGCTTGGCGCGGGCCCTGCAGGTTATTCTGCGGCGTTCCGTTGCGCGGACTTAGGTCTGGACACCGTACTGGTAGAACGTTATGCCACGTTGGGCGGTGTTTGCCTGAACGTCGGATGTATCCCTTCCAAAGCCTTGCTGCACGTCGCGAAAGTTATCGAAGAAGCTAAGGCGCTTGCTACGCACGGTATCGTGTTTGGCGAACCTCAGACCGACATCGACAAGATTCGCTCCTGGAAAGAAAAAGTCATCAACCAGCTGACCGGCGGTCTGGCAGGGATGGCGAAAGGCCGTAAAGTCAAAGTCGTTAACGGTCTCGGCAAATTCACCGGCGCGAACACGCTGGTCGTTGAAGGCGAAGGCGGCAATACCACTATCAACTTCGACAACGCGATCATCGCTGCTGGCTCTCGTCCGATCCAGCTGCCGTTTATTCCGCATGAAGATCCGCGCGTGTGGGATTCCACCGATGCGCTGGAGCTGAAAACCGTACCGGAACGCATGCTGGTCATGGGCGGCGGTATCATCGGTCTGGAAATGGGCACCGTATACCACGCGCTGGGTTCCAAGATCGACGTCGTCGAAATGTTCGATCAGGTGATCCCGGCAGCCGATAAAGACGTCGTGAAAACCTTCACCAAGCGGATCAGCAACAAGTTCGGACTGATGCTGGAAACCAAAGTGACTGCGGTTGAAGCCAAAGAAGACGGCATCTACGTCACGATGGAAGGTAAAAACGCGCCGGCAGAACCGCAGCGCTACGACGCGGTACTGGTCGCCATCGGCCGTGTGCCGAACGGCAAACTGCTGGATGCTGGTCAGGCTGGCGTTGAAGTCGACGATCGCGGCTTTATCCACGTCGATAAACAAATGCGTACCAACGTACCGCACATCTACGCTATCGGCGATATCGTCGGTCAGCCGATGCTGGCGCACAAAGGCGTGCACGAAGGCCACGTGGCTGCAGAAGTCATCGCCGGTAAGAAACACTACTTTGATCCGAAAGTGATCCCGTCCATCGCCTATACCGAACCGGAAGTGGCGTGGGTAGGTCTGACGGAGAAAGAAGCGAAAGAGAAGGGCATCAGCTACGAAACAGCGATCTTCCCTTGGGCGGCGTCAGGCCGTGCTATCGCTTCCGACTGCGCGGACGGCATGACTAAGCTGATCTTCGAGAAAGAGAGCCATCGCATCATCGGTGGGGCGATCGTCGGGACCAACGGCGGCGAACTGCTGGGTGAAATCGGTCTGGCGATCGAAATGGGCTGCGACGCGGAAGATATCGCGTTGACGATCCATGCGCATCCGACGCTGCACGAATCTATCGGGCTGGCGGCGGAAGTGTACGAAGGCAGCATCACCGACCTGCCGAACCCGAAAGCAAAGAAAAAATAAGCTGACGGTGAGGGCGCGCAGGCGTAAATACGCGCGTGCGTGTCACGACAGGTTTAAAAAATCCGGGGCAGCCGCCGCCGGATTTTTTTTCGTCTGACGATCGTCAATAGAAGGGGGACAGTCCGCTCGCGGGCGCTAACTCAGCAGCAGCGGCAATAACGCGGGCAGGTCGCCTGGCTGTGGTAACCGACACTGAGCGTGCGCCCTATCGCTGTGCAGATGCGGCAGCGATGCGAGGTTCAGCCGAAGCTTTTCGCCAAGGTCAATCGGGAGGGCAAGTTCCCCTTGTCGGCTATCGCGCCTTGCGTGATGGGCTGCGCTGAGGCCATGAAATCGATCCCCCCTAGCCGCGTCGCATTGAGGAAGTTGTCGGACGGAGCGCAGGTAACGATGAGTTCAGCTAATGCCGGGGGGATGTCTGAATAGGTGATGGCGTATGGCTAAAAGCGCTCTTTGATTTGCCCAGGCGTGACGCCGAAAGTGCGGCGCAGCGCGGTGGTGAAGTTGGCGGAACTGTTGTAGCCGGCGAGGCTGGCCGCCTGAGAAATCGCGATGCCATCGCGTTGCAGCGCCAGCATGGCGCGCCGCAGCCGACAGGTGCGCAGGTATTCGAAGACGGTGACGTTAAAGGTGTGGCGGAAATGGCGTTGGAGCGTGCTGGCGCTCATATTGACGCACTTGGCGATTTCGTCCATCGAGAGTTGGTCTGCTTCGCCGCTTTCCAGCATATCGCGGACTTGCTGAATACGATGATGATTGCGCAGGTCGATGCCGTCTCGGTGCTTTGCCTGACTTTTAGCGGTCAGCGAACTCAGGGCTTCAATAATCAGCAGCATGCACTGACTTTCCAGATATAGCCGCTGCATCGGGGTATTGCAGCCGGGTGAATTGAGGATCTGCAAGGCGATGGCCTGCGCCTGCCGGGACGGCATCCAGAGGTGGGTCGCAAGGTGGGTTTGCGAGAAGTCGTAGATGGCCTGCCAATCGCTGACGCTGTCCAGCAGATTACCGTACAGCCACTCCTGGCTGAAGGTCAGCGATACCGTACGCTCATGTTCATCACGTTTCCCGAGGCGACTGAAATGCGTGGGCTCGGTGAGCGAGATAAGCGAAGCGGGCTGTACGTTGCCCAGATGCAGCATTTGCTCGCCGTAGGTCACATGCGCGATGCCATTGACGACAATTGCCAGCTTAAGCGCGCCGTTCAGGAGCGTCTGGGTCTTCATATTGGTCAGATTCACCACATCCGCGGTGTGGAGGATCAAATCGCGGTTGAGTTGAGTGACGTTAAATTCGCCAAACAACAGCGGCCTGTCTTCTATACCGGCCGGCGTCAGAAAACGATAATCCCTGGTAATTAATTTCGAACTCTGAACAATATGATTTTTAAATATATTCTTCGATTCTGGTACTTTATTATCCATGTTTTCCTTTCCCTTTGTCTGGCTATCCTTGGCCATTTCGATGTTTACGCAAAACATTTTGCCGTTTGCACAAACCTCGCATCAGAAAACAAATGTAACAATGATCGTGCCAAAAGGGTAACGCAAACGATTCTCAATGATGCTTTCTTGCTGGCGGTTCGTTTTTCGCGCAGGTCATTTCGTTTCGCGCGGTACGTTGCTTTCCATTGCGTAAGGGACGATGGAAGGGAATATCCCGGTCTGTCAGCAGCAGCCGTCTTTCCCAATGATAAAAATATAGGGTGATTTAAATGACCAAATACCCACCCCGCCATTGCCTGGCGACGCTGATAGGGTTGGCTTGCTCCACCTTGTCCTGCCTGACATGGGCTGATACAGCCGAAACGACGAACACAACCACCGCCGCAGGGGCGTCCGCGACCAACACCAGGGAACCTATCGCGACGAAGAAAGCCCCGACATCCACCGAGACTGCAGCCGCCAACACCAGGGATCAGGGCCAAAGCGCGGAGAGTGCGGATACGATGATTGTGACTGCCGCAGAGCAGACTCGTCAGGCTCTGGGTGTTTCCACCATCACGGCGGAAGATATCAGTAAACGACCGCCGGCTAATGATTTGTCGGAGCTTATCCGCACCATGCCGGGGGTCAATCTGTCAGGTAACTCGACCAGCGGTCAACGCGGCAATAACCGGCAGATTGATATTCGCGGCATGGGGCCGGAAAACACGTTGATTCTGGTGGACGGCAAGCCGGTATCCAGCCGGAACGCGGTGCGCTACGGTTGGCGTGGAGAACGCGATACCCGAGGCGACACCAATTGGGTGCCAGCGGACATGGTCGAGCGTATTGACGTGCTACGCGGTCCAGCCGCGGCCCGTTATGGCAACGGTGCGGCGGGCGGCGTGGTGAATATCATCACCAAACAGTCGACGAAAGAGTGGCACGGCACCTGGAACGCTTACATGGATATGCCGGTGCATAAAGCGGAAGGGGCCACCAAGCGTACCGATTTCAGCCTGATGGGGGGATTAACCGATAACCTTAGTTTGCGTCTCTACGGTAACTTCAATAAAACGCAGGCCGATGCCTGGGGCATTAATGACGGCCACCAGTCGGAACGAACCGGCGCCTATGCCAGTTCGTTGCCGGCCGGGCGTGAAGGGGTGCGTAATAAGGACATCAACGGCGTGCTGCGCTGGGACATCACCGCACAGCAGTCGCTTGAGTTTGAGGCAGGATCAAGCCGTCAGGGCAATATCTACTCCGGCGATACGCAAAACACCAACAGTAACAGCTATGTGGTCGGCAATTACGGCAAAGAGACCAACCGGATGTACCGGCAGAACTATGCGGTGACCCACCGCGGTTACTGGGATAGCGGCGTCAGCACCACGTCTTATCTGCAGTATGAGCGCACGCAGAACACCCGTATCACTGAAGGACTGGCGGGCGGCACGGAGGGCATTTTCTCCAGCGCCGATGATTACGGCACGACCAAGCTGGATACGGTGACCGCGCACAACGAGGTCAATATTCCGTTTGACGCGCTATTCAGCCAGACCGCCACGGTGGGCGTAGAGTGGTCGGAACAGAAAATGAAAGATCCGACATCGACCTCGCAGGCGCTGTCCGGCGGCACGATTGACGGCTATTCTGATGGGACGCGCAGCGACAAGATGTCTGCGCGCATCGCCTCCGTGTTCGCGGAAGACAACATTGAGCTGACGCCCAGCACCATGTTGACGCCGGCGCTGCGGTTCGACCAACACAGCATCGCGGGCGGCAACTGGAGTCCCGGTATCAATCTCTCGCAGGAGCTGGGCGACGACTTTACGCTGAAACTCGGCATCGCCCGCGCGTACAAAGCGCCTAACCTTTACCAACTCAACCCGAACTATCTGCTGTATAGCCGCGGGCAAGGCTGCTATGTCAGCGGCACCAACGGCTGCTATCTTTTAGGTAACGACGAGTTGAAGGCGGAAACCAGCGTCAACAAAGAGGTCGGGCTGGCGTTTCATCGCAATGGCTATCAGGCGGGCCTGACCTATTTCCGTAATGACTATCGCAACAAGATCGATGCGGGCATGTCTCCCATCGGGACGAGCACGAACGGCTCCACTTATGTCTTTCAGTGGGAAAATGTGCCTAAGGCGGTGGTGGAAGGGCTGGAAGGCTCGTTGAATATTCCGGTATCGGACACCGTGAGTTGGAACAACAACCTGACGTGGATGCTGCGTTCGGAGAATAAAACCACGGGGGATTACCTTTCCGTTACGCCGCAATTTACGCTCAATTCATCGGTAAGCTGGCAGGCCACCGACAAGCTGTCTTTACTGGCCGATTTGACCTGGTACGGGCGTCAGAAGCCGAAGAAATATAACTATAAAGGTGAGTCGGTCAGCGGGACCGAGCTGACGCAGGTCAGTCCTTATTCGGTCGTCGGCCTTAGCGGGACCTACAAGTTCAACAAGAATGTGAGCCTGACCGCTGGCGTGGATAACCTGTTCGACAAGCGCCAGTTCCGTGCTGGCAACGCGCAGTCGGTCAGGAACCTGACCACCAATGTCGTCACTATCGCCGGCGCCGGCGCCGCTACGTTCAATGAGCCGGGCAGAACTTTCTTTATGGGTATCAACACTAGTTTCTAAGGCGTTGCGAGCGGGAACGGCATTGCCGGAGCGCTCTGCAACAATGTTGCCGTCCAACGGGAAGGAACCCGTTCGGCGCGACGCGAGTGACGTCGGTTACACAGGAGGAAGGGTGTATCAATTACCCAATACCAGGGACGATATCGTTGAGTCTGCGGCGCGTGGCCATTACCGCGTGATGACGTGGAGCCCCGACGGCGGGGTGGTGCCCCCGGATGAGGGATGGCCGGTGATTTACCTGCTGGATGGCGCCAAATATTTCTCCATGGCGACTTCCGTGATGGCGTCGCTAAGCCGTCCCCGCTGCGGGATTACGCCGGGGATTGTGGTCGGCATTGATTATGTCGGCACCTCCCGGCGCGACAAGGACTACCGTCCTGCGGTGGCGAACCGCGTGCTGGAACCTAATCCACAAGGCGGCTACTATCCGGCTGGAATGGAGGGCGATGCCGCCGGATTTCGCCGCTTCCTCATTGCTGAGTTGAAACCGATGATTGCGGCCCGCTACCCCATCGACCTGCAACGCGAAGCACTGTTCGGCCACTCCTACGGCGGATTGTTCTCCCTGGATACGCTGTTCTGGGCGCGCGAAAGCTTCCAGCATTACTACGTCTGCAGCCCGTCGGTCTGGTGGAATGGCGAGTACATTCTGCGTCAGGCAGCCTCACTCTACTTGCAAAACCCCACCGTCTCTCCAGTCAGTCTGATGTTAAGCGTCGGCGAATATGAGCAGTCTTTGGAGCCGTGGGAGATGGGATTGCCCACCGGACAACAGGAGCTTTTGCTTGAGCACCGTCGGCGGCGTAGAATGGTCGACGGCGTCAGCGAGCTGGCGCTGATGTTGAAAAATCGCGCGCCGGATGTAGACGTCTCCCTGCAAACTTATCCCGGACAGTCGCACCAGTCCGTTCCATTTCTGGCGTTGCACACCGCCTTACGTCACCATTTCCAGCCTACCTGACTCAAAGCCGTTCGCCCAGCGCCGCCCGCGCGCAGTTTACGGGCGCGCAACGGCAGGGATTTTATATAACCCATTGATATAAAACGCATCATCCTTAGCCTTTTCGTGAGCGGATGGTGTGTTTCTGCGCGCCCATGTTATTCTGCTGACGTGAGAGAGTGAGCGATTAAGCAACGATAATTCCACCGCGATCGCGGTTATATGCGCCAAATGTTGCTATTATGTGAACGAAATAATGGGTGAACAAACCCAAATAGGCTGACGACGCTGAGCCGGGCACGCGAAATCTTGTTTCCACACGCCGATCTCCAGGCATGAGGATGACCATGGGCACAACGTGCGCGGGTATCACGAAGAAGATAATGAGAGCGAGGAGAATGTCGTGCTAGAAGAATATCGTAAGCACGTAGCCGAGCGGGCTGCGCAAGGGATCGTCCCCAAGCCGTTAGAGGCATCCCAAATGGCGGGTTTGGTGGAGTTGCTGAAACAGCCGCCCGCCGGAGAAGAGGCGTTTCTGGTCGATTTGCTGGTTAACCGTGTGCCGCCGGGGGTGGATGAGGCTGCCTACGTCAAGGCCGGTTTCCTCGCGGCGATCGCCTCTGGTGAAGCGACGTCACCGTTGATTTCCCCCACAAAAGCCGTCGAACTGCTTGGCACTATGCAGGGCGGCTACAATATTCACCCGCTGATCAACGCGTTGGATAACGCCCGGCTTGCCCCCATCGCCGCCAAAGCCTTGTCGCATACGCTGCTGATGTTCGACAACTTCTACGATGTGGAAGAGAAAGCCAAGGCGGGCAATCCGCATGCGCAGCAAGTGCTGCAATCATGGGCGGACGCGGACTGGTTCCTTTCCCGCCCGGCGCTGGCTGAAAAAATCACTGTAACCGTATTCAAAGTGACCGGCGAAACCAACACCGACGACCTGTCGCCCGCGCCGGACGCATGGTCGCGCCCGGATATTCCATTGCATGCGCTGGCGATGCTAAAAAACCCCCGCGAAGGGATCGAACCGGATCAGCCGGGTGCCGTCGGCCCAATCGCGCAGATCGAGGCCCTGAATAAAAAAGGATTCCCGTTAGCCTATGTCGGCGACGTCGTAGGAACGGGGTCCTCGCGCAAATCCGCCACCAACTCGGTGTTGTGGTTTATGGGTGACGACATTCCCTATGTGCCGAATAAACGCGCCGGCGGCGTGGTGCTGGGCGGTAAAATCGCGCCCATCTTCTTTAACACGATGGAGGATGCGGGCGCGTTGCCGATAGAAGTCGACGTCTCAGACCTGAACATGGGCGACGTCATCGATATTTATCCGTACAAGGGAGAGGTGCGCCGCCATGACAGTGACGAACGGCTGGCGACATTTGAACTGAAAACCGACGTGCTGCTGGATGAAGTGCGCGCCGGCGGCCGTATTCCCCTTATCATCGGCCGTGGGCTGACGACCAAAGCCCGCGAAGCGCTGGGGCTGCCGCCCAGCGATGTCTTCCGCATCGCCAAGGACGCCGCCGACAGCGACAACGGATTTTCGCTGGCTCAGAAGATGGTCGGCCGTGCCTGCGGCGTGGCCGGTGTTCGCCCAGGCCAGTACTGCGAGCCGAAAATGACCTCCGTCGGGTCGCAGGATACCACCGGGCCGATGACCCGCGATGAGCTGAAGGATCTGGCTTGCCTCGGCTTCTCCGCTGATTTGGTGATGCAGTCGTTCTGCCATACCGCCGCGTACCCGAAACCGGTGGACGTGCAGACGCATCACTCGCTGCCGGACTTCATCATGAACCGCGGGGGCGTCTCGTTGCGTCCGGGCGACGGCATCATTCATTCTTGGCTCAACCGCATGCTGCTGCCGGATACGGTCGGCACGGGCGGCGACTCGCACACCCGCTTCCCGATTGGCATTTCGTTCCCGGCCGGCTCCGGCTTGGTGGCGTTCGCCGCCGCGACGGGCGTGATGCCGCTGGATATGCCGGAGTCCGTGCTGGTGCGCTTCAAAGGCAAGATGCAGCCGGGCATTACGCTGCGCGATCTGGTTCACGCCATCCCGTATTATGCTATTCAGCAGGGGTTGCTGACTGTTGAGAAGAAAGGCAAAAAGAACATTTTCTCCGGTCGGATTCTGGAGATCGAGGGGCTGCCGGAGCTGAAAGTGGAACAGGCGTTCGAACTGGCGGACGCCTCGGCGGAACGGTCGGCGGCCGGTTGCACCATCAAGCTGGATCAGGCGCCGATCGTCGAATATCTCAACTCCAACATCGTGCTGCTGAAATGGATGATCTCGGAAGGCTATGGCGATCGCCGTACGCTGGAGCGACGCGTTCAGGGGATGGAAAAATGGCTGGAGGATCCACAGCTGCTGGAAGCGGACAAGGATGCCGAGTACGCCGCCGTCATCGAAATCGATCTGGCCGATGTGACCGAGCCGATCCTGTGCGCGCCGAACGATCCGGACGATGCTCGCCTGTTGTCTGCCGTGGCGAACAGCAAAATCGACGAGGTGTTCATCGGTTCCTGCATGACCAACATTGGGCACTTCCGCGCTGCGGGTAAACTACTGGAACAGCATAAAGGCCAACTGCCGACGCGCCTGTGGATGGCGCCGCCGACCAAGATGGATGCGGCTCAGCTGACGGAAGAGGGCTATTACAGCGTCTTCGGAAAGAGTGGGGCCAGGGTGGAAATTCCAGGGTGTTCGCTGTGTATGGGGAACCAGGCCCGCGTGGCGGACGGCGCGACGGTGGTATCCACTTCCACGCGTAACTTCCCGAACCGCCTGGGCGACGGCGCCAACGTCTATCTGGCCTCCGCCGAAATGGCGGCGATCGCCGCCTTGTTGGGACGCTTGCCGACGCCGGAGGAGTACCAGACTTATATGGCGCAGGTCGACAAAACGGCGCTGGATACCTATCGCTATCTCAACTTTGACCGACTGTCTCAGTACACGGAAAAAGCAGATGGGGTGATCTTCCAAACCGCCGTGTAATTCGCGGATGTAAAATCGCGATGTAAGCGCTATAGTGCGCGTCGCGTAAGGGGCCTTTGGCCCCTTTTTCATAATGGGCCGCCGTTGCCAACGCATGAAGCGGTATGAAAAATGGACGGTCGCTTTTCTCCGCGTTGGTCGGGAATAGGCCAGAACGTAATTGACAAGCAGGGATGGCGGATCAGTGGCGTGAACGGCGATGATGACGCGGATAACAAGCTTATTCACAGGAGCGACGGGATGGACTATGAATTTTTGCGGGATGTCTCCGGGCAGGTCATCGTGCGTATGTCGATGGGACATGAGGCCGTAGGGCACTGGCTGAATGAAGAAGTCAACGGTCAGCTGGCGGTGCTGGATGCAGTGGAAGCCGGGGCGAGTTCGGTCGTCGGCAGCGAACGTCAATGGCAGTTGCAGGGGCACGAATACTCCTTGCTGTTGGACGAAGAAGAGGTCATCGTCCGCGCCAATCAGCTCTCTTTCACCAGCGATGAGATGGAAGAAGGGATGAGCTATTACGATGAGGAAAGTCTGTCCCTATGCGGGCTGGAGGATTTCCTCGCTCTCCTCTCGAAATATCGACAGTTTATTCAAACGCGGTAAAACCCGCGTTTCACCCTCCGTTTTGGCCCTATCATCAAGCCGGGAGCCTATCTGAGCGCCCCCTCAACCCGCATAAGTCAACGCATACTGGCCGCCATCGCAGCGACGTTATGACTGAAGGCCGCCGTATAGGTTGCCGCCGGCCCGCTGGCGTCCGTCAGGGCTTCCGGATACAGTTCGCCGCCCGACTGCGCGCCGGTGGCATGGGCGATCTGCTTCACCAGCCGGGGATCGGTCTGATTTTCGATGAAATAGCTCTTCACGTGAGTTTGCTTGATCTGCGTGATCAACTCGGCCACGCCTTTGCTGCTGGCTTCTGACTCTGTCGAATAGCCCAGCGGCGCCAGAAATTTCACGCCATAGGCCGCGGCGAAGTAACCAAAGGCGTCGTGGCTGGTGAGTACCCTGCGTTTATCTTGCGGGATGGCCGCGAAGGTCTTTCTGGCATCGTCGTCCAGTTGTTGCAACTGCTGAATATAGCGCTCGCCGCGCTGGCGATAGTCTTGCGCGTTGTCCGGATCGATCTTGATCAATGCATTTTGGATATTGCGCGCATAGATGATCCCATTCGCCATGCTGTTCCAGGCGTGGGGGTCAGTGGCGGTTTTACCGTCTTCGACCATAGTCAACGGCGCGACGCCCTGTGACGCGATTATCACCTCACCCTTGTAGCCGGAGGCGGTGATGAGGCGGTCGAGCCAGCCTTCCAGTCCGAGTCCGCTGACGAAGATCAGATCCGCCTTCGCCAGCGTTTTGCTGTCTTTCGGAGACGGCTCGAACTCATGCGGGTCGCCGTTCGGTCCCACCAAATCGGTGACGTGGACATGTTCGCCGCCTACCTGCTTGACCATATCTCCCAACACGGAAAAGCTCGCAACGACGTTAAGATCTTTCGCCATCGTCAACGGACTCATCAGGAAGCCGGACAGCATGATTATCAAAGTAGTACGTTTCAATTTTTCCCCCTCGTGTGTGACGTCATCATCAACGGCGCGTGCGTAACATGCCGCCGTTAGAGCCAAAAAATACGGAAGTGCAGAAAATAAGGGTGGCGGTCAGAATCACCGCTGGCCCGGCCGGTAGGTCGGCGTAGTACGACCACAGCAGCCCAATCAGGCTGGCAATGCAGCCGAGCACGACCGATAGCGCCAGCATCATGCTGAGACGCTGGGTCCAGAAGCGTGCGCAGGCGGCAGGGAGCATCATCATGCCGACCGCCATCAACGTGCCGAGCAGTTGGAATCCCGCCACCAAATTAAGCACCACCAGCGATAAAAACAGACCGTGGATCGCGGCGCGGGCGCGTCTCGACAGCATGCGTATAAAGGTGACGTCGAACGACTCTATGAGCAGGGCGCGATAGATCAGCGCCAGCGTCAGCACGGATGCGGAGGTGACGGCACCGATGGTCAGCAGCGCCCGAGCGTCGATCGCCAGAATTGAGCCGAACAGCACGTGAAGCAGGTCGACGCTGGAGCCGCGCAGCGAGACGAGCGTGACGCCTAGCGCCAGGGAGCCGAGATAAAAGCCGGCAAAACTGGCATCTTCCTTAAGCTCGGTGCGGCGGCTGACCAAACCGGACATCATGGCGACAGCCAGCCCTGCGACGAACCCGCCAATCCCCATCGCCACAAGCGACATGCCGGAGATGAGATAGCCGATGGCGACGCCCGGCAAGACGGCGTGGGACAGCGCATCGCCGATCAGGCTCATCCGCCGTAGCAGCAGAAAACAGCCCAGCGGCGCGGCTCCGAGCGTTAGCGCGAAACAGCCGACCAGCGCCCGGCGCATGAACCCGAAGTCGGCGAACGGCTGCGTCAGCAGATGAATGAATGTCACTGCACTCTCCTCAGCGGGGTCATAAAGGCGCGTGCCGGAGACAGCAGCTCATGGCAGTCGCCCCAGCGGGGACCGTCGTCGTTCAGCATCACGACACGGGGGAAGTGTTGCTCCACCTGCTCCAGATCGTGCAACACCGCCAGCAGGGTGCGCCCCTCCTCATGCAGCTGGCGGATCACCTGCCACAGCATGCGGATAGTCTCGGCATCAATACCGGTGAACGGCTCGTCGAGCAAAATGACAGGGGAACGCATCACCAGCAGCCGCGCGAACAACACGCGTTGGAGCTGACCGCCGGATAGCCGACCGATGTGGACCTGTTCGACGTCGCTCATGCCCACGGTTTCCAGCGCCTCCCGGGCCTGGCGACGTAGCGCTGGGGTCAGGCGTCCGAATAAGCCGGAGTCCGGTACGCAGCCCATTAGCACCAGATCGCCGACGCTAATGGGGAACTGACGGTCAAACTCGGACAGCTGCGGTAAATAGCCTATCGGTCGGGTGACGTCCGGCGCGAGGCAGACGCTGCCAGACAGCGGCGGCATTAACCCGGCCAGCGTTTTCAACAGCGTCGATTTTCCGCTGCCGTTGGGGCCGATGATGGCGGTGAGTGAACCGGGCAGGAAGCGGCCGTTAATCGTACCCAACGGCGTCTGCCGGTGATACCCATAAGTGAGGTGGCGTAGCGCGATCATGCTAACGTGACCGCCCAGGAAATCAGTCCCCACAGCAGGGTGAGTACCAGCGCGGCGATGACGACGCGGGTCTGCGTGGAAAAGGAATATAGACTCTGCATGTTCTCCCCCTTAAAGTTAACTATGTTATAACATAACAAAATTAAACCGTGGCGTTACAGACGTAAAAAAATTTTCAGTGAGTCGTTGCGCGGCAATGCAGGGGGGATAAAACCT
This sequence comes from Lonsdalea quercina, assembly GCF_900107885.1. NCBI lineage: Bacteria > Pseudomonadati > Pseudomonadota > Gammaproteobacteria > Enterobacterales > Pectobacteriaceae > Lonsdalea > Lonsdalea quercina. The sequence continues at coordinate 123,179 of NZ_FNQS01000004.1, read as the reverse complement.
TTTCAGGCCCGCGCTCCTGAGAGCGGCGGGCCTGAACGTGTCAATGGACGCCGTGCGGGGCGTCCTGAGGGGTTACAGTTGTTTGTTCAGCGGATCGGCGACCGGAATGCGGCGACGCGACGGCATCGGCGTCACCTTGATGGTGCGGCGGCGCGAGGGTTTGATTTCTCGTTCATGGTAGAGCTTCAGAACGATAACGAGCAAGGCCAGTAAGGCGGTAATACCGTTGGCCGACATGACGGGAATGTCTTGTACGTTGAAGCCGTAGGCCGTCCACGACGTGACGCCGAAGAACAAGGCGGCGTACATCCCGAGAGAGATACCGGTCGTGTCTTTATTGCGAATGATGTGCAGCACCTGTAGGAAAAAAGAGCCGGTGGTGACCCAGGCGGCAAGTCCACCTAGCGCCATCGGCCAGCGATAAAGTGTGACGATCGCGACTGCGGCGGCTGCCATCGTTCCCGCGACGATCGTGATGTTCTTCTTCATATTATGCTCCTTCGCTCACCGGTTGCAGCACCGCGCGAACTTCTTCAACGGCGGATCTCAGATGATCGGCTAATGCTTCATGATGGCGTAACGAACCAAACAGCGCGGGGTGTCTTGAGAACGCGGTCAGCGGGTCCTCGGCGCTGAAAATCGCATCAAAGTCGACGCTGTCGATGGCGCGATCTTCATAGCTGAAAGGCAGTTCGCCGGCATGATGCTGCTGCATAAAGAGGAAAAACAGCGCGGGCAGGCGCAGCGTCGCTCGCGGGACCTCATTCTGACGATAGCGGTCCTTCAACGTCGGCACGATAAAGCCATGCAGTTTGGCGATGCTGTCTGAAGAGACGCGAGCGACGGTGTCGCGGACGCCGCGGTTGCCGAAGCGCGCGAGAACGCTTTCGCACTCCTCCTCCTGCACGTGAGTTATGCCGCGGCTGCGAAGCGCGGGCAGCACGTCCTGTATCACGTAGTCTCGTACCCACTTGGTTATCTGCGGCGTCAGACTTTCATCGATGTAGCGTTTATCCAGCAGAGCGCCGGCCCAGGCAATGCCGCTGTGGCTGGCGTTCAGCAGGCGGATTTTAGCTTCTTCTACCGTCGTGACGTCCTCGACGAATTCGACGCCGACCTCTTCCAGCGGCGGACGCTCGCTCACGAAATGATCTTCGATTACCCAGCGGGCGAAGCGTTCGGCGGAAAGCGGAGCCGCATCGTCGGTAATGCCCTGTTTTTCCAGACGGGCATAGAGCGCTTCGTCAAATTTCGGCGTAATCCGGTCAACCATGCTGTTGGGGGCAGAAGTGTTGCTCTCCATCCATTCAACAAGGTCCTGGCGCTCCTTGGCGACCAGAAATTCTCGCAGACCCTGCGAGAAGCTGTCCCCATTTTGCAGCAGGTTGTCGCAGCATAGTAAAGTCACCGGTCCGCTTTGCTGTTGTTGGCGGGCAATCAAGATCAGCGTCAATGCGCCATATAAAGTATTTATTTCACCTTCATCGCGAAGATCGGCCTGTACCGCGGGATGCGTGAGATCGAGGTGGCCATCGTCGTCCAGGAAGTAACCTCCCTCGGTAACGGTGAAAGAAATAATTTTTGTCTCTGGAGCGGCGCCTATAGCCACCGTGGAGGCCAATTGGCTATCCCAGAGAATGATTTGATCGACTGCGTCTATGGTCTCGTAGGTATGTTCGCCGTCAGGGGAAATCGTTTCCAGCGTGTAGAGACCGTTCTGGGATTTGAGCTGCTGAAGCGTTTTTTGCGTTGAGCTGTTTCGGATGTTTGATAGCGCCATGTGCCATCGATCGTTGCCCTGCTTTCGCAGCTGGTTGAGGTACCAGGCCTGATGCGATCGAAAAAATGCACTTGCACCCAGATGAAGCCAGTTAGAAGAATCTGTAGTTGATATAGGCAAACCCTTTCCTTACTCCATTGGAGATTATTTATTCAATATTAAGGGTAGCACTTTTTGCAACGTAATAAAAATATGTTGTTTATCAATGTATTGATATTTTTTCTAACGAAAGGAGCAAGCCGACGGATGAGGCAACACGATGATTGGTGTGTGGCATTATCGTTTCCGCGCAACCCGTCGGCTGGAGGGTTACTTGATGCTTACGCTCCATTTGGAGACTTTAAAGGTACCCGAGCCTTTGTACAGTTCGGTGCCGAATTCGATACTGCTGATATATTTGGTATTGCTCATCCACTGCTTGGCGTTGACCAGGTAATCAGTGAAGTTTTTGATATTGAGGTTTGCGGAAGTCTGATTGCTTTTGATGACGAAGGAATAGACGTTCCAGCTGCTGACGGTGCCTTTATACACATCCCACGGGATGCCGCCGATGGTGACGGTATTGACATAGCTACCGGCCGGAGAGGCATTGGTGCTGTTCATCCAGATCATCAGCTCATCGGTTGGCGTCGACCACCAGTTGGCATTGTTGTCTGAATGAAACCAGATGTCGTAAGAGACATTGTAGGTGCCTGATACGTTGGAAAAAGACCAGGCGGCGGTAGTATTGATATTTTTGTTTTCGGACAGACGAACCGGCAGTCCGGTATTGGTTCCGTATCCCGTCGTCCAGTGCCAGCCGTGCACAATGGAGGGGTAGCCTTTCACCGAGTTGGCGTCGCTGGGCCATGACCACGACCATCCCATATCCGTCGCGCTGTTGGCATAAACGGACTGCTGCCCGTTAGGCACGGCGCTTTTTCCCCAGGTATTGTTGTAAACATAATCGATGCCGCTCGGCAGATAGAGTTTGGCATTATCTTCAGAGGATGACGCCGCTAATGCGGTGCCGCTGGCCAGTAGTGTTGCCACGGCGATAGAGGCAAAACTCACTTTCTTTTTCATATACATGCTCCTTGTTTTAGACCTATCAATAAACATGACGGGTTAACGATGACTTTGTCGTCAATCCGTTATCCGGCTGATTCCTTTCTCATACACGTAAATGGTTTCTGGTAGCGCAGTTTTGCATTTAATCGATAAAGGGTTGTGCGGCCCAATCGTTTACCTTTAATAAATCATCAACGGATCAAATATACTATTTCTAATGTGATTGAACATGACCATTAAGAAAAAAATAAAAATCATAATGACTAAATGATAGGGCACTTAACGCATAACTTATCGGAAACATTCGTATGCAGTAAAAAGAGTTAAGTAAATAATGCTAAGATAGTAAAGCATTTACTTTTTTATTTGGTTTTTTTATATCTTCTTGGAACGTATTTGATTATGCGTAAAGATAATTGATTCTTCAATGGGAAATACCCTTTTATTTCTCTCTGTACTTTTGTTTTTTTGTTTTTTTAATAAAATCAATTGGTTGTTATATTCAATTGGTTGTATTTTGATCGTATTTTGGGGTATTTAAAATAGAGGTTTAAAGCATGAATGATTTTTTGGTTTTTTTTAAATATGATAATTGGTTTTTTAGATGATTCGTTTATTATTGATTAAATGATTGGTGAATATATCGATAGGTAATAAATTGTAGGAAACAAGTACGATAAATGTTTCTTATTAGGTTAATAAAAATTTTCTATTACGGTCATTTCCGTAATGTTAATAAGCGGTGTCTGATTTTTTCTCCGTGGCCCCAAATAATCTGAAAAGCTCCGTTCGATGAAACCGGGTTAGATTACACGTCAGTTGTTTTTTCATTACTGTTCTAGAAACCTGCACATCCCGCGATGATGACGGCTCGACCATTCCGAGCGCGAACTACCGCATTAAGGCGCTGGATATGATCGGCTCGCGGGTGACCGTCCAGTCTGGGATCACGGGGCAGGGGGGGCCATTATTTAAGGTGGAAAGGGCACGTTGTTTCGCACTCACTGAGGCGAGACTGATTAGTCGACGGTGTTCTGCACAGAATCGCTCAAACGCCTGTCAGGCGAGCTTTGCGCGTTTGTAGTTATGCTGCCGCTAAAAGTTTCTCCCAACTCAACACAATAAAAAACCCCGATATCTCGGGGTTTTTGGCGGACGGTTCAACAAACGAGTCGGGTTCGAATTAGAACGGGATATCGTCGTCGAAATCCATCGGCGGTTCATTGTTCGGGGCTGCCGGAGCGGTATTCTGCTGCGGACGCGCGGCCTGCTGTCCGCCGCCGCTGAACTGGTTGTTCGCCTGCGGCTGCTGAGGCTGACCCCAGCCGCCCTGCTGGTTGTTGCCGCCAACAGGGCCGCCTGCCGGTGCGCCGCCGCCTGCCGGTGCGCCGCCGCCTGAACGGCCGCCGAGCATCTGCATGGTGCCGCCGATATTCACGACAACTTCCGTCGTGTAACGGTCGGTGCCGCTTTGATCCTGCCATTTACGCGTCTGCAGCTGGCCTTCGATATAAACCTGAGAACCTTTGCGCAGGTATTCTCCGGCGACTTCAGCCAGTTTGCCGAACAGCACAACACGGTGCCACTCAGTTTTCTCTTTCTGCTCGCCGGTTTGCTTATCGCGCCAGCTTTCGGACGTGGCCAGGGTAATGTTGGCTACTGCGCCGCCATTCGGCATGTAACGAACTTCCGGGTCTTGTCCGAGATTCCCGAGAAGAATGACTTTATTAACGCCTCTGCTGGCCATGTGGGTGTCTCCTGATGGATCAATTTTTAAATAGTCTAAACGATGAATTCTAGCACGCTACACCGCCTTATTATACTCGCGATGCGCGCCGCATAATTTTTTCCTTTGCGCGTTTATTTGACAACCACCACTGGTTATCCATTCAGTTTTATTTATGCCATAATCATTGGTTTCGTACTGGATTTCTCTCTGCGTGAGGGATGCAAAACAGCGTCAATGACGGGAAGTATGTGAATGGATAATATCGAAGTTCGTGGTGCCCGTACTCATAATCTCAAGAATATCAATCTGATAATCCCACGCGATAAGTTGATTGTGGTCACGGGATTATCCGGATCCGGAAAGTCATCGCTGGCTTTTGACACCCTCTACGCCGAGGGGCAGCGACGTTACGTGGAATCGCTGTCGGCGTATGCCCGGCAGTTTTTGTCCCTGATGGAAAAACCAGACGTCGATCATATCGAAGGGTTGTCGCCGGCCATTTCCATCGAACAGAAGTCGACGTCTCACAACCCGCGCTCCACCGTCGGCACAATCACTGAAATTCATGACTACCTGCGTCTGCTGTATGCCCGCGTCGGGGAGCCTCGTTGCCCGGAACACGGCGTTCCGCTGGATGCCCAAACCGTGAGCCAGATGGTGGATAACGTACTGGCGCAGCCGGAAGACAAACGGCTGATGTTGCTGGCGCCGATTGTGAAAGACCGTAAGGGCGAGCACACCAAGACGCTGGAGAATCTGGCGACGCAGGGGTACATCCGCGCTCGGATCGATGGCGAAGTGTGCGATCTGTCCGATCCGCCGAAGCTGGAATTGCATAAAAAACACACTATTGAGGTTGTCGTTGACCGCTTCAAGGTGCGCAGCGATCTGGCCCAGCGGCTGGCGGAATCGTTTGAGACCGCGCTAGGACTATCAGGCGGCAGCGCCGTCGTCGCCGACATGGACGACGACAACGCGCCCGAACTGCTGTTCTCCGCCAACTTCGCTTGCCCGATCTGCGGCTACAGCATGCATGAGATGGAACCGCGCATGTTCTCCTTCAATAACCCCGCCGGCGCGTGTCCGACCTGCGATGGGTTAGGCGTGCAGCAATTTTTCGACCCGTCCCGCGTCATCCAAAACCAGGAGCTGTCTCTGGCGGGCGGTGCGATTCGCGGATGGGATCGCCGCAATTTTTACTACTTCCAAATGCTGCGTTCGTTGGCGGAACATTATGAGTTTGATGTCGATGCGCCGTTCGACAGCCTGAGCGCAGACATTCAGAAGGTCGTGCTGTACGGCTCCGGCAAGCAGAATATCGAGTTCAAATATATTAATGACCGCGGCGATACCTCGGTGCGACGCCATCCGTTCGAAGGCGTGCTGAACAACATGGAGCGGCGCTATAAGGAAACGGAATCGACGGCGGTGCGCGAAGAGCTGGCGAAGTTTATCAGCAACCGCTCCTGCGCAAGCTGCCACGGCACCCGCCTGCGCGAAGAGGCCCGCCATGTCTACGTGGCCGAAACCACGCTGCCGCACATTTCCGATATGAGCATCGGTCAGGCGCTCAGCTTTTTCCAGAATATTGCACTGAGCGGCCAGCGCGCGAAGATCGCCGAGAAGGTATTGAAAGAGATCGGCGATCGGCTGCGCTTCCTGGTGAACGTGGGTCTGAATTACCTGTCGCTCTCCCGCTCGGCGGAAACGTTGTCCGGCGGCGAAGCGCAGCGTATCCGTCTGGCGAGCCAGATCGGCGCAGGGCTGGTCGGCGTGATGTATGTGCTCGACGAACCGTCCATTGGTCTTCATCAGCGGGACAACGAACGGTTGTTGGAAACGTTGATTCACCTGCGCGACCTCGGCAATACGGTGATTGTGGTCGAGCATGATGAAGACGCAATCCGCGCCGCCGATCATGTGATTGATATCGGTCCCGGCGCCGGGGTGCATGGCGGCGAGGTGATCGCCGAAGGCACCGTGGATCAAATCATGGCCGTCTCCGAATCCCTGACTGGGCAGTTCCTCAGCGGTCAGCGGAAAATCGAGGTGCCAACTGAACGCGTACCGGCCGATCCCACCAAAGTCCTGAAATTGATCGGCGCCAAGGGCAACAACCTTAAGGATGTGACGCTGACGCTGCCGGTAGGGTTGTTTATCTGCATCACCGGGGTGTCCGGATCGGGCAAGTCAACGCTGATCAACGATACGCTATTCCCGCTGGCCCAGCGCCAGTTGAACGGTGCTACCATCGCTGAATCCGCGCCGTATCGCGACATTCAGGGGCTGGATCACTTCGACAAAGTGATCGATATCGATCAAAGCCCAATCGGTCGTACGCCGCGCTCCAACCCGGCGACGTACACCGGCGTATTCACGCCAATCCGCGAGTTGTTCGCCGGCGTGCCGGAATCACGCACCCGCGGTTATAACCCCGGTCGCTTCAGCTTCAACGTGCGCGGCGGACGCTGTGAGGCGTGTCAGGGCGACGGCGTCATCAAGGTCGAGATGCACTTCCTGCCGGATATCTACGTGCCGTGCGATCAGTGCAAGGGCCATCGCTACAATCGTGAAACGCTGGAGATCAAATACAAAGGCAAAAGCATTCACGAAGTGCTGGATATGACGATTGAGGATGCTCGCGAGTTCTTCGACGCCATTCCGGCGCTGGCGCGTAAGCTGCAAACGTTGATCGACGTCGGTTTGTCCTATATCCGTTTGGGACAGTCGGCCACGACGCTGTCGGGCGGCGAGGCGCAGCGCGTCAAGCTGGCGCGCGAACTTTCCAAACGCGGCACCGGCCGGACGCTGTACATTCTGGATGAACCAACCACCGGGCTGCATTTCGCCGACATCCAACAGTTGCTGGCCGTGCTGCATCAGTTGCGCGATCAAGGCAATACCATTGTCGTCATCGAGCATAATCTGGATGTGATCAAAACGGCCGACTGGATTGTGGATTTGGGGCCGGAAGGCGGCAGCGGCGGCGGCGAAATTCTGGTCAGCGCTACGCCGGAAACCGTCGCCGAGTGCGAGGCTTCGCACACCGCACGCTTCCTTAAACCGCTACTGGCGCGAGAGACAACCCGCGTCCTCTGAACCGTGCGTCCGCGTGGAACTTAGCCCGCGCGGACGAACCTGTCTGCAACGTCAAAGGGGCTGAACATGTGGATGCAACGGGAAATCGTTCTGAAGCCGAAAAGCCGCGGCTTCCATCTGATTACGCGCGATGTGCTGGCGTCGATACCGGAAATCAGTCAGTTGCGGGTTGGGCTATTACAGGTATTCATCAAGCACACTTCCGCGTCATTGACGCTGAATGAAAATGCCGACCCCACGGTACGTCAGGACTTCGAAAGCGCCTTCAATCGGCTAGTGCCGGAAAATGCGCCTTACTATCGCCACTGCGATGAAGGCAGCGACGACATGCCCGCGCATCTCAAGTCCAGCCTGCTGGGCAGCAGCGTTATGCTGCCGGTTAGCGACGGGGGCCTAAACATTGGGATATGGCAAGGAATTTACCTGTGTGAACACCGCAATCACGGAGGGAGTCGTTCTCTGGTGCTGACGTTGCAGGGCGAATAGCCGGGCATCCTCAGAGCGGGGCGACGCTTCCTCCGGCAATATACTCCACCACTACGCGGTTCCTGCCGGTATTTTTAGCCTTGTACAAGGCGTTGTCGGCGGTTTTAACCGCCGTATCCAGCGGGCACTGTTTCGGCGTAAAGGATGTCACGCCTAATGACACCGTGATGTGGCGGCACATAGGAAAGATCATGCGCTCCACGCTCTTACGCAGGCGTTCGGCGATGATAGAGGCGATATGGATATCCGTTCCGGGCAGCAGCATCAGGAACTCCTCTCCGCCGGTGCGGCACATGATATCCATCTTGCGGGCGTTGCTGCGCATCTGCTGGCCGAGCTGGCGGATGACCTCGTCGCCGATATCGTGGCCGTAGGTATCGTTGACCTGCTTGAAGTTATCGATATCAATCACCACGACCGATACCGATTTTTTTTCCAGCATGACCATTTCCAGGCCTTCCTGTAGTCCCCGCCGATTCAATAGCCCCGTCAGCGGATCGGTATGCGCTTCTGAGCTGAGACGACCAATACGTTTATGCAACATCATGGTGCCAAGCAAAATCGCGTCCTTCAACCTGGCTGCTTCCATGTACCAGGAGGGCACGGCCCGGATCTGGCTGATAGCGCCTTGTTCGCTCATTCTGCTGGCCGACATGGCCAGCTGACGGAGTGGTCGGGCAATGGATACAGCGAAGATCGTCAAGACCAGTAACGTCAACAAGGCGACCGGCGTGGCCTCCTTTAGCACGCTGTACATAATGTTATTCAGCGCTTTGTCTGTGACGGCGGAGGATTGCAGGGTGATCACGGTCCAACCGGTCTTATGCACTTTGGCGAAGCCTGCAAGCACCAGATTGCCTTGTTCGTCGGGCATCATGAAGGAGCCGGTATCCTGGCTAGCGGTGGCTTGTTTCAACTGCCGATCGTTAATTCGCTCGCCTAACGGTTCTTTATTTTGGTAGTGATAAATAATATTGCCTTCATTATCAATGATATAAACCATTGATCGGTCATTATTCAGCGGCGTAAATTCATCCATGATACGTAATTTGGTTAGGTGAATAGCGCTGCGAATATCCCCCAGGTGTACACCTTGTTCATTGGTTATCGGCGCTGACAATGCAATCGCATAGTCGTTTTCATCGGTTTTATAGGGAAGGCTGGCGGCGACGTTGTCGGGCGACTGGGGGGTGTGACCGGTATCGGCGACCAGCTTATTGACTTCCACCACGTTACTTTCTGGAGAGAACGCAACCAGATTGTTATTATCGTCGACAATAATAACGGAATTGAAATTCTGGCTTAATTGATAAATACGATCGGTCTCGGCCTGAATCTGACTGGTATCAGGAAAGTATTTAGAAATGAAGCTAGCACTGTAAGTCATCTGTTTTTTAGAGGCAGATAATGTGTTTTCGATGCTAGCGGCCAAGCGTGAAGAATAATCTATATTGATTTTGGATAACTGATTAGCGAACAACTCTTTATAAACGTTATAGATAGAGAGGTAACCATTTGTCAGAGTGACCAGCATGCTTGCTATTGAGATAGATAGAATGAGTCCCCGCAAATTGATCTGAAATATCTTCTTTATTTTCATCCAGTTCCAACCAGTTTTTAAAGCTATATCGTGGTGGAGGTAGTCACAGTGTTATTGCGTTAGCGTGCGAATTATTTTTATAGTATTTAAATTTTTTGTTGTTACTTTTCATTAAAACTTATTGCGTAAAAATAGCAAAAAAATATCAAAAAGGTTAGTGGTAACAATACTTTTTATTATTTATGTATAGGTGGACTCATTAATTATTATAGGAGTGAAAGAAGTATCTCTTCTTTTATTATAAAGAAAATCATTAAATGAAGTTCATTACCTAACTGGTAATCGGTTTCTCTTTTGTTCGCAATCCAGAATAGTGGCGGCGCAACGGTATGATGAGATGCGAGTCGTTTTTATACTCATTATTGGGTGTATTTGTGTAATATCAATTTGTATAAATAGTAGTCTTTTCAGGGGTTGTAATCACTGTAATGTGTAAAGATATGATTAATATGTAAAGTTGTGGCATTTATGGCCGATGAAGAGCACGCACGACCGTGTTGTTGGCAGAGCGCTTCAAAGGTCATTGGGATAATAAAGGCGACGATAATGGTTGTCATTTATCCCAAATTTCCTCTGGCATTTTCCACTCTGTTTTAGATTTAGCACGGTTAATTCGGCTCTCTCCCGTTTTGTCGGTAGCGCGATATTGGGGGAATTATCCCATTGCTGGGTGGAGGCCATGAAAATTTAGCATGAAGATGCTGTCGGCGCTGCGTTGTCGCGGCGCGCTGTGTTAAATGGCGTCACTGCTGAATAAATGTCTGGTCATCAACCGCTGGGCTTAGAGCCTATCCTCTAAGATCGAATTAATTGGCTGTTTGGGCTTGAAGAAACGTTCGACATTCCTGGTGTTTCTCCCATGTGCCGGTTGAATATTTGTGCTCGCGCATAGTGACCGGATGTCGTCGGTATAAAGCGCCTGACGTTTTGCTCTGCACTGGCCGTGTCAGAGATCGCCTCGTTAATAACGTCTACTGGGATAGGCTCTTTGTTTTTCCCCGTTCTGTCATCTCGCCTGCATACCCGTCATTCGTGTGAAGCGCTGATTTTGCGCCTTGAAAATGGACATCTCCCAATGTCTTCAATGCTGTCATTGCGCAATATGATTTATGTTGGTGATTATTTGATTGAATGATATTCACTCTGATTTTTACCGTTATGGTTTTTTTATTTTTGTATAAAAAAGGGAACAAGATTATGCGTTTATCTGATTGGAAAATAGGCTATCGGCTAGCCGCCGGGTTTGCCGTTTTAGTACTGATGATTTGTATCGTCAGCTTCGTTTCTATTTCCAGATTGTCGGATTTTCACGAAGATGCGCGCGGCATCGTGACGGATGTTTATCCGCAGACGGTACAGTCGAATAACTTGATTGATAACGTCAATGCCGTCGTCCTCGCCTATCAGAAACTGCTTTTGGTACAGGATGCAGAGAAAACTCGTGTCATCATGAATGAGATTGCGGAACAGGCGAAGAAAATCACCGCGTTGATGCAGGAAATCGACAAAAGCGCCGAACAGCTGAACGATGAGAAATCAATGCGCATTATGGATAATATCCATTCGATCCGCGGCGAATTCCTGATCTCGGGAAGAAATATTATCGACCGCGTCAAAGCGGGGGATATTGATGGCGCAACCACTGAATTCAACACGCATTTGGATGTTGTTCAAGGGAAATACCGTGCTGCCGTGGCCTCGCTCATCGACCATCAGGACGATGCAATGGGCGACACGATGCACAAAATGGAAAGCACCTATAACTTTACCCGCTGGCTGCTGCTGGGTATTTTGGCCGCCTGTGTGGTGATGGTGGTGGTGATCGCTCGCGTACTGACGGGCAGTATTACTTCGCCGATCCGTCAGGCGCTGGGCTTGGCCGAAAGCGTGGCCAAAGGCGACCTCACCGCGGAAGTTCCATCTTCGGGTAAAGATGAAATGGGTCAGCTGCTGCGTTCGTTGGAATATATGAACGTTAGCCTAAGCCAGATCGTCGGCCAGGTGCGCGACGGCGCGGAGAGCATTTCTTCTGCTGCGTCGCAGATCGCGGCTGGAAACCAGGATCTTTCCGCTCGTACGGAAGAGCAGGCCAGCTCTCTGGAACAGACGGCTTCTTCGATGGAAGAGCTGACCTCGACCATCACTAACACCGCAGAAAATACACGCCATGCAACTAGCATTGCCGATCAGGCGTCGGTAGCGGCGAAGCAGAGCAGTGACGTCATGCTGTCAGTGACGCACAAAATGCGTGGTATTCGCGATTCATCCCAGCGTATGGCAGAAATCATCGGGGTGATTGACGGCATCGCGTTCCAGACTAACATTCTGGCGCTGAATGCCGCGGTGGAAGCGGCCCGGGCCGGTGAGCAGGGCAGAGGTTTTGCCGTGGTTGCAGGTGAAGTTCGCTCTCTGGCGCAACGTAGTGCTACGGCGGCGAAAGAGATCAAAGAACTGATTGACGACTCGGTCAGTAAGATCCAGGAAGGAATGCAGCTCGTTGATTCTGCTGAAGACAACATGTCCAACCTGACTACACATGTGCAGGACGTGAACGAGATTATCAGCGAGATCTCTCAGGCCAGCGGCGAACAGAGTGACGGCATCAACCAGATCAACATCGCGGTCGGCCAGATTGACTCTACGACGCAGCAGAACGCCGCGCTGGTGGAAGAGTCCGCGTCTGCGGCGCTGTCTTTACAGTCTCAGGCAACCATGCTGACCGATGCGGTGAGCACCTTCAAGTTGAGTCACAGCTTCGTTGCAACGAGCGGCCGTCAGCAGCCGCAGTCGTCCGCAGAGAGCGCATTGCCAGCAGCGAAGGCTGTTAAGCAGGAAAAAACGCAGCCGGCAGCGGCTTCTGCAAGTTCTGAGGATTGGACGTCCTTCTAAAACGCAATGGCTGGCGGCAATTTCCTCTATTGAGGCGAACTCCTGCCTGCTCTTGATCTCCGCCGCGGCGGAGATCAGCGTATCACTCAGGCGGTCGCAAAGTTAGCGACCGCTTTCCCGCCGGAAAAAATTCAAAAAAAAAAGCCTGCCGCTTGATGCTGGCAGGCAGTATGAGCAAAACGATGCTATTGCACGGCTGCGAACGCCGCGGCAACCTTTTGTACGTTACTGTGATTAAGTCCGGCTATGCAGACTCGCCCGCTGGCGATGAGGTATACGCCAAACTCCTCGCGCAGCCGATCAACTTGTTCAGGGCTAAAACCAGTGTAGCTGAACATTCCGCGTTGCGTCAGCAGGTAGCCGAAATTGCGATCGGGCAAGGCTTGCTTCAGCGCATCCACCAGCGTTTGACGCATCTCAGAGATGCGTTGACGCATCGCCGCCACTTCCGCATGCCACTCAGCGTTGAGCGCTTCGTCGTTGAGCACGTGAGAAACCAGCTGTCCGCCAAAGTTCGGCGGGCTGGAGTAGTTACGGCGGACCGCTGCCTTTAACTGACCCAGGACGCGCTCTGCCGCGTGGCTGTCTTCGCAAATGACGGAAAGCCCGCCCACGCGTTCGCTGTACAGCGAGAAGATTTTCGAAAACGAATTGCTGACCAGCGCAGGCAGACCGGAGCCTGCGATGGCGCGGAGGGCATAGGCGTCATCGTCCATGCCTGCGCCAAATCCCTGATAGGCGATATCGAGAAAAGGGATCAGATTGCGTGACAGCAGCACTTCAATAACCTGATCCCATTGCGCGTGGGTCAGATCCGCGCCGGTCGGATTATGGCAGCAGGGGTGCAACAGGACGATGCTCTTGGCCGGCAACTGCTTCAGCGCGTTGAGCATGCCCTGGAAATTCACACCGCGGCTGGCGTCGTCGAAATAGGGGTAGGTATGCACCTTGAAACCGGCGCCGGCGAAGATGGCGATATGGTTTTCCCAAGTGGGATCGCTGACCCAGACTTCCGAGTCGGGAAAATAGCGTTTGAGGAAATCCGCGCCGACTTTCAGCGCGCCTGAGCCGCCCACGGTCTGGATCGTGGCGATACGCCCGGCACTCAGCGCGGGGTGGTGCTCGCCAAACAGCAGCCGTTGAATGGCGCTGCGGTAAGACGCCAATCCTTCCATCGGCAGGTAGCTGCTCGCCTGTTTGAACTGGTTCGTCAGTTGAGCCTGTGCGGTGCTGACCGCTTTCAACTGGGGGATCACCGCGTGCTCGTCGTAGTATAGCCCGATGCTGAGGTTAACTTTGTCGGCTCGGGGGTCCTGTTTAAATTGCTCCATCAACGACAGGATGGGATCGCCCGCATAGGCGTCAACATGTTGAAACACGGTCAATTACTCCAGGGTTAATCGATATCTTGCGTAGTGATCTTGCGCATGGTCATACGACTTTACACCGCGTATCGTCCCGGACGGTGATTCATGGCAATAATCAGATTCAGGATGGTTGCCCCGACAACAGAGGCAACCAGCATGGGTATGCTTACCACGAACAGCGATGCCAGCACAATAATCACATCCACTACCATTTGAAATTTTCCCGCCCGGATGACGTTTTTATCCTGCAGATAAAGCGCGAGGATATTGATGCCTCCCAGACTGGCTTTGTGGCGAAACAAGACAATAAATCCCAGCCCCATGATCACATTGCCGAAGAGTGTCGCGTAAAAAGGATCGAGCCGGTCGATGTGGATGAAGTGCCCGTGAAGGTCGGAAAACACGGATACCAGCGCAACGGCGCAGAAGGTTTTGAGTGTAAAACGCCATCCCATACGGCGGATAGCCAGATAATAAAACGGCAGATTAATCAGGAAGAACGCGACGCCGAACGAGATGTGAAGGACATAGTGCAGCAAAAAGGCCATCCCCGCCGTCCCGCCGGTCAGGGCGCCGGACTGGCGCAGCAAAACTATGCCGAAAGACACCATTAGCGTACCGATGAGGAGCGCGATGGTATCTTCGATGGGGGTATGCGACAGATCGTCGTGGCTGATGACATTATCCATAAGAACAGTACGTTAGTTGATGGAAGGATAAGGGATAGCAAGCAAAAAACGCACCAGACCATGCCGACCCAGATCGGTTTGGGTGATCTTCGAACAGTTTTAAGGCTAACGTATTGATATCCCGAAGGGATGATTTTGCACGGAATGTGCGTAATGAGGGGGTTTTTAGGCTGTGATGTGCAACATATTTTCGTTTTATGCGAGATTTAACCGCATGGTGTGCACCATCATAAAGCCTTATGCCCCGAATTGGGGCAATCAGGCCGTCGCCGCTATCAGTCCATTTTCCTTGAGACGGTTGAGAACCACCGAAGTTTTCAGGTGCGCTACGCTCTTGTTCTGCGACAGTATATGGCTGATCAGTTCGCTGAGTCCGGGTAGGTCCGCCACCGCGACCTTCAGCAAATAGTCGGCGTCGCCGGTGGTTTTGTAAGCGTCGATAATGGCGTCCACTTCGCCCAGCATCTGGTGGAAGCTGTCCACGCATTCCGGGGTGTGATTGATAAGACGTACTTCAATCAACCCCAGCGTTTCCAGCCCGATCGCGTCCGGCGCCAACCGGGCGTGATATCCCAAAATCAGCTGTGCGTGTTCAAGGGCAATGCGGCGACGTGAGCACTGCGATGCGGACAGCCCGACGAGCTCGCTTAGCTCCTGATTGGTCAGTCGGCCGTTAGATTGCAGCAGCGTCAGGATTTTCAGGTCAAAGTCATCAATGTTGTACATAGTGATGTTCACCGGGCAAAAAACGAGCTTACAGACTAACAGGTTTTTGCCGCACGGAAACCCTGCCCGTGGTCCCGGCAAAACGGCGCTGGATGGCGACGAGTTCTAGGCGCTGCGGAAAACGGCATAAGAATAGGAATGCCGCGAGCGGATTTCGGGCGAAAATCTGGAGCATTATGCCAAAGACGATGAGTTTGGAAGCGCAGAATAGCGGATGGCTCGCTGAGGGTTGGTGTGCATGTCGGGATGTGTCATAAAGAGTGAAAAATCATCATGTCGGCGCAAGCACGACGTCGTTCAACGACAATGCTAAGGGTTAAATGAAATGAAGAAATGGTTCCCGCTGACTCTGTTGCTGGCTTCCGGCGCCGCAAGCGCGGCATCGCACCTGGATAGCGTGCAGCAGCAGGGCGTGCTGAGAGTCTGTACTACCGGAGATTACAAGCCTTACAGCCTGCTGCGGGGAGATGGCGAATACGAAGGCATCGATATCGACATGGCGCACTCGCTGGCCGCCAGCCTGGGCGTGAAGGTCGCCTGGGTGAAAACGACCTGGAAAACGCTGATGCCCGACTTTCTGGCTGGGCGTTGCGATATTGCCGTCGGCGGAATTTCCGTGACGTTGGAGCGACAGAAAAAAGCATTCTTTACGAACAGAATCGATGTGGATGGAAAAATCCCGTTGGTGCGTTGTGAAGACCAAGAGAAGTATCAGACGATCGACCAGATCAATCGCTCGTCCGTGCGTTTGATTGAACCCGCCGGCGGCACGAATGAAGCATTTGCGCACGCCCATTTGCCCAATGCGCAGCTGATGCTGCATGACAACGCGGCGATCTTCCAGCAGCTCGCGGACGGCAAAGCGGACGTCATGATCACCGAGGCGTCGGAGGCGTTGTACCAACAGAAACATTATCCGTCGCTGTGCGCGGTCAATCCGGCGCATCCGTTGCAGTATGGCGAAAAAGCGTTTTTGTTGCCGCGGGACGACGCGAGCTGGAAGCAGTACGTTGACCAATGGCTGCACTTGACAAAAGCCACAGGAGAATACCAGAGGATTATGGGGAAATGGCTTTCGATAACAAAATGATAAGCTGAATATGGTTGGGTGTCAGGTTTATTGGACTAATGTAAGGCTGTTACACCATATTTAATGCGATCGCATCGATAGCTAAATAGAATAATTTTTTATCTATCGGTGCTTTTTTTGTTCATATTTTTTGAATGTGGTCAGCAAATTAACCCAATTTTAACAGCGTTGTAACTGGACTATCATTATTCACATCGAAGACAGACATCGTCTTCCCAACAATCATGTGAAGGATATCGTTTATGAAAACCCTTAGTACTGTTATTGCCGCTGTCGTACTTTCTACCGCTTCATTCGCAACGCTTGCCGCGACCGAAGTCAACAAAACTCAGGGCACGTCCATTGGTAGCGTTTCCGCCAGTGCGAAAAACCTGGGCGACCTACAGTCCAATCTCTCTTCTGCGGCAGATGCATCGGGTGCGAAGTCATTCCGCATTATTTCCACGATGGACACCACCAATCATGTCCGTGGCGTCGCTGAACTCTATAACTAATTTTTCGGTAGGATATCTTCATAAGGTGGGTAAATCATGAAACCTATCGATGACAAGACTCCAGATAAGCAGGCCCGCGATTAAACTGCGGGCCTCTTTTTACGTCTGTGTCGAGACGGTGGCGATTCAGAACGGCTCGTCCGTATAAATGATTTGGGTACGGGACGTCAGGCGCGTCAACAGTTCATAGGCGCTGACGTTATTCATGGCCGCCACGCTTTCGACCGGCAAATGTTTGCCCCACAGCTCGACTTCATCGCCGACCCGATCCTGCGACTCCGGCCCCAGATCCACCGTGATCATATCCATTGATACCCGACCCGCCAGTGGGACTGTGCGTCCATTGACCCACACCGGCGTACCGCTTTTCGCACAACGAGGATAGCCATCCCCATAGCCCATAGCGACCACGCCAAGTCGTGTGTCGCGCGGGCTGGTCCAGCTGCTGCCATAGCCGACGGGTTCGCCGCACTGATGTTCGCGTACGGCAATCAGATGGGACGTCAACCGCATCGCGGGCTGTAACCCCCAGCGGGCGGCGTTGTCGCCGTCGAGCGGCGAGACGCCGTAGAGCACGATGCCGGGACGAATCTGGTCGCGGTGCGACTGCGGCCACAGCAGAATACCGCCGGACGCGGCGATGGACTGCGCTCCCGGCTTGCCTGCGGCAACGGCGTCGAACGTCGCCAGCTGGTGCTGGGTGACATCCACTTCCGGCTCATCCGCACGGCAGAAATGACTCATGATGTTCACCGGTTGCACCACATTGGGGCAACGGGACAGGCGTTGCCAGAACGCGTCGGCCTGATCCGGCCGCACGCCGAGGCGATGCATGCCCGTGTCCAGCTTCATCCAGACCGTGAGCGGTTGGGATAGCGTTGCCTGTTCCAGCGCTTCCAGTTGCTCGAGGCTATGGACCGCGGTTTCCAGTCCATTGGCCGCCAGCAGCGGCAGTTCCTCCGCAGAGAAAAAACCTTCCAGTAGCAGGATAGGGTGGGTGATGCCCCCGGCGCGCAGGGCCAGGGCTTCGCTGAGGCGGGCGACGCCGAAGGCATCGGCGTCGCTTAAGGTACGGGCGGTTTCCAACGCGCCGTGCCCGTACGCGTTGGCTTTGACTATCGCGACCAGACGGCTGTTGGGCGCACGCTGGCGGATGACTTGCAGATTGTGTCGCAGAGCGCGGCGATTAATGACGGCGGTTGCCGTTTGCATGCTCGTTCCCTTATCACATTATTCATCATCGTACTGCGGCCCGGCGTAGTTATCGAACCGCGACCACTGTCCGTTAAAGGTCAGGCGTACCGAGCCAATGGGGCCATTACGCTGTTTCCCTATAATAATTTCAGCGATGCCTTTCAGGTCGCTGTTCTCGTGATAAACCTCGTCACGATAGATAAACATGATCAAGTCGGCATCCTGTTCGATGGAGCCGGACTCACGCAGGTCGGAGTTGACCGGACGTTTATCGGCGCGCTGTTCCAGACTACGGTTAAGCTGAGACAGCGCGATAACGGGCACTTGCAATTCTTTCGCCAATGCTTTGAGCGAGCGGGAAATTTCTGCGATTTCCAGCGTACGGTTTTCCGACAGCGACGGCACCCGCATCAGCTGCAGGTAGTCGATCATAATCAGGCTGAGGCCGTCATGTTCGCGGAACACGCGACGCGCGCGGGAGCGGACTTCCGTCGGCGTCAGGCCGGAGGAGTCATCGATGTACATGTTGCGCTTTTCAAGCAGCAGCCCCATGGTGCTGGAGATGCGAGCCCAGTCCTCGTCGTCTAGCTGACCGGTACGGATTCGCGTCTGGTCGACGCGCGATAGCGACGCCAGCATACGCATCATGATCTGCTCGCCGGGCATTTCCAAACTGAAAATCAGCACCGGTTTTTCCTGCGTCATGGCGGCGTTTTCGCACAGGTTCATGGCGAAGGTGGTTTTCCCCATGGACGGTCGGGCGGCCACGATAATCAGGTCGGATTTCTGCAACCCGGCCGTTTTCTTATCCAGATCCTGATAACCGCTGGACACCCCGGTGACCCCGTCGTGCGGGCGCTGATAAAGCTGCTCGATACGGGAGACGGTGTCTTCCAGAATACGGTCGATGCTTTTCGGGCCTTCATCCTTGCTGGCGCGATTCTCCGCGATCTGAAAGACGCGGGACTCCGCCAGATCCAGCAGATCTTCACTGCTGCGCCCCTGCGGATCGTAACCGGCATCGGCGATCTCGTTGGCGACGGCGATCATCTCACGCACGACGGCGCGTTCACGCACGATATCGGCGTACGCGCCGATGTTCGCGGCGCTGGGGGTATTCTTGGCCAGCTCGGCCAGATAGGCGAAGCCGCCGGCGGATTCCAGCTCGCCTTTCTGCTCCAGCGACTCTGACAGGGTAATCAGGTCGATGGGTTTGCTCATCTCCAGCAAACGCTGCATTTCGCTGAAAATCAGCCGATGAGCGCGATTGAAGAAGTCATTGGTGACAACGCGTTCTGCTACGTTGTCCCAGCGCTCGTTGTCGAGCATCAGTCCACCCAACACAGACTGTTCCGCTTCCAATGAATGTGGGGGGAGCTTTAGCCCTTCGACCTGACGGTCGCGAGGTTCTGCGGATTTATTGGTGGATCTTTTCTTCTCAGCCATGAAGCGCGTTCTTACGGGTTGATTTACAAGAATGGAAGGGGGCATTGTATCTCTGAAAAGCGGGAATGGCACCCGCTGTCACCGTAAACCCTTAAATTGAGAAAGAACCTGGAGAGCCTATGGCTAAGCGCATTCAATTCAGCCGGCCCGGCGGACCGGAAGTGCTGGAGCTGGTGGATGACCTTCCCGCCGAACCGGACCGGGATGAGGTACAGATCGAGAACCGCGCCATCGGCGTCAACTTCATCGATACCTATTTCCGCTCGGGGCTGTATCCTGCCCCCTCTTTGCCTTCCGGGCTAGGGAGCGAAGCGGCGGGCGTGGTGGTCAATGTCGGCGCCGACGTCTCGGCATTACAGGTGGGCGACCGCGTGGTCTATGCGCAGGGCGGGCTGGGTGCTTACAGTCAGGTGCACAATGTGTCGGCGGACAAGGTGGCGAAGCTGCCGGACGCCATCAGTTTCGAGCAGGCGGCGGCCAGTTTCCTGAAAGGGCTGACGGTTTACTATCTGCTGCGTAAAACCTACGACGTGCAGCCGGGGGAAACCATTCTGTTTCATGCGGCGGCGGGCGGCGTTGGACTGATCGCCTGTCAGTGGGCGAAAGCGCTGGGCGCCCGCCTGATTGGGACGGTGGGTTCCGCGCAGAAAGCCGAGCTGGCGCAACAGGCCGGCGCATGGGCGACCATTAACTATCAGCAGGAAGACATCGCGCAGCGCGTATTGGCGTTGACTGAGGGTAAGAAGGTCGGCGTGGTGTACGACTCCGTCGGGAAAGCCACCTGGGAAGCGTCGTTGGACTGCCTGCAACGTCGGGGACTGATGGTGAGTTTCGGCAATGCGTCCGGACCGGTAACGGGCATAGATCTCGGCATCCTCAACCAAAAAGGCTCGCTGTACGTCACGCGGCCGTCGCTGTTCGGCTACATCACCCATCGCGAAGAGCTGGAGGAAGCCAGCAACGCGCTGTTCTCCCTGCTTGCCAGCGGTGCGATTTCAGTAGACGTACCGGAGGCACAAAAATTCGCGTTGGCCGATGCCCGTCAGGCGCATCTGGCTTTGGAAGGTCGTCGCACTCAAGGTTCCTGCCTGCTGATCCCGTGATACTCAGCGGGATGTGAGCCGGAGTCGTCAGCCACGCCCGCTTTGCGGGCGTTTTTGTGGGTGCAATGGGATGGTTCCCCCGGCTTGCGCCGGGGGAGGCGGCGAGGAACTCACCTGCGGTTTGGCGTGGATGGACGCGCTCTACCGCCGGTAACGGGCGAGAGAAGCGCTGCGGTTTTTCATCGCGCTGTCTTGTAGGGTACAGCGGTCCGTCGGGGGAAGTGCCTCTACGGCGTTGTTGTTTTCTGTCCGACGTTGATGAAAACGGAGGGCCTGAGCGCGGCGTGCAGGCGGTGCTCAGACTGACGAGTCAGAAGCGTATCAGCCTGACGATGAAAAAACGCATCGCCGACGCACAATTTTGACGATGGGTTTTACTCTCCTCCTCACGCAGGGCGACGGCTACCGGTAATAGCGTTGACGCTGTTTCTGCTGATAGCAGCGCCACATCCAGACTGCGGCGACGGCCAGCAGCAGCCACGGCAGCATTTTGAATGCCATGACGAACAAACCGCCGAGCAGCATAAAGACCGTGGCCGCCAGCAGCGCGGCGAGCACGCCCAGCAGCGATATTCCCGTCAATAACAGCATGACGAAGAAACCGACGACGAAGAAAATTTCAAACATGGCGTACTCCTGTCAGGGTGAGGCCGGGCGTCACCCGGCGAGCGTGGCGTACAACGCCTGACAAGAGCTATTACAAGAAGCATGCCAACGCGATATTTAGCTAACCCGTTGACTTTATTAGCTGGGAGAGAGAGGGCAGGCCCCGCGCCCCGGCGAAAACCGCTAACTGTTAGCGAATCCCGCCGCATCACGCGGCACCAGCGAGAGCGCCCTCTCGACGACGGACACATCCGCGCCGGGACGATGAGCATTTTCGCTCAGGTAGCGACGCCAGCGTCTGGCGCCCGGCACGCCCTGGAACAGCCCCAGAATATGACGCGTGATATGGCCGAGATAAGCGCCCTGCGACAGCTCGCGTTCAATATAGGGATAGAGCGACTCCACCACGCTAAACGGATCGGGCGCACGGTCCGCGCCGAACAGCTCGCGGTCGACCTGCGCCAGCAGGCCGGGGTTCTGATACGCCTCGCGGCCTACCATCACGCCATCCAGATGTGTCAGATGTTCGCGGGCTTCCGCCAGCGTTTTAATCCCGCCGTTGAGGGCGAGGGTCAGCGCGGGAAAGTCCTGCTTGAGCTGATAGACGCGCGGGTAATCCAGCGGCGGGATTTCGCGGTTTTCCTTCGGGCTGAGGCCCGACAGCCACGCTTTACGGGCATGGACGATAAAGTTGTCGCAGCCGCCGCGCGTCGCCACCGTGTCGATAAAATCGCACAGAAACGGATAGCTGTCCTGCTCATCAATGCCGATGCGGGTTTTCACCGTGACGGGAATGCTCACCACGTCGCGCATCGCCTTGACGCAGTCGGCCACCAGCGCCGCGTCCGCCATCAGGCACGCGCCGAAGCGGCCGTTTTGCACGCGGTCGGACGGACAGCCGACATTCAGGTTGATCTCGTCATAGCCGCGGGCCTCGGCCAGCTTCGCGCACTGCGCCAGCGCGGCGGGATCGCTGCCGCCGAGTTGCAAGGCCACCGGATGCTCTTCCTCGTTATACGCCAGATAGTCCCCTTTGCCGTGAATGATGGCGCCGGTCGTCACCATTTCCGTATACAACAATGCCTGACGGCTTAGCAGCCGGTGAAAGTAGCGGCAGTGGCGATCCGTCCAGTCCAGCATCGGCGCGACGGAAAAACGGCACAGCGGATAGGCGGTCTGCGCGTTGGAGGAAGTACGGGGATCTAACGTGTTTTCAGCTTTATTGTCTGGGTGCATGTCTAAACTTTCTGGCGTATGGAGGCGGACTCAGCGCGTCGGTAAACGGCGTCCGACCGGGGTCGAACGTGTGTTGCATTAATATAACATAAGGTCGCATAAACTCGCGGATGCCGTGCATCGAGAACCTGTAGGATGGCGGGAAGTCTCGGCGCGATATCACATAAACGCGACGCGGCGGAGCGCGAAACGCTCTGTGCGTTGCTACACTTGCTGCGCCGGAGTCATGCAGGCAATAAGCGTTTTCTGAACGGTTTTTCATGCACTTGGGGGAGTTATGCAGTGTGATTTAATCCTGGACGACGGGTTCTACCGCCCGCTCTCGACCTACGTCGACGGCCTGTCTTTTCATCTGTTGCAACAGAATTTCACTTACGGCGTCTTTTCACGTCGGCAGGACGAGGCGTCTGTCGCCGCTGGCTACGAAGTCTATCCCTATAAAGATCTGTCTCAGGAACGCGCGGCGCTGCATCGTCAGCTGACGGCCATCCTCGGGGACGAAGCGATTTCCACGCTCGTTTTGTGGGTCAATCTGGGCGTCGCCCGACAGGAAATTCTGCTGTATGAAATGCTGGTCTGGCTTGCCGAGACGCGCTGGGGCGATAAGGTCGCGGTGCGCTGTGTGGATCTCGTCGAGCTGCCTCAGCCCGCTTTTCAGGAAGGGACGGAGCTCTACTATCAGCGGATTTACCATGATTTATCGCTGCCGCAAAATAACAATCCTATTACTCCCGAGTTGACCGCAGGTGCGCGAAATACGTTGTCGTCGCTCTATCACGCCGGTCACCTGATCGTCAGGCACCACGATGTGCTGGCGGCGCTGCCGACCAATTTCTTCGACGAGGTGATCGTCTCCGTGGTGAGCGCGCACTATCAGCCGGTCAAGGTCCTGACCGCGAAGGTGATGCTGTCGCTGTGGGCGAAAGGTTACGCCGAGGTGGAGGATGTCGTGATTATGTCGCGCATTTTGTTCCTGGCCAGCCACGATACACGGTTACAGGTACGCAAAAACATCTTCGACCAGAACCTCGTTTCCACCGTCTATATCAAGCGAACGTGACGGCCGCGACCGGCGGACTTAACGCGAAAGCCGGACGCATCGCGCATTAATTTCCCGCATTATCCGTCATCTTGCCGTCGATGAGTTGCTGCAAGCGCGCCGGAAATGCCTGCGCGAACCGTTGCAGATGTTCAGTCACGACATCGACCAGCGCGGAGGCGGGGCGGTGCAGCGGGCGTATCAGGCTGACGGTGAAGGGCACGTCGATGCTGAAATGGCGGACGACTACGCCGTGGCGAGAGGCGGCATAGTCCGCGGCGGTCAGCGGATTGACGATGGACAGCCCCACGCCGGCGCGCACCATCGCGCAGACCGAGGCGGCGCTGTGCGTTTCCATCACCATACTGCGCTCTACGCCCGCTTCCTGAAACAGATGATCGAGCCACTGTCGGTAGCTGTCCGCGCTGGACAGGCTGATGAACGGCTGATGGCGAAAATCTTGCGGCGTCAGCACCGGCTTGCTCGCGAGCGGGTGGCGGGACGGCAGCACGCAGACTTCGCTGAGCTGCATCAGCGTCTGACGCTCGGTGCCCGCGGGCGTCGTATTGTTTTCGGTCAGCCCCAGGTCGTGGCGCTGCGCGGAGAGCCACTCTTCGAGCAGCGGCGACTCCTGAGGAATGATGTGCAGATTAAGCGTCGGGTAGTCGGCCAGCAGCGGCTGACACACCTCCGGCAGCAGCGACTGGGAAAACACCGGCAGGCAGGCGATGGACAGCTGCGCCTGTTGAAAGCGCCGGATATCGTCGGCCGCGCTGACGATCCGTTCCAGCCCGTAGTAAGAGCGCTGAACCTCTTCAAACAGCCGTAGCCCCTGCGCGGTCGGATGCAGGCGGCCGCGCACCCGTTCGAACAACGCCATCTGCATCAGACGCTCGAAGCGCGCCAGCTCCCGGCTCACCGTCGGCTGCGACGTATTGAGCAGACTGGCGGCTTCCGTCAGGTTGCCGGTGGTCATCACGGCATGAAAAATCTCGATATGTCGCAGGGAAATAGCCGCCACGGGAGACACCTTGAGTGTGGGATAAAGCCATATCATAAATGAATAGACTCTGCGTAAAAGGATATTTGTCTGCCGAAAGGAAGATTACGCACAATGAGGATATGTTTTCATTTATCAGGTTTTGACCGCATGCCGCACGATCTAAATACCCTGTCCCACGCGTTGAACGCAGACAGCCTGCGGGCGCTGCCGTCCCGTTTCGGCTGCCCGGTCTGGGCCTACGATGCCGACACTATTATCAGCCGCGTTGCCCAGCTGCGGGACTTCGACACCATTCGGTTCGCCCAGAAGGCGTGCTCCAACATCCACATTCTGGCGTTGATGCGCCAGCGCGGCGTCAAGGTCGACTCCGTCTCGCTGGGCGAGATCGAGCGTGCGCTGGCCGCCGGATTCCAGCCGGGAACGCCGGATCATGAGATCGTCTTCACCGCCGATCTGCTGGATCACGCCACGCTGGAACGGGTGGCCGCGCTGAACATTCCCGTCAACGCCGGGTCCGTGGATATGCTCAATCAGCTGGGCGTCGTGTCGCCGGGGCATCCGGTGTGGCTGCGCGTCAATCCGGGCTTCGGTCACGGACACAGTCAAAAAACCAATACGGGCGGCGAAAACAGCAAGCACGGTATTTGGTACGGCGATCTGCCGTTGGCGCTGGCGGCGATTGAGCATTATCAGCTCAAATTAGTCGGTTTGCATATGCACATCGGTTCCGGCGTGGACTACGGCCATCTGGAACAGGTGTGTGACGCGATGGTGCGGCAGGTGATCGACTTTGGTCAGGATCTGGAGGCCATTTCCGCTGGCGGCGGTCTGTCCATTCCTTACCGTTACGGCGAAGAGTCGATCGACACGCAACACTATTACGGGCTGTGGAACGGCGCGCGTGAGCGCATCGCCGCGCATCTCGGTCATCCAATCACGCTGGAGATCGAACCCGGCCGTTTCCTGATGGCGGAAGCGGGCGTGCTGGTGGCGGAAGTGCGGGCCGTGAAGGCGATGGGCAGCCGTCACTTTGTGTTGGTCGACGCCGGTTTTAACGATTTGATGCGCCCGGCGATGTACGGCAGCTACCATCATATTTCCTTGCTGCCGGGGGATGGTCGCGATCTCGATGGCGCTGCACTGCGCGATACGGTAGTAGCGGGGCCGCTGTGCGAGTCCGGCGATGTCTTTACCCAGCAGGCGGGCGGTGGTGTCGAAACCATCGCCCTGCCGGACGCCAAAGTCGGAGACTACCTGGTCTTCCACGATACCGGCGCTTACGGCGCCTCCATGTCCTCCAACTACAACAGCCGTCCGCTGCTGCCGGAAGTCTTGTTCGAAGGGGGGGCGCCGCGTCTGATCCGCCGTCGGCAGACGGTGGAAGAGCTGCTGGCGCTGGAACAGCTGTAATTGTCTTCTCGCCTCTCCCTGCGTCGGGGAGAGGCGCATCTCGTCGTTCCCGTCGTCTGTGACCGGTCTCTCCCCGCATTGTCTTTCCACACGGTTTTCATCGTGATTTCACCCGTTGATTTTGTGTTTGCGCACATAGGTGAACGCCGCCATCAGCCCTAAAATAAGGGCTATCAAATCGTGGCTTAATGTTATCGACGTCCGTCGTCGCAACCCCGTTTCTCTATCCTACGTAACAGATATAACAATAACGAGGTCATATTATGAACGGCATGGAACCCCTTGGTTGGTATGGGGCATTGATAGGTCTATTCATTGCCATCTTACTGATTCTTAGAAAGATCAATCCGGTCTATTCGCTATTTTTCGGTGCGATAGCCGGCGCAGTGATCGGCGGCGCGAGTCTCGACCAGACGCTGGCTCTGCTGACCACGGGTACGCAGAGCGTGATGGGCACGGTGATCCGCGTTCTGGCCGCCGGCGTACTGGCTGGCGTGATGATGGAGTCCGGCGCGGCGGAAACCATCGCGCAGGCGGTGGTGAGAAAAATGGGCGAGGGCAAGGCGATCATGGCGCTGGCGTTGGCCACCATGATCATCACCGCCGTCGGCGTTTTTATCCCGGTCGCGGTGCTGATCGTCGCGCCGATCGCGCTGTCGGTCGGCAACAAAATGGGGATCTCCAAGCTGGCGCTGCTGTTGGCGCTGTCCGGCGGCGGCAAGGCGGGCAACATCATCTCGCCTAACCCGAATGCCATCGCGGCGGCCAACGGTTTCCACATCACCCTGAGCGATGTGATGATCGCCGGTTTCATTCCCGCCATAGGCGGTTTGTTGATGACGATCTTGATCGCGGGTGTGTTGAAAAACAGAGGTGCCAAGGTCACTGAAGAAGAAGTCGTTGCGCTGTCCGCTCATCAGCCTGCTGGCGACAAGCGCTACCCGCCACTGCACCAGGCGATCGTCGCGCCGCTGGTGGCGGTGATCCTGCTGATGATCAATCCTATCGGCTCGATCCTGCATATTCCGTTGCTCTCCGAGTGTAAGCTGGATGCGCTGTACGTCCTGCCCATCGCCGGGATCGTCGGCCTGCTGGCGATGGGGCAGCATAGGAAACTGATCGCCTACACCGCCTCCGGGCTGGAAAAAATGACGGCGACGGTGCTGATCCTGATCGGCGCCGGGGCGATAGCGGGCCTGATTGCGGCGTCGAACCTGTCGACGCAGGTGGTGGCGCTCATTAACCTGATGGGGATCTCCGGCACGTTTCTGGCGCCGATTTCCGGGATCCTGATGGCGGCGGCCACGGCCTCGACGTCCACGGGCGTCATTCTGGCGACGGGGACGTTCGGCAGCGCCATCGCCAACGTCGGCGGCAGCCCGATCGCCTCCGCGGTCATGGTGCACACCGGGGCGACCGTGATCGACTCTTTGCCGCAGGGCAACTACTTTCACGTGACTGCCGGCAGCATGAACATGGCATTGCGTCAGCGGATGTCGCTGATTCCTTATGAAGCGATGGTTGGCGGCACCATGACCCTCATCGCCACCGTGCTGTACGGTCTCCTTTAACCCGTGACGAGAAGATTCCTATGAAACATGAAACCTTTGTATTGGCGCCGGATTCGTTCAAAGAGAGCATGACCGCCAAAGAGGTCTGCGTGGCGATGGAGAAAGGGCTGCGCAAGGTCTTTCCCGAGGCTGACTACCTTCATGTCCCGATGGCGGACGGCGGCGAAGGCACCGTGCAGTCGCTGGTCGACGCCACCCACGGCGAGCTGTTTCCGCTTCAGGTGACCGGACCGCTGGGCACGACGGTGGACGCCGTCTACGGCATCATGGGCGACGGCCAGGTGGGGGTGATCGAAATGGCTTCGGCCAGCGGCATCCACCACGTCAACGCACAGACCCGTAATCCGCTGGTGACGACGACCTACGGCACCGGCGAACTGATCCGCGCCTGTCTGGATCAGGGAATAGCGAAAATCATCCTCGGCATCGGCGGCAGCGCGACGAACGACGGCGGCGCGGGGATGGCCGAAGCGCTCGGCGCGCGTTTCTTCGACGGCGACGACAAGCCGCTGCCGCGCGGCGGCGGGGCGCTCGGCCAGTTGCAGCGTATCGACGTCAGCGGGATGGACCCGCGCCTGGCGCAGGTGGAGATCATCGTCGCCTGCGACGTCACCAATCCTCTGTGCGGCGAACACGGCGCTTCTCACGTCTTCGGGCCGCAGAAAGGCGCGACCCCGGAGATGGTGGCGCAGCTGGACGCCAACCTGTCTCACTATGCCGACGTGGTGTTGCAGCAGTTGGGCAAATCCGTGGCGACGGCGCCGGGGGCGGGTGCTGCGGGCGGATTGGGGGCGGGGCTGATGGCCTTCACCCGCTGTGTGATGCAGAAAGGCATCGATATCGTCATCGAGCACAGTGGCCTGCGGGATAAGTTGCAGGGGGCGGACTACTGCTTGACGGGCGAAGGCCGCATCGACAGCCAGACCCGCTTCGGCAAAACGCCATACGGCGTGGCGAAGACCGCGCAGGCGCTACAGGTGCCGGTGATCGCCGTGTCCGGCTGTGTCGGCGAAGGCATCGAGTCGCTGTATCAGGAAGGGATCGACGTCATTTTCGGGATCATCCCGCGGGCCGATCCGTTGGCGTCGTTGCTGCAAGAAGGGCCTGCGAATATGGAACGGGCCTGTGAAAATATCGGTCGCTTAATCCGTATCTCCCACGCGCGCGGCGCGTCGACGTCGAAAGGTTAACCCCGGGGTTGCGTCGGCGGGATCATGCTAGGCTGTGTGAGCAGGCGAGCACGGCGTAGCCGCGCTCCTGCGTCACCGCCTGGAGAGAAGACATGTCGGATTACCATTTTGACGCCACGCTGGCCGGTGCCATTGTCGCGCGCACGATGCAGATTATCGAATGCAATGTGAACGTGATGGATGCGACGGGGAGAATCATCGGCAGCGGCGACAAGGAGCGTATCGGCGAAATTCATGAGGGCGCGTTGCTGGCGCTCACTCAGGAACGCATCGTCACGATCGACGACGCGTCCATGCACATCCTGCAGGGCGTGAAGCCCGGCATTAATCTTCCCCTGCGGCAAGACGGCGTGATTGTCGGGGTGGTCGGCCTGACGGGTCAGCCGGACGGACTACGCCAGTATGGCGAACTGGTCTGTATGACGGCGGAAATGATGCTGGAGCAGGCGCGGCTCATGCAGTTGCTGGCGCGCAACAGCCGTCAGCGTGAAGAGCTGGTGTTGAACCTGATCCGCAGCGACAGCTATTCCGATACGGTCAGCGAATGGGCGAGACGGTTGGGGATAGACTTACAGAAGCCGCGCGTAGCGCTGGTGGTGGAGTTGGACAGCGGTCAGCTCGGCGTCAGCACGGCGATGACCGAGCTGCAACAGTTTCAGAACCTGCTGACGGAGCCGGGCATGGCGCCGGAGCGGGAAGAGGGACTGATGGCGATTGTCTCTTTGACCGAGATGGTCGTGCTGCAACCATTGTCTGAGCACGGACGTTGGGACCCGGAAGCGCATCTCCGGCGGATCCAGCTGCTGTATCAGCGTCTGCATGATGAAAGCCCCTTGCGGGTGCGGCTGGCGTTGGGCAACTTCTTCCCCGGAGAAGGCGGCCTGCAACGTTCCTATCAGACGGCGAAAACCACCATGAAAGTGGGCAGGCAGCGTCAGCCCGACACGCAGTGCTACAGCTATCAGGATATGGCGCTGCCAGTGCTGCTGGATAGTCTGCGCGGCGGCTGGCAGGCCAATGAGCTGATGCGGCCGCTAAGACGGCTGCGGGCGATGGACGGCAACGGGATCTTTCGCAAAACGCTCTACAGCTGGTTCTGCTACAACCTGCAAAATACGGTCACGGCGAACGCGCTGTACATCCATAAAAATACGCTGGAATACCGCCTGCGCCGCATCTCGGACATCACCGGACTGAATCTCTCCCGCGTCGACGATCGCCTGTTGCTCTACATCGCACTCCAGCTGGAAGAGGGCTGAGCCGCCGCATTGTTTAGGAATGTGAGGCATAAGGTCCGGGTCGCACCGAATCGCGAATTTTCAGCACGCCGGTGAACGGCGTCAGCGGTGAGGCGTCCTCGCCCGAAATCAGTCGCAGCGCCTGCTGAATGGCGGCGCTCATCATCTCTTCGATCGGCAGATACACGGTCGACAGGGAAGGACTCAGATAGGCGGCGTTAGGTTCGTCGTCAAAGCCGAACAGGGAGAGATCCTCCGGCAGCGTTTTTCCCGCTTCGCTGAATGCCTTCATTGCCCCAATACACATATCGTCATTGCTGGAGAACAAGGCGCTGAACACAGTTTCCCGGGCCATCAGCGCGTGCGCGGCGTGATAACCGCTCTCCACGCTATTGTCGCCGTGGACGATCCGCAGGGGATCGACCGCCAGACCGTGATGGCGCAACGCCGCTTTATAGCCGGACAACCGCGCCTGGGACGTCGGCGTCGTCATTGGGCCGGTAATACAGGCGATCTCCCGGTGGCCTTGGGTAATCAGATAATCGACGACCTGAAAAGCCGCACTCTGCTGTTCGAAGACGACGCTGCGATCGCGCCGCTGCGGCAGGTCGCGGTTGATCACCACTATCGGGACGCTGGACTCCGCCAGCAGCGACATCAGCTCCTGCTCGGACATGTGGCGGGTGTAGAGAATGATGGCGTCGCAGCGGCGGTCGGCCAGCAGTTGGATCGACTGGCGTTCGTCTTCCGGCGTGTCGTGTCCGTCAGTGACGATCAGGTGTTTGCCGTTGCGCTCGGTCAGTTCGGCGGCCTGGCGCAGCAGTCGGCCGAAGTAGGGGCCGTCGAAGTGGGACACGACGAGGCCGATGCTGTTGGAGCTGCGGTTGGCCAGCGAGCGCGCCAGAAAGTTGGGCCGGTAGCCTAATTCGGTCATGGCCTTGAAAACGCTTTCCCGGGTGCTGGCTTTGACCTGGCCGGTGCCGTTCAGGACGCGTGATACCGTCGCTTTCGAAACGCCGGCGCGGCGAGCCACATCAAGCATGGTTTTCATGGCGGTATACCCGTATTCAGTTGATCGGTCTGAGTTTGCATACTATCACAAGGCCGAAAAAGCGCGCACAGAGCGCGGGCGCACGAAGGCGTTCCAGGGCGCGTGACGGCACCCGTTTGACGCTGTAATAGCACTAATCACAAGGCGTGATTACATGGTGGGTCAGAATTTTACAGATGGTTGCACTTCGTGCAGTTATCTTGCGATTAGCGACTAGAGAATAAATGCCTGACTCTCTAGAGTAAAAGTCCCAGAGGTATTAATGGGTGACAAGTGGATGTGATGTTCACCATGAACCATATTTATTTCACCAACCTACGCGGATGCGTAGGTTTTTTTTTGTCTGTCATTTATCCCTCGAGGACTCTGCGCCAGATATCTCGCTCGATTCAATCACTGCGGAATCCCTGCCTAAACCTACGGCGTCGTCCTGAAGCCGCATTTGCCTCGTCGCGGGTCGCTTTCACTTTGCATTCCTCGCCCGACGCATCGTGCTGGTTCAGGTCATCAGGACGCTTATTCTGGTGGCAATGGGTTGGCTATAGTATTTTGTGCAATCAAATTCGTTTAAAACTCCGCGAAGCACGGCGGCCGAATATTTCGCCGAAACGTGCCAGCGAGGGTTTTACCTAGGGAGATGGGATGATTTACAACGCACTACGCTGGCTGTTACGTCGCCTGTACCGTATCGACATCACCGGGGACGAACGCGTCTTCCGGCAGTCAAAACTCCTGATAACGCCGAACCACGCTTCGTTTATCGATGGCGTGCTGCTGGCCTTATTCCTGCCTCTGCAAGAAAAACCGATCTTTGCCGTCTACACCTCCATCGCCGACCGCTGGTTTATGCAGTGGACGAAGCGATTTGTGGACTTTGTGGCGCTGGATCCGACGCAGCCGATGGCGATCAAACATCTGATCCGTGTGGTGGAGCAGGGACGGCCGGTCGTCGTGTTCCCGGAAGGACGCATCACGGTGACCGGCTCCCTGATGAAGATCTACAGCGGCGCGGCGTTTGTGGCGGCGCGCTCTGGGGCGACCGTTGTCCCGGTCCGACTGGAAGGCCCGGAGTTCACGTTCTTCGGCCGTCTGGGCGGCGTTGTGCGTCGTCGTCTCTTTCCGAAGATCTCCCTGCACTGGCTGCCTGCGGTGCAATTACCCATGCCTAAGGCCGATGGCGCGCGTGAGCGTCGTGAACTGGCCGGCGAGCATCTGCATCGCATCATGATGGAAGCTCGTATGGCGGTGCGCCCTCGTCATACGCTGTATCAGGCATTTTTGGCCGCTTGCGGCCGCTATGGCTACGGCTCCGCAAGCATTGAAGACGTCGCTATGCGGGAAGATAGCTACCACGGCCTGCTGAAAAAATCGCTGGGGGTGTCGCGGATCCTGCAACGCTTCACTGCGGATAAGGAGCACGTCGGCCTGCTGCTGCCGAACGCGACCGTCACCGCCGCCGCCATTCTGGGCTGTTCCCTGAGTGGTCGTGTCCCGGCCATGCTCAATTACACGGCGGGCGTCAAAGGGCTGCAAAGCGCCATTTTGGCGGCCAGCCTTAAAACGATTGTAACCTCGCGCCAGTTTCTCGAAAAAGGCAAGCTGACGCATCTGCCGCAGCAGGTGAAGGACGCCAATTGGGTTTATCTGGAAGACCTGAAAGGGACGGTGACGATCGCCGATAAGCTGTGGATCCTGTTCCATCTGCTGTTCCCCTCGCAGGCGATGGTGGCGCAGCAGCCTGACGATGCCGCGATGATCCTGTTTACTTCCGGATCGGAAGGCCATCCTAAAGGCGTGGTGCATTCCCATAACAGTCTGCTGGCCAACGTAGAGCAGATCCGCACCGTGGCCGACTTCACTCCTCAAGACCGCTTCATGTCCGCGCTGCCGCTGTTCCATTCCTTCGGAGTGACGGTGGGATTGCTGACGCCGTTGATGACTGGCGCGAAAGTGTTTTTGTACCCGAGTCCGCTGCACTACCGCATCGTGCCGGAGCTGGTCTACGACCGGAATTGCACCGTATTGTTCGGCACCTCGACATTCCTTGGCAACTACGCACGCTACGCGCACCCCTACGATTTCACCCGGTTGCGTTACGTGGTGGCCGGGGCGGAAAAACTGTCGGAGACCACGCGTGAGTTATGGCAGGAACGCTTCGGTATCCGCATCCTTGAGGGCTATGGCGTCACCGAGTGCGCGCCGGTCGTGTCGATCAACGTACCGATGGCGGCCAAGCCGCACACCGTCGGACAACTGCTGCCGGAGATGGAAGGACGACTCATCCCGGTGCCGGGCATCACCGCCGGCGCTCGTCTCCAACTGCGTGGACCGAACGTGATGAAAGGGTATCTCCGCGTAGAGCGGCCCGGAGTACTGGAAACGCCTGCCGCCGAAAACGCGCAGGGCGAGCGGGAAGAGGGCTGGTACGACACCGGCGATATCGTCACGCTGGACGAACGAGGCTTCTGCGCCATCGTCGGGCGTGTGAAACGCTTCGCCAAACTGGCGGGCGAAATGGTGTCATTGGAGAGCGTGGAACAACTGGCTTTGCAGGCATCCCCTCATGCGCAGCATGCGGCCAGCGCTCGTAGCGACAGCAGCAAAGGGGAAGCGCTGGTGCTGTTCACCACCGACGCCGACCTCACCCGCGACCAATTGCAGACTCAGGCGCGCCAACACGGCGTACCGGAGCTGGTGGTGCCGCGCGATATTCGTTACATGAAGGCGCTGCCGATGTTGGGCAGCGGGAAGCCGGATTTCGTTACGCTACGTGAGATGGCGGAAGATCAGGAGCACACCGCATGAATCCTGTCTCAACGTCAGCGACGCCGCTGCTTTCTCGGGGCATGATCGCTGTGATGGCGGCGCAGTTTTTCTCCGCCTTTGGCGACAATGCGCTGCTGTTCGCGACGTTGGCGCTGGTGAAATCGCTGCTGTATCCCGACTGGAGCCAACCATTTTTGCAGATGGGATTCGTCGTGGCCTATATCTTGCTGGCGCCGTTTGTCGGTCAGTTTGCGGACAGCTTCTCCAAAGGCCGCGTCATGATGCTGGCGAACGCTCTGAAGCTGGCGGGCGCGCTGCTCATTTGCGTGGGCGGGAACCCCTTTCTCGGCTATACGTTGGTCGGCGTCGGGGCTGCGGCGTATTCGCCTGCCAAGTACGGCATTCTGGGCGAGATCAGTCACGGCGATCAGTTGGTGAAGGCCAACGGCCTGATGGAAGCCTCCACTATCGCCGCCATTCTGATCGGTTCGGTCGCGGGCGGCCTGCTGGCGGACTGGCATCTGGGCGCGGCGCTCGGCGTCTGTGCGCTGGCGTACGGCATCGCGCTGGCCGCCAACCTGCTCATTCCACGACTAAAAGCGGCTAAAAGCGGCAGCTCGTGGCATCCCCGACGGATGGTCGGGGCTTTCGTCCATGCCTGCCGGGTGCTGTGGGGCAACGGCGAAACGCGGCTGTCTCTGCTGGGCACCAGCCTGTTCTGGGGCGCGGGGGTGACGCTGCGCTTTCTGCTGGTGCTTTGGGTGCCGCTGGCGCTGGGCATCAGCGACAACTCCACGCCCACGCTGCTGAATGCCATGGTCGCGGTGGGGATCGTCTTCGGCGCGGCGGCGGCGGGGCGTCTGGTGACGTTGAAAACCGTGCGTCGCTGCCTGCCTGCCGGGGTGATGATCGGCGTGATGGTGGTGTTCTTCACGTTACAGCACTCGCTGTTCGGCGCCTATACCTGCCTGTTGATCTTGGGGGCGCTGGGCGGTTTCTTCATTGTGCCGCTGAACGCATTGTTGCAGGAGATCGGTAAGGCCAGCGTCGGCGCGGGCAATGCCGTCGCGGTGCAAAACCTGATGGAAAATGGCGCGATGCTGCTGATGCTGGCGCTCTATTCGCTGGCGGTGAAGCTGGGCGTGCCGGTCATGGGGATCGGGATTGGCTTCGGTGCGCTGTTCGCGCTGGCGATTGCGGTGCTGTGGGCATGGGGACGTGTTAAGCGTTGATGACGAGCGTGAGGAGAGTGGCGACGTGACGGAGGCGATGGCGTGGCACGACTGGGGCGTCGACGATCTGACGGTGAAGCGCGTGTATGAGCTTTTGCGGCTGCGCAATCAGGTCTTTATCGTTGAGCAATCTTGCCCGTATCAGGACATCGATGGGCAAGACCTGACGCCGGGCCATCGTCATATCGTCGCCTGCCGACACGGGCAGCTGCTGGCCTACGCTCGCCTGTTGGCGCCCACGCCGGAGCGTGAGGCGGTTATGATCGGCCGTGTGATCGTCTCCGCTGAAGCGCGTGGACAGAAGCTGGGTTATCAGCTGATGGCGCAGGCCCTGTCGGCCTGCTCCCTTCACTGGCCGCAGAGCCTGTGCCGTCTGTCCGCACAGGCGTATCTGCAAGACTTCTACCGTCAGCTGGGTTTCGTCGCCGTTGGCGAGGCCTATGACGAAGACGGAATTCCGCATATTGATATGTTGCTCTCCCCCACGCCTGCCGCAGGCTGACTCTCCTCTCGTTCAGCGCGTTCGTCGCTCGACGGGACGCCCTCTTTTTGCCTTCTTTTGTCGAGCGGCGATCTCGCATCGGCCAGCCTTCATTTCGCGGCTGGCGAGGGCAGGGCGTGAGAAAACGAACGTCGGTGTGCGGGAGAAACAGACAGAAAAACGCCCCAAGCGTGGGATAACGCTTGGGGCGGGGAGTGATGCTCAGCGCTTAAACGGCTTAGCTGGCGGTACGGGAGATAGAGCTGCCTAGCTTCTGCACGTCCTGACCAAACCCGCGCGTGGTATTGCAACCGCTCAGGGTGGCGGTAATCAACAGTACAGCCGTCAGTAATGTGATGTTTTTCATCGTGGTTTACCTGCTACCTCAGTGTCAGTCCTGTCTTCACTTTGTCATATTCCCACCTGCCAGTTCAATGCGCTTGATTGCGGCGTCAGCGAATTTTATTCAGGCCCGTGCCGCATGAACGACACGCGGCGAACTCAGTCGGCGAGAAAGCCTTCCAGCAACGTATTCAGGAATAGTTTGCCGTGCTCGGTGATCTGCCAGTGGCGGTTGGTTTCCGTCAGAAAACCTTGCGCCAGCGCAGCGTCGATCTGCGGGCGGATCGCCTGCTCCGTGAGTCCAGTATAGTCCGTGAAATCGGCGCGCGGCGCTGGCTCCAGCAGACGAAAGCGGTTCATAAAGAACTCGAACGGACGGTCGTGAAGCGGGACCTCCGTGGTGGTATGCCGATATTCGCCCCGCATGTAGCCGCGCGGATGACGCGTTTTGGCGGTGCGCACAATGCGTCCGTCGGCGAACGTCAGCTTGCCGTGTGCGCCGCAGCCAATGCCCAGATAGTCGCCGAAGCGCCAGTAGTTCAGGTTATGTTGGCACTGGTAGCCCGGCCGGGCGTAGGCCGAGGTTTCATACTGCTGATAGCCCGCGGCGCTCAGCAGTTCGTGTCCGGCGCTGAAAATGTCCCAGAGCGCATCGTCGTCCGGCAGCGTCGGCGGCCGTGAGCCGAAGAGCGTATTGGGCTCGATGGTCAGCTGATACCACGACAGATGCGGCGGGTTCAGCGCGATAGCCTGACGCAAATCGTCCAGCGCTTCTTCCAGAGACTGCTGCGGCAAGCCATGCATCAGGTCGAGATTGAAGCTGCGCAGGCCCAGCTGTTCGGCCAGCCGCGCGGCGCGCTTCGCCTCTTCCGGACCGTGAATG
Organism: Lonsdalea quercina; assembly: GCF_900107885.1. Lineage (NCBI taxonomy): Bacteria > Pseudomonadati > Pseudomonadota > Gammaproteobacteria > Enterobacterales > Pectobacteriaceae > Lonsdalea > Lonsdalea quercina. The sequence goes on along the minus strand of NZ_FNQS01000004.1, from coordinate 86,389 downwards.
CGGCCCAGCCGCTTGAGTTTGTCCGGGCTGAAGCTTTGCACGCCGATGGAAATGCGGTTGATGCCCGCTTGTTGGTAGCCGCTGAAGCGGTCGGCCTCGACGGTGCCGGGGTTGGCCTCCATCGTCACTTCGGCTTCAGGCGCCAGATCCAGCCTGGCGCGCACGCCGTCCATCAACTGCTGCATCGCTTCGGCGCTCAGCAGGCTCGGCGTACCGCCGCCGATGAAGATCGAGTGCAGCGGACGCCCTTGCGCCATCGTCAGATCCGCATCCAGATCGGCCAGCAGGTGATCCACATATTCCCCGTGCGGCACGTCGCCTTTAAGCGCGTGCGAGTTGAAGTCGCAGTACGGGCATTTCTGCACGCACCAGGGAATATGGATATAGAGGCTGAGCGGAGGCAGCTTAAGCATTGCGCAGGGCATCCAGTAGCTGGCGTAGCGCTTTACCGCGGTGGGAGCGGCTCAGCTTTTCGCTGCGGGTCAGCTCTGCGGCGGTGACGCCGGCGTCCGGCACGAAGAAAATCGGGTCATAGCCGAAACCGCCGCTGCCGGCTGGCTCACGGGCCAGAGTGCCCTGCCAGCTGCCGTGGCAGACCAACGGCGTCGGGTCGTCAGCATGCATCAGGAAGACCAGCACGCAGTGAAAACGGGCGGTGCGCTGGTCGTCCGGCACGTCTTGCATGGCTTCCAGCAGCTTGTTCAGATTTTGCCGGTCATCGGCGTCCTCGCCCGCATAGCGCGCGGAGTAGATCCCCGGCGCGCCAGCCAGCGCATCCACCGACAGACCGGAGTCGTCGGCGATGGCGGGCAGCCCCGTGACCCGAGCGGCGTGACGGGCCTTGAGGATGGCGTTCTCGATGAACGTCAGGCCGGTCTCCTCGGCGGAGTCTACGCCCAGTTCGGTCTGCGCCACGATATCCAGCCCGAAGTCCGCCAGCAGATCGGCGAGTTCACGCACTTTACCGGCGTTGCCGGTGGCTAATACGACTTTTTGCATCAATTAATTAGTCCTGAGAAGGTGAGGCGATGAGTTCCGCCACGTTGGCGGGAATCGTCTGCGGATCGACGATTTTGATCTGTTTATGCCGACCCAGTTCGCCTTTTTCAATGATCACTTTGCTTTTGGCGACGCGAAACTGCTTGGAGAGAAATTTGACCAGATGCGCGTTGGCCTGACCGTCGACCGGCGGCGCGGTGATCGCCACCTTCAGCTCTTCGCCATGCAGGCCGACAATCTGGTCGCGGCTGGCTTTCGGCTGTATATACAGCCGAATGACCAGCGCGTCCCGATCGTAGCTGACTGCGCTCACAGCAGGAACCACAGTCCGGGGAACAGATCCATGCCGAGGTAGTTCAGCAGATACAGGATCAAGATCACTACCATCGCGGAGAAGTCGAGGCCGCCCATCGCAGGCAGTATGCGGCGGATTGGCGCCATCAGCGGCTCGGTCAGCTGATACAGCAGGTAATCGACCGGGCTGCGGCCCTGGCTGATCCAGCTCATCAACGAACGGATGATGACCATCCAGAACACCAGATAACCCGCGGATTTGAGCAGCGACAGCAGTCCGACCAGCAGATTCATCGGGCTCAGCGACAGCGCGCCGACCTGAATGAGCAGCAGCAGCGGGTATTTCAGCGTTGTCAGCAAAAACGCCAGCAGCAGCGAGGCGCTATCGATGGGGCCGAGCGAGGGGATGATGCGGCGCAGCGGTCCGACGATCGGCTGAGTCAGCTTCACCACGAACTGTGACAACGGATTATAAAAATCGCTGCGCGACCACTGCATCCAGATGCGCAACAGCAGCACCATTACATACAGGTCGATTAGCGTTTTGACTAGAAACGTCAGAGTAAGCATAAATGCAACGGTTCCTTTCGGGTCAGAGGGAGATGTCGTGGAGGCATAAGGCCACGATTAAAACAGCTTTTCCATTTCTTTGGCGCGAGAAACAGCGGCCTGCATGGCATTCGACACGGTTTCAGCCAGGTGCTGTTCGTTGAAGACTCGAAGCGCTTCGGCCGTGGTGCCGCCCTTGGAGGTCACATTTTCACGCAGGGTAGACAAATCTTTGTCCGGGCTGGCGGCCACCAGCGCGGCGGCGCCGGTGGCGGCCTGCTGAACCAGCTGTCGCGCCGTTGAGGCATCGAATCCCTGGCGTTCGGCTTCCCGCTGCATCGCTTCCATAAACAGGAAGAAGTAAGCAGGCGCGCTGCCCGCGGCGGCGATGATGCCGTTGATCTGCGCTTCCTCATCGACCCAGCAGACTTCGCCGACGCTGGCCATCAAGCGGGTGGTGAAATCGCGGTCGGCTTTGCCGACGTTGTCCGGCGCATACAGTCCGCTCATGCCTTTGCCGACCAGAGACGGCGTGTTGGGCATGATACGCACGATATTCAACGGCTTGCCTAACAGCGCCTGAAAACGGGCGACGCTGACCCCAGCGGCGATGGACAGCACCAGTTTGCCGCTGAAGTCGACGTCCGACGCCAGTGATGAGCACACGTCCGCCATCAGCTGAGGTTTCACCGCCAGCACGACGACGTCGGCCTGTTGTACGCAGTCGACGTTATCGCCGGAGCTGATGATGCCATACTCCCGGGCTAACGCATCGCGACGCGTCGCCGTCGGGGCGCTGACGGCAATGTGCGTGGCGGGATAGCCGCCGTCGATTAAGCCGGCAATAATGGCCTGCGCCATGTTACCTGCGCCGATAAAGGCAATTTTACGGTGTTCCATCGGATTCTCGCTGTAGTCGGGTGTCTGTTAAGCGTCAGGCGGCGGAGTAATCTCTCGCGCCAAAAATCGCCGTGCCAATGCGCACCAGCGTGCTGCCAGCGGCGATGGCCGCCGGCATGTCGTCCGTCATCCCCATAGAAAGGGTATCCGCCTCTGGATAACGGCTCCTGAGCTGCTGAAAAAGATCGGACAGCTGGCGAAAAACCGCGAGCTGCCGCTGATAGTCGCTTTCCGGCGCCGGGATCGCCATCAGGCCGCGCAAGCGCAAGCGGGGCATGGCGGCAACGCTGGCGGCCAGCGCGGGCAAGGCCTCCGCCATCATGCCGGACTTGCTGGCTTCCTGACTGATGTTGATCTGTAACAGGACATTGAGCGGCGGCAACTCGTTCGGACGCTGATCGTTCAGGCGCTGCGCGATGCGCAGGCGGTCGATAGTGTGGCACCAGTCGAAGTGCTCCGCCACCAGTCGGCTTTTGTTGGACTGCAAAGGACCGATGAAGTGCCATTCCAACGGCGTATCGGGCCTCGCGGCGCGGAAATGCAGGATTTTGTCGACGCCTTCCTGGACGTAGTTCTCGCCGAAGGCGCGCTGTCCGGCGTCAATCGCCGCCGCGATCGCGCTGACGGGTTTGGTTTTGCTGACGGCCAGCAGCGTGACGTCTTCGGGAAGGCGTCCGCAGCGTTCGGCCGCCGCAGAAATTTGTTGCCTGACACCCTGTAGATTCTGCTGCACAGTCTGTGTCGTAAGGTTCGTGCTCATAGTCATTCAGGAGGCTTATGTGTGATTTGAAATATCGGTCCGGCAGATAGTGTAAAACAGAATGCCCCGGATCTGCACCCTGAAGGGTAACCTGTCCGGCGGACTAAGCTTCCTGACGCATGAAAAAAGGCGTATTCGGAAGAGTTTGGTCTAAGCTAACACCCAGCAAGCTGAATGGGTTCGGCCTCAACCTGCCGGTTTGCTTCGTTCGACAGTTTAAAAGGTGACCGCTATTTACATGGAATTTTCAATGAACAAAAAGAAAACAATCGCGACCGTCGGTGTCGTCTTGCTCCTTCCCCTAATGGCTGATTCAGCTCGCGCCGCCGCTCCCTCGTCCCCCCCTATCGGCAAGATTTGCAAAGCGACCACCTCGTTAATTTTCGGACGCAGTACCCAGATCATGAAGCTCGACGCCGTTGAAAATGGCATTGCCTATGTGCATTACTTCCGGCCTGGCGACCGCTCCCGCTGGGCTATCAAATGCAAGCTGGCTGGCAATCGCGTGCTATGGGCCAGCAACAATCCCGACAGTATTGGCCGGTGGCGCGACGATCCCGCGGATGAAACCATTACCTACCGTATTCACGGCGATGCGCTCGACATCAGCGAAATCTACTCCGATGGCTCCCAGGAGCGGCAGTCTTATTCGTTAAGCGCATTGTAACGTCGAAAACCGTTCGCCCTTTCCGGACGGGGCAAGCCCGCCCGGAACGATCGCCTAAGCATAGTCGATGCGCTCAGGTGTGCGACGCATAATCACCTTGCCGTGGCGCACGGACAGCAGCGCTTTGGCCTGACGACGTACGGCCTCATAGTCATTTTCCGCATCCATAATCAGCAGGTTGGCGGGTCGACCAACGACCAGACCGTAGTTTTCGCCCAGATGCATCGCTTTGGCGCCGTTATCGGTCACAAAGTCCAGGCAGCGCTGTAGATCCTCGTAGCCCATCATGTGACAGATATGCAGCCCGGCGTCCAGCACCCGCAGCAGGTTGCCGTTCCCCAGTGGATACCACGGATCTTTGATGGAGTCCTGACCGAAACAGACATTCATACCCGCGCGGTCCAGCTCGGCGACGCGGGTAATGCCGCGCCGTTTCGGAAAGGTGTCGAAACGGCCTTGCAGGTGGATGCTTTCGGTCGGGCAGGAGACGAAGCTGATGCCGGAACGCGTGAGCAGGCGAAACAGCTTGGAGCAGTAGGCGTTATCGTAGGATCCCATCGCCACCGTGTGGCTGGCGGTCACGCGCTCGCCCATGCCGCGCACGCGCGCTTCTTCGGCCAGCACTTCCAGAAAACGTGACTGGGGATCGTCGGTTTCATCGCAGTGGACATCCACCAGACAGCCCCGACGTTCCGCCAGATCCATCAGAAACTTCACCGAACTCACGCCTTGATCGCGGGTATTTTCGAAGTGCGGGATCCCGCCCACCACGTCGGCGCCCATGTCGATCGCCTGTTCCATCAGCCTGCGGCCATCGGGGAAAGATTCGATCCCTTCCTGCGGAAAAGCGACGATCTGCAGGTCGATCAGATTGCGCGCTTCCTCTTTGACTTCCAGCATGGATTTTAGCGCGCCCAGCGTGGGGTCGGTCACGTCGATGTGGGTGCGCACGTACTGAATGCCATGATCCCGCAGCAGGCCGATGGTGCTGTGCGCTCGGCGCTTGGTGTCTTGGTGGGTGATAGTGGCTTTGCGCTGACTCCAGCGCTCGATGCCTTCGAACAGCGTACCGCTCATGTTCCACGCCGGTTCGCCGGCGGTCAGCGTTGCATCAAGGTGAATATGCGGCTCGACCAACGGCGGGATCACGAGCCGCTTTCCCGCATCGACATCCTCTGGCGCGGCCGTCAGCGGACCCGTCTGCGGCTCGATGGCGGCGATCAGGCCGTCGTGCAGACTCAGAGTGTACAGGCCCGGCTGATGGCGAAGGGCGGCATTGATAATCTTCATAACAACTCCTGCTGTTGTGCGTTGGACATACGCCAGATCAGCAAAGCGACCGACGCATTCAAGCGAAATTGGGGGTCGCTCAACGCGTGCCCCGACTGTTGTTCGATGCGCTGCAAGCGCTGGTGCAGCGTATTGCGATGGATATGCAGCCGCTCGGCGGCTTTGATCAGATTGCCGTTTTCCTGCAAGACGGCGTCGAGTGTTTCCACCAGCTGATGCGGATGTTTGCGGTGCGGCTCGAACAGCATCCCCAGCGTCTCCTTCATGAACTGCGCGACCAGCTCAGGCTCTTTAACGGCTGTCAGCAATTTAATCACGCCCAGCTCACTATAGTCGCACTGACCTTTGTCCGGCAGCATGCTCTCTGCGACATCCAGCGCGCGCCGCGCTTCGGTCACCCCCTGTCGGTAGTGCGCCGCCGAGAACACCGTTGATGAGATGCCGCACAATAGGCGCAGCGGGCGGATAGTGTCATCGATCGTTCGCTGTACTTGTTGCAACCGCCGTTGGCTGCGCCGGAATATCCGATCGTCGTCGGGCAGCAGCAAAATAAACAGTTCGCCCAGGACGATCAGCGGCAGCCCGTGTTCGCGGCTGGCCAGAGCCGCTTCCAACTGCTGCTGACTCTGTTGGCGGGCCGACTGCAAGTGCGCTTCGGCCAGGATAGGATCCTGCGTACTGAACAGCGTTTGCGTGCCGCTCAGACGCAGCGCGGCGATCCGACGCGGCTGCTCCAATGTTAAATGGAGATGGCTGGCGCGTTGGTGGGCGATCGCCAGACTCGGATACTCGCCGGTCAGCAGTTGGAGCAGAATGTCTCGTTGGGACCGCAGCGTCGCTTCTCGCTGGACCAGCGCTGTGCCGATTATCTGAGTGACGATCTCTATTTCGAGCGAGTTGGGCAGTTCTATTAACGGGATACCCAGCGTGTCCGCAAGCGCGACAACGGTGTAAGGGATCGCATGAATAAACGCCTCTCCGCTGAGCATCACTATGCCCGCGATGCCGCGCCGTTGCCCTTCGCGCAAGAGCAGCAGCAGGTTTTCCTCATCGCGCGCGGGGTTGCTCTCGGTGACAAACACCAGCTCGCCGCCCATGAACCACTCGGCGATCCTTTCATTTTTAGCCACGCAGCAACAGCGTACCGCGCGATGAATATGCTGCGCGCCGCCGCGTAGCGTCAGCGGCTCCAGCCCCGGTAACGACAAAATTTCGCTGATGGTCAAACTCATGGCTGCTCCTTGCTTTCCGTCAGGACCGCACGGCGTCCGGCCAATCGTGTGAAGAGCCTATACAGACTGGCGGAGGCTGCGATGCCGACCAGCGGAAAAGCGACACCGAGCCTGCCGCCCGCGAACATCGTTCTCGTAAAAAAGATACAGCTGAACAATACCATTGAGATCGAGAGTAACCCTTTGCGCTGATTTTTGGGCGTTTCACTTAAGGGAAACTCATTCCGTTCTGACATGGCGATAACCTCTGTTTAACGTAAGGAGGGGAGTGACCTGAGTTAACAGAGCAATTAACGTGCCCATTTTTTTCATTCGGAGAAAGCAGGCAGCGGATACGCCAAGTGTTGTGCACTTTGCCCGGTTTTTTCGTCACTATCTCCTGTCACCGCTCTATGATTGTGCGTTTTGCCCGTTATATGCACTGATGTCGACAGGAATGTCGTGCGGGGGAACGAAGGAAAAAAGGGAAGAGGGGACGAAAAAAGGCCGTCGCCGCGGTGACTGCGACGACGGTCAGGCATTAAGGCAGTAGCGGAAGCTTATCGCCGATGCGGAACATCGCCATGGCTTCCACCAACTGGCGGGATTGCGCTTCCAGCGATTCGGTCGTGCTGGCGGAGGCTTTCACCAGCGCGGCGTTCTGCTGGGCGACTTTGTCTATCTGGGTAAAGGCGATATTGACCTGTTCAATGCCGCGATGCTGCTCCTGAGACGCATAGGAGATCTCTTTCATCAGGCTGGTGATGCGGTCGATCTCGCCGGACACCTCATCCATGGTTTCGCCTGCCTGTGAGGCCAACGTCAGCCCCTCGGCCACGTGGGTCTGTGAGTCCATGATGAGCGTTCGAATCTCCCGGGCGGCCTGTCCGCTATGCTGGGCCAGATTGCGGACTTCGCTCGCCACCACCGCGAAGCCTTTGCCCTGTTCTCCGGCGCGGGCCGCTTCCACCGCCGCGTTCAGCGCCAGAATGTTGGTCTGAAAAGCGATGCCGTCGATAACGCCGAGGATATCGCTGATGCGTTTGGCGCTGGTGGCGATTTCCTGCATTTTCTCGATGACGTAGCACACCGATTCGTTGCCCCGGTCGGTGGTGTCCGAGACTTTGTCCGCCAACTGGTGTGCCAGCGTGGCGTTGTCGGCGTTGTGTTTGACCGTGGCGCTGAGCTGCTCCAGGCTGGCTGCCGTCTGCTCGAGTGCGGCTACCGAGGCTTCGGTGCGCTCCTCCAGATGGCGGTTGCCGGAGGTCAGTTCGTGACTGCCGCGATCAATTTGGGTACTGGCGTCGCGCACCTGTCCGACCGAGGCAAGCAGCGCCAGCTGCATACGCTCAATAGCGTCGCTCAGGCGGCCCAGTTCGTTATCGCTGCTAGCCGGGATGCGCTGAGTCAGATCGCCCGCCGCCACCTGCTCCAACTGGTCAATCGCCCGGTCGAGCGGTTTGAGCAGCATATGCCGCAGCGCCATCCATCCAAGAAAGACCAGCAGCAGCGACAGCAGGCACGCAACGCTAATCAGCAGCAGCATGACGCGTTCGTTATATTCGGCGTCCTGAATGCGTTCACTGGCCTGCTGCTGCGCATAGGCCCGAAATGCTTGAATAGCGTCGTCGAATGCCGTCGACAGCGGCGTCAAATCGTTTTCCAACAGCTGGTAGTATTCGTCCGTGTACTGTTTTTGCAGCGACGACACCATCGGGTTCAGGCCCTGTTCCAGATAGCGCTGATAGGATGTAGCGACGCTCTTCGCCAGCGTCAGGCCTTCCTCTGACGAATGTTCGGTCTGAGAGAACTGCTGGATCGTGCGCGTTGCGCTCTGGACATTGTGGGCCAGACGCTCGGTTTCCTGTGCGCCGATTTCGAGCAAACCCATCTCGATTTTGCGGACGGCCAGCGTGGCCGACGCTCTGGCCTGTAGCGTGAGGTTATAACCGTTCGTCAGCCCGCCCAGCTGTATGCCCTGAATATGGTTAAGCGCGCCGAGCGATTGTCGACTTTGATTAATGGAGTGTATGCCCATGCCGCTGACGATAAGTAGTAGCAGGGTGATAAGCGTTAACAATGATAAAAGACCGGCACGAATGGAGAGGTTCTTCAAACGCATGATGTCTATTCCCTGTGTGTAGAAAAAATCACGGGCGGCATCACTGCAACGCCGCCGGACGCTGCCTGCTATAGAATAAGAATCTCCCCTGACTGGCCCGGTTAAATCTGGGCGGCGCTCGAAATCGCGACGCACTGTCTGTACGCTGCGTTTCTGTGTGCTGCCCGTGTCCAATCGGGGTGTAGGGGATAAGGCCACGAAGCGTGGATTTTGAACATATCAGAAGAGCGGCGAGGGCAGGAAACAGGATTCCCTTATCTTATGTCGAAGGCCAAAAGAGCGAAAAATGAAGTGAAATTGTCGTTAAACGTTAAATAATTGGCCCTGATGTTTGCCGCTGGTTTATTATCTGCTGATAAAAAATGAGCATGCAGTGTGAGATGCCGTTTACGAATGTTGAGTTGCGTAGCACGGCGGGGAATCTGAAAGCGCGAGGGCGGCTTCCTTAGCGACACCCGAAAATATCCCCAGAGGTGAATGTGCAGTCAACACGTTTTACGGATTACGGCCTGCGAGCGCTGATCTTCCTGGCGTCGTTGCCGGAAGGAAAAACGGCCAGTATTACCGAAATGACCGACGTTTACGGCGTCTCATGCAACGATAGGGTCAACGTTATCAATCAACTGAGCCGTGCCGGGCTAATTAACGCGGTCCGTGGCAAAAACGGCGGCATCCGACGGGGTTGTGACCCGGCGACTATCCGCATCAGCTGTGTTGCGAGAACCGGAACCGCTGACCTTGTTCAACTGCGACCGCGATATATGTCACATAACTTCCGCCTGCCGTCTGAAGCAGGCCCTTCGTCAGGCAGTGCAGAGTTCCTGCAAGAGCCGGACAGTTACACGCTGGCTGATAGGGTGAAAGAAAATCCGCCGCTACACCAATTACTTCTGGCTGAAAAAGCAAGCCTTTCAGCCACCTGCCGATGACAACGGAGGAAACTTAATGTCACAAGATCCATTCCTGGAACGAGAAGCAGAAAAATACGAATCACCGATTCCTAGCCGAGAATACATTCTGGCGCACCTCGCCAAGCGAGATACCCCTATCAGTCGTGAAGAACTGGCCAAAGATCTGGAACTGACGTCTGACGAACAACAAGAAGCGCTGCGTCGCCGCCTGAGAGCGATGGAGCGTGACGGCCAACTCGTCTTCACCCGCCGTAAATGCTACGCCCTGCCTGAAAAACTGGATTTGCTTCGCGGTACGGTCATGGGCCATCGCGACGGCTTCGGCTTCCTGCGCGTCGAGGGCCGCAAGGACGACCTGTACCTGTCCGCCGAACAGATGAAAACAACGATACACGGCGACGTTGTACTGGCCCAGCCCCTCGGAGAAGACCGTAAAGGCCGCAGAGAAGGGCGCATCGTCCGCGTTCTTGAGCCGCGGACCAGCCAGATCGTCGGCCGTTACTTTACCGAGGCCGGTACCGGCTTTGTGGTGCCGGACGACAGCCGTCTGAGCTTCGATATCCTGATCCCGCCCGAGTCGGTATCCGGTGCCCGCATGGGGTCGGTGGTGGTGGTCGAGCTGACGCAGCGCGCTACCCGTCGCTCCAAGGCGGTCGGTCAGATCGTGGAAGTACTGGGCGAAAATATGGGAACCGGGCTGGCGGTGGATATCGCGTTGCGCACCCATGATATCCCTCACGTCTGGCCGCCAGAGGTCGAAGAGCAGGTCGGCGAATATAGCAGCGAGGTGCCGGAAAGCGCCAAACAGGGACGCATTGATTTGCGTCAGCTGCCGTTGGTGACGATTGATGGCGAGGACGCCCGCGACTTCGATGATGCCGTCTTCTGTCAGAAGAAACGTGGCGGCGGCTGGCGTCTTTGGGTGGCGATTGCGGACGTAAGCTACTACGTGCGCCCGAATACGCCGCTCGACACTGAAGCGCGCGCCCGTGGCACGTCGGTCTACTTCCCGTCTCAGGTGGTGCCGATGCTGCCGGAAGCGCTTTCCAACGGCCTGTGCTCGCTGAACCCGCAGGTAGACCGTCTGTGTATGGTGTGTGAAATGACCATCTCCGCGCAGGGACGGCTCTCCTCCTATAAATTCTACGAAGCGGTGATGAGCTCTCATGCGCGACTCACCTATACCAAGGTGTGGAATATTCTACAGGGCGACGAAGCGCTGCGTGCGCATTACCAGCCGCTGGTCGGCGCGCTGGAAGAGTTGCACGAGATGTACAAAGTACTGGATAAAGCTCGTGAACAGCGGGGCGGCATCGCGTTTGAAACGGAAGAGGCGAAGTTTATTTTCAACGCCGATCGCCGTATCGATCGCGTGGAATCCGTGGTGCGCAACGATGCGCACAAGCTGATTGAAGAGTGCATGATCCTGGCGAATATCGCGGCGGCCAAGTTTGTCGAGAAACATGAAGAGCCTGCGCTGTTCCGCGTGCACGATCGCCCTACCGAAGACCACGTACTGGCGTTGCGCAGCGTGCTGGGCGAGCTGGGCCTGACGCTGAAAGGCGGCATGAAGCCTCAGCCTCAGGACTATGCGGAACTGATGACGCAACTGGCCGATCGTCCTGACCGCGACATGTTGCAGACCATGCTGCTGCGTTCGATGAAGCAGGCGGTTTACGATCCGGAAAACCGCGGTCACTTCGGTCTGGCGCTGACCTCCTATGCGCACTTCACCTCGCCGATCCGCCGCTACCCCGATCTCTCCTTACATCGGGCCATCAAGTACCTGCTGAGCGATCGCAAAGCGCGTTCCACCTCGACCGGCGGCTGGCACAGTGATATGGCGGAATGCCTGCAGTTGGGCCAACACTGCTCCATGACGGAACGTCGTGCGGATGAAGCGACGCGTGACGTGGCGGACTGGCTGAAATGCGATTTCATGCAGGATCATGTGGGCGAGGTCTTCACCGGCGTGATCTCCAGCGTCACCGGATTCGGCTTCTTCGTGCGGCTCAACGATCTGTTTATCGATGGGCTGGTCCACGTCTCGTCGCTGGATAATGACTACTACCGCTATGATAATATCGGCCAGCGTCTGATTGGCGAATCGCGCGGTCAGGTCTACCGGTTGGGCGATGTCGTGGAAATTCGCGTCGAAGCGGTGCATATGGACGAGCGGAATATCGATTTCGCGCTGGTTTCTTCCACGCGTAAAGTGCGCGGCGAAGGTAAAACCGCGCGTGACCGGATGAAGCAGGGCGACGGAAAAGACACGAAATCTCCCCGCCGCCGTAAGCCTGCCAATCAGCACGTTAACTTCGAGCCGGACAGTGCGTTCCGCAAGGATAACGACGGCGCGAAAAAAGGGAAGGCGGCTGACGGCGGGAAAAAAACGCCGTCCAGAGCCAAGAAGAACGCGCAGAAAACGCGTAAGATCGCCGCCGCCACCAAGGCCAAGCGAGCAGGCAAAAAAACCGCCGGAGAATAGGGCCAGGCGAAAAGCGTAGCGTCGGCGCGGGAGGAACATCCCCGGCTAAAACTGCCTATCATCAGGCGTAGCGAAGCGTCTCCATTATCAACATCACGGGCGGTTTACCGCCCGTGTTATCAGTCAAAAGAGTATCAATGAGCGAAATTATCTACGGTATCCACGCGGTGAAAGCCTTGCTGGAGCGCGACCCGCAGCGTTTTCTTGAAGTGTTCATCTTGAAAGGTCGAGAAGACCGTCGTCTGCAGCCGGTCATCGCCGAGCTGGAATCTAACGGCATCGCCGTGCAGGTCGCCAACCGCCAATGGCTCGACAGCAAAGTCGAGGGTGCCGTACATCAGGGGATCATCGCTAACGTCAAACCGGGCCGCCAGTTTCAGGAAAACGATTTGCCTGAACTGCTGACCGCTCTCGATGCACCATTCCTGCTGGTGCTGGACGGCGTGACCGACCCTCATAATCTGGGCGCATGCCTGCGCAGCGCGGATGCAGCGGGCGTGAACGCGGTGATTGTGCCGCGGGATCGTTCCGCTCAGTTGAACGCCACGGCGAAAAAAGTCGCCTGCGGCGCAGCGGAAAGCGTGCCGCTTATTCGCGTCACCAATCTGGCGCGCACGCTACGTTTGCTGCAAGAGCACAACGTGTGGATCGTGGGCACGGCGGGCGAGGCCGACCATACTCTGTACCAAAGCAAACTGACCGGGCCAATGGCGCTGGTGATGGGAGCGGAAGGAGAAGGGATGCGTCGATTGACGCGCGAGCATTGCGATGAGCTGATCAGCATTCCTATGGCGGGCAGCGTCTCTTCGCTGAATGTGTCGGTCGCGACCGGCGTGTGTCTGTTCGAGGCGGTGCGCCAGCGAAGCTGAGTCGGATTATTGTTATGGCGGGAGCGAGCGCTCCCGCTGACCTTTCTTATTTCGTGGTGGTGGTGGACGACGACGATTTGGCCGCAATGCGCTGCTCAACTGCGTTACACCAAAGTACTGACGTCTTATTCGGCCAGGATCTCGCCGCCAGTTTACTCTCTACCGCCTGCTGCCAGGTCGTCGAACCAATCTGCACATTGATTTGCGATTGGCCGAGAATATTCAGTTCGGACTCCACCCATAAATTCCATTCCAGACTGCGGCAGGGCGCGGTGGCTGCGGTGGCGGAACCCGCACTGAACAGCAGAACGGCGATGACCAGTATTTTGTTCATTATATCCTCTCATTCGGGTAGTTTCAGGGTCTCTGGGCCGCCGGTTGCCTGTACAGAACGGCAAAGGCTCTCCAGACGCCGGGGGGCAGCTTTTCGCTCTCCGTCCTGCTGACAATCCGGTAATACTGCGCGCCGCGCTGATTGGCCAGGCGCAGTACTTCTCGGTCCGCGTCATCAGGACTCCCGCGCACGATAACAGAAAGGGTGTCGATTCTATCCAGCGATAAACTCTGCTGCCGTGTGATTTCAATCGCCTGCCGACCGGGTGGGGGCGCTGGCTCCGGCGTGTTTAAACCGCAGGCGGAGAGTAACAGAGAACATGAAAATATCGCCAGTCGTTGACGTGTTGGCCGCCGCCAAAGCGACCGTCGTAATGTGCTGCACGCCAAAAATAGAAGGGCTGAAAACGTTCGCTGCAAAAGCGGACTTCCGGTAAGCAGGACGTTGCACGCTCGTCGATGAGTAGCTATAACTGCTGACTTTATGCCATTTTTGTGGTGGTTTGCGCTGGTTTTTTGGCGGGTTATTGCCATTTTTCGCTTGCCATGTGTCTTATTGCAGTCGTAATATTCTGGCGTTTTCATTTCCACTCACCTATCGCATTGCAAAGGAGGTTCAGTATGACGTATTCACATTCAACCCTTTGCAGGCAATGTCAGGATTAATCACCGCAGTTCTCTTTTTTTCGCGTATTGTCCCAGCTTTGCCTGCCCACGAATTCTTTTTTTAATTGATCAACAGGATTGATCTATGGGCAATACGATTCGCTTTATCTCTGCGCGCGTGAACGTGATCGCGTCGCAAAACACCTGGATTGATGATACCGCCATTCAGCAACTAACCGCTACCGCGGGTCTGCCGGATATGGCGCGGGTGTCCGGCATGCCGGACCTGCATCCGGGACGCGGCTACCCCATCGGGGCCGCTTTCTTCTCTCTCCGCCGTTTTTACCCTGCGCTGGTCGGCAACGATATCGGCTGTGGCATGGCGCTTTGGCGCACCGGCTTGCAGGCTGGCAAAGTTTCTCTGGATAAGCTGGAGAAACGGCTGGGCAATATTGATGGTCCGTTGGACGACGTACCGGATGTTCCCGACGATTTGCTGCCCCACCGATTTTCTCTCGGGACTATTGGGGGCGGTAATCATTTCGCGGAGCTGCAACAGGTGGATCAGGTCTATCAGCCGTCGCTCTTTGATGAACTGATGCCGGAGGATCGACGACTGCTACTGCTGGTTCATAGCGGGTCGCGCGGGCTAGGTCAGGCGATTCTGGAACGGCACCTGCGCAAGCACGGCCATCAAGGCGTGTTGGAAGGCACGCCCGAAGCCGATGATTACTGGCGGCAGCATCAGCAAGCGCTGCGTTTTGCCGCGCTTAACCGGCAGTGCATTGCTCGCCGCATGTTGCAGCGTTGGCATGCAGACGGTGAAGCCCTGCTGGATGTGACACACAACCTGGTGACGCCGACGACTATCGACGGCCAGTCCGGCTGGCTGCACCGTAAAGGCGCCACGCCGTCCGACGCTGGACCGGTCGTCATACCCGGCTCCCGCGGTGATTACAGCTATCTGGTACAGCCGAAGCCGGACGCGGCGAGCTTGTTCTCTTTGGCGCATGGCGCAGGCCGTAAATGGATGCGCGCCGAATGCAAAGCGCGGCTTGAACAGCGCTACAGCGTGCAGGATCTGGCGCGCACCGCGCTGGGCGGTCGTGTCATCTGTCAGGATAAACAGCTGATGTTTCAGGAGGCGCCCCAGGCGTACAAATCCATTGATACGGTGATCGCGTCTCTGGAAGGGGCGGGGCTCATCACACCGATCGCGCGTTTGAAGCCATTGTTGACGTACAAAACACGGGGAGGCGCCGCATGATTTTTTTGCAGCTATCCGCCGCGCAAGGGCCTGATGAGTGCATGTTGGCGACCGCCAAGGCTTTACACACCCTAACACGTGAGGCGCACGCTTTATCCGTCACGCTGGAGGTGGTGGAAAGCGAACCAGGAGACCGGCCGGGAACATTGCGATCCGCGCTGGTCTTACTTCAAGGCGACGGCGAGGCCGTGCTGGCGAATGCATGGTGTGGAACTTTGCAGTGGATTTGTCCCAGCCCTTGGCGTAAAGGACCAGGACGTAAAAATTGGTTTATCGGCGTGCAGCGTTTCACCCCGCAGCACACGTTCACTGATGGGGAGATCCGTATCGAGACGCTCCGTGCTTCCGGTCCCGGCGGTCAGCACGTCAACAAAACTGAGTCTGCCGTCCGCGCGACGCATGTCGCCAGCGGTATCAGCGTACGGGTGCAAAGCGAGCGCAGTCAGCATGCCAATCGCCGTTTGGCGCTTCAGCTGATCGAGTGGCGGCTACGGCAGCAGCACCAGCAGCAGACGGCGGCCTTGCGGGAGCAGCGACATCGTGGTCACCAAGAGGTCGAGCGTGGCAACCCCGTTCGGATTTTCAAAGGGGAGCGCTTCGACCCCTTCGGGTAGCCAGCGTGGCGACTGTGCGGCATCGCACCATCACGCTTTGCCGTTTTTTAACTATGGTAGGGGGAATTTATTTTTATCCCACCGGTGAGTTTGGCGCTATGGTAATGAGAGCTAGCGTGCCGCCGATGGCGCTGGCGGGCGGATGAGCGATAAAGGGAGGGGGCATTGATGGTCGAGATCTCAGTAACCACGATAAACGGCATTGAGGCGTTACACGCCACGCCGTCAGGAAAGCAGGCGGCGTCTCTGCCCACCGTTTTCTTCTTTCACGGCTTTACCTCCTCGAAAGAGGTCTACGCCTATTTCGCCTACGCGCTGGCGCATGCCGGCTTTCGGGTGGTCGCCCCGGATGCTCCAATGCACGGCGCGCGATTTGATGGCGATGAGGCGCGGCGTCTGCGTCATTTCTGGGATATTTTTCAGCAGAATGTTCGAGAGCTGCCGGAGTACGTGGTGCATTTTCGTCAGTTGGGATTGATTGAAGAGGGCCGAATTGGCGTCTGCGGAGCCTCGCTGGGCGGGATGACGGCGCTGGCGTCGATGACGCAGTATCCGTGGATCAACGTGGTGGCGGCTTTTATGGGGTCGGGCTATGTTTCGTCGTTGTCTCGATCCCTGTTCCCGCCGGTCGCGCCGGATGAACCGCAGAACGCGCCGCGGTTGGCGGCGCTGGCGGAACAGCTGGCGCCTTTCGACGTAGGTCATCAGCTGGATAAGGTGTCTGACAGACCGCTGCTACTGTGGCATGGGCTGGCGGATACGCTGGTGCCGGCCGGCGAGACCGAACGCTTGTATCAGGCGCTGGCAGGATGTCAGCGGGACGCGAACGTGACTTATCTGACGGAGGCCGATATCGGCCATAAAATCACCCCCACCGCGCTGCGGGCGGGCGCCCGCTTTTTCCGCCAGCACCTCTGAGCCGCCGCTTCCGGCTTGTCGCCGATTGTAACGTTTAACCCAGGCCGCCTATTTTATGTGCGGCCTTTCTGCTCCTTCGCCATATTGCCGCTTGTGTTACCTGTTCGTGGCACTTATAATTGCGCGTCATTTTTTCGGCCGCACACAACTACGTTCCTTGCTTCCATGGGCCGCGGCTGACCCTGACAGGAGGCTGAATAATCCGTAAGGAGCAATTCGATGCGTCATTACGAAATCGTTTTTATGGTTCATCCTGACCAAAGCGAACAGGTTCCAGGTATGATCGAACGTTACACCGGTGCTATCACTGGTGCTGAAGGTACGATCCACCGTCTGGAAGACTGGGGCCGCCGTCAGCTGGCTTACCCGATCAACAAACTGCACAAAGCTCACTACGTTCTGATGAACGTGGAAGCGCCGCAGGAAGTGATCGATGAGCTGGAAACAAACTTCCGCTTCAACGACGCCGTTATCCGCAGCATGGTTATGCGCGTTAAACACGCGGTAACTGAAGCTTCTCCGATGGTAAAAGCGAAAGACGAGCGCCGCGAGCGTCGTGAAGATTTCGCAGAAACCAGCGATGATGCTGAAGCTGGGGATTCTGCAGAGTAATTTGCCGTGACGAAGACGAATCGACTGGTACTGTCCGGCACCGTGTGCAAGACGCCCATTCGAAAAGTCAGTCCTTCAGGTATTCCTCACTGCCAGTTCGTGCTTGAGCACCGTTCTTTGCAAGAGGAAGCCGGATTAAACCGGCAAGCATGGTGTCGTATGCCCGTGGTTGTCAGTGGACACCCGTCACAAGCATTGACTCACAGTATAACGGTCGGCATGCAACTCACTGTTCATGGTTTCATTAGTTGCCACCAAGGGCGCAATGGTCTGAACAAAGTTGTTTTACATGCCGAGCAGATTGAATTGATAGATTCTGGAGACTAGCCAAATGGCACGTTATTTCCGTCGTCGCAAGTTCTGCCGTTTCACCGCGGAAGGCGTTCAAGAGATTGACTATAAAGACATCGCTACGCTGAAAAACTACATCACTGAAAGTGGTAAAATTGTACCGAGCCGTATCACCGGTACGCGTGCAAAATATCAGCGTCAACTGGCCCGTGCTATCAAGCGCGCGCGCTACCTGTCTTTGCTGCCGTACACCGATCGTCATCAGTAATCGGCCGCTGTCTAATAACAAGACTTTGAGAGGATAAGGTAATGCAAGTTATTCTGCTTGATAAAGTAGCAAACCTGGGCAGCCTGGGCGACCAGGTAAACGTTAAAGCGGGCTACGCTCGTAACTTCCTGGTTCCGCAGGGCAAAGCTGTGCCGGCAACCAAGAAAAACGTTGAGTTCTTCGAAGCTCGTCGCGCTGAACTGGAAGCCAAACTGGCTGACGTTCTGGCCGCAGCTGAAGCTCGCGCCGCTAAACTGAACGAACTGGCTAACGTCACCATCGCTTCCAAAGCGGGTGATGAAGGTAAACTGTTCGGTTCTATCGGTACTCGTGACATCGCTGATGCGGTTACCGCAGCAGGCGTTGAAGTTGCGAAAAGCGAAGTCCGTCTGCCGGAAGGCGTTCTGCGTACTCTGGGCGAACACGAAGTGAGCTTCCAGGTTCACAGCGACGTTTTCGCTAAGCTGAACGTGGTTATCGTTGCTGAAGCGTAATTTACGCTGACGTTAACGTCGTAAAACGCTGGCCTTGCGCCAGCGTTTTGCATTTCTGGGGGAGGGGAATCGAGTCTGGATCTGTAGTGACAACAGGCACTCTCCGCTGACAGAAAGCGCCCGCTTTCTTAGTATTTATGATTTTTATTCCGTCATCACGCGACGTCTAGCGTGTACGAACAAATGCGCCGTCCGGCTGACGGACGAACTGCACCGTCTGGTTATCCGTCGTATCGATCTCTAATTCCGACACGACGTCCTGCGCATTCAGTCGCAGTCTGACCTTTTGTCCCGCATGAAGGCTGCTCAGAGGTTTGTCGTTGCCTTCGACCTGCGCCATCGCAAACACATCGTTGACCGGCAGATTGTGAGCGCGGAAGAGCTGCGCCAATGTTTGTCCCGCGGCTATCTGATAGTTTTGCCACGGTTTTTCGGCAGCGGCAGGGGGCGCTTCGGGTTGATCCGGCGCGGGGACTGAGTCAGCGCGCGGCGCCGGATCCGCCAACCTGGCCTGCACCGGTGCCGGTTCAGAGGTTAGCGGAACGTTCGTTGGGTTGGCGACGCGAGTGGGCTGCGGGGTTGGAGAATAGGGCCAGAGCAGCACGAGCAGGAGCAACGCCGCCGCAATAAGCAGCCAGCGGCGATGCGGATAGGGCAGCGGTTCCATCCACTGAAACCCGTCCGGCAGATGCCACAGCTGACGCAACAGCAGCGAGATTCGGCCATAAGGATTGCGCCGCGCGGCGGAAGATGCGGACGATCTCCGTGCTGGCGTCTCATCAGCGATGCTGAACGGCCAAGGCCGTCGGCGCCACCAACGTTGGCAGGATTGCCACAGCATACGGGAATCCCAGCGGTTTTTACTTCTCCTGGGCGCGATTCTGCCCATGATGACCTCTCTTGCTACCGTGTAAGGTAAAAACGCCTTGAGTATATCGGTAATCCTTCAAGGATAGCCAGTAAGTCAGCGCGCTTTTGGGGCGGAGTCCACGCTATCGGTCACTAGGTGTGTCAGTGCGCGTCCGGCGGGGCCGGACAGAGAAAATTTTACCCATAAACCTCACGCTGTTATGCTGCACGCTCGCAATTTTTACAGAAAAAGGAACATCAATGACAACGCCTTCTTATGACAGCGTAGAAGCCCAGGCAAGCTACGGCATCGGCCTGCAGATCGGTCAACAGTTACAGGAGTCGGGTCTGGAAGGTCTGCTTCCTGAAGCGCTGGTCGCCGGCCTGCGTGATGCTCTTGACGGACAGGCGCCCGCCGTACCGGTCGACGTCGTTCACCGTGCGCTGCGTGAAGTCCATGAACGTGCGGACGCGGTGCGCCGCGAACGTCAGCGTGAACTGGCGGTAGAAGGTCAGCGTTTCCTGGAAGAGAATGCGCAGAAAGAAGGCGTGAGCAGCACCGAGTCCGGTCTTCAGTTCCGTGTTCTGACTCAGGGCGAAGGCGGCATTCCCGCCCGTCAGGATCGCGTGCGTGTGCACTACACCGGTCGTCTGATCGACGGTACGGTCTTCGACAGCTCCGTACAGCGCGGCCAGCCGGCGGAATTCCCGGTGAGCGGCGTTATCCCCGGTTGGGTGGAAGCACTGACTCTGATGCCGGTCGGTTCCAAGTGGGAGCTGTATATCCCGCAGGAACTGGCGTATGGCGAACGTGGCGCTGGCGCGTCCATCCCGCCGTTCAGCGCGCTGATTTTCGAAGTCGAGCTGCTGGAAATCCTGTAATTCAGGAAGAGGTCAGACAGTCGACGGGCTGTCTGACATCAAGTTTTATTGCGATGACGCCGAACGTCGACGCGCACTGTTAGAAGTGATACCCCACCATGACGTAATACCCCCATCCTGTTGATTTGACTGGCCCCTGCGGCGTTCCAATTTCTGCGCCATCCTGCCACTGTCCGCCGTGATGGAAATAGCGCGCAACGAGAGCGTAGTGCCAGTGGTCGTAGCCGCGCGCATTGCTAAGCTCATTGCCGTCGATGGATCCCGGCGCGCGAACTCAGCAAGCGCCGCTGAGCGGCGATCCGCCCAGCCCGCTCCGGCCGCCGTCTCATACCCGCTGTCCGCATGCTGAAGCGGTGTGCGCGTAGCGAAAACCTATCATGTCCTCCTGCGGCGACGGAACATCAGGTGTTTTGTCACCACTGGCAGGCGTGATGAACGAATTTTGCTCGACTCTGTATGGCCTGACGACCTTTTTGTGGCAGGAAATGCTGGTGTAAGCTTAATAACAGGAAATTAGCCTTTTTCCGATAGAGCGCTGGGGGGAATCCCCGTATACCGTTGGCATACGCCGCATCGCGGCTATGCAGAGGGTATAACGATGATTAAACCGCTGTGGTTCGCTGCCGTTTTGGCAAGCGTGATGTATACGGCGCCCGCCGCGCAAGCCGACAGCCTGAGCCTGTCTCTGCCGGGGGTGCAACTGCACATTGGCGATCGCGACAGACGAGGTTACTACTGGGATGGCCGCTACTGGCGCGATCCTGATTATTGGCGTGAGCGTCACCACTACCACAGGCCACCACCGCCACCGCGTCATTACTATGAGCCGCCGCCGAGAGTGATTGTCGTGCAGCCGCCGCCGCGGGTTTATCGGGAGGATCGCCACCACCGTGGCCCTGACTGGGACCGTGGACGTCGTCACCATCGGGACGATGACCGTCGCCGGTGATCACTATTCAAGCGGAGGGCGAACACATCCCGCCATGCCGTCCGGCCTGACCAGCCATTAACGAACCTCAAGGGATGCCAGCAGTTGCGGTATCCCTTGTCATTTCCGGCCTTAAAGCCTACCCCAGACACTGGCGGAGCGAGTCTTGAATATCACTGAAATAGCGATGACCCACAACGTTGTCTAAATCTCGGCGTGTACTTTGCTGTCATTCTGATGGTGAGCACGGCAATGTCTTCGAGAGTTCTCTTGTATGACGTCGCCAGACGTGAATGTCTTCCTCACCCCCGTCCTCGCCGGTGTCTTATGATGAGGTGTCTTTGCGAGGTGGTAGTGAAGGGCATATCCCATATAATCATGATGAACAGATGAAGTATCATCCCTGAAGATGATGGGCGTGTGGAAGCGGCCCTGGCCTGTAGGATCATGGCCGGTCCATCCCTTTTCAGCGTTATCCTACGGGGCGTCAGGCGGCCTCGACAACCGGTAGAGAGGAGACATCATGCTAGAACATATTTGCCAGCTAGCGCGTGAGGCGGGTGATGCCATCATGCAAATCTATGAGGGACAGGAACCGGTTGAGGTCAGACATAAGCAGGATGACTCGCCGGTAACCGCCGCCGATATCGCCGCGCACAAAGTCATTGCCCACGGGCTGACGGCGGCCTATCCGATGATCCCTTTGTTGTCTGAAGAGGACCCGCCGCCGTGGTCCGAACGCCAGCACTGGCAGCGTTATTGGCTGGTGGATCCGCTGGACGGGACGAAAGAGTTTATTGGTCGCAACGGTGAATTCACCGTCAATATCGCGTTGATCGAAGACGGTAAACCGGTGCTGGGTGTGGTCTATGTGCCGGTGACCGGCGTGATGTACGCCGCAGCGGAGGGCAAAGCCTGGAAAGAGGAGTGTGGCGTCCGTCTGCCGATCCAGGTGCAGGACGCTCGTCCGCCGCTGGTTGTGGTCAGCCGTTCCCATGCGGACGCGGAACTGCAGGACTACCTCGCCCAGTTAGGCGATCATCAAACTGTCGCTATCGGTTCATCGTTGAAATTCTGCCTGGTGGCGGAAGGAAAAGCGCAGCTTTATCCGCGTTTCGGGCCTACCAGCGTATGGGATACGGCCGCAGGGCATGCTGTAGCGCTGGCGGCGGGCGCGCAGGTCAATGACTGGAAAGGGCAGCCGCTGTCTTATTTTCCAAGCGAATCGTTCCTGAATCCCGGATTTCGCGTTTCCCTATATTAATCCCGCCTAAGGGTTCTCCGGGCCGGTGTGCCGGGTCCGGAGCCTTTCAAAGGCTGTTCACGCCATCTCTCACATTACGAACGTTAAAGTTTTATGAGGATTGTCCGAAACCTCTATGTGCTGTCGTTATTCTGTCATAGAAAGACGGTATAACACCGCACAGGAAAATGAACAGGCTGAAGTGGCGAAAGACGTCTCTCGTCAATACTGTTCTGTATCACCCTGGTATTTGAAGGTTTATTCTGATTTATCAAATTTTGCGTTTTTCTGTTCCGTAAACTAATGTAAAAGCGATAAATAATGCTGGCTTATAGGGAACTTCCCATTAAATATCGACCCTAAATGTAGGATAAAGCTTGGTGTGTCATACACCCTGTGCCGGGTTGGTGGCAGGAGACGCACTTTTGGAACAACGTAAGGAGAGGATGTATGAGGATCTTCGAACGCTATAATCCCTTTAAAGTCGCTAAATACGTTAAGACCTTGTTTCGCGGACGGTTGTACATCAAAGGGGTTGGTGCTTTTGAGTTTGACTACGGCAAGATTTTACTGCCGAAAAAGAAAGACAAGCAGCATCTTGAAGTCATGTCTGAAGTCAACCGTCAGGTTATGAAACTGCAGTCAGAGCTGGCTTAACGCCGACTGCCGCCCTCGCGATAGGATGTTGGAAACGACGGACCGGACTGTTGCGACACATGCAAAAAATTGATGTGTAATGTGTGAAAAGAACAGATTCGGATCCGCGCCGGTATGAGGGGCATCGATAAGTTATGCGGTTATCCAACGTCAAAAAAGGCCCATAAACGGGCCTTTTTTAATGAGTGAAAGGCAGCCTTACGGCTACACGATGCTGACATCCGGGCCAGCGCTTCCCGCCGGTTTGTCCTCCAGTCGGGTTACCAGGAGCTGGTCTATCTTGTAGCTGTCGATATCCACCACTTCGAACTTGTAGCCAGCGAAACGCACGAAATCGGTCCGCTTGGGAATTTTACGCAGGGTGTACATCATGAAACCGCCGATGGTTTCGTAGTTGCCGGAGTGGGGGAAGTCGTCGATATTCAGCACACGCATCACGTCGTCGATCGGCGTACCGCCCTCAATCAGCCAGGAGTTGGCGTCACGAGCGACGATCTGCTCTTCCAGTCCCTGTCCCACCAAGTCGCCCATCAGCGTTGTCATTACGTCGTTGAGGGTGATGATGCCGACCACCAGCGCATATTCATTCAGAATCACCGCGAAGTCTTCGCCCGCCGTCTTGAAGCTTTCCAGCGCTTCGGACAGCGTCAGCGTATCCGGTACGATCAGCGCTGGGCGAATTTGTACGCCGCTGGTCAGTTCCAGGCTCTGATTGCCCAGAACTCGGTTCAGCAGGTCTTTGGAGTCGACGTAGCCTACGATCTGATCGATATGGCCGTCGCAAACCAGGAATTTGGAATGCGGTTGCTGGGCGATTTTCTGCTTGATGCTTTCTTCGTCCGCATGCAGGTCGAAGAACACCACGCTCTCACGAGAGGTCATGGAGGACGGGACGGTGCGGGATTCCAGCTCGAACACGTTTTCGATCAGCTCATGTTCCTGCTTGCGCAACACACCAGCCAACGCGCCTGCTTCCACCACCGCGTAGATGTCGTCCGACGTAATGTCGTCCTTACGCACCATCGGCAGCTTGAGCATCCGGAAAATCATGTTCGCCAGACCATTAAACAGCCATACCAGCGGCCGGAATATCAACAAGCAGAAGCGCATGGGGTTGATGATCCGAACGGCAACCGTTTCGGGGGCGATCATGCCTATGCGTTTCGGCGTCAAATCGCCAAGCAGAATAAACAGGCTGGTAACCAGCACAAAGGAGCAAATAAAGCTGACGCGCTCGGCCATTTCCGGCGACATCACATTATCGAAAAGCATAGTAAAGTAGGGGGAGAAGGCGGCGTCGCCGACGACACCGGCGAGAATGGCTACGGCGTTGACGCCGATCTGAATGACGGTAAAGAAAATACCGGGCGTCTCCTGGAGCTTCATCACGCGTTCGGCGTTCTGGTTGCCCTCGTCCGCCATGAGTTTGAGCTTTATTTTGCGCGATGCAGCCAGGGAAATTTCAGATACGGAGAAAAATGCGCTAACGGCGATAAGAAAAATAATTAATAACAAACTGTTTAACATAGTTTTTTCGCTTTGCCTCAATAGACAGGGCGATCCTCAGGAAGGAAAATAATCATGAACCAACGGCAGGGAGCCGTGGACAAGGCCGATTATCAGCCTCATGCCGGCGGCATTATAGCAGGAGCGGTCAAAGAACCGCCAGCACTGGCGTGAGGCGATCTGCAGGCCGTTAAAATGGCGTTTCAAAAAGGAAAAAACGCCGTCGTTTTTAACGCGACGGCGTTCAGTAAAATTAGCGCTGCGGCGGTAAACAAACGCCGATGCCGCCTAGCCCGCAATACCCTTCCGGATTTTTGTACAGATACTGCTGATGCTCTTCTTCCGCATAGTAAAACGGACCGGCCTCTGCGATTTCGGTGGAGACCGTTCGCTTATCGCCCGCGGCTGCCATTGCCTGCTGGAAGCGCTGTCGGCTCTCTATCGCCGCATGTTCATGCTGTGCCGTCAGTGTGTAGATCGCTGAACGGTATTGCGTGCCGACATCACCCCCTTGTCGCATCCCCTGAGCCGGATCATGATTTTCCCAGAAGATTTGCAGCAGCTTCTCGTAGCTGATGACCGCCGGGTCGAACACCACCCGTACTACTTCTGCATGACCGGTTTTACCGGTACAGACTTCCCGATAGGTGGGGTTCGGCGTATAGCCGCCGCTGTAGCCAGCTGCCGTACTGTAGACGCCCGCTTGTTCCCAGAACAGGCGTTCTACGCCCCAGAAACAGCCCATCGCGAAAATGGCGACGTGCATTCCCTCCGGGACATGCGTCATCGAGTGCTGATTGACCACATGGAGCCGGGCGACAGGCATCGGCGTTGACCGACCAGGCAGCGCGTCGGACTGGCTTATCGACTGCGTTTTATCAAAAAGTAAGACCACGTTTAGCTCCCATTGACGGTTTGAATCATCGTTATCGGTTACGGTTCCGGGAATTTCCGGGCGGGATAAAAGGGTGTGCGAGTCAGTTTCCCCTTGTATACACTATATTTTAGGCTTTACCGGCTAATATCTATGGCTAAAGAGAAACAATTTAATTCTATAGGGTGATCAGGGAGCGCAGTGGCGATTTTTACATTGAA
Source organism: Lonsdalea quercina (assembly GCF_900107885.1). Classification (NCBI taxonomy): domain Bacteria; kingdom Pseudomonadati; phylum Pseudomonadota; class Gammaproteobacteria; order Enterobacterales; family Pectobacteriaceae; genus Lonsdalea; species Lonsdalea quercina. The sequence continues at coordinate 60,766 of NZ_FNQS01000004.1, read as the reverse complement.
GAGGAATTTTTATCGTACCGGCGGCATCCGCTTATGCCGTGCGATAGGGGTGTGCGGATTACTGCTGGCGAGTGCGTCTGTTGGCGCCGCTTCCAATGTCCGTTTGCAGGTGACAGGGCTGACGGGCGAACTGCAAAAGAACGTCCGGGCGCAGCTGTCTACCATTACCGCCGACGAAGTCAGCGCCGATGGACGTTTCCGGTCCCGCGTCAACAATGCCATCCGGCAAGGTTTGCGGGCGCTTGGCTACTACGATCCTGACATCGACTTTCAGTTCTTACCGGCGGTCAACGGAGGCCGACCGGTGCTGAGGGTCAACGTGTCGCCGGGAGAACCCGTAAAAATCGCCGGTGTCGATGTCGCCATTGAAGGGTATGCTCGCAATGATGAGGATTTCCTGAAGCTGCGGAAAGAAAAAGCGCCGGCGCTGGGTACGGTTCTCAATCACGGCGACTATGACGATTTTAAAAGCGAGCTGAATACACTCGCCGTCAGCAAAGGCTACTTCGACGCACATTTTCTCAAAAGCCAACTGGGGGTGATGGACTCGACTCATCAAGCCTTCTGGGACATCGACTACGACAGCGGCGATCGCTACCGCTTCGGCGCGTTGAGCATTGAAGGATCGCAGATCCGCGAAGAGTATGTTCGCGCGCTGCTGCCTTTCCATGAAGGTGATTATTATACCTCTGAACAGCTGGGCGAATTCAACCGCCGACTGTCATCCACCGGATGGTTCAATTCCGTGGTGGTTTCCCCCGATCTGCAACGGGGAAGAGAAAACAAAAATAAAGAGCTGCCGATGGAGGCGGTGCTGTCTCCACGTACCCATAACACGGTGGAAACCGGGGTCGGCTACGCCACAGACGTCGGTCCGCGCCTAAAAACAACCTGGAATAAACCCTGGGTTAACTCCAGCGGCCACAGCCTGCAAAGCAGCTTCAGCGTTTCGGCGCCGGAGCAGCAACTGGATCTAAGCTATAAAATCCCGCTACTCGCCAACCCGCTGGAGCAGTATTACTTGCTGCAAGGCGGTTTCAAGCGTGAAGACCTCAATGATACCAAGGCGGATTCCACCACCCTGAACGTGGCCCGCTACTGGAACTACTCAAGCGGCTGGCAGCGCTCGGTCAACCTGCGCTGGAGTCTGGATCACTTTACTCAGGGGTCGGTGACTGATACGACGATGCTGCTCTACCCCGGTTTCAACGTGAACCGCACCCGTCAGCGGGGCGGGTTGATGCCGACTTGGGGAGATTCGCAAAGCTACTCCATCGACGTTTCCAATACCGCCTGGGGATCCGATATCGACTTCTCCGTCTTCCAGGCGCAGAACGTCTGGATCCGTACATGGGAAGAGAAACACCGATTCGTCGTGCGCGGCAACTTGGGTTGGATTGAAACCGGCAGTTTCTCACGCGTGCCGCCGTCCCTGCGCTTCTTTGCCGGCGGCGATCGCAGCATTCGCGGCTACAAATACAAATCCATTTCTCCCCGAGACGGCGACGATAAGCTGACCGGGGCCTCCCGACTGGCGACTGGCTCGCTTGAATATCAATATAACATTACCGGCAAGTGGTGGGGCGCGGCGTTCATCGACAGCGGCGAGGCGGTTAATGACTTTAAGCAGAGCGACATTAAAACCGGGGCGGGGGTCGGCGTCCGTTGGGCGTCCCCTGTCGGGCCAATCAAGCTGGATATCGCACGACCTGTCGGCGATCCGGAAAAACACGGTTTACAGTTCTACATTGGTTTGGGGCCTGAACTATGAGTATGTTGAAAAAAATCGGGATCGGCCTCATTGCCGTATTATTAGCGCTGCTCGTGGCGCTGACGCTCCTGGTGACGACAACGCCAGGGCTGCATTTTATGCTGAACTCGGCCACACGCTGGGTGCCGGGATTAGCCATCGGGAAAGTGGACGGCGGCTGGCGCGACCTGACGTTGCAGGACTTCAGCTATCAGATGCCGGGCGTGACGGTGAAGGCGACCCGCCTGCATCTGGCTCTGACTCCGAGCTGTCTGTGGCACAGTAAGCTGTGTATCAACGACCTGTCGTTGCAGGGGCTAGACGTGGTGGTGGACACAAAAGCCATGCCGCCTGCCTCTCAGGAGACGACGACCGCCAGCGAGCCGATCACGGAGATCTCCACGCCGCTGACGCTCGACCTGCAACATTTCAGCCTGCAAAACACCCGTGTGACGGTGGACGACACCGCCCTGTCGCTGGCGGAGTTTCAAACCGGTATGTTTTGGCAGGGGCGGTCGCTGACGCTCCAGCCTACTCGTATCATCTCTTTGCTGGTCGCGTTGCCTAAAACCCCGGTGGGGCTGGCCGTTAAAGATGACGTGACGGCGGGCGACGTCGCGCAGACGCTGCCGCAGGTGGCTAAAGCCTCTCAGGATAAGGACGTGAAGGACGCGGCGAAGGAGAAAGCGCCCGCCGAACCGCCGTTAGGCGAACGGCTGCAGGCGATGTTCGCCAAACCGCTGCTGAATGATATGCCGGCCATCACCCTGCCGCTCGACGTTACCATCACGGATATCACCGGCGAGCAGCTGCGTGTCACCGGCGATCAGGACGTGACCGTCAACCGTCTGCAACTCCAGGCCTCGACGCTGAAACAGGCGGTGACGCTACAGCGGTTCAGCGTGCAGTCTCCGCAGGGATCGCTGTTCGCCAACGGCGCGGCGACGCTCAACGGCGACTGGCCGGTGACCTTTAACGCCAACGGCGCGCTCAATATCGACCCGTTGAAGGGAGAGCGCCTGAAGCTCACGATTGACGGCGCTTTGCGACAGCAGCTGAAACTGGCGATGAATCTCTCCGGCCCGCAGCGCGCGCAGCTGAATATCGATACGGCGCTGGCCGAGCAGGGGCTGCCGTTGACGCTGAAGCTGCAAAGTTCCCAACTGCGCTGGCCGATGACGGGCACCGCGCAGTATCAGATGAACAATTTGCAGGTGAATTTCGGCGGTAAAGCGACGGACTATGCGCTTAACGTGAAGGGGGATATCCGCGGCAGCGCCGTTCCGCCCGCTTCGCTGCGGGTAGAAGGGAAGGGCGACTTGCAGCAGTTCGAGCTGGCGCACCTGCGCCTCGACGCGTTCGAAGGCTACAGCGACATCACCGCGAAAGTCGATTGGCGCGATGCCATCAACTGGAGCAGCGCGCTGACCATCAGCGGGATCAATACGGGCCGACAGTGGGCTGACTGGCCGCTACGTCTTAACGGCATCATCAAGGCTAATGGGAAAGTGGTGTCCGGCAGCGACTGGCAAGTACAGGTGCCTCAGTTGCAGATGGACGGCAGCATACGCCGGAACAAGCTGACGGCGAAAGGTTCGCTGAGAGGTAATGCGGCAGGGCTATGGAACGTGCCTGGACTGAATCTGGCGCTCGGCCGCAACCAGATCAACGTCAAGGGGAAACTGGACGATCGCTGGCAGCTGTTGGCCGATATCAATGCGCCGGAGCTAAATGGCATGCTGCCTGGTCTGGGCGGGCATATCCTCGGAAATCTCCACCTGGACGGCCGTCGGGACGCGCCTCAGGTACGCGCCGACTTAACGGCATCTTCGCTGCGTTGGCAGGATCTGCGGATCCAGCGTATCGATCTGAAAAGCGATGTCCGCACAGACCAGCAGATCCAGGGGACGCTGGCGCTTAAGGTGGCCCAGCTCACGCAGGGTTCGCTGAAGGTCAGCTCGGTTGATCTGGAAGCGGGCGGCAACGAAACCAAACATCAGCTTCAGCTCACGGTGAAAGGCGAGCCGGTTTCCGGCCAGCTTGCGCTGAACGGTAGCTTCGACCGCGCTCAGGAACGCTGGCGCGGGACGCTGAACCATACCCGTTTTGACACGCCGGTCGGCGAGTGGCGGCTGACGCAAGCCATGTCGCTGGACTATCTGGCGGCGGCGCAGAAAATCACCGTCGGCACCCACTGTTGGGTGAATCCGCATGCCGAAGTGTGTGTGCCTAAGCCGATTGAGGCCGGCCCCAGCGGACATGCCAGCGTGCGGCTTAATCGCTTCGATCTGGCGATGCTCGAACCGTTCCTGAGTGAAGACACCGTGCTGACCGGGCGGTTCTCCGGCGATGCCGATGTGAGCTGGCAGGCAAGCGGCGGACTGCCGCAGGCCAAAGTCACGCTGAATGGCGACGGTGTGAGCGTGCGTCAACAGATGCAGGGGGGCGCGTTGCCGGTCGTGTTTGACACGCTGACGCTGAATGCCGGTCTTGACCGCGGTCAGGCTAAAATCGGCTGGCGGATGGCGATCCGCGGCAACGGCCGTCTGAACGGGGACGTGCTGATTAGCGATCCGCAGCAGCGCCGCAACCTGAGCGGTACGGTCACCATCGATACGCTGTCGCTGGATATGCTCAACCCGGCCTTGCAGCAGGGCGAGAAGGCTGCCGGCATTCTGAACGCCAATCTGCGGCTGGGCGGCAACGTCGAGCGACCGCAGCTCTTTGGGCAGATGGTGCTGGAAAAACTGGATATCGACGGCAACTGGATGCCGGTCGATCTGAAGAATGGCCGCCTTGCGGTGTACTTCAATGGGATGTCCTCCACGCTGCAAGGGTTCCTCAAGACCACGCAAGGGCAGGTCAACTTGGCTGGGGGGGCCGACTGGTCGCAACCGGACGCCTGGCGAGCGCGCGTTGCCGTGAAAGGCGATCGTATGCGAGTGACGGTGCCGCCAATGGTACGTCTGGATGTGTCGCCCGATATCGTTTTCGAAGCCACGCCGCAGTTGCTGGCGCTAAATGGGTCGGTGAATATCCCGTGGGCGCGCATCGTAGTACATGACTTGCCAGCCAGTTCAGTCGGCGTCTCATCTGATGAAGTCATGCTGAATGAGGAAGGGAAACCGACGCAGGAGAAATCGACCTCGATTCCAATCAACAGCAATTTGACCATCCATATCGGAGATGACGTCAAACTCGACGCCTACGGCCTGACCGCCAATCTGGCGGGCGATTTAAAGGTGGCGCAGGATGAGCGTGGTTTAGGCCTTAATGGTCAAATCAATATTCCCAGCGGACGATTCAAGGCGTATGGTCAGGATCTGCAGGTTCGCAAAGGTCAGCTGTTATTCGCGGGTCCGCCGGGACAGCCGATGCTGAATATTGAGGCGATTCGTAACCCTGACAACACCGAAGATGATGTCACGGTAGGGATTCGCGTCACCGGCTCCGCCTCGGCGCCCAAGTTGGAGGTTTTCTCCGATCCGACTATGTCGCAGCAGGAAGCATTGTCCTATCTGCTACGCGGTCAGGGACTGGATAGCAGCGGAACCGATAGCTCAATGATGACCTCAGCATTGATCGGTCTGGGGGTTGCGCAGACAGGTCAAGTTGTGGGTAAAATCGGCGAGGCTTTTGGCGTAAGCAATTTAGCTCTGGACACACAGGGCGCTGGCGACAATTCGCAAGTCGTTGTCAGCGGTTACGTCGCGCCGGGCCTGCAAGTCAAATATGGCGTTGGCATATTTGATTCACTGGCAACGTTAACGCTGCGTTATCGTTTAATGCCGAAACTATATCTGGAGGCGGTGTCTGGCGTCAGTCAGGCATTAGATGTGCTCTATCAGTTCGAGTTTTAGCGATGCGAATTATTGTCTATGGCAGTTTACGACGCAAACAGGGAAATAGTCATTGGATGACCCATGCGCAATGGTTAGGCGACCATCAGCTCGAAGGCTATGAGTTGTATGACTTGGGTCACTATCCGGCGGCAGTGGCGGGTGAAGGGGCTGTCTACGGCGAAGTCTATCGCATTAGTTCCTCCATCCTGACCGAGTTGGATGCTTTAAAACGAGACGGTGGCGAATATCAGCGCAAGCTGATTTTCACCCCCTACGGGAGCGCCTGGATTTATCTTTATCAGCGCCCCGTGACCGGTCTGCGGCGCATCAGTAGCGGCGACTGGTCTAAACGCGACGACGAAGCGTAACGGCCTTTCATCGTTCTGCTACCCCGACATGCGGCGCTTTGCTCATGACGGGGGAGGCGTAAAAACCGGGAAATCGTTTTTCATTCTGCTTCAGTAAATAAAAAACACCGTCAGTGGCGGTGTTTTTTTTTATGCCTATCGTCAGGGAATGCCTCTCCATTTTTCCTTCCTTACCGTCAATGCGCGCGATCGCGAAAGGGCGTGGGGGGAGAAAAACGGGCGGCGTTTAAATGCCAAGGGGGCTGAGACATTAAGCCTCAGCCCCCTTGCAGGGACAGGTCATGCGCTGCCGGGAACGTCTTCCCACTGCGCCGTCACCGTCGGGATTACTTGTTTTTGGCGCGTTCGAAAGAAGCAACGATTTCCGCTTTAGCGGCTTCAGCGTTGTCCCAGCCTTCCACTTTCACCCACTTGCCTTTTTCCAGATCTTTGTAGTGTTCAAAGAAATGGCCGATCTGCGCACGCAGCAGTTCAGGCAGGTCGTTCACATCCTGAATGTGCTCGTACTCTTTGCTCAGTTTACTGTGCGGTACGGCAACCACCTTGGCATCTTCACCGGATTCGTCGGTCATTTTCAGCACGCCGACCGGACGGCAGCGGATCACTGAGCCTGGCTGCAGCGGGTACGGGGTTGGAACCAGTACGTCGACCGGATCGCCATCCAGAGACAGGGTGTGGTTGATGTAACCGTAGTTGCACGGGTAGAACATCGCCGTAGACATAAAGCGGTCGACAAACAGCGCGCCAGTTTCTTTGTCTACTTCATATTTGATGGGATCGGAATTCGCGGGAATTTCGATGACTACATAAATATCTTCCGGAAGCGATTTGCCTGCCGGCACCGTATTCAAGCTCATGTCGGTTTCCTTCTCTTTCAAACCAGAAATGGAGTGGCGGTCATTATAGCCAACTCGTCGTGAAAGTCGCGGTTTTTAGCAGTCCGGACGTCGGTCCGACGTGCCGCGGGACCCAGGCTGCTTCAGCCGGGGGCTTACGTCATAGTGGCGGTTAATAGCAAGCTAACCATGACCAATATAATAATTAATATAATTGAAGAGTAAGGGTGATGTTCCGATAAAAAGGGGGCTTCTTTAATGAGATTTATCTATTTTTTATGGCTTTTTCATTAAGTTAAGAGGGATTTTGGGATGTTGAAAAATATCACGGTGAAGTCCAGCCTGATTGTGTTGTTGAGCGTCATGGTATTACTGCTGCTTTTGGTCAGCGGTATCGGCGCTAATGCCATCAGCCAGGGAAATGCTTCGTTAAGCTCGATCGATAAAATACAGGGGAAAGAACTGGGGACGCTGGCGGCAAGCTATACGGCGACGTTGCGAGCCCGCACCACCGCCTATCAGGCCGCACGGCAAATGGATGAGGGCAACGTCACTCGGGCGAAAGAAACGCTGTCGCGCGTTGAAAGTTATCTGGATCGTTCTCGCAAGGATATGGATGAGTTTTTGGCATACGGCACGGTGACCGCCAAAGGGGCCGTTCTGGCCGAGCAGATCAAAACCAGCTATGAAAGTTACCGTAATCTGGGCATCAACCCGATGATGGATGCGTTAAAAAAAGGCGATACCAACGAGTTCTACAAAATCACACAAGACGTTGTGGTGCCTTATAGCATGGCCATGGATAAAGCCATCAACGACTTTCGCGTCTTCGCCGTCATGGTGGGAGATAATCTGCTGACCAAAGCCGAAGAGCTGGCGTTGAGCCGCCTGTCGATTATCGGCCTTTCCTGCGTGCTGACGCTGTTGCTGTCCGGCGTGGCTTGGGTCGTGATCAAGCGTCTAATCCTGCAGCCGTTGAATCGCTCTGTCTATCAGTTGGAAGTCATTGCTGGCGGCGATCTGTCCCAGCACATTGAAGACGGCGGCAAGAATGAAATCGGCCGCCTGATTCAGGCGATGAAGATGATGCAGGACGCGTTGGCGAATGCCGTCGGGCGAGTGCGCGATGCGGGGAGTCACATTGAGATCGGCACGCGAGAGCTGTCCGCCGGCAACGTCAATCTGGCGGAGCGCACCGAGGAGTCAGCGGCGTCATTGGAGCAGACCGCCGCCAGCATGGAACAGCTGTCCTCTACGGTGAAACTGAATGCGGAAAGCGCCGACCAGGCCTATCTGCTGTCGCAGAACGTGGCCGATATCGCCGACAAGGGCAGCGACGCCGTTCGTCGGATGCTGGAAAAAATGGAGCTGATCTCCCAGAGTACGGCAAGCGTGGCGGATATCCTGGCCATGATCGATGGTATCGCTTTCCAGACCAACATACTGGCGCTGAATGCGGCGGTTGAAGCAGCGCGTGCAGGCGAGCAGGGACGCGGCTTCGCCGTGGTGGCCGGCGAGGTCCGTAGTCTGGCCCAGCGCAGCGCGCAGTCTGCCAAAGAGATCAAAACGCTATTGGAAGATTCGCAGGTACAGGTGCGTGAAGGCACGGAAATCGCCCAGGTCGCTGGTGACACCATGAAGGACGTTTCGTCCGCCGTGGTGCAGGTCACGACGCTAATGGGCGAGATTTCCACCGCGACCCGTGAGCAAAGCAACGGCATCGATCAGGTTAATACCGCCGTTTCGCAGATGGATAGCGTGGCGCAGCAGAATGCCTCACTGGTGGAGGAGTCGGCTTCTGCGACGCGTTCGCTGGAAGAACAGGCGATGGAACTGGCGGCCAGTATGGCGCTGTTTAAGCTAGGCAATGAGCCGTCGGCCGCGATTGCCCGCAGCTAACCGGCACTCAGGCGGCGCCGCGTGTCAGCGGCGTCGTCAACAAAGCGATGCGGGTTATTTTTGTTCAGAAGAGGATGAAGAAGCTTTCCTGCGTCGTTTTTTCCAGATTTTGGCTTCCTGACCGCGCCATAAACGCTGAATGTTGTCGTGGTGGCGGACCAGAATCAGGCAGGAGAGCATGGCGACAGGGAAGGTCAACTGGGGTTTAAACCACCAGACGTAAAACGGCGCGATGAGCGCACTCACAATAGCGCCGAGCGACGAATACCCGCTGAGGAGCACGGTCAACAGCCACGTCCCCGTCATCAATCCCGTCAAGTCCCAGCCGATAGGCGCGATGGCGCCGAACGCCGTCGCCACCCCTTTACCGCCGTGGAAGCGAAAGAACAGTGGGTAGATATGGCCCAGACAGGCGGCGATGGCGATCAAACCGAGATAAAAAGGGGCGACGCCCAGCTCATAAGCGCCCCACACCGGCAGCATTCCTTTGAGAATATCGAAGAGCAGTACGGCAGCTGCGGCTCCTTTACCGCCGACGCGCAACACGTTGGTGGCACCCGGGTTTCCCGAACCGTTTTCGCGTGGGTCTGGCAATCCGGCGATCCTACAGACCAGAATCGCACTGGAAATCGAGCCGCACAGATACGCGAGGATAATCATTCCCAGCGCGGTAGCACTCATAATATGCGTCCGTCTAATAAAGGTCGTTTTAATATTAGCATCCAAGGATAATACGCATATTCCGCCGGAAGTGGTATCCGGCAGCCGCAAAAACAGAGGGTAAGGGTAATGGATATCGTATTTATCGAAGAACTTAGCGTGATTACCACGATCGGCGTTTACGACTGGGAGCAGACCATCCAGCAGAAGCTGGTGTTTGATATTGAAATGGGATGGGACAACCGCGCCGCCGCCGCCAGCGATGACGTCAAAGATTGTCTAAGCTATGCGGATGTCAGCGAGGCGGTGATTGAACTGGTTTCCACACAGCGGTTCGCGCTGGTTGAACGCGTGGCCGAAGATGTGGTCCAAACGCTGATGAAACGATTCGGGATACCGTGGATGCGTCTCAAAGTCAGCAAACCGGGGGCAGTCGCTCAGGCTCGCGCGGTCGGCGTGGTGATCGAGCGAGGGATGAGATAATTCCGGTATGTCATGATTAGAGACCCTTCCTAAGGTCATTAACTCGTAATCTCATTATTTTAATGTCGTTTCATATGCAGCGGCTCGCGTGCAGCGAGGCCGCTTTTTTATGGTTACGGTTTGATGGAGCTGAACAGGTAATGACAGATTCATACACGTTGCTGGTGGCGTTTATCCTTGGGATCGTCGAGGGTCTGACGGAGTTTTTACCGGTCTCCTCGACTGGGCATATGATCCTGGTCGGTCATTGGTTGGGATTTGAGAACGATCTGTCGAAAACCTTCGAGGTGGTGATTCAGCTGGGGTCTATTCTGGCGGTGGTCGTCGTGTTCTGGCGGCGTATGTTCGGCCTGATCGGCATCCATTTCGGTCGCCAGCCCCATGAGGGCATCAAGCCCACAGGGCGGTTGACGCTGGTGCATATCTTGTTGGGCATGGGACCGGCGGTGGTGCTGGGGATGCTTTTCCACGATGCTATTAAAACGCTGTTTAATCCGCAGATGGTGGCATGGGCGCTGATCGCCGGCGGTATTTTGCTGCTGATTGCCGAAAAATGGCGTCCTAAAACCCCGCGCGCGGAGGGGCTGGATGATATTAGCTATCGCCAGGCTTTCTACATCGGATGTTTTCAATGTCTGGCGCTATGGCCGGGATTTTCCCGTTCCGGCGCGACCATCTCCGGCGGCATGCTGACGGGCGTCAGCCGCTATGCGGCGTCGGAGTTCTCCTTCATCCTGGCGGTGCCGATGATGCTGGGGGCCAGCGGGCTGGATTTGTATAAGAATTGGCACCTGATGAGCTGGTCTGCGCTGCCGATGTTCGCCATCGGCTTCCTCACGGCGTTCTTCGTCGCCATGATCGCGATCAAAACGTTTCTGGCGGTGATTAAACGGATGTCGTTTGTGCCCTTCGCCATTTATCGTTTCATCGTCGGTGCGGCGGTGTATCTGATCTTCATGTAACAGAGCGGGAACATCCCCGCGACCGGCGTTGCTCAACACACGGCCTTTCCCCCCTGCGGCGACGCATAAAGGAAAGGCCGTTTTTTTAGTCCGCGTCCTGCTGGTCTTTCCAGTTCTGCAGCGCACGGCGGCGGCGCCAGTGCAGTTCGTCGCGGATCGCCGCATTGCGGAAGCCATCGGCCACGACCTGTGCGCTGGTGACGCTGCTGGCGACCTTGAAGGCTTCGCGCAGATAATCACCCTGCGGATAAGGCTTGTCCTCGAAGCCGGTTCGCCCGCGCGCATCGGCTTCGCTGGTGAGGATCAGCTGGTCCAGACGATGGGGTTTGCGCCAGACGTCAATGCTGTCGAACAGCTTCAGCAGCGTCTTAGGCTGCAGGATCGGCGCGGTATGCAGCAGATCATGGTACTCCGCCACCAGTTTCGCCAAATCGCGTATCTGATTGGGGATCCGCAGCCGTTGACACAGCGCTTCAATCAGTTTGATGCCTGCCGGACCGTGTCCGTGGTGGCGCGGCCACAGCGATGGCGGCGTCAGGCCTTTGCCGACGTCGTGGCACAGCGAGGCGAACCGCACGTCGATCTCGGGGCTGAGCTGCGCCGCGATCGCCAGCGTCATCATGACATGAACGCCGGTGTCGATTTCCGGATGCCATTGCGCAGGCGCAGGGACGCCAAACAGATTGTCGATTTCGGGGAACAAGACCTGCAGCGCGCCGCAGTCCCGCAGCCGCTCGAAATAGACCTGAGGCGAGTTCGACCCCAGCGCCTTTTCGGTCTCTTTCCACACGCGCTCCGGCGTCAGGCTGTCGAGTTCGCCGCTGTCGACCATCCGACGCATCAGCGCCAGCGTTTCCGGCGCAATCGTAAAGCCGAGATGGGCGTAGCGGGCGGCGAATCGCGCAACGCGCAACACCCGCAGCGGATCTTCGCCGAACGCGTCGGAAACGTGACGCAGCTGTTTGGATTCGAGATCGCGCTGGCCGCCGTAGGGATCGATCAGGCTGCCGTCTTCTTCTTGCGCGATGGCGTTGATGGTCAGATCGCGGCGCAGGAGATCCTCTTCCAGCGTCACATCCGGACTGGCGTTGCAGACAAAACCGGTATATCCCTGCCCGGATTTACGTTCCGTTCGGGCCAGGGCGTACTCTTCACGGCTGGTGGGATGCAGAAAGACGGGGAAATCCCTGCCGACCTGCTGATAGCCGAGTTTTAACAGTGTTTCGGGCGTGGCGCCGACCACCACCCAGTCGCGCTCGGTGACGGGTTGATGCAATAAACCATCGCGCACCGCGCCACCCACAAGGTAAATCTTCAAACCCAACTCCTGAATCAATGGTTTCTTAGTGACGATGGCTCACTATAACCTTTATTGATGTTCAGTGTCGGGTTTGACGACGGGCAAAGATTTAGCCCATCCAGCGATCGTTTTTCTTGCGACGCGGGATCAGATGCGGCAACACCAGCCCCAGCAGCAGACCTGCGCCCGCTACGCCGCCGCCGTACATGAACCACTGCAGGATCAGCGTGCGCTGTTTGTCATCTAACTGCACGTTGGCGGCGTTGACCTTCTTCTGCGCCACGACCAGCTGATTTTTCAAATCCTGATTTTCGCGCTGTAGCCCGGTGATCACGTTATCGCTGGCGGCGACTTTCTGCTGCATATCAGCGGTACGCTGGTTCCAGCTCTGGTCGATATTGGTCAGCTTGTCGGTCAGGACTTTCACCTGATTCTCCAGATCCGGCACGCGGGTGCGCAGGCTGGGCATCTGGCTCAGCTGATCGAGCGGGATCCAGCTGGCGCGGCCTTTGCTGTCGCGGATCTGGGCATAGCCCGCCCCCTCGTTGACTTCCACGACGGAGACTTCTTCACCCGCCTTCAGCGTGCCGACGATACGGTACTGGTTGCCCGGTCCGCTGTGGAGGTAGGTGATGAGTTCATCGGAGATATAGCGTTTTTCTTCCGCCTGGGTGCCAAAGGTGACGGCAAGGCCAACGAGGCCGGCAATAATAAAGCGTAATTTCTGCATAAGATCATCAGGTTGCGTGAATGAGTGTTAAATATTCGTCGGATAAGTCTGACGAGGAGGGTGACAAACCTAAATGGGAACTGTCTTACTCTTGTTTGTCAGCCGAAGACGCAGGATAACCGATGATGGCGGTGGCCGCACGTCTGGCGGCCTGCGGCGGCGAGGCGGTGGCAACGGTGGCAAGGTAGCGTAAAATGTTATTTACTGACGAGATTCCCGCAGCATCCGGTGTAGCTAACTATTATGAGTGAAGAGATCGAACTGAAATTTATTGTCCATCCTGCCACGGTGCCAGCTTTGCAAACCCAGCTGAACCAATGGAAGAGCGACTACAGCCACAGCAAGCATTTACATGCGCATCAGTTGGCGAACATCTATTACGAAACGCCGGACGGCTACCTGCGTCAGCACGGTATCGGGCTACGTATCCGTGGGGAAAACGGCCGCTACGAAATGACCGCCAAAACGGCGGGCAAGGTGGTAGGCGGCTTGCATCAGCACCCGGAATATAACGTCGAGCTGGCAGGACCGCAGTTGGACATTCGTCTGTTGCCGGACGATATCTGGCCGGAGCAGTGCGACCTTGATGCATTGGCGGCAGAGCTAACGCCGTTGTTCAGTACCGATTTCCGTCGTGAAGTCTGGGTCGTGTCTCATCACCAAAGCATTATTGAGATGGTGCTCGATCGCGGCGAGGTGGTGGCCGGGGAGTTGCAGGAGCCGATTTGCGAGCTGGAGTTGGAGCTGAAGGTCGGACAGCGTAGCGATCTGCTGGAATTCGCCGACGAGCTTTCCGACGTGGGCGGCCTGCGACAGGGCTACTTGAGTAAAGCCGCCCGCGGTTATCAGCTGGCTAAAGGCAACCCGCCGCGTGAGAGACACGCTCTGACGTTCATGCCGGTCAAAGAAAAAATGACGCTTGATGAGGGCATCGAGGCGGGCCTGGAGTTCGGGCTGACGCACTGGCAGTATCACGAAGAGCTGTGGGTGCGGGGCGATCAGGCCGCGCGCGATAGCATGCTGGAGGCGGGAACGCTCCTACGGGAAATGCTGGTGCTGGTCGGCGGCGTGGTGCCGCGTAAAGTGACCTCAGCATTTCGCGGCGCCTTGACGGCTTTGGAAGCGAAGGCGATGACCGATCTCGACGCAGAGACCGTCTGCTTCGATAAGGATTACCTGAAAAGTAAACTGGTGCTGACGACTTGGTTGCTGGAAGCAGGCTGGCGTCGTTATATGGATAATCGCGAGCGCATGCGTTTGCAGAGTTCCTATAAACGCTTCGCCGATATCATGCTGAGCCGGAGTCTGGCGGAGCTGAAGTCCGTGTTTGCGCATTCGCTGACGTCGTTGCATTACGAACAGCAGCTGCCGCGCCTGGAACGTGGTTTAAGCGCCTTTATGCTGCTGGGCGGTTTCTATCCGGAGGAGGAGGCGGGCGATTATGTTCGCGTCTGGCGCGAGCTGGCGCAGCAAATCGCCAAGCTTAACGTCCATCAACCGGCGCCCGCGGCGCTGGACGAAACCCGCAAGCAGGCGATAGCTCTTCCGCCTTTCTGGCTGAACAGCGGACAATCATGATGCATTGAAGCCGGCCGCCTGTCATCGGAGCAGGCGGCGGTGTGAGGATAGTCGATGAGCAGCACTCCTGCGCCCCGTTTCCCATTACCCGCTTCGTTACTCTCTCAGGCCCAGCAGGCGTTGTCCCGCTGGCCGTCTTCCCCTGCGCTCACGACCTTGTCGGCGGAGGAGCAGGCGACGGTCGCGATGAGCGATTTCGTCGGCGACGCGCTGGCGCGTTACCCTGACTGGCTGCACGACATCAGGCAATCGCCGCCGGTCCCCGATGAATGGGAAAACTATGCGGACGCGCTGCGGCTGGCGCTGAGCGAGGTGCGCGATGAAGCCGCGTTGATGGCGACGCTTCGCACGTTTCGGCGTCGCATGCTGGTGCGCATCGCCTTCGCGCAGGCGCTGGGTACATGCCGCACAGAGGAGACGCTGCGGCAACTGAGCGAACTGGCGGAAGTGTCCGTCATCGCCGCCCGCGACTGGCTTTACGACGCCTGCTGCCGGGAATGGGGAACGCCCTGCAATCCACAGGGCGACCCTCAGCCGCTGCTGGTGCTCGGCATGGGCAAACTGGGCGGTCGGGAACTAAATTTTTCCTCGGACATCGATCTGATTTTCGCCTATCCGGAAAACGGCAATACGCGTGGCGGGCGGCGGGAGCTGGACAACGCCCAGTTCTTTACCCGGCTGGGTCAGCGGCTGATCAAAGCGCTCGACCAAAAGACCGAAGACGGTTTTGTGTACCGGGTGGATATGCGCCTGAGGCCGTTCGGAGACAGCGGTCCGCTGGTGCTGAGCTTCAACGCGCTGGAAGATTACTACCAAGAGCAGGGGCGCGACTGGGAACGTTACGCGATGGTAAAAGCGCGGCCGCTCGGCGCAGCGGATCCGGCCTATCGTCAGGAGCTGAATCAGCTGCTGCGTCCGTTCGTGTTCCGGCGCTACATGGACTTCAGCGTTATCCAGTCCCTGCGCAACATGAAAAACATGATCGCGCGCGAAGTGCGTCGTCGCGATCTGCGCAATAACATCAAACTCGGTCCCGGCGGTATTCGGGAAGTGGAATTCATCACTCAGGTCTTCCAGCTGATTCGCGGAGGACGCGAGCCGCAGCTGCAATCGCATTCGCTGTTGCCGACGTTGCAACAGTTGGGCGAACTGGGCGTGTTGCCTGCGGAACAAACGTTGCGGCTGCGGGAAGCCTACCTGTTCCTGCGTCGGCTGGAAAACCTGTTACAGGCCATCGCCGATGAACAGACTCAGAACCTGCCGGAGGACGCGCTCAATCAATCCCGCCTGGCCTGGGGCATGGCCTGCGACAGCTGGCCGTCGTTGTGCGATGCGTTGACGCGACACACGCAGGCGGTACGCGACGTCTTCAACGAATTGATAGGCGACGACGCCCCTGACGGCAGCGATGATCCGACCCATGAACACTGTCGCAGTCTGTGGCAGGACGGGTTGGATGAGGGCGAGCTGGCGTCGCTGACCCCACATCTGCCGGAAGAGAACCGGACGAACCTGTTGTATCAGCTACAGGACTTCCGTTCCGAGCTGTCCCGCCGCACCATCGGTCCACGTGGCCGGGACGTACTGGACCAATTGATGCCCGCGCTGCTGGCGGAAGCCTGTCAGCAGGAGCAAGCCGATATCATCGTCTCGCGCATCACGCCGCTGCTCATCGGCATCGTGACGCGAACGACCTATCTGGAGCTATTGCTCGAATCGCGCCCGGCCCTGAAACACCTCATCCGCCTGTGCGCGGCCTCCCCAATGCTCGCCAGCCAGCTGGCGCGTTATCCGCTTTTGCTGGATGAGTTGCTCGACCCTGCTACGCTTTATCAACCGACGGCGCAACATGCCTACGCGGACGAACTGCGCCAGTATCTGATGCGGGTGTCGGAAGATGACGAGGAGCAACAGCTGGAGGCGCTGCGCCAGTTCAAGTTGACTCAGCAGCTAAGAATTGCCGCCGGTGATATCGCAGGCGCATTGCCGGTCATGAAAGTCAGCGATCATTTGACCTATCTCGCCGAGGCGATTATCGCCGCCGTGGTGCAACAGGCCTGGCAGAGTATGGTGACGCGTTATGGCCAGCCGTCTCACCTGCAACAGCGGGAAGGGCGCGGGTTCGCCGTGATCGGCTACGGCAAGCTGGGCGGCTGGGAGCTGGGCTATGGATCCGATCTCGATCTGGTCTTTTTGCACGATTGTCCGGCGAACGTGATGACCGACGGCGACCGCAGCATCGACGGCTATCAATTCTATCTGCGGCTGGCCCAGCGCGTCATGCATCTGTTCAGCACGCGCACCTCTTCCGGAATACTTTACGAGGTGGATGCGCGGCTGAGACCATCCGGCTCGGCGGGCATGTTGGTCAGTACGGTCGGGGCGTTTGACGACTATCAGCGCCACGATGCCTGGACCTGGGAACATCAGGCGCTGGTTCGCGCCCGAATGGTGTACGGCGAAACCGACGTCCAGCAACAGTTCGAGGCGACACGCCGACATGTTCTTTGCCGGGAGCGCGACGGCGAAGCATTACGCATCGAGGTGCGGGAAATGCGGGAGAAAATGCGGCGTCACCAGTCCCATCGAGATCCGGATGCTTTCAATCTGAAGACGGACGCCGGCGGCATCATCGACATCGAGTTTATCGTGCAGTATCTGGTCCTGCGCTATGCGCACGCACAGCCGGCGTTAACGCGCTGGTCCGATAATGTGCGCATTTTGGAGATGATGGCGAAGCACGGCGTGATGGAAGAAGACGAGGCCAATGCCTTGACGCGGGCTTATATTACGCTGCGCGACGAGCTGCATCGTCTGGCTTTGCAGGCGCGCTCCAGCCGCGTAAGCCGCGCGCACTTCATCGCTGAACGCGAACAGGTGGAGCGCAGCTGGAAAAACTGGCTGGGCTGAGAGGTTGTATGCAAAATTGGCGACGCCGCCGTGGATTTCCCCCGTGGGGGCCGTGCCGTCGGGCGAGCTGTGGTAATATAGCGCGCGATAAAATGAACCCTTTTTGGAGCAGGGAATGAAAGTTACGCTACCTGATTTTCGTCAAGCCGGTGTCCTGGTGGTGGGTGATGTCATGCTCGACCGTTATTGGTATGGTCCGACCAGTCGTATTTCACCGGAAGCGCCGGTGCCGGTGGTCAAGGTCGACACCATAGAGGAGCGCCCAGGCGGCGCGGCAAACGTGGCGATGAATATCGCGGCGCTGGGCGCCGGTTCTCGTTTGGTCGGCCTGACCGGCATCGATGATGCGGCTCAAGCGCTGAATGCCAAATTGAACGAAGTCAACGTGCGGTGTGATTTCGTCCCCGTCGCGACGCACCCTACGATCACCAAACTACGGGTGCTGTCCCGCAATCAGCAACTGCTCCGGCTGGACTTCGAGGAAGGGTTCGACAATGTAGACCCGGAGCCGATGATTGAGCGTATTCAGCAGGCGCTGCCGAAAATTGGCGCGCTAGTGTTGTCCGACTACGCCAAAGGCGCGCTGGTTCATGTTCAACGGATGATTCAGACGGCGAACGCCGCCGGTGTACCTGTATTGATCGACCCGAAAGGCACAGACTTTGCTCGTTATCGCGGCGCCACGCTGTTGACGCCGAACCTGTTAGAGTTCGAAGCCGTCGCTGGCCGTTGCCGCGATGAAGACGATCTGGTCGCACGTGGTATGCAGCTAATGGCGGAGCTGGAGCTGTCCGCGCTGCTGGTGACGCGTTCAGAGCAGGGCATGACGTTGCTTCAACCGGGTAAAGCGCCTCTGCACCTGCCAACGCAGGCCCAGGAAGTATATGACGTGACCGGCGCTGGCGATACGGTCATCGGCGTACTGGCCGCCGCTCTGGCCGCCGGTAATCCGCTGGAAGAAGCCTGTTTCCTGGCCAATGCCGCCGCGGGCGTCGTGGTCGGCAAGCTGGGAACTTCCACCGTCACGCCGATCGAGTTGGAAAATGCGGTTTGTGGTCGCGCTGAAACCGGGTTTGGCGCGATGGACGAAGTTCAGCTGAAAGCGGCGGTCGCGCAGGCGCGTCAGCGCGGCGAGCGTATCGTGATGACCAACGGCTGCTTCGATATTCTGCATGCCGGTCATGTTTCCTATCTGGCGAACGCCCGCAAACTGGGCGACCGTCTGATTGTCGCCGTAAACAGCGATGCGTCGACTCAACGTCTTAAAGGCCCCACACGTCCGGTCAATCCGCTGATGCAGCGTATGATCGTGCTGGGCGCGCTGGAAGCCGTCGACTGGGTGGTGCCGTTCGAAGAGGACACCCCGCAGCGTCTGATTGCCGAAATCCTGCCGGATATTCTGGTGAAAGGCGGCGACTACAAGCCGGAAGAGATCGCGGGCAGCAAAGAAGTCTGGGACAACGGCGGCGAAGTCAAAGTGCTGAACTTTGAGGATGGCTGTTCGACCACCAATATCATCAATACCATCAAGGCCAGTCGCTGATCGATGTCGTTATGTCAGAGAAAGGGTTTACTCCATTGAATTCACAGTCTGTTGAAACACGTCTTGAAACGCTGCGCAGCCAGCTCCGTTATCACGAGCACAAGTATCACGTGGAGGATGCGCCGGAAATTCCCGATGCGGAATATGACCGTCTGATGCGTGAGCTGAAATCGCTTGAGCAGGAACATCCGACGCTGATCACGCCGGACTCGCCCACACAGCGAGTTGGCGCGGAGCCGCTGGCGGCGTTCGAGTCGGTTCGGCACGAAGTGCCGATGTTGTCGCTGGATAACGTTTTCGACGAACAAAGTTTTCTGGCGTTCAGCAAGCGTATCAACGATCGCCTGAAACACGAGGACGATCTCTCGTTCTGCTGTGAACTGAAACTGGATGGACTGGCGGTCAGCCTGCTGTATGAAGAGGGCGTGCTGGTGCGTGCCGCCACCCGCGGCGACGGGACGACGGGGGAAAACATCACCTCAAACATTCGCACCATCGGCGCGATCCCGCTGCGGCTGAGCGGCGACGACATCCCGCGCCGGGTGGAAGTGCGCGGCGAAGTCTTTATGACGCATGGCGGCTTCGAGGCGCTGAACGAGGAAGCGCGTCGCACGGGCGGCAAGGTGTTTGCCAACCCGCGCAACGCCGCAGCCGGTTCGCTGCGTCAGCTGGACCCGCGCATTACGGCTAAACGTCCGCTGACTTTTTTCTGCTATGGCGTGGGACTGGTGGAAGACGGCACGCTGCCGGACTCCCACTGGGAGCGACTGCAACGCTTCAAGTCTTGGGGACTGCCGGTCAGCGATCGCATTCGGCGGTGCTGCGGCAGCGACGCCGTGCTGGACTTCTACCGGCAGGTAGAAGAAACACGCAGCGGTCTGGGATTCGATATCGACGGCGTGGTGATCAAGGTCGATGATCTCGCGCTGCAAGAGCGCCTTGGCTTCGTGGCCCGCGCGCCTCGTTGGGCGGTCGCCTACAAGTTCCCGGCGCAGGAGCAGCTGACCTGGTTGCGCGACGTGGAGTTTCAGGTTGGCCGCACCGGGGCGATTACGCCGGTCGCGCGGCTGGAGCCGGTGGCCGTCGCCGGGGTGGTGGTCAGCAACGCCACGCTGCACAATGCCGATGAAATCGAACGTCTCGGCATTCGTATCGGCGACCGCGTGACGGTGCGCCGCGCCGGAGACGTCATCCCACAGATCGTCAGCGTTGTGTTGACGGAACGTCCGCAGGAAACGCAGCCTATCGTTTTCCCTGACCAATGTCCGGTCTGCGGTTCCGACGTCGAGCGGGTGGAAGGCGAGGCGGTGACCCGTTGCACCGGCGGTTTATTCTGCGGCGCTCAGCGGAAAGAAGCACTGAAGCACTTTGTTTCCCGCCGGGCGATGGATGTCGACGGAATGGGCGACAAGATCATCGACCAACTGGTGGAAAAGGAGTACGTGCGCACGCCCGCAGACCTATTCCGCCTGACGGCGGGTATTCTCACCGGGCTGGATCGCATGGGGCCGAAGTCGGCGCAGAATCTGGTCAACGCGCTGGAGAAAGCGAAGTCGACCACCTTTGCCCGTTTCCTTTACGCGTTGGGCATCAGGGACGTCGGCGAAGCGACCGCGGCGAGTCTGGCCGCGCATTTCCTGACGCCGCAGGCTCTGTCTGATGCGGATCTGGACGCGTTGCAGCAGGTTCAGGACGTCGGGATTGTTGTGGCGACGCACGTGCGCAATTTCCTGGATGAAGAGCATAACCAGCAGGTGATCCGAGAGCTTATCGACGAGATTGGCATCCATTGGCCCGAGCCTGTTGTGGTCAACGTCGACGCCTCATCCAGCCCGTTTGCAGGCAAAACGCTTGTGCTGACGGGGTCGTTGAGCGTTTTGTCCCGCGACGAAGCGAAAGATCGCCTGACGGCGCTCGGTGCGAAGGTCAGCGGCAGCGTGTCAAAAAAGACAGATATGGTAATTGCGGGCGAAGCGGCGGGGTCGAAATTGACTAAAGCTCAGTCTTTGGGCATTCCGGTGATCGACGAGGCGGAAATGATGCGCTTGCTGGAGCAATAGCGATGGAAAAAGCCGACCTGCTGGCGATAGCCAACACGACGATGCCGTTCGGTAAATACAAAGGCCGGGCGCTGATCGATCTGCCGGAAGAGTATCTGCTGTGGTTCGCACGTAAAGAGGTGTTTCCCGAAGGGCGTTTAGGCGAGCTGCTGCAACTGACGATGGTGATCAAAATGGAAGGCTTGCAGGGGTTAATCAAACCCCTGAAAGACGCCTCAAGCGGTCGGTCTGGCTGACCGGCTCGTTCTTTTTCCGACCCTTACACGTAGACGTTAATCTGGTTGTCGGCGGTAGGACGATTAATGCCGTCCGCCAATGCCGAGAAACTAGGTGTCTGCGTGCTGCTGTTGCTGGAATAACCTTGCGTCTGCGAAGATTGCTGCTGAGAAACCTGGGCAGCGAGCGCCTGAATCTGCGCTTCAATCATCTGAATCTGCATCTGCGCGTTGGGGTCTTCACCGCCGCTGGACGTGACCTGACTCAGTTGTTGGGTCAACTGCTGTATCTGCTGTTGCAACCGGGCAATCCTTTGTGTGTTATCACGGTTGCTGGACGAATCGCTGAATGATGTCGACGATATTGCGCTGATTGCGGCCATGATGTCTTCCTCCATTGGTCAGCCTGGGCAGGCTATGGAGCAATTATAAAACAGGTGAGTTAGGCGAATATTTAGCACTTTGTCTGAAAAAACGCAGAATTTTTCTTCAAAGCGTGGGGAAAGCGTAAAGAGGTGCTTCATGTCGTGATGGGGCGGCGTTCTGGCCGGCGCGGTGTAAACGACGATATGCTCTGGGCTTCCGGGGGACGGCGGTCAGCGCGTAGGAAATACGGTCGGGCGCCAAGGCCCGGCCGTGGATCACACTCCAGTATGACGCGAAAAGCGCCAGTCTGGCGGAGAACCCTCAGATATAGACATCAATCTGGTGGGTGTCGGTTGGCTGATTGACGCCTTCCTTTTTGCTGCTGGAATTTGACGCATTGCTGGTTTCAGCGACGCTCTGCTGCTGCTGGCTTTTCTGCGCCTGCGCCATTTGCTCCTGAGCCTGTTGGGTCTGGAGCTGCTCAATCTGAGCTTCAATCATCTCAATCTGTGCCTGCAACATCTGCGTTTGAGTGGCTTTCGTCTCTTCATCCGCATTCGAATTGGACACATCCTTCAACTGCTCGGTGGTTTTTTCCAGTTTCTGATTGAGCTGGTTAATTTTCTGCGTGTAGTTGGTCGAGCCGCCAGATGAACTGCTGCTGACGGAAGACACTGAGCTAATACTTGTCATTTTTGCTCCTTCATCGTTGTGTCATGCCATGATACTCATCCCTTACCCTGTGCCAACGTACGCAGAGGGTAAGATCTCATTGTCGGCGAATTATTAAAATCTTTTAATGCTAGTTCAGTATAAAACATTCACTATTATGCTCGCCGGTTCCCTTCGCGTTAGCGCCCATAGACGTTGACCGCTTCCGTCAGGCGTACAGCCTGCTGCTTCAACCCTGTCGCCACGCTGGACGATTGGGTGACCATCTCGCTGTTACTCTGCGTCATTTGCTCGATCTGGGCGATGGAGTCGTTGATCAACGTGAGCGCTGACGTCTGTTCCTGCGTGGCGAGACCGATCTCGTGGATGAGGCCGCTGACCTTTCCGACATGTTCCACAATGCTTGAGATGTGCTGGTCGGCCTTTTCTACCAGGTGACTGCCGCTTTGAACGCTGGCGACGTTATCGTCAATCAAGGCCTTAATCTCTTTGGCGGCGGAAGCCGAATTTTGCGCCAGCTGCCGGACTTCGGCGGCGACGACCGCGAAACCCTTACCTTGTTCGCCCGCGCGGGCTGCTTCCACTGCGGCGTTAAGAGCCAGAATGTTGGTCTGGAACGCGATGTTGTCGATGACGGCAATGATCTCCACCACCTTTGCACTTGCCGCGTTAATCGCATTCATCATCTCGACGGTCTGCCGCATGATGTCGCCGCCCTGCTGTGCCGCCTGAGTGGCGTCGTCGGTCAGCTGGATTGCGTTCGCCGCCGTTTCGGCGCTTTGGTGGACGGCTGAGGTGATCTCTTCGATCGCTGCCGCCGTTTGCTGCAGGTTGCCCGCCGTCTCTTCCGTGCGTTGGCTCAGGTCGATGTTGCCAGCCGCCAACTGCTCGCTGACGCTTTTCATGCCCGCCACCTGAGTACTGACGTCGTCGACCAGCGAGTTCAGATTGAGCGAGAATTGATTGACCACTCGCAGCAGCATGCCGATTTCATCCACGCGGTTGAACCGCAACGCATCGACTTTTCTGCCTGAAACGACGCGCTGAGCCTGACGGAGTAGGGTCTGCAGCGGGCGGGCGATTTGCTGCTGTAAAAAGACGTCTAGCAACAGCAGGGTCAGCAGCGAAGAGAAAGTTTGCGAGAGAATGCCGGCGCCGGACAGGGAAAAAAGAAAAGGAATTATGCCGCCTGCCAATATGGCGCAGCGCAGACGCCAGCGTACTGGCATTTTTTGAAATAGGGAGAAAACGGAGAACAGGCCGGTTCTGACCACCAGCCCTTTATAGAATTTGCGGCGACCGGCTTGCTGTTTGATGACCGCGTCATAGAACGCCGCCGCGGCTTTAACTTCTTCAGCTTCCGGTGGATTACGAACGGAAATATAGCCAGAAAGTTCATCATTATGATAAACCGGCGTGACGTTGGCGCGTACCCAATAATAATCACCGTTTCTGCGGCGATTTTTTACCATGCCAGTCCAGCTGTCTCCCTGTTGCAGGGTATACCACATGTCTGCAAAGGCTGCGGGAGGCATATCCGGATGACGGACAATATTATGGGGTTGGCCCACCAGCTCTTCGGCGTCAAATCCGCTGACCCGAATAAAGGCCGAATTGGCATAGGTAATATGGCTTTTGATGTCAGTCGTTGACATTAACGTGATATCCGCGCTTAGCGAATATTCTTGTTGGGTGACAGGTGTATTAACCCTCATAACAAAACCCCGAGTGTGTGTCGTCGTAAAAGAAATAAATGAAAAATAACTAACCGATTGAATAAGAATGTTTATTAAAAGAGTGGCGTTTTATTATTATCAGTGGTCGTTTGGAAATAGGAATTATTTATATAAGACAAATTCCGTCTATTCGGGGGTATTTCCACCAGGCTGGGGATTATCCGGTAACGGGGGGTATTGTCAATTTATTCGTGATATCAGAATGTAGGTAATACTCATTCTCGCGATAATGATTATTTAAACTATAAAGTCATTTGATGAATTTAAATAAGCTAAAAAGAAATTAGAATTTGTTTGAGTTGTTAAAAATATAACGAATCATTTATTTATCCCGCCCAAGGTGTTTACAAAGCAGATAAAATTAAATGACATTAATTCCCCCATTGAGGAGGGAATTAATGAGGACGTTTTGTTAATCGGCAAGGTATTGTCCCGCCGCTTTCTCAACATGAGCCATTTCATCCAGCAGTTCCAGCCACTCCGGCTCTAAGGCTTCTGCTATTACGCCGCGACGCAGCTGCTGTTCCAGATACGCGCAATGTTGTTTGAGACGAGGCACGCCGCTATAGCTACAGCTGCCGTGCAATTTGTGGATGGTTTCCAGCAGCGATGCCTGATGCTGGCCATTCAATTGCGCTTCAATCTGCGGGCGCACCTGGGCCAGGAAATCCAGCAGCATTTTGAGCAAATCGCGAGCCAGTTCCGGCTTGTTGGCGGCCTGCTGTTGTGCCAGCGCCCAGTCCAGCGACGGCGTTTCCTCGGCGGCGTCGACCGGGGTGGCTTCCGGCTCGGGCACGTGCCTGCGCAGCACGCTGTACAGCATCTTTTCATCAATAGGTTTGGACAGATAGTCGTCCATGCCGGACTGAAGAAACTGTTCTCGTTCGCCGTGCATGACCTGCGCCGTGACGGCGATGATTGGCGTGTCTTTATGGTTGGGCAACTGGCGGATTAGCTCGCTGGCATGCAGACCATCCATTCCCGGCATTTGAATATCCATTAGTATTACGTTCAAGTCGTTTTGCCTGGCCTGTTCCACCGACTCCGCGCCGTTTTCGCACAGAATGATGTCGTCCACCAGCTCCTTCAACAGCGTGCCGATCAATTTCAGGTTCGCCAGATTGTCGTCGACCGCCATCACCCGCAGCGGCAGTCGCGGGGTTTCCTGCTTTGGATGAAGTTCCAGCCCAGTCGTGTTCGCGTAGTTGCACTGGAACAGATTGGTGTCTTGCAACAGCGGCAGGAGGCGGGCCGAGGTGATCGGTTTGCTCAGGCAGGCATGAACGCCCAGCGATTTCAGCTGTTCTGCATCCATCTGCGCCAGGCTGGGCAGGGCGAGGATCACGCAGGGCGCGCGACGGCAGAGACTGTGGATCTTGGGGGTGAAATCCAGCAGCGTATTGCGGTAATGGACGGGAATGCCGACCAGTAAAATATCGAATTTTTGCGCTGGCAGTTGTTCGGTCGAGGGGCTGTAGCTGACGGTCAGCGGCGTTCGCCTCAGCACATCCAGCGTCGCCTGCGCGGCCGCCGGGTTGGCTTCGACATAGGCCAGATTTTTCCCTTGCAGCATATCGAAGTAGTTATTGAGCACGGCGGGGTGCGGGTTCAACTGCAGATTCAGCGTACACCAGAAGGTAGACCCCTTATCGGGCACGCTGTGAAAGCGGATATTGCCGCCCATTTCCTGCACGAGCCGCTGGGTGATCACCAGACCCAGTCCCGTTCCGCCATGCCGGCGGGAAATGCTGGTGTCGGCCTGTCGGAAAGCCTGAAACAGCTGGGTTTGCTGTGTTTCATCAATCCCGATGCCGGTATCTTTGATTTGAATTTCCAACTGCGCCTGCTGATGCTGCTGAGAACGTTTTTCCACGCGGATATCAATATTGCCGTGCTCGGTGAACTTAATCGCGTTGCCCAGCAGGTTAGTGACGATTTGCTGGATGCGTAATGGGTCGCCGATAAACTGTTCCGGGACATCGCGCTTGATATTCAGCGTCAGCTCCAGCCCTTTCTCGTGCGCGGTGTGGGCCAGCAATATCACCATTTCATCCAGCGTGTTGTGCAGAGAGAAAGGGATGTGCTCCAGCACCAGCTTGCCGGCCTCCAGTTTGGAGAAGTCCAGCACGTCATTGATGATGTTCAGCAGGTTGTTGGCTGAACGTTCAATGGTGTGCAGGTAGTCTTGCTGTGTAGGCGTCAGCTGCGTTTTCAGCGTTTGTCGGGTAAAGCCGATCACGCCGTTGAGCGGCGTGCGAAGCTCATGCGACATATTAGCGAGAAACTCGGACTTGATGCGGGCGGCTTCCTGAGCGCGTTTCTTGGCTAAATCCAGCTCGACGTTCTGAATTTCCATCTGCTCCAGCGTTTCTCTCAGGTCGTAAGTTGCCTGATCGATATTCTGCTGCATCTCTTCATGATAGGCGGTCAATGACATCGCCATCGAGTTGATGCCGTTTTTCAGCATGTGCAGCTCGCCGAGCATCTTGCCCTCGACGCGGCTGTCCAGCTGGCCCCGGCGAATACGATCGACGGTATCCACCATATTACGGATGGGCGTGGTGACGTCCCGCATCAGGCGATAGGCGAACAGTAGCGCGCACCCCATACTTATCAGTAACAGCAGACCCGCTAGACCAATTTCCCGATACTGCTGTAGTTCGATGTTATCCAAATTTAGGGCGATGGCGACATACCCCACTGGCGCTAAGCGGCTACTACTGGTGGATAGCGACGGGGACAGCGCTTCCTCCGTCAGCAGCGGCATACGCATGATGAAGTGATTGTCCCGTTCGAAAATCTGGAGCGAGTCCGGCACCGGCGATCCTTCCGGCAGCGCCAAAATATTGTTGATATCGCGGGAGTAAGTGCTCACCAGGGGGCGATGATGCGTATCGAAAACGCTGATGGCGCGAACCACATCGGCATGGCGGCGATGCAGCCGGTGTACTAACTGGCGCAGCGTTTCCGGTTGGTGCTGCGCGATGGCGAATGCGCTGTTGATCGCCAGAGGTTCAATAATGCTGCTGCCGGCTTCCGTCAGTTGATCCTGCAACTGATTATAACGGTGAATGATGAAGAAGCCGCTGAGCAGAAGTCCCACCAGCAGCGTGGGCGCCAGAATCAGAATCATCATTCGTGCACGCAGACTGTATTTGGTCATGGGGGTCCAATGTGGGAGAATTGTGGCTGATTAATCCGTTAATACATGACATCACACTTATATGGCGCAATTCTACTCCCCAAAACGGCGTGTGACGACCCGTCAACGCATCACCGTGTCGGTCAACGATCTCGACCCGTTCGGTCAGGGCGTGGCGCGTCATCAGGGGAAAACGATTTTCATCGCTGGCGCGTTGCCGGGGGAACAGGCCGAAGTCCTGGTGACTGAGGATAAGAAACAGTTTGCCCGGGCGAGCCTGAAACTGTTGCTGAGCAAAAGCGAAGATCGTGTCGACCCTCGCTGCCCGCATTTCAACGTCTGCGGGGGGTGTCAGCAGCAGCATGCCAGTCAGGCGCTTCAGGAACGCAGTAAATCCAGCGCTCTAATGCGTCTGATGGCGAGGGAGACCGGGGTCACCGTACCCTCGCCGGATGTGATTAGCGGCCCGGCCTACGCCTACCGACGCCGTGCACGGCTTGGGTTATACTTTCAGGCTAAATCACAGCGATTGCTGATGGGGTATCGTCAGGCGGCTTCGCACGATGTGGTGGAGGTGCGTCACTGCCCGATACTGTGTTCCGAGCTGGAAGCGCTTCTGGCGCCGCTGCACGAGTGCCTTAGCGGTCTACAGGCGAAAAGGCGCCTCGGTCATGTCGAGCTGGTGCTCGCCGACCAAGGGCCGCTGGTGATTTTGCGTCATCTCGACCCGCTTAGCGACGCAGACCGTCAGGCGCTTATCTTACTGGCGCGCGCGCGGTCGATATCGCTGTTTCTTGCTGGTGACACGGACGCCCTTGAGTGTCTGCACGGCGAAATGCCTACGTACCAAATTGACGATCTTTCCCTGGCGTTCAGTCCGCGGGACTTCATTCAGGTGAACGACGTCATCAATCGGAAAATGGTCAGTCAGGCCTTGTCCTGGCTGGATGTGCAGCCGCAGGACCGTGTGCTTGACCTGTTTTGCGGCATGGGCAATTTTACGCTGCCGCTGGCCCGGCGGGCCGCCGAAGTCGTCGGCGTGGAAGGCGTGCCGGCGTTGGTGGCCAAGGGACAGGAAAATGCCCGACGCAACGGTTTATCCAACGCCGTGTTCTTTCATCATAACCTGGAAGAGGACGTCACCCGGCAGCCGTGGGCATCGCAGGGGTTCAATAAAATAGTGCTCGATCCGGCCCGCGCCGGCGCGCCGGGCGTTATGTCGCACATTGTGAAACTGGCGCCTGAGCGCGTGGTCTACATATCCTGTAACCCGACCACGCTGGCCCGCGACAGCAAAGTGCTATTGGCGGCCGGCTATCAGCTGGCGCGGATAGCGATGCTGGATATGTTTCCACACACCGGGCATCTTGAATCCATGGCGTTGTTTCTGCCCGGCGCCGGTGGTCGGTAAAGAAAGGGAGAATTTATGGTTGCGGTAAGAAGTGCACATTTAAATACCGATGGCGAATTCGAACCCGATGTGTGGATCGCGTCCTTGGGGATCGCCAACCAGCAGTCATGCGAGCGCCTGAAAGACACCTGGCGCTATTGTGAACAGCAGACGCAAGATCATCAGGATGCGATGTTGCTGTTGTGGCGCGGCATCGAAATGGTCGAGATCCTCTCCACGCTGAGTATGGATAACGACAGCCTGCGGGCGGCCATGCTGTTCCCGCTGGTCAATGCGGATGTCGTAGACGAAGAGACGCTGAAAGAGGCGTTCGGTCAGAATATCGCTAATCTGGTGCACGGCGTCAGGGATATGGATGCGATACGTCAGCTCAAGGCCACGCAGCACGACTCCGTCGCGTCGGAGCAGGTGGATAATATCCGGCGGATGCTGCTGGCGATGGTGGAAGATTTCCGCTGCGTCGTCATCAAGCTGGCGGAGCGTATCGCCCACCTGCGCGAAGTTAAGGATGCCCCTGAAGAAGAGCGGGTACTGGCGGCGAAAGAGTGCACCAACATCTATGCGCCTCTGGCGAACCGCCTGGGCATCGGTCAACTGAAGTGGGAGCTGGAAGATTTCTGTTTCCGCTATCTGCACCCCGAAGAGTACAAACGCATTGCCAGCCTGTTGCATGAGCGGCGCATCGATCGCGAACAGTATATCGACGACTTCGTGACCAACCTGCGTCAGGCGATGGAGAAGGACGGGCTTAAGGCCGAAGTGTACGGTCGTCCGAAACATATCTACAGCATCTGGCGCAAGATGCAGAAAAAATCGCTGTCCTTCGACGAGCTGTTCGACGTCCGCGCCGTGCGGATCGTGGTTGAACGTTTACAGGATTGCTACGGCGCGCTCGGGATTGTGCATACTCACTATCGTCATCTGCCGGACGAATTCGACGACTATGTCGCGAACCCGAAGCCGAACGGCTACCAGTCTATCCATACCGTAGTGCTGGGGCCGCGCGGTAAAACGCTGGAGATCCAAATCCGTACCCGCGAAATGCATGAGAACTCGGAACTGGGCGTCGCCGCGCACTGGAAGTATAAAGAAGGCGCATCGACCACCAGCCGCTCTGGTTACGAAGGGCGTATCGCCTGGCTGCGTAAGCTGCTGGCCTGGCAGGAGGAGATGGCGGATTCGGACGAAATGCTGGACGAGGTCCGCAGCCAGGTCTTCGACGACCGCGTCTACGTGTTTACGCCGAAAGGCGATGTCATTGATTTGCCGACCGGTTCCACGCCACTGGACTTCGCTTATCATATCCACAGCGACATCGGACATCGTTGCATTGGCGCCAAGGTCGGCGGCCGCATCGTACCATTTACTTATCAGTTGCAGATGGGCGACCAGATCGAAGTCATTACTCAGAAGCAGCCTAACCCCAGCCGGGACTGGCTGAATCCTAATCTGGGCTATGTCACCACCAGCCGCGGGCGTTCCAAGATCCACAACTGGTTCCGGAAACAGGATCGCGATAAAAATATCCTGGCGGGCAAACAGATCCTCGACAACGAGTTGGAAAATCTGGGCCTCAGCCAGAAGATGGCCGAAAAACTGCTGTTACCGCGTTACAACATCAATTCGATGGATGAGTTTCTGGCTGGGATCGGCGGCGGCGATATTCGCCTGAATCAGGTCGTCAACTTTTTGCAGTCCAAGGTCAATCAGCCGAGCGCCGAAGAACAGGATCGCGAGGCGTTGCGGCAACTGACCCAGAAGACCCCGGCGCCGGCGCGCGCCAGCAAAGACAACGGGCGCGTTGTGGTGGAAGGCGTCGGTAATTTGATGCATCACATCGCACGCTGCTGTCAGCCGATTCCGGGCGACGACATCGTTGGCTTCATCACCAAAGGGCGCGGGATCTCTATCCATCGGGCTGACTGTGAACAGCTGGACGAACTGCGTAGCCATGCGCCGGAGCGTATGGTGGATGCGGTCTGGGGGGAAAGCTACTCCAGCGGATATTCGCTGGTGGTGCGTGTGACCGCCAACGACCGCAGCGGTCTGCTTCGCGATATCACAACGATTCTCGCCAACGAGAAAGTTAACGTGCTTGGCGTCTCCAGCCGCAGCGACGTCAAACAGCAGCTCGCGACGATCGATATGGAAATCGAGATCTACAACCTGCAGGTGCTGGGCCGGGTACTGGCCAAGCTAAATCAGCTCCCTGACGTCATTGACGCGCGTCGTCAGCAGGGCAACTGAGCCGCAGTCCGATAATCTGGGCGGGCCGGGTTGCCCGCCTATTCAGCATTAACCAGGAAACGTTATGTCCTCATCCATCTCCCGACTGCTCACTATCATGATGCAACTGCGCGACCCGCAAAGCGGCTGCCCGTGGGATAGCAAACAAACTTTCGATTCGATAGTGCCTTATACGCTGGAAGAAACCTATGAAGTGCTGGATGCTATTCGCCGTAAGGATTTCGACGATTTGCGCGGCGAGCTAGGCGATCTGCTGTATCAGGTCGTGTTTTACGCCCAGATGGCTCAGGAACAGGGACTGTTCGACTTTTCCGACGTCTGCGACGCCATCAGCGACAAGCTGGAGCGGCGTCATCCGCATATTTTCGCCGGGGCCGATGCGCCGAACGCCGCCGACGCGCTGAAAAGTTGGGAGCAGACCAAGTCCAGGGAGAGAGCCGAAAAGGCACTCCACTCGCAGGTCGATGATATCCCGGAAGCGTTGCCAGCGCTGATGCAGGCGCAAAAAATTCAGCAGCGCTGCTCGGCGGTGGGGTTTGACTGGAAAACGCTGGGACCTGTCGTGGACAAGCTGTACGAAGAAATCGACGAGGTGATGTTCGAGGCGAAGCAGGCGGTGGTGGATCAGGAACGCCTGGGTGAAGAGCTGGGCGATATGTTCTTCGCCGCCGTCAATCTTTCACGACATTTAGGTCATAAGGCGGAAATCACGCTGCAGGACGCAAATCGTAAATTCTGTCGCCGTTTTCGTCAGGTAGAGCAAATCATTAGCGAAAAAGGGAAAACACTTCCCGAAGCCAGCCTTGAGGAAATGGAGGCTGCCTGGCAGCAGGTAAAATGTGAAGAAAAAAGGCATTAAGGGGTTTTAGGTCTGAAATGGCTGATAATTCATATATTTTGTTTTATCAGTATGATTTTTCAGGAAGATGTTTCGCCGCGATTTCGCAAGGTCGCGGCGGCCACGGACAGGATGGGTATCCGATGTTAGGCAAAACGAACATTTGTGGCGCCCATCAGGTTCCGGTATACTACTTTCCCGTCTTGGTCTTCCATCATCCTTAAACCTAAACTCTCAGGTTCAGCATGACAACTAATTATATTTTTGTGACCGGCGGGGTCGTATCCTCTCTGGGTAAAGGCATTGCCGCAGCCTCTCTGGCGGCTATTCTCGAAGCCCGCGGCCTCAACGTGACCATCATGAAACTGGACCCGTATATCAATGTGGATCCAGGGACAATGAGTCCTACGCAGCACGGTGAAGTGTTCGTCACCGAAGATGGCGCCGAAACCGATCTCGACCTGGGCCACTACGAGCGTTTTATTCGCACTAAAATGACGCGCCGCAATAACTTCACCACCGGACGGATCTATTCTGACGTCCTGCGCAAAGAGCGCCGTGGTGATTATCTGGGTGCGACCATTCAGGTTATCCCCCATATCACCAACGCGATCAAAGAGCGCATCATCGAAGGCGGCGAAGGCCACGATGTGGTGCTGGTCGAAATCGGCGGTACGGTTGGCGATATTGAATCGCTGCCGTTCCTTGAAGCGATTCGTCAGATGGCAGTGGAAGTCGGTCGTGAACACACCCTGTTTATGCACCTGACGCTGGTGCCTTATCTGGCCGCCGCAGGCGAGGTGAAAACCAAGCCGACGCAGCACTCGGTGAAGGAACTGCTGTCCATCGGGATTCAGCCGGATGTGCTGATTTGTCGTTCCGATCGTACCGTACCCGCGAACGAGCGCGCAAAAATTGCATTATTCTGCAATGTGCCGGAAAAAGCGGTGATATCTCTTAAAGACATTGATTCTATTTATAAAATTCCGTCGCTATTGAAATCGCAGGGCCTGGACGATTATATTTGTAAACGATTCAGCTTGGAGTGCCCGGAAGCGAACCTGTCAGAATGGGAACAGGTTGTTTACGAAGAAGCCAACCCGGGCGGCGAAGTGACTATCGGTATGATCGGCAAGTACGTTGAACTGCCGGATGCCTACAAGTCCGTCGTCGAAGCGCTGAAGCACGGCGGTTTGAAAAATCGTCTGACCGTGAACATCAAGTTCATCGACTCGCAGGATGTAGAAAGCCGCGGCGTCGAAGTCCTGAAAGATTTAGACGCTATCTTGGTGCCGGGTGGTTTCGGCTACCGCGGCGTGGAAGGCAAGATCATGGCGGCGCGATATGCTCGCGAGAACAAGATCCCTTACCTGGGCATCTGTCTCGGCATGCAGGTCGCACTGATGGAGTTTTCCCGTAACGTCGTCGGCATGGAAGGCGCGAACTCCACCGAGTTTGTCCCTGACTGCAAATACCCGGTTGTGGCGCTGATCACCGAATGGCGCGATGCCGAAGGCAACCTGGAAGTGCGTAGCGAAGAGAGCGACCTCGGCGGTACAATGCGCGTCGGCGGACAGGAATGCCACTTGACCGAAGGCAGCCTGGTTCGGAGCCTGTATGGCGAGCCGACGATCATTGAGCGTCATCGTCATCGTTATGAAGTCAACAACATGTTGTTGAAACAGATTGAAGCGGCGGGATTACGTGTTGCTGGTTATTCCGCCGACCGTCGACTGGTAGAGATTGTTGAGATCCCTGATCATCCGTGGTTCGTCGCTTGTCAGTTCCATCCGGAATTCACGTCCACGCCGCGTGACGGGCATCCGCTGTTCGCCGGCTTTGTGAAAGCCGCGGGAGCGTACCAGAAACGTCAGGAAAAATAGGGTTTTGTCAGCAACGCGCGTCCAGAGGTCGCGCGTTGTTCGTCTGAGGTTTTAGTTTAACTTGTACTGAGGAAAATCTAATGTCCAAAATTGTTAAAGTCATTGGCCGTGAAATCATCGACTCACGCGGAAATCCGACCGTTGAGGCTGAAGTTCACCTGGAAGGTGGTTTCGTAGGTCTGGCTGCTGCACCGTCAGGTGCTTCCACCGGTTCCCGCGAAGCGCTGGAACTGCGTGATGGCGACAAATCTCGTTTCCTGGGTAAAGGCGTGACCAAAGCTGTTGCTGCTGTTAACGGCCCGATCGCACAGGCTGTTCTGGGCAAAGATGCCAAAGATCAGGCTAACATCGACCAGATCATGATCGACCTGGACGGCACTGAAAACAAATCCAAATTCGGCGCTAACGCAATCCTGGCCGTTTCTCTGGCTTCTGCTAAAGCTGCCGCCGCTTCTAAAGGCCTGCCGCTGTACGCGCACATCGCTGAACTGAACGGCACCCCGGGTCAGTACTCCATGCCGCTGCCGATGATGAACATCATCAATGGTGGTGAGCACGCTGACAACAACGTCGACATCCAGGAATTCATGATTCAGCCTGTTGGCGCGAAAACCGTTAAAGAAGCCGTCCGTATGGGTTCAGAAGTGTTCCACAACCTGGCTAAAGTTCTGAAAGCCAAGGGTATGAACACTGCAGTCGGCGACGAAGGTGGCTATGCACCGAACCTGGAATCCAACGCTGCTGCGCTGGCTGCCATCAAAGAAGCCGTAGAAAAAGCAGGTTACGTTCTGGGTAAAGACGTGACTCTGGCTATGGACTGTGCCGCTTCCGAGTTCTACAACAACGAAACAGGCAACTACGAACTGAAAGGCGAAGGCAAAACCTTCACCTCTCAGGAATTCACTCACTACCTGGAAGAACTGACCAAACAGTATCCGATCGTGTCCATCGAAGATGGCCTGAACGAATCTGACTGGGAAGGTTTTGCATACCAGACTAAAGTTCTGGGCGACAAAATCCAGCTGGTGGGCGACGACCTGTTCGTTACCAACACCAAGATCCTGAAAGAAGGTATCGACAAAGGCATCGCTAACTCCATCCTGATCAAATTCAACCAGATTGGTTCTCTGACCGAAACGCTGGCTGCAATCAAGATGGCGAAAGACGCTGGCTACACTGCCGTTATCTCTCACCGTTCTGGTGAAACTGAAGATGCGACCATCGCTGACCTGGCGGTAGGTACTGCAGCTGGCCAGATCAAAACGGGTTCCATGAGCCGTTCTGACCGTGTAGCTAAATACAACCAGCTGATTCGTATCGAAGAAGCGCTGGGTGCTAAAGCGCCGTTCAACGGTCTGAAAGAAGTGAAAGGCCAGGCTTAATCGCCTCCTTTTCTTCTCTGGAGTCTGATGCGGAATCGCATTCAGACTCCGGTGGGATTGAATACAAATCCGGAAGCGCATCATGCGCCTCCGGATTTTTTTTACCCGTCTCTTAAGCCCGACTCACCAAGCGACTTTCCGTCGATCTTAATTTCTAAACTAATACCTGATCGGGTAGATCGCTCTGAATATGTCGCTGGCCGTTGTTGTGATGGAGTCAGCCGCGACGAGTGAGCGAAAATGAAGGGATAAAGCGGAGGAAGGAACAGGGAGAACGTTCCCCCTGCCGTAGATCTTTTTTACTGCGCAGCCAGCCCTGACAGGCTGTAGTTGGCCGGAACCCAGCGATAGCCGTTTGGCTGGCCGTCACTGTCTTTCAGCACTTTGACGTGGCCGAGACCAGGGAAGCTGATATGCGCGCCTGCGACCCAGTAGCCTTTGTCAGCGGCATCCGCCAGAATGGACGCGCGATTTTTCGCTGCGGTATCCATATCCGAGTCGAAGTTGATCGTGGTGGCCGGCAAAGGGAACTGAACGGCGGCGGCATGGATGATGTCGCCCCATACCAAGAGCTTGGCGCCCTCGCTATCGACCCACATCCCCGAGTGGCCCGGCGTATGTCCTGACAGCGGCAGGGCGGTGATCCCCGGTACGATCCGATCGTTGCCGCTATATACCTTCATTTTCTTCGCGGCATTAATCACCTGGAACGTATTCTGAGCCAGCTGAAAATTGGCTTTGCCGTCGGCTGGCGCCTTTTGCAGGTTCGCTTCACTCAGCCAGTAATCTCTATCGGCTTTGCTGATGTAGACCGCCGCGTTAGGGAAAGTCGGCTTACCGTTAGTTAGCAGACCGCCGATGTGATCGCCGTGCAAATGGGTCAGGATCACAGTATCGACCTGATCCGGTCGATAACCCGCGGCTTTCAAATTACTCAGAAGACGACCTACCGGCGCGCCCGGTTTTTCGCCGTTACCGGTATCGATCAGAACCAGATTTTTGCCGGTGTTGATCAGGAAGGTATTAATGGAGGTTTCAACGGCGGATGCGTCCAGCTCGTCATCCGCCAGACGTTGTTTAATGATGTCAGCCGGAGTGCGAGCCAGCAGTGTTCCCATCGGCATCGTAAATGTGCCATCTGAAAGCGCGGTCACCTCAAATTGTCCCACCATCAGACGGTAGTAGCCCGGCTGGGTTTTTACCTGCGGGACGGCCTGAGCGTTCACCACCACGGGAACGGCGAACAGCGTCATTAAACACAACGTCAGAGATTTCAGCGAACTCATGTCTTTCGTTCCTTGTCGTTTTCAGGTTTTGATGGATCAAGCCTAGCACTAAATAGCGATCATTAATCGGTCGTGAGTCATGACTCAATCAAAACCTATCGGGCTAATGACGACAGTTGTTTGGCGACTCATCGGCGATCTGCGATAATGACTTTTTACACAACCGCTACAGTGGAAAAACATGCAGTACCCGATTAATGAAATGTTCCAGACCTTACAGGGAGAGGGCTATTTTACCGGCGTTCCCGCGGTGTTTATCCGTTTACAGGGATGCCCGGTGGGGTGCAGCTGGTGTGACACCAAACATACCTGGGAGAAGCGTCCGGAGCGGGAAATCCCGCTTAAGCAGATCGTTGATAAAACGACGGAAAGCGATGCCTGGGGATCGGCCAGCGTGGAGGATATCGTTGGTCACATGATGCGGTTGGGCTATACCGCTCGGCATGTGGTCATTACCGGCGGAGAGCCTTGCATCCACGACCTGACGACGTTGACTCAGCGACTGGAAGCGCTGGGCTTCAGCACACAAATCGAAACCAGCGGGACGCACGAAATCCGCTGCTCAACCGACTGCTGGGTCACGGTCTCGCCAAAGGTGAATATGCGCGGCGGCATGGTCGTTATCGATCAGGCGCTGCAACGGTCGGATGAAATTAAACATCCGGTGGCGCGGGAGCGTGATATCGAAACGTTGGATGCGCTGTTGAACCGGTTGGATGATGATAAGGCGCGGGTCATTGCGTTACAGCCTATCAGCCAGAAAGAAGAAGCGACTCGGTTATGCATTGCCACCTGCATAGCGCGCAACTGGCGTTTATCCATGCAGACCCATAAGTATTTAAACATAGCCTGACGACGACCTGACCGGTGCGTCCGTGCTGGTCAGGCGCGACTACTTATCCTCTCCCCGATACACACAACCCGCCGTACAAGTTTCTTTAACCCGGACAGCGGTCAAAAGCGGCAGTATCGGTTTCAGTCTTTGCCAAATCCACTGAGCCAGAATTTCACTGGTGGGATTTTCCAACCCAGGAATTTCGTTCAGATAGTGGTGGTCCAACTGCTCCCAGATCGGACGAGAGATGGCTTTCAGTTCGGCAAAATCCATCACCCAGCCGGTATAGGCATCGACTTCGCCGGTAATTTCCAGTCGAACCATAAATGAGTGGCCATGCAGGCGGCCACATTTGTGTCCGTCTGGAACATGGGGAAGCCGATGAGCGGCTTCAAACTGAAAATCTTTAAACAGCATGGTTGGCATGACGGTGAATCTCTTATGACCTGAAAAAACCGACGCATACTACCGGAAAGTGCGCCTTTGCGCTATTTTCCGCCGCAAAGAAGCGTAAATGGTAATTTTTATCATTTAAATATTGAGGGTGCATGGGGGTTTTTATCCTTTTAAAACATATGATTATTTCAACTCGCAGCCTTTATCGCTTTTTGTGGTAATGGGTATATAAAAAACCCTTTAGTCATTTTGGTTATTTGATATTTCCATCATTTCTTTAATTGTTAAGATGGGGGTCGCTACCTTAATAGCCCATTCATTTTTTACCGCAGTAGATTGGCATTGGCTTCAGCGACCTGAACAAGGAAAAAGTATCACAATGACAAATCCGGTTTCTCCGACTTCGCTGCTCCCTCTGAGCGCGGAGCAACTTGCGCGCCTGCAGGCGTCAACCGGTGATTTCTCACCCACCCAGCTCGCCTGGCTATCCGGTTATTTCTGGGGGATCTCTCAACAGCCCGCCGGCGTTTCAACCGGCGCTGCCGCGGCGGCCAGCGCTCCCCCCGCCGCTCCTTCAGCCATCACGCTGATCTCTGCGTCTCAGACGGGGAATGCGCGGCGGGTCGCCGAACAGGCGCGCGACGACCTGCTGGCGGCGGGATTGCCGGTCACGCTCGTCAACGCGGGCGACTACAAATTTAAGCAAATCGCTCAGGAAAAACTGCTGGTCCTTGTGACATCGACGCAGGGAGAGGGAGAACCGCCGGAAGAAGCTGTGGCGTTACACAAATATCTTTTCTCCAAGAAAGCGCCAACCTTGAACGACGCGGCTTTTGCGGTCTTTGGTCTCGGGGACTCGTCATACGAATTCTTCTGCAAGGCAGGCAAGGATTTCGACAGCCGCCTGGCTGAACTGGGCGCGGAACGCCTGTTGGACCGGGTAGATGCCGACGTGGCGTTCCAGCCCGACGCGGAGCAGTGGCGGCAACGGCTGACGGAAGCGCTGAAATCTCGCCATCAGGCGCAGGATGCGGCTGCCGTTCAGACGGCGGCGGTGGGCGCGGTGGATGAGATAACGGCGAGCCCGTACGGCAAAGAAACGCCTTATACCGCCGCGCTGTCGGTCAATCAAAAGATCACCGGCCGCGGCTCGGACAAAGACGTGCGTCATCTGGAAATCGATCTGGGCGAGTCGGGTCTGCGTTACCGTCCCGGCGATGCGCTGGGCGTGTGGTATGAGAATGACCCCGCGCTAGTCGAAGAACTGCTGGGACTGCTGAAGTTAAAAGGGGATGAAACGGTGACGGTGTCCGGTAAGACTCTGACGCTCACCGATGCCCTACAACGACATTTGGAGCTGACGCAAAACACGGCGCCGCTGGTGGAGAAATATGCCGGGTTGTCGGGGGATGAAGCCCTTCAGGGACGGGTCGGAGACAAATCTGCGTTGCAGCGGTACGCGCAGCAGACGCCATTGGTAGATATGGTGCGCTCGGCGCCCGCCGAACTGACCCCGGAACAGCTGGTCGGCTGGTTGCGTCCGCTGACGCCGAGGCTGTACTCCATCGCCTCATCGCAGGAAGAGGTCGACAATGAGGTGCATATCACCGTCGGCGTCGTGCGCTATACCTACGAAGGGCGCGAGCGCACCGGCGGCGCCTCGGGCTTCCTGGCAGACCGGCTGGAAGAAGACGGCGAAGTGCGGGTTTTTATCGAGCACAACGACAATTTCCGCCTGCCTGCGGACGCGAACACGCCGGTCATTATGATCGGGCCGGGGACGGGCATTGCACCGTTCCGCGCCTTTATGCAGCAGCGTGAAGCGGAAGGCGCCGAGGGGAAAAACTGGCTGTTCTTCGGCAATCCGCACTTTGTGGAAGATTTCCTGTATCAGGTGGAGTGGCAGCGTTACGTTAAAGACGGGCTGCTGACACACATCGATCTGGCCTGGTCGCGCGATCAGGAGCACAAAATTTACGTTCAGGATCGCATCCGTGAGAAGAGCGCGGAAGTTTGGCGCTGGATCCAGGATGGGGCGCATATTTACGTATGCGGCGACGCCAACCGCATGGCGAAAGATGTCGAGCAGGCCCTGTTGTCGGTGATTGCTGAGCAGGGCGGGATGGATGCCGAACAGGCGGATGAATTTTTAAGCGAGCTGCGGCTTGAGCGGCGCTATCAGAGAGACGTGTACTAATGAGCGAGAGATATGCGGGTCCGCTGGTGGTAGAAGGCAAACTCACCGATGCGGAACGTCTGAAAAAACAGAGCAACTTCCTGCGCGGCACGATTGCAGACGATCTGAAAGATGGCTTGACCGGTGGCTTTACCGGCGACAACTTTCTGCTGATCCGTTTTCACGGCATGTATCAGCAGGACGACCGCGATATTCGCGCCGAACGTGTCGCGCAGAAGCTGGAGCCGCGTCATGCGATGATGCTACGCTGTCGCCTGCCGGGCGGCGTCATGACCCCGACACAGTGGTTGGCGATCGACGCTTTTGCCAAGGCCAAGACGATCTACGGCAGTATCCGTATTACTAACCGCCAGACGTTCCAGTTTCACGGCATCCTGAAATCCGACCTGAAATCGGCGCATCAGCTGTTGCACGACGTGGGTCTGGATTCACTGGCGACGGCGAACGACGTTAACCGTAACGTGATGTGTACGTCTAACCCTGCCGAGTCCGAGCTGCATCAGCAGGCGTACGACTGGGCGAAGAAGATCTCCGAGCATCTGCTGCCGCGTACCCGCGCTTATGCCGAAATTTGGCTCGATCGGGAAAAGATAGCGACGACGGATGAAGAGCCGATCCTGGGATCGACCTACCTGCCGCGTAAGTTCAAAACTACGGTGGTGATCCCGCCGCAAAACGACGTGGATCTGCATGCGAATGACCTGAACTTTGTCGCCATTGCCGAGAACGGTCGTTTGGTCGGCTTCAACGTGCTGGTGGGCGGCGGTTTGTCCATCGCCCACGGCGACAAGGCGACCTATGCGCGCACCGCCAGCGAGTTCGGCTATATCCCCGTCGAGAAGACGCTGGCCGTAGCGGAAGCGGTAGTCACCACCCAGCGCGACTGGGGAAACCGTACCAACCGTAAGAACGCTAAGACCAAATATACGCTGGAGCGCGTCGGCGTCGACACGTTCAAACAGGAAGTGGAACGTCGGTCCGGCGTAACGTTCGAAGCGATCCGTCCGTATGAATTCACCGGCCGCGGCGACCGTATCGGCTGGGTCAAAGGCATCGATAATAAGTGGCACCTGACGCTGTTTATCGAAAATGGCCGCATCCTCGACTATCCAGGCCGTCCTTTGAAAACGGGACTGAACGAAATCGCGAAAATCCACAAAGGGGATTTCCGTCTGACCGCCAACCAAAACCTGATTGTGGCGGGCGTGGCCACGCGCGATAAAGCGAAAATCGAAGCGCTGGCGCGCGAACACGGGCTGATTGACGATGCGGTCAGCGAGCAGCGTAAAAACTCTATGGCCTGTGTTTCGCTGCCGACCTGTCCGCTGGCAATGGCGGAAGCTGAACGTTTTCTGCCGCAGTTCGTCACAAAAGTAGAACAGATCATGCAGCGGCACGGCGTCGGCGATGAGCACATCGTCCTGCGTGTGACCGGCTGTCCTAATGGCTGCGGACGCTCGCTGCTGGCGGAAATCGGTCTGGTGGGTAAAGCCATCGGCCGTTACAACCTGCATCTTGGCGGCAACCGGGAAGGAACGCGCATTCCGCGTATGTACCGGGAAAATATCACCGAAGCTGACATACTCAGCGAAATCGACCAGTTGGTAGGGCGTTGGGCGCAGGAGCGCGAAGCGGGCGAAGGATTTGGCGATTTCGCCATTCGTGCCCACATCATCAAACCAGTGCTCGACCCCGCTGTCGATTTCTATGACTAAGAGGAGAGCCTGATGTCTGCACTCATTCTGGATGCGCTCAACGCGTTACCGAAGTCGGAACAAGAGGCTGAGCTTGCGGAAATCAACGCCGAGCTGGAAAGCCTTTCCGCCGAAAAACGTACCGCCTGGGCGTTGGAAAACCTGCCGGGCGAATTCGTCCTTACGTCGAGCTTTGGTATTCAGGCAGCGATTTCTTTGCATCTGGTGACTCGGCAGTGTCCGCAGATTCCGGTGATCCTGACGGATACCGGCTACCTGTTCCCGGAAACCTATCAGTTCATCGATAGCCTCACCGACCAGTTGAAGCTGAACCTGAAGGTGTTTCGCGCCGCGCTGTCGCCAGCGTGGCAGGAGGCGCGCTACGGCAAGCTGTGGGAGCAAGGCGTCGAAGGTATCGAACGCTATAACCAGATGAACAAGGTTGAACCGATGAACAGGGCGTTGCAGGAACTTGGCGCGGGGACCTGGTTCGCCGGGCTGCGCCGCGAGCAGTCGAGCAGCCGTGAATCGTTGCCGGTGCTGTCTGTGCAGCGCGGCGTATTCAAATTCCTGCCGATCATCGACTGGGACAACCGACAGGTCTATCAGTACCTGAAGGCCAATGGCCTGAGCTACCATCCGCTGTGGGATCAGGGCTATCTGTCGGTGGGCGATACGCATACCACCCGCAAGTGGGAGCCGGGCATGAGCGAAGAAGAGACGCGCTTCTTCGGTCTGAAGCGCGAGTGCGGCTTGCACGAAGGTTGACCCGCAGCCCCTCTTCCGAGGGGCTTGCTTTTGTAACGACGAGACTTCAACCGCCTGCCGTTTTAGGTTCGACCGACGCCCCCAACCCGATGGGTCGCCCCCTGAGTGTGGGGCCAGCGACTTAGATGCGATGAAATAAAATCATCGGGTAGCGCCGTGATACCCTCGGCGCGGCATGATATTTTTACCGCTGTTGGCTGAATGGTGCGGTGTGTGGTGTCTGAGATGAAGAAAATGTGGTGGCGTGACATCGACGATCGAGAGGGCGTCTGGCAGGGATTAGCGTTGGAAAGTCCTCCTGGCCAGCGTCCGGCCGGAGAACTGCAATTGCGCGTAGGCGCACAGGGAAGGGCACAGGGGGTCTGCGGAGATGAAACTTTATTCTGGGCGGTGATAGCGCCGAACGGCGCCGCGGCCAGCGTGCTTTGTCCTCGCAGAGACATCCGCCAGCGATCGTTGCTCCCTCCTATCCGCTCCGCCGACGTGATGCGGGCCGAGGCCTTGCAGACGCCCGCCGTGCGTCAGGCATTTTGGTGCCGATTCTTTGCCGAACGACTGCTTTCTTCTTCCCCAGCGCTGACGAACAGCGGCCAGTGGCTGTTGCGGCCTATGCCGTATGTGGCGCCCGCCGCGCCGCGCGTGGCTCAGCCGCAGCCGATAAACGCGTGGCGGTTTATCTCTCCTCAGGCGGCGGGCGACTATTGTCCTCGTTGGGATCTGTTCGGCGAAGATATCCCGGACCTGACTGCGTCAGACGTCGTGTTTCTTATTGATCGCTGGTGGGAGAGCACGCAGTTACTGCCGCTGTCTGTGGTCGACCCGACCTCGTCGCGGGTGAAGTGGTGGCGGAAGAAGGCACGGGAAGGGGCGTTGCCTCCCATTCTGCTGTGGTTTGTCTCCGGGCTGGGCGCCTATGTGATTTTAGATGGGCATTCGCGGTTGCAAGCCGCGCGAGATGAAGGTGTGCCGCCGCTGTTTATCGTGTTGAGCGGCTTATATCATCAACGCTGGAAGCCAGATACAGAACAGCGACAACGGGTGGTTGATGCGCTGGCGCGTCAGCAGCGGTCGAATCCTGCGCTGAATCAGGATGCGATAAACCAGACGTTGATTAATGCTTATGATGACCGTGGCGCGCTGGCCGGAGTGACTTATAGTCGAGTGGCGTCGCTGGGTGATG
The DNA here is from genome assembly GCF_900107885.1 of Lonsdalea quercina. Taxonomy (NCBI): domain Bacteria; kingdom Pseudomonadati; phylum Pseudomonadota; class Gammaproteobacteria; order Enterobacterales; family Pectobacteriaceae; genus Lonsdalea; species Lonsdalea quercina. The sequence continues at coordinate 17,597 of NZ_FNQS01000004.1, read as the reverse complement.
CTTGGCAACGGGAGGTGAAGGCGTATCTGCTTCAGCATCAGCTGGCGGAACATTTGGGCCGTTTCGATATAACCGATTGAGTCCCAATCCCCCATTTAGGGGCGTGAATACGCTTTTTACCGCTTATCGAGTGCTTCTTTATTCCATTACGGAACTTATCATGCGAATTCGGCATTTCATTACGCTTACCCCCTCGTTTTATAGTCCCATTATCACTTTTTTATCTTAGTAAAGGCATCTGTGAACTATCTCCCTGTATTCGCCGATTTGCGGCAGCGTCCCGTGCTGGTGGTGGGCGGCGGCGAAGTAGCCATGCGTAAAATCACGCTGTTGCTACGGGCGGGCGCAGAGGTCCGGGTGGCGGCGCGTGAGCTGTGCGCCCCGCTTGATGCTTTGCATCAGGCTGGAAAGGTGGTCTGGATTGCCCGTGAGTTCAGTCCCGAACAGCTGGACCCGGTGTTCCTGGTCATTGCCGCCACCGATGATGCTAAGCTCAATGAAACGGTCTCAGAGTCCGCGGATCGTCGTCAGAAACTGGTCAACGTGGTCGACGATCAGCCGAAGTGCTCTTTTATTTTCCCTTCATTGATTGACCGTTCTCCGCTAATGGTGGCGATCTCGTCCAGCGGCACGGCGCCGGTATTGGCGCGCCTGCTGCGCGAAAAGCTGGAGGCGCTACTGCCCTCTCGTTTAGGACAGATGGCCGAGCTGGCGGGCCAATGGCGTACCCGTGTCAAACAGCAACTGCCGACGATGACAGGCCGACGCCGGTTCTGGGAACGCCTGTTCGACAGCCGCTTTGCCTCTCTGGTGACGTCGGGAAAACTGACCGAAGCCGAAGAAACGCTGGAAAAACAGCTGATGGAACCGCAAAGCCCGCAAGGCGAGGTGTCTCTGGTGGGCGCGGGACCGGGCGATGCTGGCCTGCTGACGCTACGCGGTCTACAGGTGATCCAGCAGGCGGATGTCGTGCTGTACGACTATCTGGTGAGCGAGGACGTGCTGGAACTGGTTCGACGTGACGCCGAGATGATTTGCGTGGGCAAACGCGCCAGCGCGCATCTGATGCCGCAGGACGAGATTAACCGGCGGCTGGTGATGTTGGCGCAGCAAGGCAAACGGGTCGTTCGCCTAAAGGGCGGCGATCCGTTTATTTTTGGTCGAGGCGGCGAGGAACTGCAGCACGTGGCCAAGGCGGGCATTCCCTTCCAGGTGGTGCCGGGCGTGACCGCCGCGGCGGGGGTGACCGCGTATGCGGGGATCCCGCTGACCCACCGGGACTATGCGCAAAGCGTGGCCTTCATTACCGGACATCACCGCGTAGACGGCAAAGCGCCGGACTGGTCTACGCTGGCGCGCGAGCGACAAACGCTGGTGATTTACATGGGGACGATGAAAGCCGCGGATATCAGCCGTCAGCTGATTGAAAACGGGCGATCCGCAGAGACGCCGGTCGCCGTGATCAGCCGCGGCACTTGCCGGGATCAGCAGGTGCTGACCGGCATATTGCAACAGTTGGAACCGCTGGCGCAGCAGGCGGCTACACCGGCATTGCTGGTGATTGGCGAGGTGGTGAATTTGCATGAGCAAATCGCCTGGTTTGGAGATCATTCGCGGGTGTCGGCCTCAGAACGTCGGCCAACAGTGGTGAATTTGGCTTAAGGTACGATTTTATGGACGAGAAAAGACTGACGCATCTGCAACAGCTTGAAGCAGAAAGTATTCATATCATTCGCGAAGTCGCGGCGGAGTTCAGTAATCCGGTGATGATGTATTCCATCGGTAAAGACTCCTCGGTCATGCTGCATCTGGCGCGCAAGGCTTTCTATCCCGGCACGCTGCCGTTCCCGCTGCTGCACGTCGATACCGGCTGGAAGTTTCGCGAAATGTACGAATTTCGTGACCGGACGGCCAAGGCTTACGGCTGCGAACTGCTGGTACACCGCAACCCGGAAGGGGTCGCGATGGGGATCAACCCGTTTGTGCACGGCAGCGCGAAGCATACCGACATCATGAAGACCGAAGGGCTGAAACAGGCGCTGAACAAGTATGGCTTTGATGCCGCCTTCGGCGGGGCGCGGCGCGACGAAGAAAAATCGCGCGCCAAAGAGCGTATCTACTCGTTCCGCGACCGCTTCCATCGCTGGGATCCGAAAAACCAGCGACCCGAGCTATGGCGCAATTACAACGGTCAGATCAACAAGGGTGAAAGCATCCGCGTGTTCCCCCTGTCTAACTGGACGGAGCTGGATATCTGGCAGTACATCTTCCTCGAAAAAATCGACATCGTGCCGCTGTATCTGGCCGCAGAGCGCCCGGTGGTTGAGCGCGACGGTATGCTGATGATGGTTGATGACGACCGCTTCGAGCCGCTGCCGGGTGAAACCATCACCCAGCGCATGGTGCGTTTCCGCACGCTGGGCTGTTGGCCGTTGACAGGCGCGGTCGAGTCGCAGGCGCAGACTCTGCCGGAGATCATCGAAGAAATGTTGGTCTCCACCACCAGTGAGCGTCAGGGACGGATGATCGACCGCGATCAGGCCGGGTCGATGGAGCTGAAAAAGCGTCAGGGATATTTCTGAGGAGTGGCAGCATGAATCACGATATAGCAAAACAGATCGCCGAGCAGGGCGGCGTCGAGGCCTATCTGCTTGCACAACAAGATAAAAGCCTGCTGCGTTTCCTGACCTGCGGCAGCGTCGACGACGGTAAGAGCACCCTGATCGGCCGCCTGTTGCACGATACCCGTCAAATCTACGAAGATCAGCTTTCCACGCTGCACAATGACAGCAAACGACTGGGAACACAGGGCGAAAAGCTGGATTTGGCGCTGCTGGTCGACGGCTTGCAGGCTGAGCGCGAGCAGGGGATCACCATCGACGTCGCTTACCGCTATTTCTCTACCGAAAAGCGTAAATTCATCATTGCAGACACCCCAGGGCATGAGCAATACACGCGTAACATGGCGACAGGCGCATCCACCTGTGAACTGGCGATTCTGCTGATCGATGCCCGAAAAGGCGTGTTGGATCAAACGCGCCGTCACAGCTTCATCGCCACCCTACTGGGCATCCGTCATCTGGTCGTGGCGGTCAACAAAATGGATCTGGTCGACTATCAGCAGTCGGTCTTCGAACAGTTTAAGCAGGACTATTTGGACTTTGCGCAGCAGTTGCCTGCGGATCTCAACGTCACCTTCGTACCGCTCTCCGCGTTGGAAGGGGATAACGTGGCGACGCCCAGCACTCAGATGAACTGGTATACCGGCCCTACGTTGCTGGAGGTGCTGGAAACGGTTGATGTTGCGCCGCACAGCCTGTCCCAGCCGCTGCGCTTCCCGGTGCAGTATGTCAACCGACCCAACCTGGACTTCCGCGGCTATGCGGGGACGGTGGCGTCTGGCGTGGTCCACGTCGGCCAGCGCGTCAAGGTGCTGCCTTCCGGCGTGGAGTCGGCCATCGCCCGCATCGTGACCTTTGACGGCGATCTGCCGCAGGCGCAGGTTGGCGAAGCGGTGACGCTGGTGCTGGAAAAGGAGATTGATATCAGCCGCGGCGATCTGATCGTCGATCATGCGGAAACGCTGGAGGCGGTGCGGAGCGCGCAGGTGGACGTGGTGTGGATGGCAGAACAGCCGCTGATCGCGGGGCAAAGCTACGATATCAAAATCGCAGGCAAAAAAACGCGTGCGCGAGTGGAAAACATCCAGTATCAGGTCGAAATCAATACGCTGACCCAGCGGGTGACCGAATCGTTACCGTTGAACGGCATCGGGCTGGTGGAGCTGACCTTCGACGAACCGCTGGTACTGGATCGCTATCCGCAAAACCACGTCACCGGCGGCATGATCTTTATCGACCGCCTGAGCAATGTCACGGTGGGCGCGGGTATGGTACGTGAAGGCATCGAGCAGACCTACGAAGAGCCTGGTGCCTACAGTGCGTTTGAGCTGGAGCTGAACGCCCTGGTGCGTCGCCACTTTCCGCATTGGGGTGCGCGCGATTTACTGGGGGGGAAATAAGGTGTCCGACTCGCAATCCCTGCCGCCTGCCAATGAAAACGTGGTTTGGCATTCTCACGCGGTGACGCGTGCGGATCGTGAGCGTCGCCACGGCCACCGTGGCGCGGTCATCTGGTTTACCGGGCTGTCCGGCTCGGGAAAATCGACGCTGGCTGGGGCGCTGGAGCAGGCGCTGTACGCCGCTGGCGTCAGCACCTATTTGCTGGACGGCGACAACGTTCGGCATGCCCTGTGTCGCGACCTGGGATTCACGGATGACGACCGGCGCGAAAATATTCGCCGCGTCGGGGAGGTAGCCAAGCTGATGGTGGACGCCGGCTTGGTTGTTCTCACCGCGTTCATCTCGCCGCATCGCGCAGAACGGCAGATGGTGCGCGACTTGCTGGAAGAGCGTCAATTTATCGAAGTGTTCGTGGACACGCCGTTGGCGGTGTGCGAAGCGCGCGATCCTAAAGGTCTCTATAAGAAAGCGCGCGCTGGCGAGCTGCGCAATTTTACGGGAATCGACTCGATCTATGAAGCGCCCGAGCATCCGGAAGCGCATCTAAATGGGGAACAATTAGTAACAGATTTGATCGCGCAACTGTTAGCGATGCTGCGCCGTCTGGCTATCATAGACGCTTAATATTCTTGTCAAGCGTTGCAAAAACGCGTTGTGCCGGGAACATGAGCCGAATGGGTAAAACTCTCCAGCGTGTTACGCTACTGCCGCATCGCCAGATCCATCCTCCTTCACAGGACACGCCGGTGTCTTACCCCAGCCTGGGGGCGATAGCCGGCTTCTGTTTTTACTGGTTGGCGTTTGCTCTCACTTTCTTGTTGTATGGTCTTGATGCCACGCGGCTGCTAATGCTTTACACCTGGCCGCTATTTCTGGCGTTGCTGCTTCTCTGCGTCATGGTAGGCATGCTGTTCGGCCTGCTGTGGCAGCGGCGGGTGCTGCCCATGCTCCTGTGCTGCGGCGGTTCCGTTCTGTTCAGCTTCTGGCTGGTATTCTCGGTAATTTCAGGCTGGTAGGCTATTATTCATAGCCGGACGGCCTCAGCGCCGGACTTCCGGCACCGGGGCCTTTCTTCTCTCTGATGCGTTGAGTCCGGTGTTACGAAGTGCCTATGCCGAATTGTCATCAGCAATTGCATCCGCACAGTGGAGTCCTGATAAAAGTTATGGGATGATTAGGCGGCTTTTCAGGGGGCGGGATGGGAAAACTTACGCTGTTATTATTGGTTATTCTAGGCTGGCTGCAATATTCGCTCTGGCTGGGAAAAAACGGTATTCACGACTTGGTGCAGGTGAAGGACGGCGTTGCCGTTCAGCAAGCCAGCAATGCCAAGTTGAAATCCCGTAATGAACTGCTGTTTGCCGAAATCGACGATCTCAATGGCGGACAGGAAGCTATTGAAGAGCGCGCGCGTAATGAACTGAGTATGATCAAACCCGGCGAATCTTTCTATCGCCTGGTGCCAAACCAGTCGGACCATCAGACCAACTCGACCTCTACGTCCCCTCAATCTTCCTCTTATCCGACCCTACGCTAGGTATGTTGACTCTGAAGGATGACCCGTCCGGAGTGATTGCCGTATTGCCTGCCGCCGGAAACGGCAGCAGAATGCAGGTCGATCGCCCGAAACAATATTTGAACATCGGTAACAAAACGATTCTGGAACACACGTTAGACGCACTGTTTAAGCATCCGCGTATCCGTAAGGCCATTATCGCTATCAGCCCTGATGATCACTACTTTCAAACGCTGCCGCTGGCGTCCGATCCTCGCATTCAGGTCGTGCAGGGCGGACGTCAAAGGGCCGACTCTGTGCTGGCCGGTCTCCAACAGGTTCGTGGCGTGGAATGGGTGCTGGTGCATGATGCGGCCCGACCATGCTTACATCCAGACGATTTGGCTCGTTTGCTGGAACTGACTTCGCAAAGCGACGTTGGAGGCATTCTGGCTGCGCCGGTGCGTGATACCATGAAGCGCAGCAACGCGCAGGGCGCTATCGAACAGACGGTCCAGCGCAACGCGCTCTGGCATGCCCTGACGCCTCAGCTGTTCCCCTTGAAACTGCTGAAAAACAGCCTGGAACGCGCGCTGTCCGAAGGGGCGGAGATTACCGATGAAGCGTCGGCATTGGAGTTTTGCGGTTACCATCCCCAGATTATCAGCGGACGAGCGGATAATATTAAAGTCACCCGCCCGGAAGATTTGGCGCTGGCGGAGTTTTATCTGACTCGTAACCTTGATAATCAAACTATTGTATAAATAAAGGAGCGTGTGCGATGCGTATCGGTCACGGTTTTGATGTCCATAAATTCGGTGGCGAAGGCCCGCTTGTGCTCGGTGGAGTAAGAGTTCCCTACACGCAAGGTTTGCTCGCGCATTCCGATGGCGACGTAGTGCTGCATGCCGTCACCGACGCGCTGTTGGGCGCCGCCGCACTGGGTGATATCGGCAAATTGTTTCCGGATACCGACCCGGCCTTCAAGGGCGCGGATAGTCGCGAACTCTTGCGGGAAGCCTGGCGCCGCATTTCCGAGAAGGGATACAGACTGGGCAACGTAGACGTGACCATTATCGCTCAGGCGCCGAAAATGGCGCCGCACATCCCGCAAATGAAAGTGAATCTGGCTGAAGATCTTCAGTGCCACATGGACGACGTTAACGTTAAAGCGACCACGACCGAGCAATTGGGATTTACCGGCCGCGGCGAGGGGATCGCCTGTGAGGCCGTGGCTTTGTTGGTGAAAAGCGATGCGTCGGGAGTAGTGGCATGGTAATGGAAACCTCCAATGAGCTCTACTGGATGCACGGTAAGCCTGTCGCAAGCGGCGTACTGAAAGCATCGGCAGCAGACTTTGAGGTGATAGAAGATCTCGGATTCCAGCCTGATGGCGACGGCGAACACATTTTGGTCCGGGTGCGTAAACGCGGCTGCAATACGTCTTTTGTCGCCGAAGCGCTGGCGAAGTTCGCCCGTCTGCCGGCCCGCGCAGTCAGCTATGCGGGGCTGAAAGACCGTCATGCCGTCACTGAACAATGGTTCGGTCTGCATATGCCGGGAAAAGCCGATCCAGACTGGCGGACTTTCGAGCTGGAAGGATGCGAAATTCTGGAAACCGCTCGTCACCGCCGTAAACTGCGCATCGGCGCCCTGAAGGGAAATGCGTTCACGCTGGTGCTTCGTCACATCAGCGACCGAGCGGAAATCGAGAAGCGATTACAACACATCTCTGAACAGGGCGTGCCCAACTATTTCGGTAGCCAGCGTTTCGGCCGTAACGGCAATAATCTTGAGCAGGCTCGGCGCTGGGCGAACAATGAGATTCGCGTTAAAGAACGCAGTAAACGCAGTTTTTATCTGTCGGCTAGCCGCAGTGAACTGTTTAACCGCGTCGCCAGCGCCCGTCTGACGCAAAAGCTGGAAAAAACTGTGTTGAACGGGGATGCGCTGCAATTGACCGGTCGCGGCAGTTGGTTCGTCGCGCAGCCAGACGAGCTTGAGACGTTGCAACAGCGCCTGGATGCGGGAGAACTACAGGTGACGGCCCCGATGCCGGGCGATGGCGAAACGGGTACGCAGGCCGATGTGCTGGCATTTGAGTCGTCCTGTCTGGAGGAGAACCAACTGCTGCTGTCGCTGCTGCGCCGGGAGCGTCTGGAGCCGGCGCGGAGAGCCATTTTGATGACCCCACAACAGATGGAGTGGTCATGGCAGGATGATGACGTCGTCACCGTGCGTTTCTGGTTGCCGTCGGGCTGTTATGCCACCAGTGTCGTGCGTGAGCTGATGATGGTCAAAGAGCAGGAGTTCGACAGCGGGATGTAGCGGCATTTCGAGCGTGACGAAGATCATTTCGCTGCGGTAGGGGCATGCCTCTTTCCGAGCAGCATTAACAACGTTGATGGGGTTAGTCAAAGCTGGGGTTTGCGGGGAATGGTGAACAAACGCGTGCAGACATTACTGGAACAGTTGAGTCGGCAGGGAATTAAGGATGAACGCCTGTTACAGGCGATGGCCGCCGTACCGCGAGAACGCTTCGTTGATGAAGCCTTTGAACACCAAGCCTATGAAAATACGGCATTGCCTATTGGTTCGGGACAGACGATTTCTCAACCTTACATGGTCGCCAGAATGACCGAATTGCTGCGCCTGACGCCCGTATCCCGCGTTCTGGAGATTGGTACCGGCTCGGGGTATCAAACCGCCGTGCTGGCGCATCTGGTGCAGCACGTTTGTTCCGTGGAGCGGATTAAGGGGCTTCAGTGGCAGGCTAAGCGTCGTCTCAAACAGCTCGACTTGCATAACGTGTCCACGCGGCATGGCGACGGCTGGTTGGGATGGGCGTCAAAAGGGCCTTTCGACGCGATTATCGTCACGGCTGCGCCGCCGGAAATTCCCGTCGCCCTTATGGAACAGCTGGATGAAGGCGGGAGCATGGTATTACCGGTCGGTGAAGAGCAGCAAACGCTTAAGTTGGTTCAACGCAACAACGGAGAGTTCATTATTCAAACCATTGAGGGGGTTCGCTTTGTGCCGCTGGTCAAAGGCGAACTGGCCTGATTCTTTGTGATGAACGCTTGCCGCCTTAAAATTTCAATACAACTATCTTATGGTACTAATTTGTTGATATTGCTAGCATCAACAAATGGTGCTGTCTCTATGGCCCGTCGAAACCTGTTTGAATAAGAAACGAGGGGGCGCTTTGTTGAGTTTATTTGGGAATGAAAGATTCCAACTCTCAGCCGTTTAGCCAAATTTTAGAGACAGCGGGCGACAATTAACGAGTCAATTTTGGGTCATAGGGGGATTCGGCGCATGGGGAGCCAAATGATGAACTGGCGTCAGCTCGCGGTATGTACGGCAATTGCTCTAGGGGTGGCGGGTTGCGCCGGTGGTAACGATCAGCCTGCCTCTATAAGCAGCGTGGGCGATGGTGGCAATGCCTCTGGCCGTAGCGGTGCGATCGCTTCGCCGCCACGCCTCTCTTCATCGGCGAATTCACGACCTGCCGCTGCTGTCAGCACGTCGGTCACTTCCGCTCCGGTTAACCCGCAAGGCGGGAAAATCGTTTATAATCGCAGCTATGACGCGATTCCTAAAGGTAGCTATACCGGGAATACCTATACCGTAAAACGCGGCGATACGCTGTTCTACATCGCCTGGATCACGGGCAACGATTATCGCGAGCTGGCGCAGCGCAATAATATCCCGGAACCCTACAGTCTAAATGTCGGTCAGAGCCTGGCGCTGGGAAATAATATGAATACGAGCGCAGGGCAGGGCATGGCGGTCGCCAGCGTGCCTTCAGGGGCTGTCGTTAGCCCTTCCAGTTCGCGCAGCGGTCACATGCTTCCAGCCAATGCGGCGGCAGGAGGAGTTTCTCAGGCACCAGGCAGTACGCAAATACAAACTTCACAGGTTGATTCCACCTCAACTAATGCGTATTCTGCAAATTCGGGTAAACAGAATGTGGGTAAGATGTTACCTGCTACAGGGGCTGCAGTTTCCGCTCCTGCTACCGAACCAACGCCGGTACCTAGCAGCAGTAATGCCGCTATTACTGGTTGGCGTTGGCCTACAGATGGGAAAGTCATTGATAATTTCTCAGCCTCTGAGGGGGGAAATAAAGGGATTGATATCGCTGGCTCACGTGGGCAGACCGTGGTAGCTACCGCCGGAGGGCGTGTGGTGTACGCGGGCAACGCTTTGCGCGGTTACGGGAATCTGATAATCATCAAGCATAATGATGACTACCTGAGCGCCTATGCCCATAACGAAACCATGCTGGTCCGGGAACAACAAGAGGTTAAGGCGGGACAACAAATAGCTACCATGGGTAGCACCGGAACCAGTTCAGTACGCTTGCATTTTGAAATTCGTTACAAGGGGAAATCCGTAAACCCGCTGCGTTTTATTCCGCAGCGATAAATCGGGCAGAGTGCTTCGGTATTCTGCCAAGGGATCACGGGTAGGAGCCGCTTATGAGCCAAAGTACGCTGAAAGTTAACGAGTTACATGAAGATACTGATTTCGACGAGAATGGGCTTGACGTATTTGACGATAAGGCGCTGGCAGAGGAAGAAACCAGTGACAATGACTCTTTAGATGATGAGTTATTGTCACAAGTTAGCACCCAGCGTGTTTTAGATGCTACTCAACTCTATCTGGGAGAAATTGGCTATTCGCCTCTTTTAACCGCCGAAGAAGAGGTTTATTTTGCCCGGCGAGCGTTGCGTGGTGACGTATCATCACGTAAACGTATGATCGAGAGTAACCTGCGGTTGGTGGTGAAAATCGCCCGTCGCTATAACAATCGGGGGCTGGCTTTGCTGGACCTGATTGAAGAAGGAAACCTTGGTCTGATCCGAGCCGTTGAGAAGTTTGACCCGGAAAGAGGGTTTCGTTTTTCAACGTATGCAACCTGGTGGATCAGGCAAACCATAGAGCGGGCGATAATGAACCAAACCCGCACCATCCGTTTACCGATTCACATTGTCAAAGAACTCAATGTTTACCTGCGCACAGCACGCGAGTTATCCCATAAGCTAGATCATGAGCCTAGTGCGGAAGAAATTGCCGAACAGCTCGATAAACCAGTTGATGACGTAAACCGTATGTTGCGTCTGAACGAACGTATCACTTCTGTTGACACGCCGCTGGGCGGAGATTCTGAAAAGGCGTTACTGGATATTCTGGCCGATGAGAAAGACAACGGTCCTGAGGACACTACGCAGGATAACGATATGAAGCAAAATATCGTTAAGTGGTTGTTCGAACTGAATGCAAAACAGCGAGAAGTTCTGGCTCGTCGCTTCGGCCTTCTGGGTTATGAAGCGGCCACGCTGGAAGATGTTGGTCGTGAAATTGGTCTGACTCGCGAACGCGTGCGTCAGATTCAGGTTGAAGGACTGCGTCGTCTGCGTGAAATCCTGCAAATGCAGGGGCTTGATATTGAAGAGCTGTTCCGTGCATAGTCACCACTAACGGTGACGAGAATAAAAAAATGGTGGGGTAACCCACCATTTTTTATGTGCTGAAACCGGAACGCGATTAACGCACGACCTGCGAGAGCAGGAAGTCCACTACCTCATCAGTCTTAATCATCTTTTTCTCACCCTGACGACGGTTTTTGTACTCGATATCATCGTTGTCTAGGTTACGATCGCCAATGACGATAGTGTGAGGAATACCAATCAGCTCCATGTCCGCAAACATCACGCCCGGACGTTCTTTACGGTCGTCCATCAACACCTCTACGCCGTTGTCGCGCAGCTGCTGATAAATGCGTTCAGCAACTTCTTTCACGCGGAAGGACTTATGCATGTTCATCGGCAGAATAGCGACCTGGAACGGAGCGAGTACGTCTGGCCAGATAATGCCGCGATCGTCGTGGTTCTGTTCAATTGCTGCGGCAATCACGCGGGAGATACCAATACCATAGCAGCCCATCGTCAGCGTCTGGTTACGGCCATCTTCGCCCTGAACCGTCGCCTTCATGGCTTCTGAGTATTTGGTGCCGAGCTGGAAGATATGACCAACTTCGATACCGCGTTTGATCTGTAACGTGCCTTTACCGTCCGGACTTTGATCGCCTTCTACCACGTTACGCAAATCAGCAACCTGCGGCAGCGCAATGTCTCGCTCCCAGTTGATGCCGAAATAGTGCTTGCCGTCGATGTTGGCGCCTGCGCTGAAATCGCTCATTACCGCAACAGTTCTGTCTATGATGACAGGTAAGGACAGATTGACTGGACCCAGCGACCCTGGACCTGCATTCACCAACGCGCGAATTTCTTCTTCCGTGGCGAAGGTCAGCGGGCTTGCAACCAAATCCAGCTTCTCGGCCTTCACTTCGTTCAGCTCGTGATCGCCGCGAACCAGCAGGGCAACCAGCGGGTACGGACTTTCTTCCGTCGCTTTCACCAGCAGCGTCTTAACCGTTTTCTCCACCGGCACGTCGAACTGTTCGACCAGCTCGGCGATAGTTTTGGCGTCAGGCGTTTCCACCAACGTCATGTCCTGCGTCGGCGCGGCGCGTTCAACATTCGGGGCGACCGCTTCAGCCAGCTCGATATTAGCGGCGAAGTCGGATTCGGTGGAAAAGGCGATGTCATCTTCGCCGCAGGCGGCCAGTACCTGGAATTCGTGAGACGCGCTGCCGCCGATAGAGCCAGTATCCGCCTGAACGGCGCGGAAGTTCAGGTCCATGCGGCTGAAGATTTTCGTGTATGCCGCATACAACACATCGTAAGTCGCCTGCAGTGACTCTTGAGAAGTATGGAAGGAGTAGGCGTCTTTCATCAGGAACTCGCGTGCGCGCATGATACCGAAGCGCGGACGGACTTCGTCACGGAACTTGGTCTGAATCTGATAGAAGGTCAGCGGTAGCTGTTTGTAGGAGCTGATTTCATTACGCACCAGATCGGTGATGACCTCTTCATGCGTCGGGCCCAACACGAATGGACGCTCGCCGCGGTCGGCGAAGCGCAGCAGCTCGGGACCGTACTGTTCCCAACGACCGCTCTCCTGCCACAGGTCCGCAGGCTGAACGACAGGCATCGAAATTTCGATGGCGCCAGCGCTATTCATTTCTTCGCGCACGATATTTTCGACTTTTTTCAAAACGCGCAAACCCGTCGGCAACCAGGTATAGAGACCCGAGGCGAGTTTACGAATCATTCCTGCGCGCAGCATCAGCTGATGGCTGATAACCTCGGCGTCGGCGGGCGTCTCCTTTTGAGTGGAGAGCAAATATTGACTTGTACGCATGGTGTTGTAGTTCCGTAAGAACGATAAATGGCGTGGGCCGAAGGGCCTGAGCATAAATAAAAAGTGGCTTAGTTTACCAGCGAGGAACGTTCCCCAAAAGAGATGCAGACGTTTTTTAACGGGTATCCAGGCATATTACTTCTGTTTGTCCGTTGGCCACTCTCCAACGTACGTTGAATTCCAGTAATAGCGCAGCATATTCCTTCTCATCATGGTTCGTTTTACGGTAGGCTGGGCGCGGATCCTGTGCCAATACCTGGGTGATGAAGCGGCGTAACTGTGGATAACGGTCGCGCCATGCAATTAGCTGTTGTTCCGCTTGAGGAGAAAATATCACCGGCATATCTGCGTCTGGCGCGCAGGGCGCGAAGCCTGCTCGTGCCTGTGGTTGGCTTTCGGCGAAGGGAAGATAGGGCTTGATGTCGATCACGGGGGTGCCATCCACCAGATCCAGACTGCCGAGTTCCAGCACCAGCGAGTTTTTGTCGGCACGCACGCCCTTCAGCTCTACCAGCGACATCCCGACAGGATTGGGCCGAAACGTTGAACGGGTAGCGAAAACGCCCATACGGACATTGCCTCCCAGACGAGGAGGACGCACCGTAGGATGCCAGCCTGCAGACGCCGTCTGATGAAAAATGAACAGTACCCATAGGTGGCTGAAGTCGGAAAGCCCACGCACAGATTCCGGTTGGTTGTAGGGCGGCAGCAGGTGTAGTTCTCCCAGACCATCTTCAATCAGACCCGGTTGTCGAGGAACGGCAAACTTCTCTTTATAGGGGGAGCGGATAACACCGACTTGATCGAAGCAGAACTCGCTCATTGAGAGGAGACTTTCAGCGCAGTGCCTTCACAGATAGCCTGGCGATAGCAGCTATCGACATCACTCACAATCTGGCACTCGTGCAACAGGACCGCATTCGCTTTCAGGTTTGTCGCCCGGCTTTGCAATCTTTTTCGTGCTGTGGCGATGCTCGGTTGAGGATCCTGCGCCGTTGCCTGGCATGAGGAACCGGAGACTTCGCCCATATCGTGGAAAGGTTTCCCTACCAGCTCTTCGGCGCTTTTGTACAGCACGGCTGGCGTAGCCGGGGGGGTTGGTTTGCTTTTAGGCGTTGTTTCAACGGCTGACGGTGTCTCGGGCTGAGATGTGGTAGGCGTAGTCGATTTGTGTAGCAGAGAACATCCTGTCAGCGACAGCGATAACATTACAATGGGCAAGGCACGCATAGCTTTTCCTCTGGCTTTCATAAGTGCGCTTATTGAAGCAAGCTATGCGAAAAATAACAAGACGGGCCGAGGCCCGTCTTGTTATTTTATCGTTTCATGCAATGGGAAACTTACCAACCTTTGACGGCCCCACCATTAAAAGTTTTCAACGCGGCCTGATTCACTTCATCAGACTGGTAAGCATTGACAAATTTTTTCACATTTTCCGCATCTTTATTGTCTTCGCGAGCGACCAGCAGATTGACGTACGGAGAGTCTTTATCTTCTACAAACAGCCCGTCTTTGGTCGGCGTCAGATTAATCTGGCTGGCATAGGTAGTATTGATAACGGCCAGAGCAATCTGGTCGTCATCCAGCGAACGTGGCAGCTGAGGCGCTTCCAGTTCTACTAGTTTCACATGCTTCGGATTTTCGACGATGTCCAGTGAAGTTGGCAACAGCCCAACATTGTCTTTCAATTTGATCAGCCCCTGTTTTTGAAGCAGCAGCAGGGTACGGCCCAAATTGGTCGGGTCGTTAGGAATGGCGATTTGCGCGCCGTCCTGCAGTTCGCTCAGAGATTTGATCTTTTTCGAGTAGCCTGCGATGGGGTAAACGAAGGTGTTGCCGACGGAAACAAGTTTATAGCCGCGATCTTTAATTTGCTGATCCAGATACGGTTTGTGCTGGAACGCGTTCAGATCGATGTCGCCCTTGCTCAACGCTTCGTTGGGCAGAACGTAATCGTTAAAGGTGACCAGCTCAACATCAAGACCGTATTTTTCCTTGGCCACTTTCTGGGCGACTTCCGCGACCTGCTGTTCTGCACCGACAATGACGCCGACCTTAATATGGTTAGGATCTTTTTCTTCCTGTCCGCATCCTGCTAGCGCGAGAGCGCCAACCAATGCGCCTACTGCGGCGATAGATTTCAATTTAATAGCCATATTCCTTACCTCTGCTTAACAGTCTTGTTATCACGCACTTTTAAGGTGCATGGCAATGGAACAATTACTTGCGAGTGACAGCCCGAACTGCGCGATCGCCGCAAAATTGAATGATAAAAACCAACACAACCAACAGTACTAATACCGTATTCATCACTGTGGAGTTATAGCCGACATAACCATACTGATAACCGATCTGTCCCAGGCCGCCGGCGCCTACGGCACCCCCCATTGCAGAATAGCCCACCAGGGTAATCAACGTAATGGTCGCGGCATTGATCAGGCCGGGCAGCGCTTCAGGTAGCAAAATCTTTTTGATGATTTGCATCGGCGTGGCTCCCATCGCCCGTGCGGCCTCGATCAACCCACCGGGGATTTCCAACAGCGCATTTTCCACCATACGGGCGATAAACGGTGCTGCCCCTACGGTTAGCGGCACGATCGCGGCCTGAAGACCAATTGAGGTGCCGACAATAATGCGGGTAAAAGGGATCATCCACACCAGCAATATAATGAAGGGGATGGAACGAAAGATATTCACAATGGCCGAAAGCGCCCGATAAAGTTTGGGATTGGCAATAATCTGTCCCGGACGCGTTATATAAAGAAGCACGCCGACAGGCAGTCCCAGAACGAAACCGAAAAAGCCCGAAACCAGGGTCATCACAATTGTTTCCCACACGCCGCGGGCCATTAACCACATCATGGCTTCAGACATAACCGAGTACCTCTATATTTGCTTGGTTGTCCTGCAGGAATTTGATCGCTGCTGTGGTATCCGCTTCCGTGCCGGCCATTTCTGCCAGCATGATGCCGAATTTAACCCCGCCCGCGTAATCCATCTGCGCACTGATAATATTGTTGTTTACGTTGAAGCGCCGTGCGATTTCAGATAGCAGCGGCGCATCAACAGATTGACCGGTAAATTCCATGCGCAGCAGGGGAATACTGCCCTCATGAGGCGTTGGCGTCAGACGAGCGACATAGTCGTCCGGAATATCCAGATGTAATGTTGAATGAATGAACTTCTGAGCCAGTGGCGTTTTGGGGTGAGAGAACATCTGTCCGACGGTGTCTTGCTCAATCAGACGCCCTTCACTAATGACGGCGACCTGATCGCAGATGCGTTTCACGACATCCATTTCGTGGGTGATCAACAGAATGGTCAACCCCAAGCGGCGATTGATATCTTTCAGCAACTCCAAAATCGCGCGAGTCGTGGCCGGGTCCAGCGCGCTGGTGGCTTCATCGCACAACAGAACCTTGGGGTTGCTAGCCAACGCGCGGGCGATTGCCACGCGTTGTTTCTGGCCCCCAGACAGGTTGGCGGGATACGCATCGTGCTTATCCGACAACCCAACCAGCTCCAGCAATTCATCGACGCGCTGTTTGATCTTGGCGGACGGCTGATTATCCAGCTCCAGCGGCAATGCAACGTTACCGAATACGGTACGTGACGAGAGCAGATTGAAATGTTGGAAAATCATGCCGATTTGGCGGCGAGCGCGCGTCAACTGGCTATTTGATAACGCCATTAAATCCTGTTCGGCGACCAGAACGGTTCCAGATGTGGGACGCTCTAGCAGGTTGATGCAGCGGATCAACGTGCTTTTACCCGCGCCAGAAGAGCCGATGACGCCATAGATTTGGCCCGCCGGAACGTGCAGCGTAACGTCGTCGAGCGCTGTGATGGCTCGACCGTTTTGCTGGAAAATCTTTGTAATATGAGAAAGTTTTATCATGATTTCTATCAATAGGGGCCGCGGGCCGATGAATAATACTGACTTATACTGACCATTTGTTGTCGGGATGCTAAGGCGTCTAGACGTCCAAGTCAATCGAGATTGTAACTCTGCTATCATTCTCTCCAGCAGCGAAAACTGCGATACTACGGCGCAATTTTCTCTATCGGGAGCAAAGTAAAGTGGCAACCAGCGTTCCAGCAATTTTTCTCGACCGCGACGGCACGATTAATGTCGACCACGGTTATGTACACGAAATCGATCAGTTTCAGTTTATCGACGGTGTGATTGATGCACTGCGTGAGCTGAAATCAATGGGGTTTGCCTTGGTGCTGATTACCAATCAGTCGGGTATCGCACGCGGTAAATTTACAGAAGACCAGTTTATGCAACTGACGGAATGGATGGATTGGTCATTGGCCGATCGCGGGGTAGACCTGGATGGCATCTATTTCTGTCCGCATCATCCGGAAGCTTCTGAAGAAGAGTATCGCCAGACGTGCGACTGCCGGAAGCCACAGCCGGGAATGCTGAAATCTGCGCAAGAACATCTGCACATCGATATGGCTTCTTCTTATATGGTTGGCGACAAAGTTGAAGATATGCAGGCAGCCGCAGCTGCAGGGGTAGGCGCTAAAGTCCTTGTCCGCACAGGTAAACCAGTGACGGAAGAAGGGGAAAATCTGGCTGATTGCGTTATAGAGAGTCTGGCAGACCTGCCAAAAGCCATAAAAAGCATAAAAAACAAACGTTGAGACCGAAAAACAAGCGAATGGCAAAAAAGATTAAAAAAGGGGTTGTGCAACTCGGAGAGATCCCTATAATGCGCTCCCACTGACACGGCGCAGCGGACAACGCGACGCGGTGACAGTCGGAGAAAAACGAAGAAAGTCGTTGACTCTGAATGAGG